>NZOA01000017.1 GCA_002695115.1 Planctomycetota bacterium
AGGAGAGAGAGATCCTCACCTTCGAGCTCGATGGCTTTGAGGTCTGGGGACTGACCGCCAGGATCCTCGAGCACGGGTTTATCAGCGGCTCCGAGGCGCCCGGCGTCCGGAAAAAAATAGAAAATTTCCCCTGCAACGGAAACTGAAAACCCTTTGATATCCTTAGCCCGGTGGTATTCTCGATAGAGAAGGACTCTTGATCGAGTATCGGGAGTGGGCGTCAATTCATGGGGCAATAGGGTTCTTCGCGGTTAGAGCGTAGCGATGCTTCCTCCAGACACTCACGTGGGAATTTTCTATAGGAGTCAGGCATGAGGGTTGGACACCATCATTTCTCTTTATTGGTTTTTACGTTCCTGTTCTACGTGGCGAACCCGCCCCTGGATGCGGGCGACCTGCCGGCGACGAGCTTGAACATCGAGCAGCGGGTTCCTTCCACGAGGTACCGCCTGGTACCGCCCGGACCGAAAGTGATTGCCCGGAGCGAGGGAGTCGCACTGACCACCCTCACCGCTCGACAGCGCGAGATCTTCCGGGCCATGGAGGAGAACCGCGGAGATGGCGGCGGCGCGGACCTGTCCGCCCTTAACGTTGTGCAGTTCTACTATTCCGGATCGAGCTGCGAGAATGACGAGGCGTTACTCTTCAGGCAGGACTGCGGCGGAGAGGCCTGCAATGTCCTCGGCCTGCGCTGGACTGAAACAAGCCCGGCCAACTCCGATGGANTCCTGNTCTTCGTCGATGACGAGCAATTCGGCGACCCGNTCNCGGGAATCCTNCAGGANATNCTNGATGATGGAACAGGNCCCGACATCAACGGCTTCAACCTCGTGGGNATCGAGGCCGGCGANCACACCATCAGGATCGAGGAGCTCAACAACGGCACCCTCGAGGAGNTGACCCTCACGGTCTACGACGCGCCTCCCTTCCCCGACGAGCCTGTCGATCTCAACAACATCCAATGCGGCCAGCGCGAGATCGATGAGAACGGCNACTGCGAAATNGNCGTCACCTTTGGCGCCAATGCCGGCGCCTCGACCTACCTGGTATTTCTCAACGACGCGCTGGTAGCCGANGCNCTGCCGCCGGGAATCCTCTTTGGCGGATTANCCTCCGGTGAATACTGCATCAGCCTGCAGGGCTCCTGGACGCCNCCTGATGCGCTCGGCAATATCTTCTATCTCGGCTGCATNACGGANGGNCCCTGCTGCACGATCACCTGTGAAGAGCAGTGCAATCCCGTTGCCGCCCTCGATGTCTGCCAGACACTCTACGGAGGAGCCGGCGGGCTCGGACAGGTGCGAGCCGACTGGATCGGCATGGAGAACCCCTACGCCGTCGGGATCAACCTAAGTGTAGATACGAATATCCTGGGCGCCGGGCCGGTCACCTTCCCCTTCGATGAAGCAGCGGGAGACAATCCCAACGCCGTGAATATCGCAGGCTTCCCCCTGGGCGCCTTTTCAATCGGAGTGCAGGGTGTCTGCGCGGCTCCGGAGGGACCGAGCGAATTTACCGTACTGGGGATCACTATTCTTCCTGAGTCTCCCTATACCGATCCGATCGAGGGCGTCGCGGTTTGTTCCTACGATCCGGCAGGGGNCGGAAGAACCACCGCCACCTGGACCAACAACGTTCCCTACTACTCCCTGGATNTCTACGTGCTGCGCTCCGGCGAGCTGGAGCCGGAATACGTCGAGAGCATAGGNCAAAGAGTCGAGGAGNCCNTTGTCGANGGTACGGTCGCTGGGGACAGGATCGTCCTCCAGTTCTTCAGCTACATGGAGGAAGGCTGCTANGGATCCGACAGNATNCTCTGCACCGAGGNGATCGACTCNGATGGNGACGATGTCCTTGACCACGANGACAANTGTCCGGATGTTTCCAACTCGGCCCAGGAAGATNCCGATGGTGATGGTGTAGGCGACGAATGCGACAANTGCNTCAACGNCGCCAACCCCGACCAGGCCGACGAGGACGAGGACGGGATGGGNGATGTCTGCGACACGGGGGGACCCGCCGGACCCATCTATTTTGTCCGCTCCATCTGCCGCAACGGCAACACCAACCCGCAGCTCTCCGACGCCGTCTACCTGCTCAATTTCCTNTTCATCGGCGGTGAGAGGCCCGGCTGCATGGCGGCCTGCGACACCGATGGAAACGGGAGCCCCAATCTGACCGATGCCGTCCAGCTCCTGCAGTTCCTCTTCCTCGGAGGGGTACCGCCGGCAACCTGGGATGGTCCCAACCCGATCTGTGAAACCTACGAGCCGGGAATCCCGAGCTACAAGCTGGGCTGCGAAGAATCCAATCCGGCCTGCTCGAGACCCGGCCGGGTCAATTAGGGCCGCGATACAGCCGGCCGTGAAACCGGAATGCCCCGGTTCGGAGCACTTCTCTCCGGACCGGGNTTTTTTACGGGTGGCGNCAGGTATTATCCCCGCCCCTGCCAGAACAGCTCAGCCCTGATGACCCGCCCGACAAGGGGCGTACCGGCTCCCGGCTCCTCGTCGAGGANCACCGCCTGNGCCTCCACGCCAGGTGGAAGGAGCTCAGCCGTAAGAGGAGCCTCCGGCGGCGGTTCCTCCAGCTGAGAGCGTGTCCAGGCGAGAACGAATCCTCCCCGTGAACCGGGGCCCCGAACTTTCACCCTGCGGCTGGAGATCCTGTCGAGACCGACTCCCTGCCAGATACCCGGCCTCGNCAGGTTCCGNGAAAGAAGGGAAAGGAGTCCCAGCTCCGTGGCTCCTGCACCGTGGGGAGCATCGAGCAGAACCCCCGCCTCGGCGAGGAGCTCATGAAACCGCGCATCCTCGCGATCCTCACCACTGAGCAGCTCGACCATCTCGTCGACGAGAGCCTGGNCCGTCCGCAGGCAGCCCTCCAGGGTNTCCCCTCCTGAGCGATGATAGGCGGGAGCGAGCTGCTCACCCAGCTGCCATGCCGCTGTTTTGTCCGGCTGTATCATTTCACGCCCTCCCCTTCAGGAGCGACTGGAACCTCTTGCCGACACGCCTCGAGCTCGATGGATTCGAGCACCGGAACCGCGATCGGAAGGTCAAGGACAGCACCGGCACCGAGCGCCGATTCCACCCGCAGCGCCAGCGGCCTGGTATCACCCACCGCGAAGAGAACATCACCCACCAGCGCCTGGAAATCCGCCGCGGAGATCGCCGAGACCAGGGAGCAGCCATCGCCGTCAGNCCCCCCTGTCAGCGGATCGAACTCCTCACGCAGAACGCTCGAGAGCTCCGCGATAAGCTCCTCCCGCCGTTGGGAAGACAAGGTCCCCTCAACCTCCAGGCGCAACCTGAAGGGTATCGCCAGGGCCTCGACAACGTGGACAACCGTTCCCAGGGGCACCCTCTTCTGGAGATAGCGCTCGAGAGCCCTGAGACGTTGAGAGCCAAGGGGCTCGCAGCCCCGGGGGCCGNCCTCCGCAGCCGCTCCCCAGGCAATCACCCAGACCTCGGNCGAGCGAAGCGGATGCGGCACCACATCCAGTCGAGAGAGCCCTGGCTCNACCGCGCGCAACAGCCTGCGGTAGTCGGCGCCGCTCACCGCCGCGGAGCCGCCTGAATTTTCAACAGCGAGACGNCGGTGGAAGTTCCNGGAGGATTCGGTCCCGCGACCATCCAGGATGCCGACCGGATTGGAAATACCCTCGAGACCATCCATTTCAAATTCCAACACATCGAGCCTGCCGCGAAATTCCGCGCNGGCCCTGCCGATGCCGGTACGTAGCCCCTCGATCNTGACCTTCACAGGACCCTCGATGACCTCGCCGGCGAGAACCTCGACCCCGCCGTCGGACATCCTGCGCAANCNAAACCTNCCGGGCTCCGGAAAACTCTTTCCGGGCTGAAGCCGCAAGGTCTTCCAGCTGCCCTCGCCCCCGGCTGTAGAGCTCGACAGGCTGAGGCTCCCAAAGGGCTCGAAGTCTCCCTCGGGATGAGGAGGCAGCGCCGCCGCCGAGCCCGTGAATTGCAATGTGGCGGGCTGGCTGCCGACCAGGCGGCCCTCGACGACCTCCACCCCCCCGGGTATCACCGCGTCGACGAGCGCGGGGCTCAGGTAGANCCCGGCTGACCAGCTCGCCCGCACCCANTACAGCTCCCGGCCAAAGAGCCGGCGCCGGCCCCATTCCCCGGGAGCCTCCCAGGAGACCGTTCCGCTGNGGGTAAAGGCGCCCGTCTGGTCATCCGCCGCCAGCTTTCGAAAGGAGTCCTCGAAGGAAAATTCCCAATCCAGCCGGGGAAGCTCCGCATCCAGGCCGTCCTCGATGCCCGCCGACTGCCAATAGAGGCTGGCCGACTCAGGGCGGTCCCAGCCGAGATAGACAGCGGGTCGGCTTCGCGGCGCCAGGCCCGCGAGCTCCAGGGCACCGTCGGAAGCGAACGAATGGTCCTGCCAGGAGTCGCCGGAATGCAGGAAGAGCCGCTCCGGNGTTCTGCCNAGCGGCTTCTTCTGCTTCGATTTCCTGTCCCTTCTCAGCGACCAGACCATCGTCGGCGTCNCGAGCGAGACGGGACCTCCGGCCGGCAACCGCAGGCGTATCCAGGGGGCTTCAAAGCCCTCGATCTCGCGGCTGGTCATATCCGGCAAGGGACCGTGAATACGCATCCGAACGAGGGACTCTCCCATCGTGTTTACGCTCTGGCTGAAGTCAACCGGCAGCAGGCGCCACCCGGTGCCGCTGGAATACTCCCATTCACCCTCNAGAAGAGCTCCGGGGACGCCGGGCCACTCGAGCACCAGCTCAGCGCTATAGCGCCGCACCTCATTCCATTCGACATCCCCGAGGTAGAGATGATGATCGAGCCTGTCGGANCCGAAGAGCCTGGTGGGAGCGGTGCCCTGCTCATCGACCGGCAGCGACCGGGCCTCAGCTCCCTCGAGCACCACGGCGTATTCCAGGTTCGCGGGGCTGACCCAGGCATCGGCGGCGGTCTCGAAATAGACCCTTCTCTCCCCTGCCTCCTTCCTGGATGCCGTCACCGCCGTACCAGCCGGGACCTTCCCTGCACTGGCAAGCCCTCGCTTCCCATGGAGCTTCACGGCGGAGCTCGCCGCCCTGGGCCAGAGAGGCTCGTGCCCCAATTTCNCCAGCAGGCGGGGCAGGAGCCGGGCTGCGCTCTCATCCAGCTCGCCCCTGAGCTCGCCGAGCACGACAGCGAAGCTCTCCAGGAGAGCCCGCGCCGGATCGTCGATCCCCCTGGAACTCCAGCCGGGAAGACGGCTGGCGGCCTCGCGTTCGAGCCTGTCGAGAGCCTCACGCGCCCTGGCCGTTTTTTCTTCCGGGCCGCTCCCGGATTTTTCAGCGCTCATGATTTCCCTTTCACGGTGCTCCGGGACCCAGCCGTCTCCCGCCTGTGGAAGCTGAGCTCCAGGGAGGGCATCCTGCCAGTCAACCTCAGCCGTATCCTGTCCTCCTCCACATCGAGCAGGCTGACCCGGCGTACGCCGGCCCAGGGGGCCCAGTCGCGCAGGGCCTCCTCGATGAGTACCGCGGCTACCTGGCGCTGATGCTCCGAGTCGATAGCCTCCAGGTCGTGTACCCTGCACCCGAAGGAGGGCAGCAGCGCTCTCTCACCGGGCCGCACCTCGAGAATAAGCCGCAGGCGCTCCTCGATAACATCCACGGGGCTCTCCGGGTACCGGCAACCGGCAAAGAACGTATCCACGGCCCGCCCTACCATCCCTGCCCTCCCCTCCAGGAATCGAGATCCACGCTGTCCTCGAGATAATCGACCCGGGTCCTGTAGCCGAGATGATCCCAGCAATGCCGCGCTTGGACGACCCGGTAGCAGCCATCGAGGGAGTCGCCCATCCCGAGAATTTCAAGTTCCTGCAGGGGACGCCACCCCGGATCCCCGCTGACCTCGAAGCTCCCCCCCCTGCCGCGATCCGCGCGAGCCTCCATGCTGAAATCGAGCACCCCGGCATCTCCGCCGAGCATGCCTCTCGATGTTGGAAGCCCGGGAACCTCCCGGCAGGCCGGAAGCTTCGAGGCGAAGAAGAGGATGCCGGAGGTGACCGCGAACTCGAAGCCGATGGCCCTCGCTCGATCTCGCAGAAATTCCAGCCTGTGGCCGGGGCACTCGATGCGCTCCAGCACATCGCCTGTGGCCTCCACCCGGGAGCACAGCCCCAGGTCAGCAGCGATCGTCTCGGCAAGCTCCGAATCCGAATGCTGGTAATAGGTCCTGGGAGGCAGTGCCGCGGCGACCTCCCGGTGATCGCTGCAGGCTGTAATGCTCGCCACCGCTGCGCCGCGGTCCCGCCTCAGGCCCCGGCTGTAGAGCCTGCCCCGAAACAGGGTGCCCGAGCCCTGTTCGAGCGCGACCTCCCCGCCCGTCTCGCAGGACCGCAGGGCGCCCCACGGCCCATCGGCGGCAGCGGGCGCGGTGAAATGAACCTCCAGCCGGTCGGAGCCGTCCGCCGCCAGCAGGAGATCGCAACACAGAAGCGACGTGCCATCGGGAAGGACAGAGCAGACGGGAGCGGCCTGGAGTTCACCGGGAGCGGCTCGCAACCCGGAAGAGGTGGCCGGAAGCAGGCGGATGGTTTCAGTCATGAAATCAGGAAGGGGCTCCTGTCCCCTCAGCCTCTCATCTGAAGTTGTATAAATCCCCGTACCGGGGTTCCGTCGGGATCGAAGCGCACCCATTCTTCATCGAGCTGCTCGATATAGCCGGCGAACCGGAAGGGCCCCCAGAGGAAAACGATCCTGGGGGGAAGGCCGGCGGCGGAGTCCGCATCCATCCAACCCTCGAGCTTCTGGGCGAGTTCACGCAGGTTCCTCTCCTGCGGCGCCCGCCTGGTCGAATCGAGAAAGAGCTGTGTGGAGAAGTGCTCTTCGCAGGGAGCGGGCGACGCCCCCCGCATACCGGCCGCGGTCAGCTGCCTGCGCTTGGACACCGTGTACTTGTTTGGATTCCAGTCCACCGTGACCGTCTCGAGGGTGTCGAGATGCGTCAACTCCGCCTTCACCAACTCGTTCAGGTTCTCTTGCATTCCAGTCCTTCGTAGGCGATCTCGATCTTCTCGAGAGCTATCTCCGGGTTGCGCGCATCCAGCGGTGGACCTTCCCAGGCAACGGCGAGGGCACCTCGGAAGCTCCAGCGCATACTTTCATTTCCATCTTCATCCAGCAGCACGACCGCCCCGCTGCGGGGCAGGGCGCTCTCGTACCAGCTCCAGAGCTCGGAGTCACACGTCAGGCCCCGCTCGAGGACCAGGCGACCGGCTCCGGGACCGTCCTCGAAGAGCTCGACCGTGTCCGAGCCTCCCTGGCGATATTCCAGCACCTCGCGGCTGCTCTGAAGTCCTGAACAGCTTACAAAACCGGCGGCGGAAACTCCGTCGAGCTCGAGGTCAAAACGATCTCCTCTCATCAACTCCCTCAGCAGGACTCTCATTCTCCGGCCTCCTCAATGCGAACTCTCTCCAGCTTCTCGACGACGAGCTCCAGCTTCTCTATGCTGAGCTCCTCGCTGGCTGAATCCAGCCGGGGCCCCTCGTAACGACACGGCCAGGCGCCGTAAAAATTCCAGCGGCCCTTCTCTCGCATCGCCGCGTCCAGCAGGACAATCGAGCCGTTGCGAAGATCCTCCTCGCCCTCCTCGATACGCCTGCGCCACAGGTAGAGGGCGGCTGAGGAGGTGACTCCCCGACTGAGCCGGACATTGCCGTAGATGGGGCGCCCGGGGATTTTCAGCGGAGCCGACTGGTTGCCGACCCTGTACTCGATCACCTCGGAGCGCGAGATGAGACCGCTCACATCGCGAAAACCCCCGACCACCCCCGTTCCGTCCTCTTCGAGCCCATCGATCTCCACCAGGAAATTGCAGCCGGACGTAAGCGGAAAAGAAGGTCTCGGCTGGCTCTCTTCGCCTCGAATCCTGATCATCAGATTGTCGCCTCCTCGATCTCGACCTCTCGGGGAGCCGGGCTGAAAACCCTCTCAACAGCGACCCCCGCTCCGGAATCGAGACGAGCCCTCACCTCGATGGAGAGCCTGCGCTCGTCCGCCTCATCGGTGTCCAGCCCCCTCCCCTCCATCGCCACCTCGAGGTCAAAGCCGTTTCGAAACGGCAGGAAGCCATCGACACCCAGGCTGTGCAGAAAAGCCCTGAGCTCACGCTCGAGCCGTCTCACCATGGATTCGGAGGCAAACTCGAACACCGTCCAGCGGGTTCCCTCCTCGAGAGAGCGGTAGAGCCCCTGCCACCTGCGCCAGGCGACCAGGTCACGAAGCTCCCCGCAGAAGGGCAACCTGTCCTTCTCCAGGCCGACCCCGCTGTGAATACCGAGCCTCGATCGCTCGACCTCCGAGGGGGTTCTCAGGGGGAAGAAATCCCGCGAGTAGAGATGCCCGGCCAGGGCGGCGGCGGCGGGTTCTCCGGATGGAGTATTTTCCAGCAGGAGGATGTTTGGCAGAGGCCTGCGCAGGACCGGCCGTGGCAGCTCGGCCCCCGCCGGGTCTGTCGCTACGGAACAGCAAACCAGGAGCCTCGGATGCTGCAGGGCGAAATCTTCCAGCAGGCCGGCGGCCCCGGAAACGACCGGAGGCAGCACCAGGGTGCCGAGATTCTCCCGCTCGGCCAGCTTGTAGAGCCCCGAGCGTTCACCCGGACCTCCATCCTCACCCATCAGAAACGAGAGCTCCTCCCACCCGAGCGCGTCCTCCCCATCACCGCGCTCCTGCGGGGGTGGCGAGGTCTCCAGCAGGTAATCAGCCCCGCCGTTGGCGATAAACGCCTCCTCCAGCGCCTCCCGCGCCGGAGCCGTCCAGCCCAGCAGGGCGGTCTTNCCGCAGCCGACCCAGCNCAGGGAACTCCTCTCTATANTNGACATGAATTCANTCTCCCTCTTCTTTCAGAACCCGCTCGAGATTCACCTCTCTCTCCAANACCCTCTCCACCCTCTCGTATTGCCGTGAANCCATCGGCAGCGAAACCTTGAAGCTGACCCCGAGGTGATGCCTGTCAAATCCCAGNTCCCGCCAGACGCCGGGTTCATCGACGACCTCCACCGGGAGCTCACCGATCGCCAGGGGCAATTCCTTCTCGAGGCCTTTCTCGATTTCCGCCACCGGCAGGAGAGCGTTGAGATGCAGGAACTCGACAGCCGCGGCGATGGCCCCCATCTCCTCCTGCGAGGTCGCCTCGATGATCATGAAGATGAAGTGCAGGTCAAGCCACAGGTCGCCTCGGCTGAGACGCCCGGGCAGAGCGGGCTCGNNCGAGGGCTGAACCCGGACACCTGCCTGGCGCCAGGATGCGGAAGGAACGATCCGATGGAGGTAGAGCGCNGCCCTGGANCCCTGCTCAGCGCCGGCAGCTGAACGGCCCTGCGGAACATCGACAGGATGGGCGAGGTAGACCGGGATGGGCANCTCCTCGGCGCCGCCCTGGATGCACTCCTCGAGACGGATGGCCAGGTAGCGGCTGAGATCGAAAAAATCACNCGGNCTCATCTGCAGCCCNCCCCCGGTTTTCCGGAACNCGGCGAAGCTCCCGCCGGACGCCCNCTNNAAACCCGCGCTCTGNAATGTTCAGTCAAGTTCATCTCTATACCCGTCTCCACTGGTCCCTCTCAGCTCACGCCCAGGTACTCCTCAACAAGCTCGTTTACCGATGTATAGGAGAAAGCGTCCGGGCTAGAGTCCGCGCCCTGCGTTGTCTCCTCGCCGGCAGTCTTGCGAATGGGCACATAGCCTCCCTCCAGGCGCTGAACACCCAGGAGNTCGACCACCGCCCCATCCTCGCCTTCCCCNAACCGCCGGACACTTACCGCTCCNTGGAGGCTNTTGTGAAAAAGAAAAACTCCCCGCGGAGTATCGACCAGGAACTCGAGCCCCTCCAGCAGCCGGCNGCCCGGCTCGCGNCCAGGCTCCTGCCGGCCATCCTCCAGCAGCGCCAACCTCTCCCTGAAGCACCGCAGGAGGCTCCTGAAGAACCGGCCAACAGCCTGGGAATGGGCACGTGGAGCTCCGGGCTCAACGGCCGAGTGGTTCTCCCCCAGCGGAGGTGAAAACGCCCTGGCTACGGTTCGNCGAAGAATCGTCATTTTCCTTCCCGCCCCTTCAATGCCAATGCTCCGGTCTCCATCACTCAGCCTCCGCTGGCTCAACCTCGAGGCGAAGGCGAGCTCTCAGATCATCCAGGAGAGCCTCCTTCTCCAATAATCTCCGCCTGACATCATCCACATACCGCCTCAAGAGCAGCAGNTCGCACGAGCGGCTCGATTCCTGGTCCTCGAGGCCGTCGAGGCGGCTCTCCTGGTCCCGGCGATTCTTCTCGGCGGCGGCAAGGCGTCCCTGCAGGACCTCGAACTCGCGGCCGAGACGGCCCTCCTTGTTCTCTCGCGCACGCTCGAGGGAAGACAACTCACGGCTGACCCCCTCGAACCTGCCCTCGAGCAGGGAGAGAGCGTCCGCCTGGGAAGCTATGGTTTCACGTTGTCGCACGCTCTCGCTATCGAGAAGCTCTCGCTCCTTCTGCGCTTCGCCGCAACGATCCTCCAGCTCCGCTCGGGAGGCCAGGCCTCGCTCGAACTCGGCGGCACGCTCCTCGAGTTCGCTCTCGCGGGCCTTCAGCTCCGCGGCGGACTTCGCATTCAGGGCCTCCAGCTCTTCGANGCGCCTCGCGAAGGACTCCCGGAGNTCAGTCCTGCTGTCTTCCAGGCACCTGCGGTTTTCCGCGGCCAGGNTGTCACGCTCGCCACGGTAGGTCTCCGCCTCCCGCTTCCTCTCAGCCAGCGNTGAATCGAGCTCCTTGCGAAGNTCGAGNACCTCAGCTCGTAAGGNCNCCGATTCTTCACGATGTTTTTCGAGNTCGTCTTCGCTCAACNCCAGGCGCTTCTTNTCCTCTTCGGCCGCCTCCAATCGCAGGAGAAGCTGCTGGCGGCNCAGCGCCGACTCGNCCAGCTCNGCNTCCTTCGCNGACAACTTCCCGCCGAGGTCTTCACGATCAGCTTCACTCTCGCGGTATTTTTCGCCAAGGCTCCGCAGCTCATCCCGGGCCTGCTCGATGTCCCCGTTAGAACCGCGTGCTCCATCGAGTTCCCGGCGGACAACTTCAAGTTCTTCCTGGAGAGCCCGGGTCCTGCTCTCGATTACCTGCTCCGACTCTGCCTGCTCCTTCTCGATGCGTAAGATCTTCCCCCGGGCGGCCTTCAGCAGGACCGCGAGTCGAGTCCTGATCTCCAGGGCGCTCTTGAGCTCCTCCGCCAGCCGCTCCTGCTCGAGCCCCGCCACCTCCGTCCGCGCCGGCAGGCCGCCGGGCTCCGCCGGCTTCCTGCGAGCGGCCTTCTCGCGGGCCAGCTTCTTCACCAGCTCTTCGTTCTCCCGGGTCAGCCGCGCCCTCGCCTTCTCCAACTGGACCTTCCTGGCCTCGGCGGTCTTCACCCGCTCGATGAGTCTCGAGTCGGAAGCCTCCCCCCCCTTCGCGAGAACCCCTCCAGCTTCACCTGCGCCGGCGGCCCTCGCCGACGAGACAACGGACAGCCGGGTCCTCCCGATCCGGAGAAGGTCGCCGGTCCTGAGATTCGCCCGGTCGACGGGCTTCTCGTTGAGGAAGGTACCCAGGGAGCTGCCGAGATCCTCGACGACCACATCATCTCCATCCCTGTGCAGACGAGCATGGCTCGGGGATACGGCGGCATCCCGCAGGCAGAGCTCGCAATCACTGCCGCTGCCGATATCTATCGAATCCCGGAGCGGCAGCATCCGCCCCCTGAACTCTCCATTCAATACCCGCAGCATGAAATCTTCAGAGACCTTCATGCGTCCTCTTCACTTCCGGATCTTCACTTCCGGATCTTCACTTCCGAATCTTCACTTCAATATTTTTACCGGCGCTGAACCGGCTGGGGATTCAGGCCGTCAGTGTAGCGTTTACCCGCTTCTGATGGAAGTTTGAAAGTCATTCCGAGACCCGCCCGAACTCCCTCCCCGACAAAGAAAACGCGGGTTTGCCACGGGGAAAAGAAGAGGATATAAGTCCCCTGTGCAACAGGAACGACAATCTACCTCCACCCACTGCCCCAACTGCGGACACCCCGTGGAAAAACAGCCTGTCAGCTGTTCGGTCTGCGGCTACCGCAGCGAAAGCTCCAGGGAGTATTTCTGGCTCTACCTCGGCGGCCCGCTATTGTTTCTGCTGGGGATCGCCTCTGGAGCTGTCGGAATCCTCTCCGCGAGCGCCGGCCCCGAGCATTGGAGCCGGATTTGCGCCGACTGGTTTCCCCTCGGGGCCCTACCCGCCAACTGGAACTGGTTCGCTTTTCTTCTGCTCGGGATCGTCCTTACCCTGGTCGGTATGGGCTTCACCAGGCACTTCAAATCGTCTCTTTACTGGGGAATTATCCTTTTCAGCTGGCAAATTTTCTGCGGTGGAAAAAAACTGCTCTGGGATCCGTCCGCAAACGAAGACAGCCTGCTGCCGATTTCCGCCCTCATTATTGAAATCCTTTTACTGTTGGTGGTTATACGATTGGGATTGGCTCTCAAAAGGACGCCCAAGCGGAACATATCACGTCTTCAGCAGGGCCCCCATAACATCGAAAATTAGCAAAAACGCCTTCTGAGGCTCGTTTGAAGCCTTTTTTCGATATTCCTCTGTTGACACATCAACGGTTTTCAGGTATCAGACTTCCCATAATGTTGCACGGATAGCCTTGAGAGCGTTTTTCAGGGCATTTTAGAGGTTTTGGAGGTTCTCTTATCCAACCTCTTCCCCATATCTCAGCAGGGCGGCCTGAGGGCTTCTGCTATTCAAAATCAGGGCCCAGGCGGCTGTTTTGAGGTTACGGGAAAACGGATCAGGGAATTGTCCATCAGAACAGGAGGAAGTTAAGAGATGTTCGAAGATGCCCCAGCCGCAGCCGCAAAACCAGAGGTCCTGGTAGTCGGAAGCAAAGTCAAAGCCTACGTCAAATCACAGGGAGCCATGTCCTCGGGAGTGCTCATCGGCGCCCTCAGTGAAAAAGTCTGCGGTCTACTGGACGATGCCATTGCTCGCGCCAAGGCCAACAAGCGCTCGACCGTCAAGGACACCGATCTCTGATCGCACTGCCTTGACGGGCTGAAAGAGCGAAGGCGAAAATTCCTTTCGTCTTCGCTCTTTTTTTTTCTGCCCCGGAGCTTCCTGCGGCGATCTCTTTTCGTCCGGGTCGAAGCGGGTACAATATTCTCTCTCTCCACCTGAATCTATCAGCCACCTCCATGAGACCAGGCCGGGATCCGAAATGACACAGGACAAGACCCTCAAGATCCGGGTTCTCTTCTTCGCCCTGGCTCACGAACTCGCGGGTGAAAACTCCATCGAGATCGAGATGGCGGCTGCCGCCACCGCCGCGGATGCCGAGGAGGAATTAAAGAGACGCTACGATTGGCTCGGCACCACGCTCTCCTCCTACAGGATCGCCGTCGATGAGGAATTCGCGGGAGGAGACACCCCGCTTCGAGACGGCTCGGAGGTTGCCATCATTCCCCCGGTGAGCGGAGGCTGAGGATGGATCGAATCGTGAGCGAGGCGATTGATTGCCGGGCGATCATCGACGAGGTGACCGGCGAGGATAGAGGGGCGGTGCTTACCTTCGCCGGGACTGTGCGCAATACCAACCTCGGCCGGACGGTCAGGTCCATCGACTACCACGCCTACGAATCGATGGCCCGCAAAGAGCTCGAAAAGCTCGAGCTGGAAACGGCCGGCCGCTGGCCTGGCGTGAAAATCCGCATCGTCCACCGCATCGGCAGGCTCGACCTCGGTGAGGCCAGCGTCTTCATCGCCGC
>NZOA01000018.1 GCA_002695115.1 Planctomycetota bacterium
ACCGTTACTGGTGGTTTACGCCGAGAACCCCGGCGAGNTNGCCCGNCTGGAAAANGCGCTGCANNCCATCGCCTGGAGCAAAGAGGNCATCGGGCGNGCGCTCTATGTGGNNGTAANNGANGCGGCNGAATATNCCCGCNACATCAAGGGNGAGAAGCCNGCNGCCGGNTATGNNCTTGTNGCCCCCGAGCCCTATGGNCGCCACGCGACGCCNCTGCTGNCCATCGACGGAGAAACNAAGCCNGAGANTGTNCNCAAGCANCTCATTGCCGCCCTCGCTCTCTACAATCCCCCGCCAAAGGATTTCGAGAAACACGAGGCCGAGGGCCTCAAGGCCGGCATCCAGTGGACGCCGAAAACCCCGATCACCGATCGCTCGCGGGGGCGGCGTGGAAGAAGCCGGCGGCGACCCTAGCCCGCCTTCTTGCCCTTGGGTTTCCCCTTCGGCTTGCCGGAAGCCGGCAGGGCCTTGCTTTTCGCCACCCAGCGAACCTTCTCGCCGCTCTTTTCCATCGTCCTGTCGATCCAGCCACGAACCGCGGCCGGCTGGATGCCGCGGCCATAGCGCTTGCCGCCGATTCGGGTGCCTCCGCTGACGATACCGAAGAGAACGTCCCTGTCGTTGCCGGGACGGTCGATGACATAGGCGCCGCCGCTGTCTCCTCCCTTGCCCGGGGTGCCATCCTTGCCGGGATAATGACGGAATTTAAGCCCCCNNCCNATNCCCCGNCGCCCGGGATGNAANTGTCTTCCCCCCTGGTGGCCGNCCATGGTGAAGGTNATNGCCCCNTGCTTCTCCTCNAGNACCTGCGAGAGNACNCCCACCGGCTGGATTCCCTTGAGTGGCCGCTTGAAACGGACCAGGGCAAGGTCNCCCTTTGGCGCGATGAACGCCTGCTCCACCTGGACCTCGACCTTNCGGCCGAANGCGNCCTTGACGTTGCGTGTCTTCGGCGCCCTGGCCTTGACCGTCGCGACATGCGCNGCCGTGAGNCCCCAGGAGGGGGCNACCATNACGATNGAGCCNNTGCCGATNTTNTTGCTNCCGACATGATGGCCNCGCCAGGAGCCGACNTANCCNTAAGGANCNTCNGCNGNGTANGAAANCAGGAAATTCACNAGNCGCTGGGACTCGAAGAANCCNCGCCACATATTGTGCCCCTGCCCGGAGGCGACCTCGAGCTCCATGAGTCCCCCAGCCGCTTTGTAGCGCTCCGCGACCAGGCCGGAGTTCGCCGGCAGGGGAACCACGTTGTCTTTGTCGCCGTGAATATG
This sequence comes from Planctomycetota bacterium, assembly GCA_002695115.1. Classification (GTDB taxonomy): domain Bacteria; phylum Planctomycetota; class UBA8108; order UBA8108; family UBA8108; genus UBA8108. The sequence goes on from NZOA01000018.1 coordinate 1,276, forward strand.
AAAGATCGGNACGCCCGCCTCGGCGAGAGGAGCAAGGCGGTCAACNGGGTTGTGCTTCGCCAGCGCCTCGGCCANCTGCCCCTGCGTCATCCCGTAGGCCCCGCAAGCTCTCCCCAGCCCCGGGTAGCTGGCAAGATTGCAGACCGGGTAGATCCCCGTGATGCAGCGTATCTTTTCAGGATTTTCCGCCGCCCAGCAGTAAAGCATCAGGCCGCCCCGGCTGCGGGCCAGCAGAGANACCTTCGTGTCGAANCCCTCATCTTNCACCAGNTTNTCATAGAGCGCGGTATAGGTCTTTCGCCCGGCAGGGCTTCCATACGACTCGCCTACGTTAACCCCCGCAATGGCGATCCCGGCATCCAGGAAACGCTTGAACATCCACGCCTCGGATTTGCCGGGCAGGTTCGAGCCCAGGGTAGGGGCGTAGAGCACCCAGGGGATCGGTTCCAGCTTTTTCTCCGGCGGGCGAATTACGAACGCCTGGTGCCCGGCTACGGCGAACGGTTCCTTGCGAATCTCCGCCGCCGCCGCATCCTGCTGCGCCCCATCGAGGAGCCCGCCCAACAGCAATAAAAGGCCCAGGAGTGGTGCCATAACAACCTGTAACTCGCTTTTCTTCACTGGTTCTCCGGTCTCTGGCGACAGGGCGTTATTTCTTTTTCTTCTTCTTCTTCTTCTCGCCAGGCTGTTTCCCGCCGCCAAGGTCCTCTATTGTTTTACCGAGGATCCGGGCGACATATTTATTGTACCTGCCATCGGGGGAGACCCCGCCGCTGGTGGGAAAACCGCGGATGGTTTCGAGCGCGTAGCCGGCCTTCTGATCGAGCTTGTCGATCGCGTTGAGGGCCGCCATCGAGACAAAGACATCGGCCCCCTTCTTCCAGGGCGCGACTGTGACCAGGGCATCGATCCCTTTTCTTTGCTGCACCTGGCTTCCGTACTTTCCGAAAGCGTACCCCGCCGCGATGCGCACATAGGATGAATCGTCCTGCAGGGCCGCGAGAAGCTCCTCTTCAGACGCCTTGATCGCAGCGGCGCCGCGATTGAGTATGCCAACCGCTCCCCAGTAACGAACGGCGCTGTCGGAATCCTTCAACAGTCTCTTCACCGCGGGAAGCTGGTCAGCGCCGCGCATGGTGGCAAGATCCGCCGCCGCGAAGATCTTATCGTAGGGATACCTGCTGTCATCCCTGCCCATCTCGCGTGGGGTGGATCCCTTGCTGCGGCTGTGAATCTCGCCCTCGGGCAGGAAACCAAGGTCGCGGATCCGTCGGCACCAGTCCTGCTGCGCTTTGCGCAGCTCCTTGAGCTTGCCCTGGTGGGCAGGCGACTGCGCCAGGTTGTTCACCTCGTCCGGATCGGTGGTGAGATCGTAGAGCTCCTCGGCGGGNTTGAGGTTCCAGAAATGAGACTGCGCCTTGTTCAGCTTCCCCGCATCGTAGTCCCTCTTCCAGGCCGCGGTGGACTTTGTCACAAAGTTATACGAAACATACTGGCCGTAGATGAAATGAGGGTTGTAATTGCGAATGTAGTGATAGCGCCCATCGGTGACCGTTCGGATGAAATCATAGCGCTCATCCATGCGGCCGCGGAAACCGAACATGTNCTTCGGCTTTTCCTGCTGATGCTTGCCCGCGAAGGCATGTCCCTGCATCCACTCCGGCGGCTTGACCCCGGCGAGACTCAACAGGGTGGGGGCCAGGTCTACGAAATTCACCATACGATCGCTCTTGCCGCCCGCCTGGTACTCTTTCGGCGCCAGGGCTCTCCACCTAGGCGGAAAATACACCACCATCGGCACCGACAGGCCGGAGTTATAAGTCCAGCGCTTGCCGCGCGACATTCCCGAACCATGATCTCCGTAGTAGAAAACAATCGTGTCATCGGCAAGCCCTGCCTTCCCGAGGTCAGCCAGGTGACGCCCGGCGATCTCGTCGGCGCGGGAGACCACATCGTAGTACTGGGCCCAGTCCTTGCGTGATTCGGCGTTGTCCGGATGGTAGGCCGGGATCCTCACCTTTGCCGGGTCGAGGACCTGCTTGTGGCCGCCGGCGCGAACCCGGCTCTCGTGGCTCACCGTGGAGTTGAAGATCGCGAAGAACGGCTGGCCTTTCTNGCGGTTNTTNTANTGNGCCTTNCGGGAAGATTCNTTCCAGCCGGTNGNGCCTGCGCTGCTGACGTTGTAGTCGGTTNTCGANTTGTTGGTGCAGTAATANCCCTGCTCNCGNAGAAANTTCGGGTAGAAGCGCACGTGGGCNGGNAGCTTNACCATGCTTCNCATNTGCTGGCCGCCCACCGANGGTGGATACATNCCGGTGATNATCGTGGTNCGNGCGGGAGCGCAGACNGGAGCGCAGGACCAGGCCAGCTTGAAGAGCATNCCCNTCTTNGCCAGGGCNTCNACGTTCGCNGTNGNGGCGAGCTTGTCNCCGTANCAGCCCATNTCNGGNCCGTGATCNTCNCTCGTGATCCAGAGAATGTTNGGNTGGTCNGCNNCCCGGGAAGNNGCNGCNATCGTAANCAGGANNAACANAANGCTGCNNNTGCGCATTTTCATTGCTCTTTAAATANNGTNAATGGAAAGACCCGTGCTCCCCATAGCATCGTCGCAGAGACGGCCTCGGGGCAAGCAGCGTTTGCGGTTTTCTCCGCGCCGCCCGGGGAGAGCGGCTATTCGCCTTCCGCCGGCTTCTCGACGGCTTCCGCCGCGGCCTTCTCCGCCGCCTTGAGAACGGCCTTCGTCGCCTTGTCAGCCGCCTTGAGAGCATCGAGCTCTTCTTCGAAAAGCTGCTGGGCGTTGTCGAAGAAGTCTTCCTGCGAGATGTCGCCGGCGTCCACCTTCGCCAGGAGCACTCGCTGCGCCTGGTAATCGAAGTTCATGATACCGGCCTTGCTCTGCAGAAGCCTCCAGGCCTTGCGACGCTCGATGCAATAGAGCACCATCTGGCGCGACAGGGTCATATAGCTGAAGCGCCCATTATTATCCTCCACCCCCATGTAGACACCGAAGTCCGGAATGTGGGAGCGATGGCCGCTATCAGTAAACCGCCGGGCAACAATGTCATCCTGCGTTGCCCGCAGCAGGATGTTGTCGAGGTGAATCTTGCCGGCCGTATCGTTTTCCTTGATCCGCTTGAGATGGTTGCGAAAACGCTTCTCGCTGGCGCACCAATGAGCAACCGTGTAGTTGTAAGGCTCCTTGGTCTCCTTGAAGCGCGCCGTCATCCAGTCCCGATCGACATGGCGATTGCCCTGCAGGCTGAGACACTCCTCGTAGAGCTCGCCAATCGCCGGGTTGAAGACGAACTCCGGAAGGCTGCGACTGTCGCGTACGCGCCGGGCCTGCTCGGAGGCCATGTCATCGGCGACGCCATGCTCGGGCTGACAAGTGGTAAAGCACTTGTAGAACGCGGTTCCCCGGTACTCCAGCCCTTCCAGGATGGTCCTGTAGAACTTGGCCTCATCGGCCATCGACACCTGGGTTACGTAGGGAGAGCCGTGGCCGCTGGTGAAGCACTCGGCGGGGTTCTTCAGCTCGACCAGCTTGCCCTGGGTCGCAGCGCCCATCTGGTTCATGTCAAACCCACCGGTCATGGGCGAGAGATCCGAGTTCTGTCCGCCGGTATTCGAATACACCTGGGTGTCGAGCATGAGAATCATGACGTTCGGCCTGTTCTGAACGACAACCTTGGAGACGTTCTGGAAGCCGATGTCGCCCATGCCGCCATCGCCGCCAATCGCCCAGACCTTGGGCAGCTCTTTCACCTCGAGGTCGGTCATGATCGTGTCGGTGAGGTGGCAGTAATCGAAATAATCGCCCTCGATCAGCTTGTCGTCACCCAGGAGACGGTCGGCCAGCCTCTCCGGAACGATCGAGTGCCGTGCATTGTCGAGCATGAAGCTCTCACCGAAGAGCCAACTGATCGTCGTGCCATCCTGGAAGAGCGAGTTCATCCAGGGGTAGGGGTGCGGATTGTTGGGTGGCGTGGAGCCATAGACCGTATTGCAGCCGGTGTGAGCGCCCATGGCCATGACCGACATTCCATTGGAGAGGCGGCCGTCAACCGGCTGGAGCTCCCTGTGATTGAAGGCCTCCTGACGCAGAACCGCGACCAGGACATTGACCAGCTCCTGGTCCGTTATTTCACCGTATTCCTGCAGACGGCTGCGGGTGTCGGCATCGGAGTCGCCCCCGAGCCCCATGATGACATGGGAAACGCAGCGGCTGAACAGCTCATGCGCTTCCTCATCCTCGCCGCGCCATTTCTCCAGGAGCGCAACGCCATCCTTCTCAAGCTGGGCCGCCTTTTCCGTGAGGCGCTCGGCCTTACGGTGATAGAGCGGCCTCATATAGGCCTCCGTCACCGAGGCCAGTCCATGCAGGACGGACTTTTCGCCGCAACCGGCGCAGGCGCCATCGCCTGAGGCCAGGGCGTCGTAGTTGCGCCGCTGCATCAGGTGGTTACGCAGCGTCGCCGGCTTGGAATCGACGGCATTGTCGCTATCGTAATTGCCCAGGTATTTCTGGGGTGTGTCAGGCAGCAGGTCGAGGAACTTCGTCGCCGACTCGATCTGGGCGTTGACCTCTTCACCATCGTCGACCATGCGAAGGGCATCGTGGTCACCACACTCCGTCACACACTCGCCACAGCCCTTGCAGAGATCCGACACGAAGATCGAAAAGACACCGCCGGCTCCGGCCTCTTTCTTTTCTTTGCTCCTGAAAATCGCATTGACCTTTGAATAGGCCAGCGGGAGCTTCTCGAGGATGGTGATCATCTCGTTGCGGGAAGCCTCCGGTATCGCTTCCCGAGCTTCTAATTCGGCCTGGACGAGGGCCGCCACGGTGGGCGCTTCCTCGTCCTTGGCCTTGGCCGCCTCGAACATCTTCACACGAATGGTTTCATCGATGCCGACGAGGGCCTCGATGATGGCCTTTCGTCCGCCCTCGTCGCTTACATAATTGTTCGCCGCTGTTTCGAGAATAGTCGAAACATCGTGGGCTGAATTGGGAAGCGCCGTATCCGGGCAGGCCGTGATGCACGCCATGCACTGGGTACAGTTTTCCTGGATAAAAATCGGCGTCTCCCGGCGGGCTCCGTACTTGGAGGCCGTCATGCCGCTGGCCGCGGCCATGATGCCTACGGCGGAGTACGGCGAGGCCGGCTGGTCGTAGCCCAGCCCGGCGCGGAATTCCGCATCGAAGGTCTCGGTCTTATACATCGGCGTACGCTCAGCCTGCTCCGGCGCGGGCTCACAACCCTCCTTGCCGCAACCGCCGGAGCCACAGGCCTCGGCCACCGGGAGCAAAGCATCTCCCCGCATGCTGGAAAGATCTTCTGCGCCCACATCCCCATAGGGAACGGACTGGACCCGGTCGCGGCCATTGACCATGACCTTCATGTTGGCGTCAACCACATCATCTCCGAGGCGGCCGAACTTTTTGACGTACTGGTCCCGGACAATTTTCTCAAAGAGCTCGCCATCAATGTCGTAGTCATCGAGGAATGTGGAGACGCCGAAGAATCCGCCAAGGAACGCATTGCCCTGCATTCTCAGCTGGAGCTCCGCCCGGTCGGTCGCCTCCTTGGCGATATCGAAGCCGGGCAGGATAAAAATTTTCAGGCCTCGGTCGACAATCTCCTGGCGATACTGCGGCGGAATACGAAGCCAGGCCTTTTCAGGCACCTCGTCGGACTCCCAGATAAAGGCACCGCCATCGGCAAGTCCCTCGAGGGGATTGAGATGGGTGAAAGCCTTGGGGTCACAGCAGAGCACGACGTTCACGTGGCGCAGATCGCAATTGACCCGGATCCTCTCGGGCGCAACCACCAGGAAGTAGGCCGTCGGGGCGCCTTTTTTCTCGGAGCCGTACTTGGGATTGGCGCTGATGTGAATGACCTCTCCACGGCGGCCGTATTCGTCTTTGACATCCTCTCGATCCGCGACAAACCCGCCGATCTCGCCGATGATCTCGGCCAGGTTCTTGCCGGTGGTAATCATTCCCCAGCCACCGATCGAGTGAAGACGCACGGCGATCGCGTTGTCTGGCAGCAGCGAGGGCGTCTCTTCAGACCTCACCTCGTAGGGATGATCGATTCCCAGGGTAAAGAAGGACTCTCCATCCTCGGCTCCCTTTCCATCGGCGCGCTTGCTCTGCCCCGTGGCGTACTCATAACATCCCAGGATCGCCTCGGGGCGGAAATCGCGGGAGCCAAGCCCGTAAATCCCGGAGAAAATCCTCGGCATGTTTTCCGGCGAGATCGCATCGATGCCCGTATGGGCCTTGCTGGAGTTGTTTTCAAGGGCCTTCGCCAGCGCCGTGCGGACATCACGGGCAAGCGGGTTGTCGCCGGCCATGGGCTCATCCGTGCGCTCAAGGATAATTACGTTCTTCTTGCCCGCGAGGGCGCGAACTATGTGCGCCTCGGGGAACGGCCGCAGAACATTGACGTGAATCGAGCCCACCCCAGCCCCGCGAGTCTCCCGCAGGTGGTCGACGCTCGCCTCGACGTTTTCCGCCGCCGAACCGAGGGAGACGAAAACTGTGTCGGCATCTTCACACATGTACTCGGTAAGGAAGCCGTAGTGGCAGCCTGTCTGCTTGCCCCATTCATCGTAGGCTTCCTGAAGGAAAGAGAGGATCGGCTCGACGAAGCAATTGCGCCGCGCCGCCACACCGTTCATATAGTGCTCCTGGTTCTGCACGGGGCCGATCAGGGCCGGGCTCTTGAGGTCCATCACCTTTGGAACGCGACGGCGGGTCGGACCGAACAGAGTTTTCTGCGCCTCCGTCGGGCACTCGATGATGTCATCGGCGCGGCCCAGGAAATTACGCAGGAGGTCAGACTCACGCACCAGGAAGCTCCGTTCGAGATGCGAAGTGAGGAACCCATCCTGTATGTTCATTCCGGGCGTGAGCGCCAGCTCGGTAACCCGGCGTAGAATCACAGCCTGGTCCGCCGCCTGCTGGGCATCACGGGCAAAGAGCATGATCCAGCCCGTGTCGAGGGCTCCGTAAATGTCATCGTGGCCGCAGTGCACATTCAGGGCGTGCTTGGTAAGCGCGCGCGCCGCGACCTCGAGGACCATCGTCGAGAGCTTTCCGGGGGCGTGATAGTACTGCTCTACCCCGTAGACGATGCCCTGGCCCGAGGTGAAGTTCACCGTCCGGCGGCCCGTTACCGAATAAGCGATCGCGCCACCCTGGGCGGCGTGTTCGCCTTCACACTCGATGGCTATCTTGGGTTCGCCGAAAACGGTGAGCTGACCTTCGGCATAAGACTGCTGGTACATCTCCCCCATCTCCGTAGATGGAGTGATCGGATAAAAAATGCCGCCATCGGTGATGCGCGCTTCGGTGTAATAGGCAACCAGCTGATTACCATTGGTGGTAACTCGCTCGCCCGGGTAAGGGGGCATGCCGGTCTTGGCTGAAGAGGCTTGTTCGTTTGGTACTATCGTCATTTGATTTCTGAGTGTTTCTAGCTGAATTCGCGGTCCCCGAAGCATCGCCTGCGGCCCCTGGACGGGGCCCCCCTGGGCGAAGCCTTGACTTCTTTCCGACAGAGGGCAAAGGGGGTCGGCGCAGAGGCCGCCCTTCCAGACCCTGCAACCGGATAGTCTAACAGCAAAGCCGACCTAAATCAGCCCATTTCATGCCCTGGATTCTGTATTGAAAAGGGCTGTATTTCTCTTAAAGAAACGGCGGGACAAAACATAAACTGCTTTAATTAAAGATCTTAGGTGGATTTGATGCGGCCATTCCGGAGGATGAAGATCGGCAAGGATACGGCCTTTCCGGCTGTAGACGACAAACACGAAAATCTCGCCCCTTCTACCCTGGTCTCATTGAACAGGCCCCTGCGGACAAATGCCCTGCGGCTCATCCAAAAAAAAACGGCCCCCACGATACCGCGGGAACCGTCATTGTGGACTGGAGCGGGTGAAGGGAGTTGAACCCTCGACATTCACGTTGGCAACGTGATGCTCTACCACTGAGCTACACCCGCCTGATATTCGTATGGTTGATGCCGCCTGCGCAGCAACCGAAATTATTCACCCCTGTCCTCCGATCGTCAAGAGGCGCCGGGACAGAATTCGCTGACTCTCAAAGAAAATCGCTTTTCCGGAACAAGGCAACGGTCTCGATGCCGAGCTCCGCCAGGCGCTCTTCGCCTCCCTCTTCGCGGTCAACGATCACGCAGGCCACGCTGGGCTCCACCCCGAGCTCTTCTACAAGGGCCTCACGCGCCTGGAGAAGAGACCCGCCGGTAGTGAGAACGTCGTCAACCAGGGCGACCTTGAGCCCCGCGCCTTCCGGCAGGGGCGGGCCTTCCACCCTCTGCTGCATGCCGTGCTCTTTACGCTCTTTGCGCACAAAGAAAAGGTTCATAGGCAACCGCCTCTGCCAGGCCAGGACCCCGATCGATGAGGTCAGCGGATCGGCTCCCGAGGTCAGGCCGCCAACGGCCGTTATACCGCGCGCGGCCAGGGCCTCCAGCATCAGCTCGGCGATCAGGACCGAGCCCTCCGGGTCCAGGGAAACCAGCCGGCCATCGAAATAGAAGTCCGTCACCTTCCCGGAGCTCAGGGTTATCTCGCCGGTACGGATACAGCCCCCGAGCTTTTCCCGCAATCTCTGATGGGCCCGGCCTGTCGACTCCTCTTCGCCCTGCGTACGGGGTGTGGTTTGCTCTGCCATCGGATTTATCGCCTTGCCGAAATATTCTTCTCAAGTCTCAAGATATTACCAAATCCTGCGTAATGGATGCGATCCACGCACCGGGACATCAACAGGATTCCCAGCCCTCCGCGCATTCCCTCTTCTACTATTCGTTTCTTCGCCTCCTCGAAAGCATCCTCGCGATCGAGCCTGTCGAGGTAATATTCCCAGTCGAAACCCTTGCCCCGGTCCTCCACCAGCACCGTGACCTTCGTGTTGTCGACAAGAAAGTTTACCTCTACTCGCAGCTCCTCGTTGCGCCGGTTGCCGTGCACCACCGCATTGTCGATGCCCTCCTTGACGGCAGCGTAGAGGCTCGTTATGTCGTCCTCGTCCTCCATCGCCTGGCGAATCACGAGGTCGCTGAGCTTATAGGCCTTGTCAACGCCGCCGGCTCTCGCCCGAAAATCAAAACGGAGCTGCTGGCTGAAGACCTCCCTGTCCCTGGGAACCCTCAAGAGTTCGGCCTCTGTCAGCGCGAAAAACTCCCCCATCTCAAATGGGTCCACGAGGTAGTCGTTCTCCCAGATCTTAAAATCTCTCTCTCTGCCAACGGCCTCCTTCTCCGGGTAAATCTTGATGACCGAGGTCAGGCTCATCTTCTTCTGGGCCTTCACCTTGTTGACAAAGCCCCCCGAAGGGTCACAGCGCTCATCGAGAACAACAAGATCGGGGCTGATTTCGTCGAAACGGCGAAGGGCCTCCCCTGCATCGCTCAACAGATGGTATTCGCCCTTCAGGTCCCCGAGGCGACGCTCTATCACCCGGGTAAACCTGGTGGCCGAAGGCGAGAGAACCAGGACGTGGGAGCGCGCGCCAGCGCTGAGCGTCCCTCGCTGAAGAACCGCCGTGGGGCGAGCGGGCCCATCTCCGTCCGCCGCCGCCGCCTCGTTCACGGGCAGGGCCGGTTTTTTTCCATCGATGAACCCTGCGATATGATTGCGCCCGGCCTGCATGTCCCTGGTGAACGGGATCAGGCTGGTGACCCCCAGCAGATGCATGGAGAGGCCAACCGCACGCGAGACACCCGAAAGGCACAGCAGGCCTTCGCGTGATTTACAGGCTTCATTGAAGCGAATGATGGCGCTGATGCCGGTGGAGTTGATGTAGTTCACCCGGGCAAAGTCCACCAGCAGAAAACGCGGGCTCTCCGAGTCCGCGCTCTCCAGGGCCTTTTCGAACGTCATGTAGTTCGCCGCATCGATAAAGCCCTTGAGCGCCAACTCGCAGATATCCTGGGGGGGATCACGATCGAGGCGATGGTTCCGAGTCTTGAAGGTCAGTTTGGGCATGTCTGCGGAGGAGGATGGAACGCGCGGGGGGCCAGGCTCTTTTTGCCTGGTGGCCCGGGCTTCGTCTTTTCCGCGCATGGAATGGGATCAAACCGTTCGAAGCCGTACAGGTGATTTTAAGCCCGGGCAACTCCCTGTCAAGAAACCCAAAAGCGCAGAGCGCCCTTGAACTGTGCGGCAGAAGAGAACAGAATCGGTCTCCTCTCGGACATCTACCTTAAATCCTTCGGACCTTTACGCCATGCCCCAGGAGCTGCTCTTTGATCTCGAGTCGGTTGATCTGACGAAAACCCAAATCGGCCGCGAAGAGATTCGTCAGCACAACCCCCAGCGCTTCGAGCTTGAACAGCTTGAGAGCATCGCCTACTTCAGCCCCCGGGAAAAGATAGCCATCGCCGTACGCACCCTGCGCGAAGATGAGTTCTGGACAAAAGGACACATGCCCGGGCGGCCCATTTTCCCGGGCGTGATGTTGCTGGAATCGGCCGCCCAGCTCTGCTCTTTCTATACCGGCGCCACAGTCGAGGTGGATACCATATTCGGCTTCGGCGGGGCGGATCGTGTACGCTTCAGGCGTATCCTGCAGGTGGGTGACACCCTCCACCTGCTCGCCAGGCCCGTAAACATTTCCGCGAGGCGCTCTTTGTTCAAAACCCAGGGAGTGGTCGACGGACGGCTCGTCTTCGAGGCCTCCATCTTCGGTATCGCCCTGCCCCCGGCCGCGGGGGGAACATAAAAATTGGCGGAGAGGCGGGGATTCGAACCCCGGGTACAGACTATTTTCCGTACAACGGATTAGCAATCCGCCGCTTTCGACCGCTCAGCCACCTCTCCGCTTNGATGCTTTNGGGANCGAATGGGGTAGGATTTTAGCTGAATCNCCTNTCGATGCAAATCGGAACCGCCGAGCATCTCCTTTCCTGTTGACCGCCCATCCGGCAATTGCTACCATTCCGCGGTTAACCCGCATCCGGAGCCACCCTCTCCNTGGGCTCGCGGGCTTCTCTTTTCCCCTGTGGTTCAACTTGGTGGTTGGTCATGTCTCTACGGGCTGGGTCTCCCGGAGGTTCGCTGGATCCTNGTGATAACCTGGTAAGTACGCTCGAGGAGCGGCTCCGTAAGCGCCTGGGCTCGGAAGATTTCGCGGCCTGGTTCGCCGACACTCCCTGTCGTTACGATCCGGCCGGCGTCTTTGTTTTTACCGCCCAGAGCCCNTTTCGAACCAANTGGATTGAAACAAAATACGGGGATGTCGTACGCAACCTCGCCCGGGACCTGTGCAAAGAAGATGTTGGCCTTCGCTTCGAAAACGCGGAAGANCAGNNGCGNGANCCGNNNACGAANCGAAAGNCGANGCCCGGNNAAAACCGGAAGACCGGCGCTTTTNCNGGCGACCTGTCCCGGGGCCTCTCCCTCGATGACTTTGTCGTCGGACCCGGCTCNCGNGTNGCCTATGCCGCCGCCNNCGCCGTNGTGGAGCATCCGGGAAAAACCTACAGCCCGCTCTGCATCCACGGCCCCTCGGGCNTCGGGAAAACCCACATCCTGCANGGCATTGCCCTGCGCCTGTCGGAAACTTCCAATCTCGACGTCTGTTGTGATTCCTCNGANGCCTTTACCAACCGATTCATCGAGGCCGCGGGAAAACGAAACCTGGACTCCTTTCATTCCCGCTACCGGGCTTGCGAGGTGCTCATCCTCGACGACATTCATTTTCTTGCCGGCAAGAAAAAAACTCTCGATGAGTTCTTTTCCATATTCGAACACCATCTCAACCANGGCTCCCAGGTCGTTCTCTCGAGCGCCATCGATCCGGGAGAGCTGGCGGGACTCCCCGGCCGCCTGCTGGCCCGGTTCCGCTCCGGCCTGATAACCCCTGTAGAGGTGGCTAATTTCGAAACCCGGGCAGAGGTCGTCTCGAGGATGGCTGAGAGAAAAGGGTTCCGGCTGCCCTCCGTTACGGCGGAATACCTCGCCCAGCACGTCACGGAAAATTTNCGCGAGCTCGAGGGCGCCCTCAACTGCCTGATCAATATGTCGGAACTTCACCAGTCGCCCCTTACCCTGGAGATGGCCAAGNCCGCGCTGGATGAATTCCTCGACCTGGGAACCTCGACCCAGTCCGGCGGCGTTGGAGCCCGAAGCATCATAGATATAGTTCTCGATCACTACGCGATAGCTGAGAAAGATCTGCTGTCGGCGAAAAAAGTACGAACTATCGTTCNCGCCCGGCAGGTGGGGATGTACCTGGCACGGCTGTTGACCCCCCTTTCGCTGACCCAGATAGGGNCCCTCTTCGGTGGCCGGGACCACACCACCGTCCTCTACGCCCTCAGGCAAATAGAGAAAGGGCTCGATAAGGACCGCGCTTTGCGGACGGATATCGAAACGATTCGCTCTCGCCTCTCAGTCGCCCACCTTCACTAGAGCCGGCAGGGCAGACTCTCTCCAACCTTGTGCAATACCCCATTTCAGCTGGGGTAAATTGCGCATCGANCCGCCACATAAATGTGGAAACATTAACCNCTGTCNTCTGAATTCCACAATTTGTCGTCTTATCTGAGTCAAATCCACCAAAGTTCAAACACCTTATGAAACGGAAATTCACATCCTTCATCTGTGGAAGAAAGCTCTTGCCCNGAGCGATTTAGAACTTTCCAGGGGACGTATTCCACAGGTTCAGGCCAGCTGATGAATTCTTATTCTGATGATGTAGATGAATAGATGATCTTGNAAGAGAACGTNACCTTCNATTCGGCATACAGATCCCGAAAATNACCTGGTTACACCACNTCATCAAGCCGGGAAAATAATACATAAACACCTATTTNAAAACAGTTTATAGNTATATTTNCGGGGGAGTAAAAAGANAGNTTGTTTATTTGTCATAAATGNTTANTAAACAANNCNTTATGGAAACAAAGAAAGTTTTTCGGAACAAAGAAAATTCAGTCTTAAGTCATTTGTTTNTAAGTACTTATGTATGAATTATTTCTTTGCCTTTAAGGNGTCCCGAACTATAATGCTCTTTCATATATTCAATGCTGNCAAAGGTGGTCTATTCGCTTCCCAGGCGACTTCTATCGGCCCGGGTTTGCGTTTTTCAATAGAAGTGAACTCTTACTTCGTGCAGGGCGCGTTTTTTCTCTCAGAGCCGAAATGCGCAGGATTGCAGGTGGTGTCCGGCAGAGGNTCAAGGATCTGCGGCTCTTTTCTATGAGAGGGTCTGGGCAAAGGGATACACGATGAAAATAAGCTGTGAGAAGAACGAACTATTCGAGTGCCTGCAGAGCACCGCGGCGATTACNGGAGGGGGGCCGACGACCAAACCCATCCTGCGCAATTGTCTGCTTGTCGCAGATGGGGGGGGAGTTCGAATAGAGGTAACGGATCTGGATGTATCAGCTCGACTGCACCTCGAGCGCCAGGAGGTTGAGGGGAAGGGCAAGTTGACGCTACCGGCAGCCCGTCTTCTTTCCCTGGTGAGAGAGGTTCCCGGCAACAGGGTGGTGATTGAAGCCATGGAGAATGGCAAAGGAGCCACCATTTGTTCAGAGGGGGGGGAGTACTCTTTTAAGCTTCTGGGCGAGAGCGCGGACGAATTCCCCGAGGTGCGCAGTTTTGCCGGCGAGAAAGCCTTTGAATTGCCGGCCGGAAAATTTTCAGAAATGCTTAGACGTGTCGCCGTTGCTTCTTCGAGGGACACCTCACGTTATCAACTGACCGGAGTTTTCTGCGAGATAGAGGGGAAGAAGCTCAAGATGACCGCTACCGACGGCAAGCGCCTGACCACAGATGAGATGAAAATAGAAAACTCCGGCTCGAAGGCGATCTCGGGGATTATTCCGAACAGAGCAGCTGATGTGATGGTCAAGGTGCTTTCCCAGGGATCTGAAAATATCAAATTGGCCCTCGAGGAAATCGAGGTGCAGATGTCTTTCGATGGAGGAGAGCTGATAGCCAAGCTGGTGGAAGGAACCTTTCCAGAATACAAATCAGCCATACCCTCCGATGTGAAGACAAAGGTCACCGCCGATCGTGGTGAGTTGGTTGCCGCCGTGCGAAGCGCCTCTCTTGTTACGGACAAGGAAACGGAAACGGTTATTTTTCGCTTTAAAGGTAAAGAGGTCGAGCTCGAGTCAAAGGGCAGCGATATCGGTGAATCGAAGATCAGGGTTGGAGTAGAGATGGATGGGGATGAAGTCGAGATTCGCTTTAATCCGACATACTTCGTCGATGCCCTCAGAACAATCGATACAGAACAGGTAAGGATGGAGTTTTACGGACCTGAGCGTCCCGGAGCCATCAGAGGAGAGCCCAATTACAGGCATTATCTGATGCCCCTGGTGGTCAATTGAGCCGNGACAGGTTGTTTGGTTTGAGAAGAGAGNAGAAGAGTGGCTGAANGAAANATGCGGCGCCGAGGAAGGAGCCGCAACAGCGCGGCAAACGACAAGGGCCCCGAAGTTCTCGGGACCATTTTGCGCAGATGGCTGAAAAAAAACGGNCTGGATACGTCCCTNGGCCGCGCGGAAATAGANCGATGCTGGAGCGATACGGTCGGCGGCGAGATTGCCGAGAGAACGAGAGTCGTGGATCTCAGGGGAGGAACCCTGGTNGTCGAGGTTGACTCGGCCCCCCTGCTTGGAGAATTGTCGGCCTANTACCGCGAGGAGATCATGANCTCGCTGCGTCAGAGCGAGGGCTTTCCAAACCTGCAGGATATNCGTTTCNGGGCAGGAAATTTNGAGACNAACACATGACGTCATCTGAAAAAGCCGCTGAGACCACCGAGACTCCCGAGGNCGAAGGCAAGGCGGATTACGGGGCCAGCAACATCAAGATCCTCGAAGGCCTCGAGGCGGTGAGAAAGCGTCCCGATATGTACATCGGCGGCACCGACATCCGGGGCCTCGAGCATCTCGTGACCGAGGTGATTGACAACAGTATCGACGAGGCGATGGCCGGTTATTGCAACTCCATCAGTCTNCGCATTCATGATGATGGCAGCATTTCTGTAGAAGATAACGGCCGCGGGATACCTGTGGGGGCGCATGAGTCGGGCGGNGATGCCCTCGACGTGGTCATGACGACGCTCCATGCCGGAGGGAAGTTCGACCATAAAAGCTACAAGGTTTCCGGCGGCCTGCACGGNGTGGGCGTGTCGGTGGTGAACGCCCTGAGCGAATGGCTCACGGTAGATGTTTATCGCAACGGCGAGCATCACACCCAGCGCTATGAGCTCAAGGGCGAGGGCGATGGCCAGGCGCCTGAGCCGGTCGGCCCGGTCAAGCTCGCGGGCGATACCGACAAGGGCGGCACCAGGATTCGCTTCAAGCCGGATGCGACCATCATGGAAACGGTTNAGTTCCAGTATGCCCCCCTGGNCAAGAGGTGCCGNGAGCTCGCCTTTTTGAACCGGAAGATCAAGATCTCGATCGCCGATGATCGTGACGGAAAGTCAGAAGAGTTCTACTACGAAAATGGAATCAGGGATTACGTCGAGTATCTCAATCGCAAGAAAGAGACGGTGCATGACAGCATCGTATATTTCGAGAACGCGGACAAAGGCTCTGGCGTCAAGGTGGAGATCGCCTTCCAGTACAACCGGGACTATTCCTCCGACAGCATCTATACCTTCGCCAACAACATTGGCACCGAGCATGGCGGTACACACCTTAGTGGATTCAAGTCCGGCCTGACACAGACGCTGAACAGGTACGCCCGGGACAATAAGGTCATCAAGGAGAAGGAGGAGGCNCCTGATGGGGCGGACTACCTCGAGGGGCTGGTCGCGATCGTTAGCGTCAAGGTGCCTGACCCGAAGTTCGAGGGCCAGACGAAGGGCAAGCTTTCCAATACGGAGGTAAAGGGGGCCGTCCAGCAGATTGTCAACAAGGGGCTTTCCAATTACCTTGCNGAGAATCCNCCGACCGCCAAGGCTATCTGCCGGAAGGCGGTTGATGCNCGNNTCGCNCGCGAGGCGGCCCGCAAGGCGCGCGACATGGCGCGGAGAAAAACGGCNCTCTCCAGCGGGAGCCTCCCCGGNAAGCTGGCNGACTGTTCCAGCCGGGATCCTTTCCAGACCGAGGTCTTTATCGTTGAGGGCGATTCCGCCGGCGGCTCGGCCAAGCAGGGGCGAGTGCGTGAATTCCAGGCGATCCTGCCCATCCGNGGCAAGATTATCAATGTTGAGAAGACGCGGATTGACAAGGTGCTTGGTCACCAGGAAATCCAGACGATCATCTCCGCCCTTGGCACCGGTATCGGGGATGAGTTCGACATCTCCAAGCTGCGTTACGGCAAGGTTATCATCATGACCGATGCGGATGTGGACGGCTCTCATATCCGCACCCTGCTGTTGACCTTCTTCTTTCGGCACATGAGAAGCCTGATTGATGCCGGCGCCGTGTACATCGCCCAGCCGCCGCTCTACGAGCTGGCGCCTCGCAAGGGGGCCAAGAAGAAGTCGATGTATGTGCAGGACGAGAAAGAATACGAAACCGAGATGCTCAAGGTCGGGGTGGAAAACGTCACCCTCCTGTTGGATGGGGGCCAGGTTGAGTTGCGGTCGGGCGCCTTCAGGGTGCTCTGTGAGGCTATCTCGCGCCTGCGGGGGCTGGAGAGAGCGCTCATTCGTAAGGGCCTCTCACTGAGTGAATACCTGGCGGCGGCCACCGCTGAAGGAGCGCTTCCCTCGCTGATGCTTTCGGTGGCAGGGGCGTCCGGNGGGGATTCCGNCTGCGAGCTGTTTCACGATGAGGAGGCTCGGCAGGCGCGCATCGAAGCGCTTGCCCAGGAACTCGGCAGGAAGGCGGCGGTATGCGATGAGTCCGATGGCCTCGAAAGCAGGNGCTCCGCTGACGCGGTGCTCTATACGATTTTTGAGAGCAAGCAACTCGGTGAGATTTACCAGGCCCTGGACCAGCACGGGCTTTCCTCGACGCCCCTCAGGCTGGCTCCCGACGATGCCGACCTGGGGGTGGTGGCGCCGGAGCCCATCGGCGCCCTCTCCTTTGGAGAGGATGAGGAAGAGAACGTCTACGACCTCCTGAACATCTTTGAGGGGGTGAACGCCGCTGCGGAACGAAAGCTGGAGCCCAAGCGTTTTAAGGGCCTGGGGGAAATGAACCCCGACCAGCTCTACNANACGACGATGNACCCCGAGCGNCGCACCGTGCTCAAGGTGACGGTTGNGGATGCGGAGACGGCCGACGAGTATTTTACGATCCTGATGGGGACGAATGTTGAGGAGCGGCGCAACTTCATNCAGGAACATGCCCTGGATGTGAAGAACCTGGATGTCTGAGAGGGATATGGCAGAAAACGAANAAACNGGCTTCGGTGCTGGCGAGAAGGTTCTCGAGCAGGACATCCAGGATGAACTCAAGGAGTCCTACCTGACCTATTCGATGAGCGTCATCATCCAGCGCGCGCTCCCCGATATCCGGGATGGTCTGAAGCCCTCCCAGAGGCGGATCCTGGTCGCCATGCGGGATCTCAACCTGGGGCCTCGCGGCGCCCATCGAAAAAGCGCCGCGATCGTGGGCCAGACCATGATGAGCTACCANCCGCACGGCGACAGCGCCATCTATCCAACGCTGGTGCGCATGGCCCAGNNCTTCAACACCCGCTACCCCNTGGTGGACAGCCAGGGCAATTTCGGTTCGATCGACGGCGACCCGCCGGCAGCCATGCGCTACACCGAGGCGAGAATGACCGAGGGGACCGTGCAGCTGATGGCGGATATCGACAAGGAGACGGTCGATCATCAGAAGACCTTCGACAACCGCCTTGATGAACCCAGCGTGCTGCCCGCGGCCTTNCCTAACCTGCTCTGCAATGGCTCGACGGGAATCGCGGTTGGCATGGCGACGAGCATGCCGCCCCACAATCTCGGGGAGGTTTGTTCCGGCCTGCGCGCCCTCATCGCGAACCCCGAGATCACTGTCGACGAGTTGATGGAANACATCCCCGGGCCGGATTTTCCCACCGGGGCGGAGATCTGCGGGCGAGCCGGGATCCGCCAGGCCTACAGGACAGGTCGAGGCCTGATCAAGGTGCGTTCCANGTACCATATCGAAGAGGGCAAGAACAAAGACTCCGTCATCTTCACCGAGATTCCCTACCAGGAAAACAAGGTCTCTATCATAGAGAAGATTTCCGAGTGCGTTAAAGATGGTCGCATCGAGGAAATCGCGGATGTCCGGGACGAGAGNGACAAGAACATCCGCCTGGTCATCGAGCTCAAGCGGTCGGCCTCGCCCGAGGTAGTTGTGAACCAGCTCTTCAAGTTCACACAGCTNAGCGCCACCTTCAGCATTATCAATATAGCTCTCGTGAGGGGGCGTCCGGAGACGCTCGGTCTCAAGGAGTTGCTCAACGAATACAGGCGCCACCGGGTCGAGATCATCCGCCGCCGGACCCGNNACCTTCTGCGNAAGGCCGAGGAGCGCGCCCACATCGTCGAGGGCCTGCTGAAGGCGCTCGANATCATCGACGAGGTGATNGCCCTGATACGCGCCTCGAAGACCGATGAAGAGGCCCAGTCCCGNCTGATGGCGGAGCATCAATTCACCGAGATCCAGGCGCACCAGATCCTCATCATGCAGCTGCGCCGGCTGACCGGNCTCGAGCGCCAGAAGCTGCAGGATGAGCTNGACCAGCTGCGCAAGGACATCGAGNAATACCGGGGNATCCTCGCCAGCGAACANCTCGTCCTGGATCTCATTGTNNAAGAGCTTGGCGANGCNGAGAAGAAGCTCGGAGATGAGAGNCGCACCCGGATCGTCGAGGAGGCGGAAGACTANGCCGCCGAGGATCTCATNCCTGTGGAGCAGGTGGCCGTGACGTTTACCCGNGAGGGCTACGTCAAGCGCACGCCGCTGAGCACCTATCGAAGCCAGGGCCGCGGGGGNCGGGGGGTTACCGGGGGAAACANGAAGGAGGGGGATTTCGTCAAGAANCTCTTTGTCGCTTCGACCCACGACTACATCCTGNTGTTTACTAATCGNGGCCGCGTGTACTGGCTCANGGTTTTCGAAATNCCGAATATGGGCCGTANCGCCAAGGGGCGGCCCATCATCAACTTCCTGAAGCTGGCCCAGGGGGAAACGATCAGCCAGCAGCTGTGTGTTAAAGAGTTCGATGAGGAGCGCTTTGTNGTATTTGCCACGCGCAAGGGCAGGACCAAGAAGGTCAGCCTCGACCAGTTCTCCCGCCCGAAGAAAACAGGAATCATCGCGATCAAGCTCAAGGAAGGCGATTCCCTGATAGGAGCCTCCCTGTGNCGCCAGGGGCAGGAGGTTGTTCTCGGGACCCGCTCCGGTATGGCGATCCGGTTTGATGAGGCGGGCATTCGGCCGATGGGAAGGGCGGCTGCCGGGGTCGGAGGGATCAATCTTCGTGAAGATGACGAGGTGGTTGACATGGCGATCCTCGATCCATCGGAGGCGGGGGTAACGCTCCTGACGGCCTGCGCCAACGGCTTCGGCAAAAAGACGCCGGTTGAGGATTACCGAAGGCAGAAGCGTAATGGCGCCGGGATCATCAGTATTAAGGCGACCACCCGCAACGGCCCCGTGGTTGGGCTGAAGGCGGTTCGCGAAGACGATGACATTGTATTGATGAGCCGGGAGGGCCTCGTGATGAGGACCCGGGCTTCCGAAATCAGCGTTATGGGCCGGGCCACCCAGGGGGTCAACCTGATGCGCCTCCAGAAGGAGGACAGCCTGGCCGCGATAGAATGCGTGTCNCAGGAGGCTTCCGGCGACAAGGANGCGGAAGAGGNGGAGACAACAGACGCGCAAGGCGCTGATTCCACGGAGAGTGGAGAGCAGGCGAACGCGTAGCGATGTAAGAAGATCGGCAGANCANACAGGCGCTGAGAATGGCAAGCAAACCCGACAACCCACTGATCGTACAAAGTGATCGATCGATCATTCTCGAGGCCGACCACCCACGTTTCGAAGAAGTGCGGGATCGGTTGATGCTCTTTGCGGAGCTTGAAAAGAGTCCGGAGCACATCCATATGTACCGGATCACTCCCCTGTCGCTCTGGAACGCGGGGGCCTCCGGGGCCGATCCCGAGGAGATCCTGGCTTTTCTCGATGATGTCTCGAAGTATCCCGTGCCTCCGAATATCAGCAAGGAGATAGAGGACGCGGTCAACAGCTACGGCCGGCTGGAATTGATCAGTGATGGTGAGGGGGGAATCATCCTGATTGCCGATGAGGAGGATCTCCTCGAGCGCCTCGGAGACTCGAAACATCTCGAGGAATTACTACTTCCGGAGCCCGGGTGCGAGCAGGGGCTCCGGGTGCGGCCCGAGTGCCGGGGGCAGCTCAAGCTGGCGCTGGCCAAGCTGGGGTATCCCCCCCGGGACCTCGCCGGCTATCACGAAGGTGAAGATCTCCCGGTCGAATTGCGGACGGCCCTCGGAGACGGAGGCGAGTTCGGCTTGCGCGACTACCAGCGGGATGCCGTTGAGGCCTTCTATGCCGGCGGTGCCGCCCACGGCGGCAGCGGCGTCGTCGTTCTTCCCTGCGGCGCGGGAAAGACCATCGTTGGAATGGGTGCGCTGGCCGCCGTTGGAAAGGAAACGCTTATCCTGACCACGAACATCACGGCCTTGCGCCAGTGGCGTCGTGAGCTCCTCGAGAAAACGACCTTGACGGAAGAGCAGGTTGGAGAGTACAGCGGCGAGGTCAAGGAGATCCGCCAGGTAACCCTCTCTACCTACCAGATGCTCACCTACCGCAAATCCAAGGTCGATGATTTTGAACACTTCAAGCTCTTCTTCGAGCACCAGTGGGGGCTCATCATCTACGATGAGGTTCACCTGCTGCCGGCCCCGGTTTTCCGTTTCACGGCCGAGATCCAGGCGACCCGGCGCCTCGGTCTTACGGCGACGCTCATCCGGGAGGATGGCAAGGAAACAGAGGTCTTCAGCCTGATTGGGCCGCGAAAATACGACGTTCCCTGGCGCTCCCTGGAGAGCGGAGGCTGGATAGCCGATGCGGAGTGTGTTGAGGTTCGGGTCGAGCTGGATCCCGAACTGAAGGAGGATTACCAGCTTGCCGGGCGCCGGGGTAAATTCCGCATCGCCTCGGAAAACCCCTCCAAGCTGGAGGTCATCAAGAGCCTGGTGCGGAGACACAGACGAGATCACGTCCTGGTGCTCGGGCAGTATCTTGATCAGCTCGAAGCGGTCGCGGCCCGGCTCGATGCCCCCCTGATCACCGGTAAAACTCCGCAGCAGACCAGGGACGAGCTTTATGAAGGATTCCGCAATGGCGAGATACTCACGCTTGTGGTGAGCAAGGTTGGAAACTTCGCGGTTGACCTGCCGGATGCGAATGTGGCCATACAGATATCAGGGACCTTCGGCTCCCGCCAGGAAGAGGCGCAACGGCTCGGACGGATCCTGCGGCCCAAGCAGGATGCCGGGCGCGCGATCTTTTATTCCCTGGTAACCCGGGGCAGCGGCATCGCCACCAGCAGCCGAGAGCAGGAGTTCGCGGAGAAGCGCCAGCTGTTCCTTACCGAACAGGGCTATCCGTACCGGATCATAGAAGCTGAAGAGTTGGTGGAAGAGGTGGATAAGGTGGAACCCGAAAGGGAAAAAGAAGAAGTGAAGGAGGTTCAATGTTCCTGAAAGATTTCTTAAGTAGCAGCCCCAAGGCGGATCTTCAAGGCTACCATTTGTACTGGTTGCCGGAAAACGGGATGGTGAGCGCCAAGGACAAGCTTGCCAGCGTATTGTTCAAATGCATGAGCAACCAGGATGTGGTACGAGAACGCTTTGAGGGACTCGGCAGTTCCCACAGGGCTTTCCTCGTCTCCTTGCTGGGGCGCGATGGCTACCAGGGCTCCCTTCCCGAGGTCCGCTCAAGCCGACACGGCGAAAAGATAGCGGACTACGAGGTGGAGACCATTCTTCGTTCCCTGGTCGGCGGCGGGTTTGTGAACAAGGACCGGGGCGACAATGGCGATGGCCGCAAGGAGACGTTCACGATCCCCGAGGAGCTGGGCAATGCGCTGAGACGCACGATTTCCATCGAAGATCGCGGGCCGATGGAGATGTTGAGCCTGGTGCGTTCCGGCATCAGCGACGCGTCCCCGTCGCGGCCGGCCAGCCGCATCAAGAAGCTGCCGGGCAAGGGGCTGCGCAAGGCGGCCCTGAAGGCGTTCGAAGAAAACCATGGCATACTCTCCCATTCGGCTGTTACCGCCTGGCAGAACGGCGACTCGGCGGAGCTGGAACACGGCAAAGAGGACGAGGACGAGGAGGAGGGGCTCTTTCCGCAGCGCTGGCGTGGCCATCTCGAGGATGCTTCGCTGGGTACGGTGGGAGTGCTCAATCTCAACGACTACGGGCTGAAATTCGAGGAGGAGGCCCTGGTTCTCTACCAGGAGAACCTCTACGAGGGCTTCCTGGGGGCCAGCGCGAAGCTGCCGGAGCCGAATGATGCCGAGGTATTTCTCGGTAGCGACTTTGCCATCGATCTCGAGCGCCTGCTCGACCTGCTGCGCTCCGACAAGCTGGAGGTCACCCGGGAAGGGCGCCTGTACAAGAAGATCGAAGATCGTATCTCGGCCTCGTTGATCGCGACACGGTACCAGGATGTTTTTGAAGGAAGGGTCGTCCAGCATCTTCTGGACACGGCCCGCCGCCTTCGCTTCTTCGAGGTGGAAGATCACCAGTTGGTAGCGAGCGACATTCGCCGCAGGGGCTGGCAGAAAAACACGCTGCGGGAAAAGCTGCAGGCGCTCTTTGAGCTCTTCCTGGCCGATCACAAGAATGGCCATTGGAGCTTCCATCAGAAGGGCCTCCGGCAGATATTCATAGAACGACTGAAGGAGTTCAAGCCCGGCACCTGGCTGTCGATGCGACCTTTCCTGGGCGCCGTGGTGGCCCGGTTCCTCTCCACTCTCGATGAGGCGGGCATTCGCGAAGAGTACCAGGCGCGTTGCGATGATGAACATCACAGCAAGCGCCGCGGCATCGCCGATCCCATCAAGGTCTCCATGGCCAAGCTGTATCACGATCTGAGCTATTGGGTCGTTCATCGAATGGCCCTTATGGGGCTGGTCGATGTCGGCCTCCTGGACGGTGCCATCCAGTCCCTGAGGCTCTCCGATCTCGGGCAGCGCTTCTTCGGGCTGAAGGATTGGGAGGAGGACGATTCCCTGGGCCGGCCGGCGCTCATCAATCCGGATTTCGAGGTCCTGGTTTTTCCGGAGATGCCCCTGGAGGAT
This sequence comes from Planctomycetota bacterium, assembly GCA_002695115.1. GTDB lineage: Bacteria > Planctomycetota > UBA8108 > UBA8108 > UBA8108 > UBA8108. Next base: position 24,553 of record NZOA01000018.1, read on the forward strand.
GAAGCGAACCTCGTGCTGAGCCGTTTCGCGGATCGCCTCGGCTCCGACAAGGTGAAGCGTTACCGATTGACGCGGGAGAGCGTAAAACGCGGGGTCTGTGCAGGGTTTACAGCCGAGCAGCTATTGGGCTCTCTCAAGGAATACAGCCGCAACGCCATGCCGAACAATGTCGAATTCTCTCTCAGAGAATGGGCCCAGGGGGTCGAGATTCTCAAGCGGGAGAGGGCCTCGCTTTTCAGGGGGGCATCGGTGGAGGCGGTGGACCGGCTGGCCGAAGTTTTTGAGGAGGAGGGCATTCCGCTGGAGCGTTTGAACGAGACCACAGTGGCTGTGCGGGGCGCCAAGAACGAGAAGGCGGCCAGGGATCTCGGGGAGAAATTGCACCAGCACGGCCTCTACGTCGAATAAGCGGCCGCTGGAAATTTCCGGGACGGCCGAGCATAAAAAAACCGCGGAGGAGTGCCCGGTAAGAGCACCACCCCACGGTGGACGGGTATCAAGAGTTTACTCTCGTAGAACTTTCTTCGGCCAAATCACCGCCAGACTTGAGAAAAACCCGGAATGTTCAGCGAGCCCAGCACCATCAGCCTGCTTTGCGATTGCGTACATTTGCCCGCCAAATACACCATTGAGCAGGTTCGCGGGGTATACAATAAAATCTGCAACATCGGTGGTTATGAGAACTTTATCCGCACATCTACAGGGGCGCGGATAGAAAAACAGGGGCCCGGAGGCCGGGGCTTTTCCCGGCTGACGTTTACCGGAGACCGGCTTCAGTTTGCCGAGGACCACATGGGGATTACCGCGGAACAATTCGGCAAGAAGGTGAGAACCGTGCTGGAAGATGCGCTGCCCGCACTGGGCATCGCTGCGATCCTGGTGCAGCAGGTTACGGTTCGAGCGGTTTGTGCCCCGAACGCGTTCAGCGGCGCGGCGGAATTCCTCTCTGGGGCCATCTTCAGGGTGCCCAGGGAAGACCTCGAGGTTTTTCAGCGTTCCGCGAGCCTGCATGGCTTCCGCATGGTCTTTCCGGCGTCGAAGGAACAGCCGGAGGCCTTCAATGTTCGGGTCGAAGCCTACCTGAAAGATCCGCGCTCGGTTTACATTGAAAACGTGGGGACCTTTAAGGCTCCGATCTCACCGAAGCATCTCGGGGTGATCGAGAACCAGGTCGGGGCCGTTTCGGAGTTTATCGTGGGCCGGGTCGTACCCTTCCTCACGCAATATGACAGGAGAGGCGTCGAATGAAGAGTGCAAGGGCGGGTCTTAGCAGGGCGTTGCCGGGCCTGTTGCTGGCCATGGCGGCAGGCATCGGGCCGGGTTGCGGGGATTCGCGGAGCAGGGAGGCGGAAAAGGCCGCGCAGGCCTTGCCGCCTGCCAGGGTGGTGTCGCCCATAGAGGGCGAGGTTCACCTGAAGAACGTGCGCCAGTTGACCTTCGAGGGAGAGAATGCCGAGGCGTATTTCTCCGGAGATGGAAACCGCCTGGTTTTCCAGAGCACCCATGGCGAACTGAAATGCGACCAGATCTTCGTGATGAATCTCGATGGCACCGGTCGCCGCCGGGTATCTACCGGCAAGGGGCGAACCACGTGCTCCTACTTCGCCCCCGATGGCGACAGGATCGTCTACGCCTCCACCCATCTGGGCTCGCCGGATTGTCCGCCACCGCCACCGCCNCCGCCGCCGTACGTGTGGCGGGTCTACGAGGATTTCGACATTTTCAGCGCCCGGCCCGATGGGGGTGACCTGCGGCGCCTCACAGACTCGCCCGGCTACGATGCCGAGCCCACCTATGCCCGAGATGGCTCGCGTATCGTCTTTACCTCGGCCCGCACCGGGGACCTGGAGATCTGGGACATGAAGCCCGATGGCAGCGACCAGAGGCAGCTGACCGACATCCCGGGGTATGACGGCGGCCCTTTTTTCTCTCCCGACGGAAAGAAGATCTGTTTCCGGGCCAGCCGCCCTGAGGGCAAGGACCTCGAGAAGTACCGGGGGCTCCTGGCCAGGGGGCAGGTGGAGCCAAGCCACCTGGAGATCTACGTCATGAACGCGGATGGAGGTGACATCCGGCAGGTCACCAGCAACGGGCGGGCGAACTTCTGTCCGTTCTTCCATCCCTCCGGCCGCAAGCTTATCTACGCGACCAACAAGCACAGCGAAGACCGACGAAAGCCGAACTTCGATCTCTTTCTTGTCGATATCGAGTCAGGCAAGGAGGAGCGTATAACCCATTCCGAGGATTTTGACGGCTTTCCCATGTTTTCGCCGGACGGATCGAAGCTGGTCTGGGCCTCCAACCGCTACAACGCCCGCCGGGGCGAGACCAACGTATTCATTGCCGATTGGGTGGAGTAGGCCTCAGGTGGTGTCCCGGGCCTCCTCCGTTGCGGGCGGGCTCCTGCGGAAGAACTCCAGCAGGATAATCAGGACCACGCCGATGCAGATCCCGCTGTCGGCGATGTTGAAGTTCGGCCAGATGTGCTCCTTGCCGTCGATGGTTACGTACCACTTGATCCAGTCGCGTACAGCCTCGAGAAAGTAGCGGTCGTAGAAATTTCCGGCGGTTCCGCCGGCGAGCAGGCCGAGGGCCGCCACGAACCAGGCTGATGGCGCGGGAGAGCGCCCGAGTGAATACCAGAGAACGGAGCCGATCACGAGCAATGCCGCGCCGGAGAGCAGGGCCAGCAGGCCGGTGTGATCGGAGAACCAGCCGTTGAAGGCTCCGTAATTGAAGTTGGCCTGGAGGTCGAAAAATCCCGGGACAATCGTCACCTCGCGTGGTGCCGCGATGATTCTCGGGGGCAGGCCGGCGTACTTTACATTCAACAGCTCGAAAACGGCGCTCTTGCTCCAGAGATCAAGGCCGGCAATACCGCAGGCGATGAGCAGAAAGAGGAGCCAGGCGTTTCTCTTCGCCAGTGGCCGCGGGGATTCGTCGTTTACGGAAGGATCGCTCATGGAGGAGATTGTACGGAAGAAGGCCTCCGCCGTCATCACAGCGCAGCGGGACTATTCCCCCGGGTCTTCTTTCAGGCTGTCTGCCAGAGACTCCAACGCATCGTTGCGGGGGAGAAGATCGCTGGCCGCCCCCACCGCATTGCGCGCCGCCTCGCGGTCTCCATCGCAGAGGGCCTCGAGAGCCCGCACCATATGATCAAAAGCCCGAGTCCGGGCGATGCTCTCTGAGAGCGCCGTTGCCCTTGGGTTGGCCGGGTCGAGAGATCGAAGGCGCCCCGCCTCCGAGCGCGCTGCNGCGTGGTCTCCCCTGTAGAGTGCGTCAAGGGCGCCGTTAACCAGTGAGCTTCGTTTGCCTGCCTCGCGGCTGAACCAGACGGCTCCTGCGGTCAACAGCAGCAGCACGGAAGCCGCGATGAGCCGGTGGGAGAGACGGAATCTGCGAGATGGTTTAGCGGGAGCCAGGGCCTGGGCCTCTATNGCGGCAAGAGGGTATTCCCCGGAGAGAAAACNTTCGAGATCATCAGCCATTTCGCCCGCGCTNGAATAGCGGTTTTCCGGATCGCGCGCCAGCGCCTTTGCGACGCAGGCGTCGAGGGAGGGAGGTATTTCGTCGCAGAAGGCGGACGGTGGCGGAGGGGGGCCGGCGAGGATCGCCTTGCGTGTCGCGCCGGGGTCGCTCGTTTCCGCCNCGGGGTGATGGTAGGGCGGGTTCAGGGTCAGCATCTCGTAGAGGACCGCGCCGAGGGAGTAGATGTCGGAACCCTTGTGGGCCGGCCAGCTGTCCGGTTGGAGCTCTTCCGGGGCGTGGTAGTGAATGTCTTGCGCCANGGANTGTCCGCCACCGCCGAAATCGCCAAGGAGGAGCATTCCCGANGGCGAGAACATGAGATTGCCCGGGGAGATGCGGCCGTGCACGATTCCGGCTTCATGGACCACCTGGAGACCTCGCGCCACCTTCTGGAGCATCCTCACGCAGCGAAAGAAGTGGTCAGGCTGTGGCTCTCCTTCGTCGGTCGCTCCGATGGGGCAGAGCGAGGCGGGCCTTGCGGGCTTTTCCCTCAGGNCGGAGAGCACCTTCGCAAGAGAGTCGCCGGGCAGGAACTTCGTCGCTGAGTAGCGCCATCCGTCAGAGCTTCCCAGGCCCTCCACGGGGAGGATGTTGGGATGGTTCAGCNCGCTGGAGGGNGAGAGCTTTTCGAGATCGTCCCAGCGGGCCCAGGTCTTTGAGTGATAGATTTTCAGGGCATAGAAGCGTCCGTCCGATTCGGCCTTGAAGACCTGTCCCCGAGGGCCCTCGCCGCAGCTCTCAAGNAGCGTATAGGGTCCCAGCCTGGACGGACCAGCGCCGATGCAGCCGTTTTCAGCCATGCCGTTTCTCCACTTCTTTACAGCTTCTCTTTTCTTTTCTCTTCACGGGCTCNGCTGTTACGGCGAAACAGGCTATGGAGCCAGCGGACACATGATACGCCCTGGGGCGTTTTCAGGCAAGAGGCTCTATCGAGGAGAAGCGGCCTCTTCGAGAAGGGCCTTGAGGGCGTGGCTGACCGTGAGTCCGCCCGGGGGCAGACGAATCTCGAGCGTCAGAGCGTCCANCTCCTGCCAGGGGCGGTTTTCATTGAGNTCGAGAACATCATCGCTCCAGGGCCCCTCGTAGCGTTTCCAGTTCTCGAATGAAATCCTGAAGGTCCTGCTCTTTGAGCCCGCAACCTGGGACCGCTTGACGAGCACCTCGAGTTCCGCCGGGCCGGCCTCCAGCACCCAGGCCTTGAANGGCTTGGAAAGCTTCGCCTTGCGGCCGATGGAGCCGGGNTTGCGCAATAATTCTCCTCGGCTTCCCGGCCGCACAAGCCGGGTGACTCCGTCTGCCGTCTGCCAGAATTTTTTGAGGCGCAGGGATGCTATGCGAAGATTGGCNGGCAGCCCGGCGAGCTTTCCCTTGAGNCGCCGGCTCCGGGCGTCTCGAATGAGNAGGGTCTCGTAGCCAAGACCCTTCGATTGGGTGAAGATGCGGTTTTTCTTTTTTCCCTGTACGTAGAGAGGATTGGCGAGGGTGAGCAGGAAGAGGCTCTGCCCCTCGTAGCGCTTCCAGCGTGGAAGCGAGGCGGCGATCTTGGCGATGGCCTGCTCGTGGGAGAGCTTGCTGCCGCGCAGCCGGAGATAGGCGGAGCCGGCCTTGTAGGCCACGGCGTCGGGCGCAAGGAAGCCCTTGAGATCAAGGCCGTGCAGCGAGAGCATGCCGGCGCTTTTTTCCCAGTCAGCCAGGCGCAACCTCACGCGTTCGCTCCGGGCGAGATCCTCGGCGACCGGTATAGGTTGTGCGGGCACCTTCTTCACCGCCGGGGCTTTTTTGGCGTCGACGGGTTTTTTTGCCGGTGCGCCGCCTTTTTTTACCACCTCTGCCGCAAGGCGCCCGGTGGAGAGGGTGAGCGACAGCGCCAGCAAACCTGCGTAGAANGCNATTTTTCCTGCCATGACCGCATCCTAACTCNNCCGGAGGCTTCCGGACAATTTTTTTCAGACNCGAGGCCGNCAGNCCGATAAATTNAAGAGGAGCTGGCGGCAAAGAACNGATTTCCATGATGGGTGAAAAAGGCGGCANCGTGGCAAACGACACCTCTTTCGAAACCTCCGGCGGTACCGGNCTNCGGCCAAAGACTTTCGGCCGCGCTACGGCGCTNTTTTTTTTCTCGGGCGCGCTGGGGCTCGGCTACGAGCTGGTCTGGATCAAGAAGGCCGCCCTGGTGGTCGGCGCCAGCCAGATCGCCCTTTCCACAGTGTTGACCTCGTTTTTCCTCGGCATCGCCCTCGGGGGCTATTTCGTCGGCAACAGGCTGCGGTCTTCGCGCCGNTCGCCGCTGTTTATCTACGGCATCTTCGAGTTNATCATCGGCGCCTTCGCCCTGGCCTTNCCNTTTCTTTTCTCTCTTCTCGAGCAGCTCTANGGGGCGCTCTACCCCCTGGCGGCGGGCTTCGGCGGGGGGCTCTTCGCGCTTCGCTTCGGTCTTCTCTTTGCCCTGGTGCTTGTGCCCACGTTTTTTATGGGCGGCACGCTTCCTCTCTTGCTGGATGGGCTGGTTTCCGAGGACCGCGCCATCGGTTCACGAACCAGTTTTCTTTACGGGGTCAATATCCTGGGCGCGGTGGCCGGGGTCTTGTGTACGGCCTACTTCGCTATTCCGGCGCTCGGGATGAACGGCACCAGCATCGCCGGTGGTTTCGGCAACCTGCTGATCGCGGCGGCGGCGTTCATCTTCTTTCGCCATACGCCTCCCGCGCATACGGCGCCGCAGGAGGTCAGGTTGGGCTGGTTTTTTCCGGCGGCCGCCTTTCTTTCGGGGCTGATCGCGATCGCCTGGCAGATCGCCTGGTCGCGCTATTTTTCCCTCTTCCACACCACCAGCGTTTATTTCANGGCCATGCTCCTGGCTGTTTACCTGCTGGCGCTGGCCACCGGCAGCCTGATGCTGTCGCCCGTTTTGGGGACGCGCTGGAGGCCACTTAAGATTCTCGGGGGGCTCCAGGGCCTGGTGCCGNTCTTTGCCCTCACCATGATCGCCTGGTGGCGGGCCGCGGAGCTCAGCGTGGAGCTGCAGGGCAAGCAGATAACCCTCCCCGACAATTCTACGCGCATCGTTCCCCTTGAGACTCTCGAGATCAACCACCTCAATCCCACCAGCTATATGATGTTCTGGAGCGAGAAGGCCGATGCCGTATTTTTCGGCCCGCTTTTTCAGATCGCCCTGTGTATTTTCATCCCGGTGGCGCTGATGGGTACAGGCCTGCCGGCCCTGATAGCCGCGGCCACCCGCAGTTCCGCGGCCCTGCGGCCCATTTCGGGCCGGCTCGTTTTCTGGAACACGATCGGTTCGAGCCTCGGGGGCTTTCTTGCGGGCTATGTCTTCCTGCACCTGCTCGGCCTTCACGGGACCCTCACCCTCCTGAGCTTCGGCTCGCTGGTGCTGGCGGTGGCCTGTCTTTTCAAGGTGCGGACGATGCCTTCGGAGCCGGCGGCCCCGCTCAGCAGGCAGCAGAGGCGCCACGCCGCGCCGTCTCCATCACGCTGGAGCTCGGTGCTTTGGCTCCTTCCCGTGTTTGGCCTGGTGGCCACCCTCAATTTCTGGTGGTCTCCGGACATTACCCAGGAGACGATTCTCAAGGATGGTTACGGGAAGAATCCCGCGCGCGGTAATACCATACTGCAGGAAATCACCGAGGGGGCATTGACCACCACCTGGATATTTGATGGCCCCGACAGCATCCAGGTGGGGTCGGGGCACGTTTCACTGGCAGTGACCTATAAAAAGGGCTGGTCAACCCAGGCCATCCAGGGGCATGTGCCTGTCCTTTTTTATCCCGGCCGAGAACTCCCTCGCGACTGCCTCGGAATCTGCCTGGGCTCCGGCCAGTCCTTTGGGGCCCTGCTGATGTACCTGCCTGAGGACGGCCGCCTGGACGTGGTCGACATCTCCGAGGAGATGATCAAGATCTCGCTGCGCAATTACCGTGAATATAACCACGGGCTTGGCGAGGACGACCGGGTCAGGGTGCACCTGGATGATGGGAGGCATTATGTTGACCGTGCGGCGCCCAGCTCCTATGACGTGATCTCCATGGAGCCGCCACCGCCTACGGCGGACGGGGTCTGCAGCCTCTACTCGCTGGAGTTTTACCAGGGGGTTCAGCGCATCCTGCGGCCGGGAGGCATCTTCATGCAGTGGCTTCCGCTCTACAGGATCACGCCGGGNGACACCCTTGGCATCGTGAAGACCCAGGCGGNGGTNTTTCCCTTNACCTTCNTAGTGAAGGTCGGCCGTGATGACTTCATGGTGNTGAGNTTTCCCTCGCGGCCGACCTTCGAACANGAGGAGCTTCGCGCCCGCTGNCGGACNTTCGCCGGCGAGAACAGGATCNCCGGNGCGCGCTGGACCTCNCTCTGCCGCCATGAAATGGCCAGNCCCGAGGGCGTNCTCTCAACNNTGGTGATGGGGCCTGNAGANATCAAGGCGCTCANCGGAGCGATGATCTACAGGGATGACACCCAGCAGCTGAGCTATTCCAGCGGGGACCGGGCCCTCCTGCGGCTCTATCGGGGCCCCGCGCTTTCACCGATAGCTTTCAGCGCCCTTCGCCTCAGTCCTTTCGCCACCCTCTCGAAGTATTTCAATCCTCCCCTGGATGCGGAGGCCATCGGCAAGCTGGAGAGCGAAAGAGCCCGTGCGCTGGCTTTCTTCCGGGTTCCTGACCCCGGCCAGGTTGCGGCCCTGCAGGCGGCCTACCGCGGCAGCGTGAACGCGGCGGAGCGGGTCCTGCACGCTCTCTCCCTCGCCGGGCTCTTTGATGCCGCCCTGCGCAAGGATGACGCCTTCGACTGGGTTGACCAGGCCCTCGCCAACCAGCCGGGGGTCGCGCAGGTGGGGCCCCGCAACAAGGTTCGCGCGATGGTGCGTAACCATATCGCGGTCTACACGGACGTAACCGAAAAGTGGATCCGGATCCTAGAGAAAAAATACGGCGCGGTCCCGCTGGTTTCCGTCATGCGGGCCGAGATAGAGAGCTACAGGAAGAGAGAGGCGAAGAAGAACGCGCGCTATCTTTTCCCCTGAGCGTAGTCCTCAATCAAAAGCCGTCGCGGCTTTTCTGTGATCGCCCAGCTTGTGGATGGTGTTGTAGATCTCCTGTGAAATCTTGGCGCCGTCGGCGCCGCTCAGCCGGTAGCGGATGAGCATCTGCATGCAGGGCTTCATGTCTTCTATNTCGAGAAAGACNGAGCGGCCGTCNTTCGANACNGNNGCCGANTTCACGGNGACCTTGTCACGCCCGATCTTNCCATCGGAGAGNTTATANTCCTTTGAGCCNTATTGCTGNCGCCAGNGGTAGTTCCANCGCTCGATGGAATAGCTCCCNNNNTTNGNNGCNCGNTCNNGCTCNAGNGGNTCNGANAANNNGAGNACNAGNCCTNTCTCNGTGGCGTNCAGGTCGAGGGGNAGGTNGAGNGNCTTGCCNGTATGNCGGATGCGATAGAGNCCNCCGGCCTGGGTCCTGTTGCCGGCCCAGCCGAAGAGTCCGCAGAGGTAGAGGTGNCCGTCGCCGGGATGGAACCGNCCACGCATGATGCCTGTGGGGAAGATCGGGATGTCGAGCTTGGTCGCGCCGCCCTGCAGCAGGNCGCCCACCTTCTCGTGAAGTATGTGAGAGATGGCGCCGGTNCCGTAGGACAGGGAGATCAGCCGNCCTCCCAGCGGGCCCCAGCTGCCCTTGGGCACCCAGAGCTGNTCGGCAGGTGAGCGNTCATAGCGCGGGTGTAGCCAGCAGAGGGGAGGGTCGTATGAGGTNGGCTTCTTGCCCCNGTGAAAGGACCACATGTAGCCATAGAAGCCGTCTTTTTTCACCCAGTTGATCCGGTTTGCCGGCGTCCAGTGTCCCTCCTGGTCGCTGGTGAAAAAAGTCCCGTCCGGATTTACGCAGAGGCCGTTGGGGGCGCGGAATCCATTGGCTATGATTTCGGTTTTCGAGCCATCCTTGCTGACNCGGATGATGCTGCCGTGCTGGGGAACCACGGAGTCTTTCGCGTGGCGGCCGCCCTTGGTGTAGTAAAAGTTGCCCTGGGCATCGGTCTGGAGGTCCATGGCGAATTCGTGGAAATGCTCGGTGCACTCGGCGTCATTGTTGAAGTTCTCGTAGTGGTCCGTCTCGCCATCACCGTTGAGGTCCCTGAGAATCGTGATCTGGTCGCGGCCAAGGACATAGATGGTCTCATCGACAATCTTGAGCCCCAGNGGCTGGAAGAGTCCCGAGGCGATGCGTTGCCANGACAGCTTGCCCAGCTCTCCGCCAAGCCCTTCGATCAGCCAGACATCGCCCATCCAGGTGCAGGCCGCGGCGCGGCGGCCATCGGCGAAGAAATCGAAGCCGCCAAGGCGCATCCATGATTTCCAGGGGTTGTTCATGGGCACGGTGAGGATGTCGACGGCGAAGCCGCCCCTGTCCGCTCCCNGCTTGCATTCGGTNNGCAGTTTTTCTTTCCAGCGGGCAGGGCCNCCTTTTGTCAGGGGTGCGAGGTCTGNGGGCTGCGCGGCGGCATCGAGGCCGGCGGCGTATTTTTCGAGGTTCGCGGCCGGGCCTTTCCAGATCGAAAGCTTGAGCCGATCCCGGGCCTTGCCCGGGGCGGGCGAGAGCTTGAGGCGAAGCTGTGAAGCTTCGGGCTGCCAGCGGGCGGAGAGACCCTTGCCGCTGCTGGAGAGGCTCACGAGGGTGACCTCGCCGGAGTCATCGGCGGCGCCCGGCTTGCCCGCGAGGGTGGCGATTTCGTCGGCGCCGAGCTTTCGGCCGTAGAGGCGCAGCTCGTCGATGGAGCCATTGAAGCCGCTGGGATTGGGGAATTCGGGCGAGGTAAAGCCGGATCGCAGGATGTGTCCGCGGACGTCGGGGCCGGCCTCGAGCCTCCCCGCTCCATCGGCCTTTCCATCGACGTAGAAACGGATGGTGTTTCCGGAGGTCTGGAAGGTCATGGCGACATGATGCCATTTTCCATCGGTCACGCGCCGGTCGCCGGCAACCTGTCCTACCCAGCCAATGTCAAACCCCAGCCGGCCTTCTCGTATGAAGAAGGTTTTTCCCTGCTCTTCCCATTCCGGGCCGGTCTTTGCGAGGATGGTTCCCCCGCTGCGGGTCTTGACCCAGGCCGAGATGGAGTAGTCTCTTCCCCCGAGGTTGATTTTNCCACCATCGGGAATGTCGAGGCGGGAGCGGCCATCGAAGCGCAGGCCCTGCCCCTCGTAGCCTTNTTCCCGCCGGGCGCCATGGACGATGGCGGTCAGCGTTTTCCCGGCAAGATTGGCGACGGTCTTGCCGGTGCCGGAGTTGAAGCTCCAGCGCCCGAGGAGACCCTCGGTGATGTCCTTCGGGGCGGGNGNGGGCTCCTTGGCGGCCGTTTTGGGTTTTGCCCGTCGGCCCAGCAGAACGAGGGTCGAGCGGGCCGGNCCATCGCCCGTTTTGAGGCTGCCGCGTTCCAGGAGCGAGAGGGGCTCGCCACCCCGGGCGCAGGCAAGCAGGACCAGCTCNCGATCGGCATCCTCGATGTTGAGGGTGCGGCTCATCTCTTTGCCGCCGGCGATGTCGCGAAAGGAGGCCAGCTCGAGGAGGTTGGCGTTGCCGACGGAATAGGAGAGGATCACCTGGTCCTTGTTCAGGTAGAGCCCCTTGAAGTGGGCCCATTTTTTAGGGAGGGGGCCGTAGGGGAGCTCCCTGGGATCCTTGAACGAGCCATCCTCGGGCCGGGCCCAGCCTGGGGAGCGCGGGTTCAGGAAGACCGGATCTCCCTTGATCGTCGAGTGGGTTCCGTGTGAGCCGTCCCACGAGATATTGCGCATATTGAGGAGGCCGCCGGTCCAGCCGGCNGAGAANCGCAGGAGGTCGGTGTCGAAGANCATCGTGGCGCTGTCAGCGGAGCCCGCGGCGGAGGACCANTCGCCATCGACACGCAGGATGAGNCCCTTGTAGGTCAGGTTCCTGTCGGGNCCGGGGGCCTCGACAGAGCCGGAGAAATAGGGGCCATAATTCATATCGAGCCATTTTTTACCGGTCTGCGCTCCGGCGGGCAGACAAAGGCAGAACAGGCTGNNAACAAAGGCAGAAATGGACAGGATGCGCGTATTCATCATTAACCTCGTTGAAACGGACGGGATGGTTGAGCGCGCATTGTAGGCGATGGGGGGCGTTTGTGTGGGCGGATTTCAGCGCCGGGTTCCGGCTCTCCCTCTGCCGGCGGGTCGGCCCGGGCAGGGCATGGATATTGTCCATACCATCAGAATCGCAGGCCCTGTCGCACGTGCGCCGATTCTTAACGGGAAAAAGAAATCGAGGGCCACCCAGTCGCTGATTGCAACTTCGATGGCAATGTCGATATAACAAACCCTGTCGCAGCGCCGGTCGGTTTCCTCCAGGTCGCTGTCGAGCCCGGGCTTCGCAGCGCAGACGCNCTGGAAGAGTATGTTGCGGCTGTACGAACANTCGAAGGGACNGGCGNCTTGTTTTGGCAGAGAAGGAGAACGGAATGAAGAAGCTACTACGGTTAGGGGGAGTCCTGGCGCTGGCTGGCTCCCTGGCTATCCAGCCGGGGTGTATGACAATCGATCATTTGCTGGACAGCAATCAGGAGGTTGCAATGTATGGGGGCACCGCAGCCTCCATTCGTGAAATCGANGATNAAAACACGAGCTGGTTCGGTGTGTTGTGCCGTTTGATCGATCTGCCCTTCTCGGTCGCTGCCGATACGCTTATACTCCCGGTCACGTACTGGTAGGGTTGAAGCGCCGGGATCCGCGCCCGTGCTTTAATTTACAGGCGCCGGATGCGGATATTTCGGTAGTGGCATTCCGCGGGGGCCCCGCCGTGGATTTGCAGGCCCAGGCGCCCGGACGGCTTGACCGATGGGTCGGTCTCGGTAAAGTCGACCGTTTGAAAGTCGTTGACCCAGATTTGCACTCGGGCCCCGATGGCCAGGACCCTCAGACGATTCCACCCTCCGGGGTCGACGGCCTTTCGCAGCGGCTCCTGCTCCGGCTCGTCGAGCATTCGTCTGCGGCGTGATTCATCGTAGAGAAGGCCCCAGATCAATCCCGCGCTCCAGTCACCGATGTCGCATTGGTAGCCGATCATCTCATGGCTGTCCGGGATTCTTTCGCTGCGGAACTGAACACCGGCGTTGTGGCCGGTGCCAGCCAGGCGCGCCTCGAAGCGAAGGTCGAAATCACCGAAGGACTCCGTGGATGCGAGGAACTCGTTGTGGGGGATAGGGGCATCGAGCCGCCCGGCGATGATGGAGTTGTTTTCGACCCGGAAAAAGCGAGGGCNGCCTTCCCAGCCGTCGAGGGTTTTTCCATCAAAGAGGGGCTCAAAGTTCGGNGGCTCCGCAGGCGTTGGCAGCAGGTCNCAGGAGNCCGAGGNGGCGATGGCGGCGACGAAAAGAAGCAGCAAGAACANTCGCATNATATTCGANGCCCTTTTTTNAGANAGAGGAGCTGGCTGCNGCNGGACACTCCCCGNTTTCAGGGGAAGACCCANCCCTCTGTTTCATCGTAGCGCAGCTGGTTGCGCTCGACTTTTTCCTGGGCCCCCACGCTGAGGCGGATCCAGGGAATGTACTTGAGCCGTGGGATCCCGATGGGCTCACCGGTGGCCTCGCAAATGCCGTAGGACCCGTCTTTAATCTTGGCGAGGGCGGCATCAATCTCCTGGAGTTCCTTGGCGCCGGTCTCCGCGAGGCGCAGCGAGATGTCGGCGGTCTGGGCGTTGTTGGCCTGGTCCGCCTCATCCCCACCCGCGGTCGTACGGTTTTCGTGGGTTCCGATATGTTCAGACTCGAGAGCCCCGAGCGTTCCGGCCAGATCCTCCCTGCGCAGGAGGAGCTTTTCACGGATGGCAAGGAGAGAGCTTTTTTTAATTCTTTTTGAGAGAGGGGGGAGCCTCTCGAGGGCTTCCTCGACGATGCTTTTTTCTTTGGGTAGCGGCTTCGCTTCCGGGGCGGCTTTCTCGACGGGCGCTTTTTTCTTCGCCGCGGTTTTCTTTTTGGCGGGAGTTTTTTTCTTCGCCGCGGTTTTCTTTTTGGCGGGAGTTTTTTTCTTCGCTGCGGTTTTCTTTTTGGCGGGTGACATATCGCTCGCTCCTGGAGCCTGTCCGGTTACATCGTTTTTTCAGGGGCGTAATATCGTGCGCAAGTGAACCTGAAGGTACCCTGAAATTTGCGCCGGAGTTTACGAACCCGTCATTGCAGCGTCAAGGAAAAATAACCACCAGGATTCTCACCGTTCCGGGGAAAGTAATTACAAGAATGAACTACACACGATCGAGGGTGAGGTTGGACTCACTGGTTATCGGGAAGCCGTAGCTGCGAAGGGCCTCTGTTGGCCTCCCTGGGGCATTTCCGGCGGGTGATGGTGGTTTCCGGTGGGGCCTACGGTCTTCCGGCGGGCCCGGGCACTTCAACCGGTCGTTTTCCTGGGCAGGGGCCTTCTACTGCGATGTTGACCCCGGCTCCAGCAGCCGAGCAGGCGTTTCCATAGGTTTGTCCATCACAGCCGCAGACCGGATCGAAATTCAGGGGGCAGACCACTGGTTGTACCCGGCATTCGCCGACACCATCGCAGTNTTCCGGGGCCTTGGCGCAGTAGCTTCCGACATCGCAGTCCCGGNTTGTCCGACAGCCATCTTCGGGGGGNTCATCTTCGCAGGNTCCGACGTAATCGATGGTGGCTCCTNGAGAGGCGGCGACNCAGGCGTTCGAATAGGTNACNCCGTCACAGCCNCAGACNGGGCGNAACTCCCTGGTGCAGGCCTGGGGNCGAACTTCGCANGTTCCTNCCCNNTCGCAGTNGCCCNGNTCCCTGGCGCAATAGCTGTTTCGGTTACAGTCGGCATTGCTGGCGCAGTCACCTTCGTTGCCGCCGCCTTCACANGGCCCCGGGGAGGAGATGCTGGCNCCNGCGGCGTAGGCCTCACANCGATTGCCGTAGGTCACGCCATCACAGCCGCAGACAGGATCGAAGATGTCGGGGCAGACATCCGGCAATGGCCGGCAAGTACCCTCTCCCTCGCAGTCGCCCGGGGGTTTTGAGCAGAAGGTTCCCCTCGGGCAGTCGTCGCATTCTTCCCGCGGCGGATCGGCTTCGCATTCACCGACATAGTCGATGCTGATGCCGTTAGAGGCGGCGACGCAGGCGTTTGGATAGGTCTCGCCGTCACAACCGCAGACCGGGTCCAGGATTCGCGGACAGGGCCCGGGACGCGCAACGCACTCTCCNACTTCGTCGCAGTCCCCTTCTTCGGTGTGGCAATAGGTTCCCCTCGGGCAGTCGAGATTGCCGCCACAGTCTTCCACCGGGCCCGGGCCGTCTTCGCATTCGCCGACATGGTCGACGCTGGCGCCGCGCGAGGCGGCGACACAGGCGTTCGAATAGGTTTGGCCGTCACAGCCGCAGACCGGGTCGAAAACCGCGAGACAGATCTCGGGTCGTTCAACACAGGCGCCGACCTCGTCGCACTCCCCGTCCTCGGTCGAACAGAAGAAGCCGACCTCGCAGTCGTCGTTGCTGGCGCATTCTCCCGGCCCCGGCTCTGTCTCGCAGGAGCCCATGTGATCGATGTTGGCCCCTGCGGCGGCGGCCATACACGGATTGGAGTAGGTTTCGCCATCGCAGCCGCAGACCGGGTTCAGCTCCCTGGTACACATCTCCGGAAGTTCGGTGCAGACACCGGGGCCGTCACAATTGCCGATCTCCTTGGCGCAATAGTATCCGGGAGGACAGCAGTCTCCGTCTTCACAGACCTCTCCGGCCTCTATTCCGCCGGGACAGCCATCATAGGCCTGGCAATCGAGCACGTCCTTGGTCGGGTCGGTACCGCATTTGCCCGGGCCCGGAGACGGGGGGACATTTCCGCCGACAAAGAGATATTGAAAGATGAAGATCGGGTCGGCGATATCCATGGTGCCGTCATCGTTGGTGTCAGCCGCGTCCATGCAGCCGGGCAGGCCGCCTCCCTGGAAAAGCGCCGCGAGCAGGACGACCCCGTCGGTTATGTCCACGGTGCCGTCGGCGTTGCCATCGCCCCGGCGAAAGGTGGTTTCACAGGCGGGACCCGCGGGAAAAACCGCGATGGGTTCGCCGAGAGCGTCGCCTTCTTCACGGGTGAACGGCCGGGTTCGCGTGCAGGAGTTGGTCGCCAGGNCGGCGAGCTCCTCGGCCGTATCAAAGGCGTAAACGGCATAATCCTCGCCGACGACAAACCCGACGCCACAGGCCGCGCTGGAGCTTGCGGTCGTCACGGTCAGCTCCGAAGCCGCGGTGCCCTTCCAGACGGCGTGAACATCGAGGGTGACGAGATGATCNAAGCCGTCATCCTCGACGGCGATCGAAACCACCGTGCCGTGAAATACGGAAGCGGCCTCAGCAAGGGCCTCCAGCGGCGGCGGCGGGGGAGCGACGCACCTGCAGGCGTGCAGGGAGTTGGACTGGGCTCCTGTAATGGAGGCAGAGAGGAGAACAACCAGCGCCAGGGCATTTCGGCCCCGCTTTGAGCGATNTTGCATGGATAGACTTTCCTTTTAGAGGTTTCCAATCGCTTTACTGTCGCAGGGTGCCCCACTCCGGCGCCGATCCAGAGCCAGCGCCACGGGGGAGACCCGCCGCACGATGCACACAAACCCGATGTACCGAGTGTAGGGGTACGCCGCCCCCCTGTCAAATAAGAGGCTGGCGAGTTGGTGCGGTCTCCGGCAGGAGAGCGGTTTGTAGCGGTACATCCTGATGGTAGTATGACCGGCCATGAAAAATCAGAACACCCTTGCGNCCTGTACCAGGTACNGNCTTCTTCTCATCNGCATCCTGGCNGCGNCNGAGCTCNCGGCGCGNACCAATATTGTCCTCATCCTCTGCGATGACATGGGCTATTCCGACATAGGCTGCTATGGAGGCGAGGTTCGTACGCCCAACATCGACCGCCTGGCGAAGGAGGGNCTGCGCTTCACCCAATTCTACAATTGCGCCAAGTGCAATACGACCCGGGCNTCCATTCTCACCGGGCTGCATCCGCGTTTTCGCGCCGGGCTCACCCGCGACATGGTGACCATCGGTGAGGTGCTGGGCGAGGCAGGCTACCGCTGCGCCCTCAGCGGNAAGTGGCATCTCGGCCGNGGCAAGGACCAGCATCCCATGGAGCGCGGCTTCGAGCGCTATTGGGGNCTGCTCGACGGCTGCTGCAATTTCTTCAATCCCGTCCAGCGGGATCCGGCCTTCAAGGGTGCCAGGGTCCGGGTCCTCGGGGATGGGAGGAAGCCCCTGAAGAGCTTTCCTGATGATTTCTACATGACGGACGCGATCACCGATCACGCCGTCAATTCCATCAGGGACTTCGCCCGTGGCGATGCCCCCTTTCTCGTTCACGTGTGTTACACGGCACCGCATTACCCGCTCCACGCCAAGCCGGAGGACATCGCCCGCTACAAGGACCGCTATCTCGGCGGCTGGGACGAGCTTCGCGANGAGCGCNATGCTCGTATGGTCAGCATGGGGCTGATCGATCCGAAATGGAAAAGGCCCGGNCGNGAGTCGNNGGTCGGGCCCTGGGAAAAGGAGAAGCACAAGGAGTGGCAGGCGCTTCGCATGGCGGTGTACGCCGCGATGATCGATTCGATGGACCAGGGCATCGGGCGGATTCTGAAGGCTCTCGATGATTCGGGAGTCGCCGAAGAGACCCTGGTGCTTTTTCTCTCTGACAATGGCGGCTGCAGTGAACAATTCTCCGGTGACAAGCCGGCCAGTCCTCCGGGCCCGAAGGAAAACTACACGACCTGCGGTCCGGCCTGGGCCTGGGCTCAGAACACNCCCTTCCGGCGCTACAAGGCGTGGACCCAGGAGGGNGGTATCTCGACACCTCTCATCGCGCGCTGGCCGNGGAAAATCAAGGCCGGGACGCTTACGGNGGAGGTGGGCCACATTATCGATTTCCTTCCGACCTTTGCCGAGATCGCAGGNGGGAGCTACCCGGNGGAATACAAGGGCANNAGNATNCTTGCGCTGGAGGGGATCAGTCTCCTGCCGGTATTGAAGGGCGGCGTTCGCAAGGGACATGACGTGCTCTGCTGGTATTGGGGAGGCAGTCACGCGGCCCGGCAGGGCTCCTGGAAGCTGGTTTGGGAAAAAACCGAGAAGAGATGGGCCCTCTATGACCTGGAAAAAGACCGCACCGAGACAAACGACCTGTCCGGGCAGCATCCGGAAAAGGTCGAGCTCCTGAAAAAGGCCTACCAGGAGTGGCGCAGGCGCACAGGCGCCCCGGAGCCCAGGGGCCCGAAAAAGAAGGCGGGGAAGAAATGAGAAGCCTGACGTCCGGGAGGCGCGCCCGCCGGTGTGCGGCAAAGCTCCTCCTCCTCGCCGTGGTCCCTTTTTTCGCTCCGGTGACGGCAGTCGCGGAGCTGACCCGGATTGAGCTCACGAAGCGCGAGCCCTGGTCCGGGGGCCGGGAGTTCGGAGAAAGAGGCGCCTATCAAAGGCTGCGGGGCAAGGCCTGGTTCGAGGTTGATCCCGGCGCTCCGGCGAACCGGACGGTGGTGGACCTGGCGCTGGCGCCGAAGAATAAGGCGGGAAGGGTTGAGTTCGCNGCGGATGTGGAAATCATCGCTCCGGCTGACCTCTCNAGGTCCAGCGGCGCGATCTTCTACGATGTCAACAACCGGGGACATCCCACCTGTCTTGGGACGATCTCTTCCGGCGGCGATCAGTTNCTCATGCGCGAGGGNTTCATTCTCGTTTTCAGCGGCTGGATAGCCGAGCTCCTTCCTGATGGGAAGAAGCTGGTGCTCGAGGCGCCGGTTGCCAGCGACCGGGGCAAGGCGATCAGGGGGTTGGTGCGGGCGGAAATCGTGGTAAGCCAGNAGACGGCCAGGAGCTCCCTTTCCGGGAACTCGGGNCATGGCAGCTATGAGCCGACGGCGAGGGGNGAAANGGNGGCGNTTCTCACCAGGCGNCTTCGGGAGAAGGATGCGCGNGTCGTGGTGGNNCGCTCAANCTGGAAGNTCGAGAAGAGNTGGCCGGTCTTCCAGGATGCGAAAAGCGCGNTGCCGAAGATCGAGNTGGTGCTCGAAGGNGGCTTCGAGCCNGGTGTTATCTATGAGCTGGTCTACGAGGCGAAGAACCCCGTGGTCCAGGGTCTCGGGATGGCGGGGATCCGCGATCTCATCTCCTATCTGAAGCATTCCAGGGATCGGGGCAATCCGCTGTTGCTGGCCTCAGGCTCTCCCGCGGCCCGTTACGCCTACGGATTCGGGACATCGCAGAGCGGGCGCCTGCTGCGGATGCTCCTCTACGATGGCTTCAACGCGGATGAGAAGGGCCGCAAGGTATTCGANGCGGTGATGCCCCATGTCGCCGGNGGCGGGCTGGGNTTTTTCAATCACCGCTTCGCCTCTCCAACCCGTTACAGCACCCAGCATGAGAGCCACCTCTATCCCACCGACTATTTCCCCTTTTCCTATGGCGAACAGAAGGACCATCTCAGTGGCAGAACGGATGGAATTCTGCGCCGCGCCCGCGCGGCGGGTGTCGTTCCGAGGGTGCTGCACACGCAGTCCTCATCGGAATACTGGCATCGAAGCGCCTCCCTGGTCCATACCGANACNNCCGGNGGCAAAGATGTNNCATTGCCTTCGGAGGTGCGCATCTATACCTTCGGCGGGTCACAGCANGGACCGGGCAACGGCATGCCCCGGCCGCGGTCGCGGGGTCANCTGCCGTCAAATCCGATAAANTTCAGGCCCCTGTTNCGGGCGCTGGTGAAGGCCATGGATGCCTGGGTCCGCGATGGTACTGAGCCACCGCCGAGCGNCTATCCAACGATCGCCTCGGGCTCCCTGGTGCCCTGGGAAGCCGCCGAGAGCGGCTGGACNCCTCTGCCGGGCGTCGCCTATCCGAAGGTGATCCAGCAGCCTGCGCTGCTNGACCGGGGNCCGCATTTTACCGCGGAGCGAAGGNCCACCGTCCAGCCGCCGCGNGTGGGCGCGGCCTACAAGGTCCTGGTTCCCGGCTACGGCAGCGACAACAANGAAAAGGGCTGCCTGTTNTTGCCGTCCGTCGCGGTGCCGGTGGCGACCCTTACCAGCTGGAACCTGCGCGACAAATCAATCGGCGCTCCAGGGGAGCTGTTGAGCCTTCAGGGNGGCCATATCCCGCTNCTTCGTGACAGGAACGCGAGGACGGCGGCGAAGGACCCCCGTCTCTCCCTGCTGGAGCGCTACAGGGGCTTCGAACTCTATCTAGAGCAATACCTCGCCTGGGCCCGCAAGCTGGTCAAGGAGCGGTATCTTCTCGAAGAGGACCTTCCCTCGATCGACAAGGGGTCCTGGGACAGGGAGAAGCTCTTTGAGTGATCGCCCACGCGATCAGAAGCCGAGCCCCTTGGTGTTGAGCTTGATCCGGCAGAAGAACATGTCGGCNGTCATGTAGAGGACCGAGCCGTCATCGCCAAAGCCGCAGTTGGCGGTTTTCTGGCCGGTCTCGATAGTTCCCAGGTGGGTTCCATCCGGGGCGAAGACCAGCACTCCGCCCGGTCCGGTGGCGAAGATGTTGCCTTTCTGGTCTACCTTGAGGCCGTCGGGCAGNCCGGGGCGNCCTTCCTTGAACCANGCGGTCGAGTCAAAGAAGATCTTGCCGTTGGCGATGGAGCCATCGTCCTGCACGTCGTAGACCATCCAGATGGCCTTCTCCGTATCGGAGCTCGCCACGTAGAGNNTCTTTTCATCGGGAGAGAANCCGATGCCGTTGGGCCGGGTCACGTCTTTTGTCAGGAGGATCGGATCGCTGGCGCCCTTGGGCAGGCGGTAGACCCCCTGGAAATCGAGCTCCTTGGCAGGGTCGTCCATGCGCNTTTCGAGGCCGTAGGGTGGATCGGTGAAGTACAGGTCGCCATTTGAGTGGAAGATCGCGTCGTTGGGACTGTTGAGGCGCTTGCCGCCGTAATGAGTCGCCAGCGGCTCGAAGCTCCAGTCTTTTCGNAGGCGGGAGACCCTGCGATCGCCATGCTGGCAGAGAACCAGGTTCCCGGCAGGGTCAAGCAAGAGGCCGTTGGAGCCGGTCTCGCCGCCGCGGGCCTTCTTCCCNGTATAGCCGGCCGGNCGCAGGTAGATGCTGAGCCCCTCTCCATCCTTCCATCGCATCACCCGGTTGTTGGGGATGTCGGAGAAGAGAACGGCTTTTTCGTTCGGCAACCACACGGGGCCCTCGCTCCAGGCGAAGCCGCCGGCGAGCTTTTCGATGACCGCGCCCTTGGGGACGAGTTCATCGAAGCGCGGGTCGAGGCGGATGATCTTTCCCATNCNGGCATTTTCCGCAGCCGCCTTGCCGCCCCGGACATTCCTGGGGGAGCCGATACGGAACTCCACTTCGGCGCAGCCGGTGATTAAGAGCAGGATGATTGCGGACAGGGAAACGCCGAAGTGCGTTGTATTTTTCATGGTCCAACCACGATAGTTGAGACCAGGCTCCCGGGTCAAGGGGCAGCGNNGCTCAGAGTCGNCCGCTGAGGAGGTACCAGGCCAGCCCCAGCCATTCNTGGAGGACACGCTCGTTCTGAACCAGGGCGTGATGGCTGGGAAGCCAGCCCGACAGCGGACCATCGAAGCTCGCGCTCCTGAGGGTGCAGGGCGCGGGGATCACCTTCAGGCCCCGGGCTCGAAAAGAAGCGGCCGCGCGGGGCATGTGCCAGCCGTCGGTTACCAGGGCGANCTCGAGGAGCCCCCGTTCACGNAGCAGCTCGGCCGCGAAGCGGGCGTTCTCATAGGTCGTGGCGGAGCGGCCCTCCTCGATGATGTNTNCCGGGGGAACGCCNTCGGCGGCCAGGAATTCCTTCATATAGGCGGCCAGCGTGTCGGCCTCCGCAGAGGCCTCAGGGCGCCCCCCGCAAACCAGCACCGGCAACGGACGCCAGCTCTTATAGAGCCAGGCCCCGTGGCGGCAGCGCGCATAGCTGTCTCGCCCCAGGTGCGCCACCGGNCGGTGAGGNCTCGGCGGGGCCGCNGCGCCTGAGAGAATNACGATCGCGCCGGCATCGCCGGCGGGAAGCGGATTCGTTGAGTACCACCACTCCAGGCTCCCGGTGGCTACCCAGCTCAATGGCGGCCAGGTCACCAGGAAGATGAGGGTGGTAAAGAGCGTGAAGGCGCGTGGTTGCGGGAGCCCCCTGAGGCGGTTTCCGATGCTGCAGACCAGCAGGCAGGCCACCTGGAGGAGCACGAGGATCGGTACGAGATGCAGGAGCTGCTTCATGCGAGGTTCTCGTCTCAAACACTAACATCATCGAGACGCTGAACACTCGCTGAAACCGTGCAGGGGGAGTGGGGACGGCCTCAGCCGATGGGCTCGCCTTCCCAATGGGAGATTTTCCAGAGATAGAGTGAGGCGATGCTGCGCCAGGGAGACCAGGCCGCCGTCTTTTCGNGGACTTCTCCATCGGAGAGCGGCTTCCCGGCGACCCGCTCGATTCCTGCCCGCAGGGCCAGGTCTCCGGGGCTGAAGATGTCGGGGCGGCCGAGGCAGAACAGCAGGAACATCTCCGCGGTCCAGCGACCGANCCCCGGCAGGGGAATGAGCGTCTCGATGATCTCTTCGTCATCCATTTGGGCGAAGCGCCGGCGGCGAAGCGGGCCGGAATCAAAGGCCCGGGCAAGCTCGCGGAGGTAGAAGGCTTTNCTCTCCGACAATCCGCAGCTTCTCAGGCGCCGCGGCCGGGTCGCCAGGACCCTCGCCGGGGTGGGCTGCCGGGCCGGCGCGAAAAGGTCGAGATAGCGCCCGTGGATGGTCCGGGCGGCGGCAGCGGAGAGCTGCTGCGAGATAATGGCTCGTGAGAGGGAGCCGAAGCGTCCGGGCCGCGGGCGGAAGGAGAGGGGGCCGATGGTTTTAATCCAGCGGCCGAGGGCGGGATCCGCGGCGCTGAGGANCCGGGCGCCTTTCTTCAGTGATTTGCTGTTGAGGGGCTGCACGCGATCACCGGGAGNCCCTGGCGGGAGNTACTTGACAGNCTGAAAGGAGCCNTGGTTGTTTTCAGCAAGCTGCTTCATGAANTCGACGAAGAGCTCGACATCCTTCGGGGTTGGTGTCGGGCGNGGCCCACCCGGCTGTCCGGGGATCTTGTCGGGCCAGAGCCCGGTTCCCTCGAACCCGAAGGTATTGATGCGGAGCTTCCGCGCGGCGTTCTGGTTGGAGATGTTTTTCAGGATCCGGGTGATGAGGTAGTCCGAGGGAAAGTCCACCCTGGTGGGGGCGCCATCGGAGAGCAGNACGATCGTGTCGGCCTCGGCATCTTCAAANGCCCGCTTCAGGGCATCATCGGTATGGGTNGCGCCGCGGGCGAGAAACCCCTGCACGAAGCGGCGGGCGCTCTTGACGGCGCTCCTGGTGGCGGGNTTCAGGCNCTTCTGCCAGGNGGTTANATTGTTCGAGTAGGCGATGATGTTGAAGCGGGCGGTCTTCGGCAGACNCNCGATGNCGCTGAGCAATTGCTTGCGGGCGCGCTCAAGGCGAATNCGCGCCTTCTCCGCTTCCTTGCGCTTNAGNTNGCCCTGGTCGAACATGGCCATGCTGCCGGAGACGTCGATCACGAAGACCAGGTTGCGGCTGAAGATCTCGGTTCCGAAGAACTCGACCGCGTTGGCGGATTTCTTGACCACGACGGTNCGGCNGTCTTCGGCAGGGGCCNCGTTGGGGTCGAAAGAGTCCCGGACGCTGTTCCACCACTTCTTCCAGTCAGCGGCAGCTTCAAAATCCTGGGCGGTGATCTCGAGCAGGGCNCGCCGGCTTTCGAGCCAGAGCAGNTCCCGATCGACGGAGTGGGCGTCGACCATGGCGATCAGGGGGGCTACGGCGTCCTTGAGCTTTCTCCTTCCGGCTGCCCGGAGGCCGGCGAGCTGGACACGCAGGAGCTTGTNCCCAAAGGCCTCGAGAACAAGCTCNCCGGTCGGNTTGTCGTCTCGATGGCCGAAGGCNTNCAGCAACAGGATCTTGTCATTGAGGTTCCGGGCCTTCTTGAAGCTCTTGATGAGGGCCGCGATCGAGTCGCCGTTTTCGAGGGTACCAATAACCTCGAGAGCCCGTTCGTAGTTCGCCTTCGATGGAAGGAGGGTGGCCGCCGGTGGAATGAGAACAACGCTCCGGGGGTGGTCCAGCTCGCCCATGCGGCCGATGAACTTCGCGAGNNCTTCTTCGTTTTCCGCCCGGACAAGGGCCTGGAGCGTCTTGGAATANTTCCGGGCCCTCGATGANCTGACCTCTTCGGCTCCCGCGGNGGNGAGGAGACTGAAGGACACGGCGNTGAAACACAGGCAACGCATGGGCACCTCCCGGAGGGAAACCGGCCGCAGGGGAACGCCCCGGGCCGAAAAANCCATCTTAACAGGAAGCCCGCGGGGGTTGAACGATGAAGCTCACCGGGCGCTCACGCCATATAACCCGGTCGGTAGGCGCGCTTGACGAANACGTCCGCCTCCGGCCGGCCGGTCGCCTTCATATTCTTCGCATCCCAGTCGATCCTGCCGCCAAGGCGGACCGCGAGGTTGCCCAGGAGCACCGCCTCGGTGAGCTGCGCCGAGTAGTCGAAATTGGACAAGGCGGCCGGGCCCCCCTTGCAGGCGGTGATCCATTCCCTGTAATGGCCGGGAGAGCGGGGAAGCGATGCGCCAGGCGCCTTGAAGCCAACGAAATTCTTTTTCGGCAGCAGCTTGCCATCGCCCCAATAGTGGGGAATGTAGAGCTTGCCCTTGTCGCCGATGATGATGGAGCCGTTTGTGGTGACGGCCTCTCCCTCGAAGAGTTCCGCCGGTGGGCGCTTGGGACCATCGTACCAGGTGAGCTTGACCGCGGGTCGGCCGGGGATTGCAGGGAAGCGATAGCGGATGACGCTCCACTGCGGGGCGGTTTCTTTAAACAGCGGCGAGCTTTCGGCCTCCAGGCTTTCCGGCAGCCCCAGCTCGAGAGCCCAATAGGCTATATCCCAGTTATGGCAGGCCATATCGCCAAGGGCTCCTGTACCGAAATCCCACCACCCGCGCCATTTGAACGGGACATAGGCCTCGTGGTAGGGCCGCTGCGGGGCGGGTCCGAGCCAGAGACCCCAGTCGAGCCCGGTGGGCACGGGCTGGGTCCCAGCGGGGCGGTTGATTCCCTGTGGCCAGATGGGCCTGTTCGACCAGACATGGACCTCGCTCACGGTGCCAAGGGTGCCAGCGCGGATGAGTTCGACCATGCGCCGGGAGCCATGTTCGCTGTGCCCCTGGTTCCCCATCTGGGTCGCCACCTTGTATTTCTTCGCGGCCGCCCGCATGAGCCGGGCCTCGGAGACCGAGTGGGTCAGCGGTTTCTGGCAGTAGACGTGTTTGCCGAGGGCCATGGCCATCAGTGCGGCGGGGGCATGGTGATGATCGGGGGTGGAAACGGTGACCGCGTCGAGGCCCTTCTCCTTTTCCAGCATCTTGCGGTAGTCGGTGTAGCGCGCGGCCTTTGGATAGCGCTTGAGTGCCGGGGCGGCCCGCCTGCTGTCGACGTCGCAGAGCGCGGCGATGTTCTCGCTGCTGACCCCGGCAAGGTCGGCGCCGCCCTTGCCGCCGGCGCCGATGATGCCGATGTTGAGCTTTTCGCTGGGGGGCTCGCCGCCCGGGAGGATGCTGAAGCCTCCACAGAGGGTCGAGCCGGCGGCGAGAGAGCCGCCCTTGAGAAACGCTCTTCTGGAAAATCTACAGACCATGGCTACCTCCACCGGGGGGATTCCTGTTTTCATCGCAGCTCCTGATCGTCCACAGAGGGAGGGAATCATGCAAATCAAAACCGGACGACGGGCTGTATCGCCTGGCGGCAGGGCCTGCCGCGGCCAGGGCATCGCCGGCCGGGCTCTCGAGTAAAAACCACTTCTTTCGACCGATAACAGTAGATGTAGAATAATCGGTTGTTCTCCCGCCTTCGCGCGGGGCAGGATGCTCTTAGAATAGAGGATGAAAGCGTCGTGAAAACACCCACCAAGGCAGGATGGATCATCGCGGCTGTCGTGCTTGCGGGTTGCTCGCCGCCGCCGCCGCCCGCTGTTCCCACGGCCGGCACGGCGAGCATGGCCCTGCGTCTCGATCGCCTGGTCGCCACGTGGGAGGCGGCTCCGTACTCCCCGGCCGAGGAAAAGCCCTTTCGCGCCAATCGCCCAGGCTGGATCCCCGCCTACCGTCAGCGAATTGCCTCCAGCAAACAGGCGGGAAAGATGCTCGAGTTTCGTCATCGCCTCGCCCGGGAGTTGCTCTGGGATGGGCAGACGAGCGCCGCGATCGGCGAGCTGAACAGGCTCTCGGCGATGGTAGGGCAGTCGACCGCGCCGGAGCGAATGAAGGAGAGCTTTTTCAAAATGCTCAGGGCGGATGTCTCGATCTCCTTCCTGCGCCTGGCGGAGCAACAGAATTGCCTGGCCGGCCACAACCCCGAGTCCTGTATTTTTCCCATCCGGGGGGCGGGCATACATCGGCTCCAGGAGCCCTCCAGCGCGGCGATCAGGGTTCTGCTGAAGAGTCTCGCTGCGGATCCGGAGGATTTCGGAGCCCGCTGGCTGCTCAACCTGGCCTATATGACGCTTGGGAAATACCCGCAGGAGGTGCCGCCGGAGCACCTCATCGAGGAGAAGGTCTTTCAGTCCGAGCACGATCCGGGCCGGTTTCGTGACGCCGCGGGGGAGCTCGGGGTCGCTGCCGTGGGGCTTGCCGGAGGCTGCTGCGTAGATGATTTCGATGGGGATGGGGACCTCGACATCGTGGCTTCTTCCTGGGGGCTTCGAGACCAGCTGAAACTGTTCTCGCAGAATGCCGCGGGGGGCTTCGATGATCGGACCCTCGCGGCCGGCCTGGCCGGAGAGCTCGGCGGACTGAACCTCTGTCATGCCGATTACGACAATGATGGGGCACTCGATATCCTCGTTCTGCGTGGCGGCTGGCTCGACGGCGCCGAGCAATTTCCCAATTCGCTGCTTAGAAATCTCGGCGGCGGTGTTTTTGATGACGTGACCGAGAAGGCCGGCCTGCTCGCGTTTTCCCCGACCCAGGTCGCCGCCTGGGGCGACTATGACAACGATGGCTGGCTCGACCTCTTCATCGGCAACGAAGCCAACACGGCCGGCATCTACGACAGCAGGCTTTACCGCAACAACGGTGACGGCACCTTTATCGACCGCGGGATCGCCAGTGGCCTGGCCCGCCTGGGATTCGTGAAGGGGGCGGCCTGGGGCGACTACGACAATGATGGTTTCGTGGATCTCTACGTCTCGCGCTCAGGGGCGAAGAATCTTCTCTTCCACAATGAGGGCAAGGAGAGCGCCACCCCCGGAGGCTGGGGCTTCAAAGAGGTCGCCACCTCGGCCCGGGTAGAGGAGCCGGTTAACAGCTTTCCCGCCTGGTTCTGGGATTATGACAACGATGGCTGGCTTGATCTCTTCGTGGCGGGCTTCGATGGCGCGGGTATCGATGGGGTGGCCGGCGACTACCTTGGCCGCCCGCGCGCGGCGGGCCATCCAAGACTCTACCGCAATCGCGGCGATGGCTCCTTTGACGACGCGACCAGCGCGGCGAAGCTCGACAGGGTCCTCCTGGTCATGGGCGCCAACTTCGGAGACCTCGACAACGATGGCTATCCGGATCTCTATCTCGGCACGGGGGCCCCGGACTACAGGACCTTGATGCCCAACCGCATGTTTCGCAACGATGGGAGAGGGGCCTTCCAGGACGTGACCACCGCCGGCGGCTTCGGCCACCTCCAGAAGGGTCATGGGATCGCCTTTGCGGACGTGGATGCGGATGGAGACCAGGACATCTATGCGGTTATGGGCGGCTGGTATACAGGAGATGTTTTTCCGAACGTTTTCTTTGAGAACCCGGGGCACGGGAACCACTGGATCACGCTCAGGCTGCGCGGCACCCGGGTCAACCGCTCTGCCATAGGGGCTCGGATCAAGGTTACGGCCAGGGAACCGGGAGGCGTCCGCCAGATCCATGCGTTGGCGGGGACCGGCGGCAGCTTCGGCTCGGCCAGCCTGCAGCAGGAGATCGGCCTCGGGAAGGCTGAAGCCATCGAGGAAATCGAAATCTGGTGGCCGGGACAGGAGCAACGCCAGCGCCTCGGGGGCCTGGAGATGGATCGGGTCTACCTGGTTGAAGAGGGGGTCGCTGCGCCGCGGCTCGTGAAGGGAGGGGGCTCGTGATGAGAATTTTCCCGGCGATAGCGATCCTGGTCTTCGGGGCCGCGTTTCTCCGCGGCGTCCCGCAGCGGCAGGAGGACTTCAAGGCCTACGCCCGCAGCCTGGAGATGGCCAGGAAGGAGCTTGCTCGCCGGCCGGGCAGCCCGGCGCTCCTTGGAGTGCTGGCCGGAGTGCATGAGCGCTCGGGCAATTACGGCGCGGCCATCGAGGTGCTTTCGGACGCGGTTTCGAAGCACCCGCGCCGGGCGGATCTCCTGCTTCGGCTCGGCTCCTGCAATCTCGGAAAGCTGGATTACCTCGCTGCCGTCGAGGCGAACACCCGGGCGGTTTCCCTGACGCCGCGAGAAAAGTCAGCGCCCGCGCGGCTCTCCCTGGCCAGGGCGCTTGCTGGATTGGGAAAACACGCCGAGGCGGTTGGAGAGCTCAAGCTGGTCATCGAGCTAGGGCTGGAGAGCGCCCAGGTCTTCTACAGCCTGGCCGAGGCGCAGGATGGGCTTGCTCGTTCGCTACGCGGATCGGGCGGGGCGCCGGAGGCCGTTGCCCTGGACAAGGAGGCGATTGCCGCGCTGGAGAAGGCGATCCGCTTCGATCCCGCGCATCGCAGCGCCAACTACCTCTTGGGGCGGCTCCTGCTTCGTTCCGGGCGGAAGGAAGAGGGCAAGAAGACGCTGGAACGATTTCGAGTTCTTCAACGAAGCAACGAAGAAGGCAAGCGGCAGGCTTTTTCGGAAAAAATGGAGAGNTCGTCGAGCCGTCTCGAGGCGGATACGGCGCTCGCGCTGGCCAGGGTACACCGTGAGCTTCAGGAAATGGATACGGCCCTGGGCTTTGTCGATCGGGCGCTGGCGGTTTATGCCGGTTACGATAAGGCCCTGGCCCTGAAGGGCTCGATCTACAAGCGCTCCGGGCGCGCAACCGAGGCGGCAGCGGCCTATTCAGAGCTCCTGTCCTCGAGCCCCGGGCATCCGGAAGCCCTGTGGAACCTTGGCCTGCTTGAGNTGGCACGNAAGCGCCTGGGGCCCGCGCTCGAGCTCTTGGAGCGGGCGGCGCATGCCAGGAAGTCCGCCGAGGCCTGGGAGTTTCTGCGCAGTATAGCGAGCCGGGAGAAGAGCNTGCAGGGCCGCCNGGTGGAGTTTTCCCGGGAAGCTTTGAGGTTGCGGCCGTCGCCGGAAAATTATTTTCAATGCGGCGTNTCTCTTATCGAGTCGGGAGACCGCAAGGGCTGTCTCGAGCTCCTGCGGGAGGGCATCCGCAGGCATCCGGCCGACGCGCGCCTGAAGATTTTTTATTCCCAGGCGCAGGGGTCGCCAGGAGGTGGAGGGTGATGCGACGGGGGTTCTTTGATGACCGGATTTTTGCGTCGCTCGGGCTGCTGTTGATGGCGGTCCTGTGCTCCTGCAATCGATCGGCNGAGCCTCCCGGGCTCCCGGGCGCCGCACCTGTTTTTCCTTCNTTTGAAGATGTGACCTCCTCGACGGGGATCGATTTCGAGCGCGACAATGGGCACGACGGGAAAAGCTGGCGGGTGGTGGAGACGGTCAACGGCGGTGTGGCGCTACTGGATTTCGATTCAGATGGGCGGCTTGACGTTTATTTCACCAATGGCCAACGTCCCGGGTCGCTCGCCGCGGCCGGCAACCGCCTGTACAGGAATGTCGGCGGGTGGAGATTCGAGGATGTCTCGNCGGCTTCCGGTACCGCGGATGATTCGCTGAGCCTGGGCTGCGCGTCCGCCGACATCGATGGAGATGGCCTGGAGGATCTCTACGTAACNAATCTCGGGCCGAACAGGCTCTATCGCAATCTCGGNGGNGGGCNNTTCNCCGATATCGCCGCGAAGGCGGGCATTGCAGGGGAGTCCATGGATGCCGGCGCCGTTTTCTTCGATATGGATGGAGACGGCGACCTCGATCTTTACGTCGCCGGCTACATGAACGACACCAAGGTCGAGCACGCTCCCCTGGTCTACCGCGGGGTGCCCGGCTACTGGCCGCCGACGAGCTATGATCCCGCGCCCGACCATCTCTATGAGAACCGTGGAGATGGAGCCTTTGTCGATGTTTCCGATGCCTCCGGGATCCGGTCGGTGGACCCCGGGCGGGGGCTGGGCGTGCTGGCCGGGGACTTCAACGGAGATGGGAAGGCCGACCTCTACGTCGCCAACGACATGTCCGAAAACTTCATGTTTCTCGGAGATGGGAAGGGACAGTTCGAGGAGCAGGGCCTCTTCAACGGCACCGCGCTGGGCCAGGATGGCAGCCCGCTCGGCAGCATGGGGCTGGACTCAGGCGACTTCGATGGCGATGGGCACCCGGACCTCTTCGTGACGAACTACTATGCCCAGGCCAACAATCTCTACAGGTCCAGCGGCGGNGTAGATTACGAGGACGCCGCGGACGTGGCGGCGNCCGATTCAGGCAGCCTTCCCGAGGTCTCCTGGGGNGCGGGCTTTTTNGATTTCAATCTCGATGGCTGGCAGGACATCTANGTGGCCAACGGGCATCTCAATCCCTTCGCCAGCGACATCGTCGATACGGCCNGCTACGAACAGGGCAACAGGCTCTACCGCAACCGCGGGGATGGNGGCTTTGAAGANCGCACNGCGGCGNGCGGGGAGGCGCTCGGGGCTCGCCAGGTGAGCCGCGGAGCGGCCTTCGGCGATCTCGACAATGACGGCGATGTCGACATTGTCGTCTGTAATTCCCGGGGAAGCCCCCAGCTTCTTCGAAATGTGGGGGTCTCCATGGGACATTGGGTCCAGGTAAAGCTCGTCGGNAAGGGACTGAACAGNGGAGGAATAGGCGCCCGGGTGCGGNTTGTCGCTGGCGGTCTCGAGCAGCGGAGGACCCGCCGCAGCGCCGCCAGCTACCTGTCGGTCAACGACCCCCGCCTTCACTTCGGCCTTGGCCGCGCTGCCGGTATCGAACGCCTCGTGGTCAGNTGGCCCGGGGGAGGAGAGCAGGTCCACGAGGGGCTGTCGGTCGATCGGATCCTCGTCATTCGCCAGGGTGAGACGGTGGTTGAGGTCATCGATCCGGACACCAAATGATGTCAGATGATGTCGGGGACGCTCGATTTCTTGAATGAATTGCCTGCTTCGGGATAATGGCCTTACCGCCCTGCCGTGAAAGGGGCGGCAATAAGACCAAGGGCTGAATATGCGCGACACGAGAAGTTATCTGCTCACGCCAATCCTGCTGCTGGCGGNATCTATCCAGGTGGCCGGGGCATCGGAGGATCTTTTTAAAGAGAAGATCGCCCCGATCATTGAACGTCATTGCCTTGGTTGCCATAACGACAGCAAGCCCAAGGGGAAGCTTTCGATGGCATCGCGGGACGTGCTGCTGAAGGGGGGGCGCAAGGGGGCCTCCATCGTTCCCGGTGACGCCGGCGCGAGCCTCCTGCTCGAGCGGTTGACCGCGCAGGACAAGAAGACGAGGATGCCGAAAAACCGGGAGCCCCTGTCCGCCGTAGAAATCGAGGATGTGAGGAAATGGATCAAGGCGGGGGCGCCGTGGCCCGATGGGATCGAGCTGGTTGAGAGAAAAGCCGCGGCGTTTGACTGGTGGTCTTTCAAGCCGCTGGAGCGGCCGCCTGTTCCGCGCCTGGAGGGGGCGGAGGCGGGCTGGNTACGCAACCCCGTCGATGCNTTTGTTCTCACCCGGCTGCTCTCGAAGGGNCTGAAGCCCTCGGCGCAGGCCGACCGCCTGACGCTTATCAGGAGGCTCTCTTACGACCTGCTCGGTCTTCCCCCCACTCCCGCGGAGGTTGACCGGTTCCTGGCGGACAAGTCGCCGCGCGCCTACGAGGAGCTGGTCGAGCGCCTGCTCGCCTCAAANCATTACGGGGAGCGCTGGGCGCGCCNCTGGCTCGATGTCGTCAAGTACGCCGACACCTGCGGCTACGACAAGGACAAGCTGCGGGCCAACGCCTGGCCCTACCGCGACTACGTGATCCGTTCGTTCAACGACGACAAGAAGTATTCCCGCTTCGTGGAGGAGCAACTCGCCGGCGACGTTTTTTTCCCCGGCGACCCGGATGGAGTTCTCGGTCTTGGCTTTATCGCCGCGGGACCATGGGACTTCATCGGTCACGTTGAAGTTTCCGAGGCCAAGATCGACGGCAGGGTAGCGCGCCATATCGACCGTGACGAGATGGTGAGCAATACCATCAACACGTTCACCAGCCTGACGATCCAATGCGCTCGATGTCACGATCACAAATTCGACCCTTTCACCCAGCGGCATTATTACGGTCTCCAGGACGTTTTCGCGGCCGTGGACCGGGCCGAGCGTCCCTACGATCGCAACCAGGGAACCGCCCGGGAGCGCAAGGAGCTGAACGCCGGCCTCGCCCGTGCGCGGGCGGCCCTGAAGAAGNTCGNGGCTGAGGNCGCCGCCGCCGGNGGCGGGGAGCTGGCCGGGCTCAACAAGGCGATCGGAAAATACGCAGCCGAGCTCAAGATGGAGAAGAAGAGCCCCGCCTTCGGATATCACAGCCAGATCAGCGCCCGGCAGGAAGAGGAGAAGTGGGTCGCGGTGGATCTCGGCAGGGAGGTGGAGCTCTCCGGCGTGACGCTGCATCCCTGCCACGATGAGTACAACAACATCGGCGCGGGCTTTGGCTTCCCGGTGCGTTTCCTGGTCGAGGCGGCGGCTGACAAGGCCTTTTCCAGCCCNGTGGTCCTGGCCGATGAGACGGGAGGCGACTACCCCAACCCGGGCCTTGCCGCGTACTCCGTCGCCGCGAAGGGCGTTAAGGCCCGCTTCGTACGGGTCCGGGCGGCGAAGCTGGCGCCGCGGAGCAAGGACTACATCTTCGCTCTCGGCGAGCTGGAGGCGATTGACAAGACCGGGAAGAATGTCGCCCGTGGAGTGAAGGTCATCTCGAAGGACTCGATCCAGGCGCCGGTTCGCTGGGCTCGCAGGAACCTGACCGANGGGAGCTGGCCAAGAGTGAAAAACGAGAAGGCCGCCGCGGCCCTGGCCGGGGCGAAGGAGAAGCGCAAGNNGTTGATGGCGCGGCTCAGGCCGCCCGAGTGGCTTGCCGAACAGAAACGTCTCCAGGCGGCGGAGNGGGAGNTCTCGAAGAAGCTCGNTCAGNTGAAGAAGGCGGGGATGGTTTACGCGGCGGCAACNCACTTCGCGGCCCAGGGCAATTTCAAGCCCACCAAGGGCAAGCCGCGCGAGATCCACGTGCTCCATCGCGGNGACATTCTCAAGCCGGGTGAAAAGGTCCGGTCCGGTATCCTGCCGTTTTCTCCCGAAGATGCGATCGAGCTCGAGCTTCCCGAGGGCCACCCCGAGGGCGCGCGCAGGGCCGCCCTGGCGAGGTGGATTACCAGCAAGGGAAACCCCCTGACCTGGCGCTCGATCGTCAATCGAGCCTGGCTCTGGCATTTTGGCGCCGCCATCGTCGATTCACCCAACGACTTCGGCCGCATGGGCGAGCTTCCTTCGCACCCGGAACTCCTGGATTGGCTGGCCTGTGAATTTCGTGATGGAGATCAGTCCTTCAAGGCGCTCCATCGACTGATCGTGGCCAGCAGCGCCTACCGGCAGGCCTCGACCTGGAACAGGGAGAGCGCGGTTATAGATTCCGGCAACCGCCTGCTGTGGCGCATGAACCGTCGCCGCCTGGAGGCTGAGGAGCTTCGGGATGCCATGCTCATGGTGAGCGGGAAGCTGAAGCGCTCCATGTACGGGCCGGGCTTTTATCTTTTCAAGCTGGAGAAGACCGCTCATTCNCCGCACTACGAATACCATAAGTTCGACCCTGAAGATCCNGCCTCNCATCGCCGCTCCATCTATCGATTCATCGTGCGNTCGCAGCCGGATCCATTCATGACCACGTTCAATTGCGCGGACTCTTCCCAGAGCACGCCCAAGCGAGACGAGNCGCTCACCGCCCTGCAGGCGCTCTCGCTGCTCAACAGCAGGTTTACCCTGGTAATGGCCGGGCATTTTGCCCGCCGGCTGGAGGCGGAGGCGGATTCCGCNGAGGNCAGGGTGCGGCTGGGGGTTCGNCTGTTGATGGGCCGGGAGGCGACGAAGGCCGAGACNGCGGAGCTGGCNGCCTATGCCGGCGAGCAGGGNCTTCCCAANNTGTGCCGTGTTCTTTTCAACCTGAGTGAATTCACCTATCTCGACTGAGGAATCCAGGATGGCGGCGGAATCAGCATTCCCACATGACAACGACGCGGGTCGACCTCTTCTCGATCGGCGGGACTTTCTCTGGAGCTCCGGTGGCGGTCTCGGGGGGATCGCCCTGGCGGCCCTGCTGGGCGAGGAGGCCGCGGCGGCCGAGAAGGCTAGGGTGCGTCACCACCCACCGAAAGCCAAGCGCGTGGTCCAGCTGTTCATGTCGGGGGCCGCCAGCCATCTCGACATGTTCGATTACAAGCCCGAGCTCATCAAGCATCATGGAAAGCCTTCGGATTTCGGAGAGCACGTCGAAGCTTTCCAGAACGGTCTCGGGCCCTGGATGAAATCACCGTTTGAGTTCAAGCGCTACGGGCGCTGCGGAAAACACCTCAGCGAGATCGTGGCTCCGCTTGGCGAGGTCGTGGACGAGATGGCCTTTATCCACAACCTGACCGGCAAGACCGGGGTCCACAGCCAGGCGACCTATCTCCAGGCGACCGGTTTCCAGCGGCCCGGCTTCCCGGGAATGGGGTCGTGGGTAAGCTACGCGCTGGGAGCTATCAACGAGGACCTGCCGTCCTTTGTCGTGTTGCCCGACCATCGCGGCTACGGCTCCAACGGCCCCAAGAACTGGGGTTCCGCTTTTTTGCCGGCCGACAGCCAGGGAACGGAGATCTTTCCCCAGCGTGAGAACCCGATCAATGACATCGCGGCTCGCGCCGATTTCATCTCTCCTGCCGGCAATCGCGCCGGACTCGATCTAATCAACAACCTGAACCGTCGCTACCAGGGCGTAAGGCCCGGGGACTCGAGGCTGGATGCGCGAATTCGATCCTACGAGCTGGCCGCCCGGATGCAGCTCAGCGCTCCCGAGGCACTCGACATTTCAAAGGAGCCCGCCCAGATCCTCGAGATGTACGGATTGAACAGGGCGCGAAAGAAGTATCCCGCCGAGATCAATGTCGATGAGGAGGTCGAATATTTCGGTCGCAAATGCCTGATTGCCCGCCGGCTGCTGGAGCGGGGCGTTCGGTTCGTGCAGATCTGGTCGGGTAACGACAACAGCTTTCCCCGGCGCAATTGGGACAGCCACGAGGACATTCCGAGGGACCATCCCCCGCTCTCTCTCGGTATGGCCACGGGCGCGGTGGCGCTCATCAAGGACCTTCGCCAGCGTGGCCTGCTCGAGGACACCGTGATCCTGTGGACCACCGAGTTCGGCCGCATGCCCAGCACCCAGGGGAAAAAGGGCCGCGATCACAACCCCTATGTTTTCAGCAACTGGCTTTGCGGGGGAGGCATCAAGGGCGGTGTGAGCTACGGACCGAGCGACCAATGGGGTTACAAGCCGCTGGATCGGGAGAGCCCGACCAGGGTCTACGATATCCATGCGACGATCCTGCATCTGCTGGGCATCGACCACGAGAAGCTCACCGTCCGCCACAATGGTATCGATCGCAGGCTAACCGATGTCCACGGCCACGTGATCAAGGACATCCTGGCCTGAAAGGTCGGGACCCTGTGGGGGATTCATTTTCCCGAAAAGGCAATGTAGATCCGCATCGCGCGCCTGCTGGACTATAATACCGCCAGCGCCCGGGAGTATTTCCCCGGGCGGGTGGTTTCTGTATTCAGAAAGGTATCGCAGATGATTCCTGTTTTCGATCGCGGCACCGGACGCGCAGCGAAATCCGGACGGCTTTTTTTACCGTTGCTGGTCCTGTTTGTCAGTGTCCTGGTGGCTCCCGCCCGGGCGGAGTTGGGTATACCGACGATACGAGACAAGGTGATCACCCAGCATGTCGCTGCCTGGCTCGAGGGGAGGCACCTTCGCCGCTGGAAGCTCGACGACAAGAGGTCCAAGCGGATGTTCGATTCATATCTGAAGGCGCTCGATCCTCAGCGGATGTATTTCACCGCGGCCGATTTCGAGAGCTTCCGCGGCAGCCGCTTAATGATCGATGACTTTATCAAGTCAGGAAACCTGGATTTTGCCTTCAAGGTGGGCGAGGTGTTTCTTCGCCGGGTAGCTGAATGCGCCGAGCGGGTCAAGAAGCTTGCCGCGCAGGAGCAGGATTTTACGGTCGATGAATACTTCGAGACCAAGCGTGCCGAGTCTCTGTTCGCCAGGGGAGAGAAGGAGGTCGCTGAGCTCTGGCGCAAGAGAGTGAAGCTTCTTCTGCTGGAGAAGCTAGCCGATGGCAAGACCCTCGATGAGGCCCGCGAGGAGGTCGTGAAGCTGTACCGGAACTTTTCGATCCGAATGCAGCGCACCGATGGAATGGAAATGCTGCAGATCTTTCTTACCGCGGCGACGAAGACCTACGATCCCCACACGACCTATATGTCGCCGGACACGCTCGAGAATTTCCAGATCAGTATGCGCCTGGAGCTCGAGGGCATCGGCGCCGCCCTGCAGTCGATTGATGGCTACACGGTGGTCAGCCAGGTCATCCCGGGAGGGGCGGCGGCCCGTGATGGCCGCCTGAAACCTCAGGACAAGATCCTTGAGGTGGCGCAGGGGGATTCGAAGGAGTTCGTGGACCTGTTGAACATGAAGCTCTCCGAGGTCGTCAAGCTCATCCGGGGCAAGAAGGGAACGACGGTCCAATTGAAGATAAAGCATGCCGANAGCGCGGCGGCGGAGGTGTTGTCCATCGTGAGAGCCAAGGTGGTGCTTTCCGATCGGGAGGCCCAGGGGGAGATCTTTGAGGTCAAGCGGGGAAAAGCGAAGGAGTCTCTCAAGGTCGGGGTTGTCGTGCTGCCGAGCTTCTATATGGATATGGCCGCCGCGTCCCGCGGCGTCAAGGNCTTCAAGAGCACGACCAGGGATGTCGCCAGGATTATCGAGGGCTTCAAGGAAAAAAGCGTCGATGCGGTGGTGATTGATCTCAGGATGAACGGTGGGGGCGCCCTCTCCGAGGCGATCGGGCTCACCGGGTTGTTCATAGATACCGGTCCCGTGGTGCTCATCAAGCATCGCGATGGGAGGATCGATACCCGGCCTGACCGGGATGAGGGTGCGGCCTGGGCTGGCCCGCTGGTGGTGCTCACAAGCAAGTTCAGCGCCAGCGCCAGCGAAATTTTNGCCGGCGCCCTGCAGGANTACGGGCGGGGCGTCATAGTTGGCGACCGGAGCACTCACGGCAAGGGAACGGTGCAGCAGCTGATGGACCTGGCCCGTGCCCGTGCAGGCGGCGAGGCCGGCAAGCTGGGCGCCTTGAAGCTCACCCTCTCACAGTTCTACCGCCCCTCGGGAAGAAGCACCCAGAACAAGGGGGTTGTTCCGGACCTCGAGCTTCCCGCGGTGTCGAGCTATATGGATGGGGAGGCGGAGCTCGACTACTCAATAGAATTCGATGTGGTGGAGGCATCGAAATACGACACCNTNGGGCTGGTCGACCCCAAGCTTCTCAAGGGGCTCGANGAAAAATCCCAGGCAAGGAGAGGGGCAGTCAAGGAGTTCGCCCGGCGAGAAGCTGATATCGCCCGGTATCTGAAAATCCGGGAGCGCAAGAAGATACCCTTGCTTAGAACCCGCTACGAGGCGGAGAAAAAGAGCCTCGAGCTGGAGGAAGAGAAAGAGAAAGAGAAAGAGAAAGAGGAAGATTCCAAGGANCCCACCCCGCCTCCGAAGGAGAACGAGATCAAGCGGGACTTCTATCTCAACGAGGTTCTGGAGATCGCGGCGGACTATGCCCAGGCCTCCAGGCCCATAGATGCGGCATCCTATAGACGCCTGGCAAGGGCCCGGCTTCTCCTCGGGGCGACCAGGAGTGGCCGCAGGATGATTGCCGAGGGCCTGGAGAAGTACCCGGGAAACAAGGGGCTTCTGGAGCTGAAGAAGGGCCGGGTTGAATAAGAGGCGACCAACGAAAGGCGGCCATCATGCCCGCTCCGGGGGAGGTGGCCCTGGAGGCCCATGAGAGCATTCGCGCGCGCACCTGTGAGGGTCGATCCGGCCGGCGGTGGCNCCGATGCCCCGCCATTTTGCGTTGATCACGGCGGCAAGGTGGTCAACTTTGGCGTCAAGAGACACGTCTTTGCCCGTGCCCAGCGGCTGGATCCCGGAGCTGGAGTGCTGATCTATTCACGGGATCTACGGGCTGGCGTACGCGCCCGGAACTCGGAGAGTCTCCCGGCTGAAGGGCGCCTCGAACTGCTGCAGGGTTTCGTGAAAAAACTTCTGCCGCCGGGGGAATCGTTGTTGCTGGTCACGAGCTCCGAGGTGCCGCCCGGTAGCGGCCTCGGCGGCAGCGGAGCGGTGGGGGTGGCGGTGGTGGCCGCTCTCGACAGGCTCCTGGGCGTCCAGCGGTCNAAGGATGATACGGCGGCCGTGGCCAACGAGGTAGAGAGGATGGACCTGGGCTACCCNGGNGGCAGCCAGGATTCCTATGGCGCCGCCCGGGGCGGCCTGAACCTGCTGGAATATCATCCTGGCGGCGGCATGACCCCGCGGGCNATCGAGGTCGCCGAAGNGACNGTTCGCCGGCTGGAGGAGGACTCCCTCCTGGTCTTTACCGGGGCGNNCCACGTCTCAGGTTCGATTCACGATGACATCAGGNGGTCCTACC
The DNA here is from genome assembly GCA_002695115.1 of Planctomycetota bacterium. GTDB lineage: Bacteria > Planctomycetota > UBA8108 > UBA8108 > UBA8108 > UBA8108. The sequence continues at coordinate 62,992 of NZOA01000018.1, forward strand.
ACGAGGATGGATCGAAGACCCTGGAGGCGATGTTCANGCTCCGGGACGAGGCGGAGCGNATGACCCGGGCNCTGGAGNCAGGAGNTCTCGANGGCTATGCCCGGGCGCTCGGCGCATCCTGCCGGNNCCTGTACGATCTGCATGAGAGNTGNGACAGNACGGAGCATCGCAGGGTTTTCAAAGAGCTCGGCGAGCTCGCCCTGGCGGGAAAGACCTGCGGGGCCGGCGGCGGCGGCTTTCTCCTTCTGTATGCCCGCCCCGGCTGTCGCCAGGAGTGCCTGGCCCGCGTGATGGAGCTGGGTGCGGAGGCGTGGCCTTTCGAGTTCGACTTCGATGGGGTGAAGAGCTCCGAGGAGGGTGCCTGGAGCGAGGCGGAGGTGGAGGAATACCGCCGGCTGATCGAAGGATGCGAGGCTCAGGGCTGAGAGTTGCCGCCCTCCTGGAGCTTCAGCCAGGAGCGCATCGTTTTCGAGACGGTCTCGGCCGCGTCCTGCTGGACAAAGTGGCCCGAGCCGGGGACGGTTACGAGCGTCAGGTCTTTCTCCAGCCATCGCCAGGTGTCATTGAGGGCGCCAGGCAGCAGTGCCCAGTCCTTCAGGCCATGGAACATCAATACCGGCGCCTCGACCTTCGGTGGAGCGCCCTCGGGGGCCTTGTAGGGCTCACGGGGATAGTTCGCCTTGTAGTAGTTGAGCATCGCCTCGAAATCCGAGCGCCCGAAAGCTTCCCGGTATTTTTCCTTCGCGGCCTTGTTCTTGACCCAGCCAGAAAGCCCCCTGGCCGAGAGCTTCTCATGCGCTCCGGGCTTCTGGAAGTTCCGGGCATACTGGCTGTTTTTCTGCTGGTCGGGATTGTTGGCCAGCTCCCGCGCCAGCCCCCAGGGGTGGGGGAGGTTGAGTATGATCAGCTTGTCACAGGCCTTCGGATACCTCATCGCGAAGTTCCAGGCGACGGCGCCACCCCAATCATGGCCGACGATGGTGGCCTTCTCCTTCTTGAAATGCCCGATGACCGCCCGCACATCAGCGACGAGATGTTTCATCTTGTAGCTCTCCACGCCGGCGGGTTTGTCGCTGCGGTTGTAGCCTCGCATGTCGATGGCGACAACCTGGTGGCTATCGCTGAGCGCCTCCATCTGGTGGCGCCAGGTATACCAATAATCCGGAAAGCCGTGGATCATGACCACGAGGGGTCCCTCTCCGATGGTGGCGTAGTGGATCTTGACTCCGGCGGAGTCGGCGTAGCCGTGCTTCACCCGGCCCAGGAGGTCTTCGGAACGGGCGGAGGCGCATGCGAGCAGGGCCAGGAGCATTACTGAAAGGAGGGGCGCTTTATTCATTGAGGGTCCTCAGAGAAAGGGAGATTCGTCTGTGGGAGCCAGGCCGCGCGGGATTCAGAGGCGCGATTTTTTTTCTCCCTTGCCGATGCAGTAGATTTTTTCATCGGAGCGGAGGTAGATCGTTGAGCCCAGGATGGCCGGACTGCCGTTGAAGACACTGCGATCAGATTCGAATACATTGTGCGCCAGCTGCTTGAACTCGGGCTGCGCCGCGAGGACCCAGGTGCCTTTTTCGCGGCTGACCGCGTAGAGGCGTTCCTCGGCCAGCAGGACTGATGCATAGACTCTGCCGGTTCCCTTCAGGCGTTCCTGGTAGACGATCTTGCCGGATTTGGCATCGAGGCAATGGGCGATCCCCTTGTCGCTCACCCAGTAGAGATGTTCCTTGAAATAGACGGGCGAGGAGACGTTCGAGCCGGCGCTGGTTTTCCAGAGGGGTTCGACCTCTCCCTTGCCGCCGGCACGGACGGCGACGGCTGTGGCGCTGCGCCCGCCGATCGCGTAGATGGTTCCATCGTGGGAGATCACGCTGGGACAGATGTAGTCATTGATCGCTGAGCAGGTCCAGAGTTCGGTCCCGGTCTTCGGGTCGTAGGCGCGGAGCTTGCCCTTGGTGTTGACGATTACCTCGCTCCGACCGCTCTTGGCCTTGACGAGGGTGGGGGTATTCCAGGAGCTCTTGATCCCTCCGGCCTCCCACAGCACCTTGCCGGTCTTCTTGTCGAGGCCGACGAGCTGTCCGCTTTCGACGCCTGCGTTGACGATCACCACGTTTCCATGCAGCACCGGCGAGTTCGCCGTACCGAAGACGTGGGTCTTCCTGCCGAGCTTCTTTCTCCACAGGAGCTTGCCCTCGAGGTCGTAGGCAACCAGCCCGTTGGCGCCGAAATAGGCGTAGACCGCCTTGCCATCGCTTGCCGGAGTCGACGAGGCGTAGCCATGCAGGGCGACAAAGCCGCTGTAGCTGCGGACCGCGGCATCGGAGGCGATCGACCGGTCCCAGAGCTGCTTGCCGTCCAGGGCATCGTAGCAGAGCACATGCAGCTTCAGGTCGCCCTGCTTCCCGGGCTCCTTTCGGTCCAGGCCGTAGCCGCTGTAGCAGGTGACGAAGGCACGCTTGCCGACAAGGATGATGCTCGAGGCTCCCCGCCCGGGCAGCTTCGCTTCCCAGAGGACGTTCTTCCCATCCTCCCAGGTGAGCGCGAGCCCCTTTGCGGCGCTGGCTCCGGAACCATCGGGTCCCCTGAACCGGGACCAGTCATCTGCCGTTGCCGCTTCCGAGGCGAGCACGGCCGCAAGTATGAAAAACGTCAGGATAAGCCGCGACATTGGAGAGGCTCCTTAAGGAGGTTGCGTTTGATTGTTCCGGGCGGAGGTGAGGAGGCCGCCCTTGTCATTTGCTGTCAGGAAGGGGGAGGATTTTCATATTCGTGAACCAGACCTTCCCATGGTCTCCCTGCAGCTTGAAGGGCTTCTTGCTGAAGACCGGTGGCTTCACCCTGTGGTTGTCGGTGCGCGAAGGTACAGTGGTGTTGTCATGGATGAGAATGCCGTTCTGCCAGACGGTGATCTTGTTGTCGACCAGCTTGACGCACATGGTGTTCCAGCGGTTCTTCCCGTTATTGGAAAGGCGTGCCGGCGGAAAGTAGGAATAGAGCGCGCCGTCACCATGCTTGCTCTCTCGCTTGCCGCCGCCCCGGGGGCCATGAATCTGGATTTCCCATTGGTCACGCAGGTAGAAGCCGCTGTTGCCGCCGTGAATTTTGGGTTCTGCACGGTATTGATACATCACAAGGAAATTGCCGAAGGAGGCCTTGGTCCAGATGTCGTGACCACCGCCACCGGCGGAGGTATTGGTGAAGGCGTGATCCTCGACCGCCCAGAGCAGGCCCTTCTTGGCCCTGCGGTCGTTCTTGGCGGTGAACTCGCTCAGGTCTTTGCCGTTCCAGAGCGGAGTCCAGCCCTTGGCGGTGCAGAGCGGGCGGATGCGGATGTTCCGGTACCAGACCTTGCCGTGGTCGCCCTGCAGCATGATGGGTCCCTTGTCCGCCGTCAGCTTCCGCTGGGTGCGCGGGTAAACGACCATCGCCGAGCCGGTGAACTGGTCCTGGAAGACGTTGTCCTGGATCAGCACCCCGTTGTGCCAGACGGTGATGCGGTGGCCGACATGGAGGATGCGGTACTTGTTCCATTCGCCGGGTTTTTTCTGGGCGTTCTTGAGAGCGACGTAGCCGACTCCGTAGATGGCGCCGGCATCGGCCTTGGAGAGATCCTTGTCGGCCTTGCCGAAGCTGTCGAAGATCTGCACTTCACAGGTGCCGCGCAGGTAGACTCCGCTGTTGCCCTTGGCGGGGATCTTGTACTCGATCTCGAGCTCGTAGTCGGTGAATTCATCTACGGTGCAGATGTCGTTGACCCCGCCCCGGATGTTGGCGAGGGAGCCGTCTTCCACGGCCCAGAGGTTCTTGCCTCCGGCCTGCCGCTTGGGCTTCGCGTTCTGCCAGCCCGCGGTGGTCTTGCCGTCGAAGAGGACCTTCCACTCACCGAAGCCGGCATCGATGTCCCGGCCCTCATCGGCAGCTGCCAGGGGTGTGTTGGAGACGCAGAAAATACAGAATAAAAGGAGCGAGAGCCTCTTCATGGTATGTCTTCCTCGTATTAGACCAGGCCTTTGAAGTCGGGAGAGTTCCGCGGTAACGATTCCGCCGGTCTCCCGATGAAGAATAGATTGTCTGCACTTTTGGCCGGGGATTCAAGATAAAGGAGACGGATTCAGGGCCGTATCCGGCGAGGCGGCCGCCGGCGATGGCCCAGGCGTCGCCGCGAGCCGGGTTTTTCCCGATGGCGTCAGAGAAACGCCCGCCGACCTGTTGCTTCCCGCCGCGGGGCGAAAATCACTCGCGGGTTTCGCGATTACCGTATACTGCATTCCTATGGAGTTTGAATTCAATAGCAACCCGGGCCCAACCCTTGGTGTCGAGGTGGAACTTCAGCTGGTCGACCGGGAGACCCGGGCGTTGACTTCTGCGGCTGCCGAGATCATCGGCTCTTTTGGTGAGGTCGATTGGCTCAAAAAAGAGCTGCTGCAGTCCACCATCGAGATCAATTCCGATGTATGCGCGGATATCGGCGAGGTCGAGGGGGACCTCCACGGCAAGCTGGAGCAGGTGCAGCGGTGCGCCCGGGAGCGCGGCCTGGCATTGATCTCCGCGGGTACCCATCCCTTTTCACGCTGGGAGGACCAGGCGGTCAGTGAAGATGAGCGCTATCACCGTTTGGTGGACAAGGTCCAGTGGCCGGCCCGGCGCATGTTGATCTTCGGCCTCCATGTCCATGTCGGCGTGCCGGATGCGGAATCCGCCATACAGATCATCAATCACCTCGAGCCCTGGCTTCCCCACTTGCTGGCCCTGAGCGCCAGCTCTCCGTTCTGGGAGGGAAAGGACACCGGCCTGGCCTCTTGCCGCAGCAAGGTCTTTGAGACCCTGCCAACCGCGGGGCTGCCTTACCGGCATGAAAACTGGAAAGAGTTTGAGCAGCTGGTGAGCGCCCTGATCCGGTCCGAGGGAATCGAGAGCATCCGCGAGATCTGGTGGGATGTACGTCCGCACCCGGGCTTCGGGACCGTCGAGGTGAGGGTCTGTGATGCGATGCCCACGCTGGGGGAGACCCTGGCCGTCGCCGCCCTGGTGCAGGCCCTGATCGTCTACCTGCAGGAGCGCATCGATGAGGGGTCGACCCTGCCGATCCTGCACCCCAGGATTGTTACCGAGAACAAGTGGCGGGCCGCTCGCTACAGCATGGAGGGGTCGACGATCGTTGATGAAACAGGCGCCCAGCGCCCCATCGCTGAGACCATGGAACAGCTCCTGGTGGATCTCGCCCCGGTCTTCGAGAGGCTCGGGAGCCGGGCGCAGGTGCCGATGCTTCAGCGGATGATCCGGGAGCCGCCAAGCTATGCCCGCCAGAGGCGGGTTTTCGAGCAGGCCGGCGGCACCGAGGCGGTCGTCGACGCGCTCATCCTCGAGGGGGAAAGCGGTCGGCCGGGGGAGCCCTGAATCCTGGAGGCCACCCCCGGCGGGCTGTTTTACTGGCAGACCGGCGAGGGGAGCTCACACCCCAGGCCGTCTTTGGTCGGATCCGCCGCGCATTCCTCGGCCGAGTAGCCCGGGCTCAGGGGCGAGGGTGCCGCCGGGGCCGCTCCCCCGGTGAAGAGCCAGCTGAAGATGATGATCGCGTCGGTGATCTCGACGTTGCCGGTGTCGTTGGTGTCCGCCGCGTCGGCGCAGGTCGGGGCTGCGCCGCCGGAGAACAGGAAGAGCAGAGGAACGACGCCGTCGGTGAGGTTGATGGCTCCATCGGAGTTCGCGTCACCGCGTACGAAGGTCGGCCCCGCCGGCGCCTGGCAGTCGGCTTCCCCGGCGCAATCGGTATCGTCGCAGTCGGCCGCGCCGTCCTCGTCGTCATCGAGGCCGTTGCCGCAGACCTCCGGAGGCGGAGGCGCTACGTCGGTGCGCCGCACGGAGATCCCGGAGATTTTCGGGCTCGGATCCGGTGAGACGGGCTCTCCCGCGGCAGGGTCCGGCTCGGTGAGCGCGATGGTCAGGTCGCCGTCATCGATGGCGAGGGTATAGCGCAGGGCGGCGGCGGCGGCGTTTCCGCATTCGCGCGCGGCGAGGATCCGGTCGAGGTCCGGGTCGTCCTCGACGATGACGCCATTGTCGTCACATTCGGCGAAGTTGCACGGGTCCGATGAGTAGAGCATCTCGGCATGTCCGACCGGGTCGTAGAGGTTGTCGAAACCGAAGACGGGGTTGGGCCTGCCCTGGAAGCCGAGGTCGCTGCTGAGATCGCAATGTTCGAAGCCATCCTGCTGGGCGCCCTCGATAATTACATGGAAGAATCGCGCTCCCGTACCGGAGGTTCCGCTGTAGGAGTTGGCGAAATAGAGGGTGACCTCGTACTCGCCGTTGTCGACCGGGATGTGGTATTCCTGGTCGGCCCATCTCTCGGTGTGGAAGATGCGGTCATCATCGTTGACTCCCGGGGTGGTTCCCCGGGCGTTCCAGAAGCCCATATTGGTGGCTGCCACCTGCAGGCCTGTATTGCTCCCATCGCTGTTGGGCAGGGGGCTGACGGTGAAGAATTCGTTTTCCGCCGGCAGCAGGCTTCCCCGGGCGGCCTCGTCGCCCAGCCAGACGACCCGGTCGCCGGTTATCTTGGCGCCGACCATCTCCGGCGCGGGATTCTGGGTGGCGCTGCAGGCCAGCAGCGGGCCGCCGCAGTTGATGTAGAGCTCTCCCCGGCTGTCGCGCCAGAGCCGTCGTGCGCGGTCGATGGCCTCGGTGACAGCGTTGTCGGCACCGGGATCTCCCTCCGCGGCGTCGATGAACACATTGTCGATATCGGTGTGATGGGTGCGGCCGCCGGTGCCGCCGGCGAAGCCGATGGTCGCCACGGAACCGAAGACCGGAACGAGGTCGGCCTCGCAGACGACCTCGGGTCCGAAGTCGTCGCCCTCAGCGGTTATGCCCGCGAGGGTGACGGTGATATGCCCCGCGTCGTACTCGATCTGGACGTTTACCCCGGTGGGATCGAAGAAGTTCGGCCAGCCGGTTCCTCCAAATTCTATCGGCCTGAGGTCCGGGTTGTATTGCACGTGGTTGACCTCGGAGATGATTCCCGATGACTGGATGCCGATGTGGGTGAACCTGTCCGGAGTGTTGAAGCCCGAGGGTTCGTTGCAGCAGGTCCCGTTGCTCCAGGTGTCGAACTCGACGGCGAAACCGGCGCCTCCCACGGGGAGCCCGAGGCCTCCGCCGCCGGGGCCGAGGGCCGTGGTGTCGGATCCTTCCCGGAGGAAGAAGGCGGCTCCATCGGCGGCCTCGGTGCCGTCCGGGTTCGCCAGGAAGAGGTCGAATTCGGCTACCAGCTTGTAATCGCAGACATTGACGGTCTCTTCGTAGATCGCCGTGGCGGCGGTGCTTCCGACCGTGTCGTCGGTGATGCGCAGGCGGCCGCCGAGCACCCGTGGGGTGAAGTTGTTGGAGTTGCAGACCATCCCGGGGGGGCATTCATTGTCGAGAAGGTCATCGAAGGTGTCTTCAAAGAGGGTCCCCGGGGGTTCCTCCCCGGGGTCTTTCTCGATGCATTCGAGCTCCCCTCCTGCGTCCGCCCCGGTGGCATTGCCGGTACGCCGGAAGGCGAGGGCGTTGAGCCCGGCGTTGTTGCCGAGATCCTCCACGTAGATCCGCAGGATGCCGTACTCCTCCTCCTCGAGCGCGTTGACGTCGAGCTCGAAGGCTCGCGCTACGGCCTTGTCAAGGGCCGCCGCGCAGGCGGTCCTCGGATCGCCGCTGCCGATCCCGGCCGCGGCCGCCACGCTCCAATTGCAGAGCACCTTTTCCTCGTTGAGGTAGACGCTGTAGAGCTTCGTGCCCTGCCCGAGGCTGTTGGCGGCCTCGTGAGAGCTCTCACTCCAGAAGAGGTGGACATCGTATCGCCCGGGGACCACGTGGGCGCGGTATTCAACGCCGGCAGCCGACCAGGCATCGTTGATGAAGAGCCGGGAGGTGTTGATGGCCGCGCCCTCGAGGTTGGAGAGATCGATCGGGCGCAGGTTGACGCTGGTATTGTCCGCCCCGCGGGAGATGCGGCCGAAGCTGCTGGTGGTGACGATGAGGTCGTCCTCGACGTCGCCTTCGCGGCTGATCTCGGCCCCGAAAGGCCTGTCCGCCAGGAACGAGAAGCCGATCTCGTTCGTCGCGTTCACCCTGCGGGAGGCGCAATTGATACCTCCCTCGGCAAGCGGGGGCTCAGGTTGCCGGACAACCCGCGTCGAGCCTTCCCGCACGACGAGGTTGTCGATCCATTGCCAGGCATTGGCGCCCCCGGTGGTGGCGGCGAAGCCGATATTGGACTGGCGTTCGGGAAAGCTCTGGGTGACGTAGTCGAGGACGATGTCCTCTTCGAAGAACTCCCCGCCCCGCTGGGGCAGGTCGGTCCAGCCTCCGCGCATGCGCACGCGCATGACCCCGGCATCGAAGATGATCGACACGTGGATGAGGTCATCGGGATCGAAGGTCTCCTGTCCCGTATGCGTGTTGACGTCCGGAGAGCCGTAGACCGCCGCGCTCGAGATGAAATCAGGCTGGTCTCCGACCGCCGGGGGGGTGGCGAGGTGCGGGGAGGCCTGGTTCTGGATGACCTCGACGTCGCAGGTTGCTTGCGCTCCATGCCGGCCATCGCAGTGGGTCTCCCGGTCGCCGGCGCCGTTATCCCAGATGTCGAAGCCCAGGGCGATGTATTCGTAGCTGCCCCCCGCGCCGCGGAGGTTGCCGACGCCGAGATCTCCGCCGATGTTGCCGAAGGCCTGCAGGTCGTTGTCGAATTGGAAGATCACGGCGGCTCCATCCGCGGGCACGGCGCTCGTGCCCCTTCCGAGGAAGAGGTCGAACTCGATCTCGACGCGCTGTTCGCCCAGGTCGAACTCCTGGGGGAACCAGACCCAGGCGCCCTGGTTGCCCTCGGCCTGGGTGAGGGAGAGGACCTGGTTGCCGCCGCTGCCGTCATCGACGATCTCGATGCGGCCATTGCTTTGTGAGACCACTCCCACGTCGCCCGGCAGGCCGCCCTCGAAATCCTCCTCGATCACCACGTCGGCTTCGCCGCCGAGAGCCAGGCCGCCGGAGATGGGGGTAAGGGCCAGGCAGGCCAGGAGTGCAAGAGCTCGGTACCTGTAGATCATCGTTTCCTCCGGTAAGTTCCAGGGACGCCTTGACGTCCGGGTCGATGTTATGGGAAGGGAGTTGTTTCGTTGTCTGGGAGAAAAAAAGGCGGGAGCCGGCCTCTCCTCCCCGGGGGGG
>NZOA01000019.1 GCA_002695115.1 Planctomycetota bacterium
GCTGAAGAGGCCGCCCCCAAGGCCGCTGAAGAGGCCGCCCCCAAGGCCGCTGAAGAGGCCGCCCCCAAGGCTGCTGAAGAGGCCGCCCCCAAGGCCGCTGAAGAGGCCGCCCCCAAGGCTGCTGAAGAGGCCGCCGAAAACAGCGAGTAATTCCCCGTCGGCGAGCGGCACCCGGCAGGGGTTCCCTTGCTTAAACAGTCGGCGACGCAATAATGGGGTCAACGCCGCTGCCCTCCTGGAGATCGAAGAGAGATGCTTCCTGCCCCTGTTGAAGAGAAGCTGCAAGAAACCGAAAAGCGGCTTGCCGAGGTCCAGGAGCAGCTCGCTGACCCGAACCTTTTCTCCGAACCCTCGCGTCTGCGCCTGCTGTCGCGAGAATGCGGCTCCCTGACCAGGCTCGTTGAACAATACCAGCGCTACCGGGAGCTGTCCGAGGCCATCGAGGACAACCGACAGCTCTCCGAAAACTCCGACGAGGATGAGGCGCTGCGGGAGCTCGCGCTCGAGGAAATCGAACAATTACAGCCGCAGCTCGAGCAGGCCGAACAGGACCTCCTCGACCGCATCCTGGTCCAGGACAAGGATGCCGGACGAAACGTGATCATGGAGATCCGGGCCGGCACCGGCGGAGACGAAGCGGCCCTCTTCGCGGGAGACCTCTTCCGCATGTACGGCCGCTTCGCGGAGCGGCAGGGCTGGAAGGTCGAGGTGATCGACGGAAGCCCTACCGACCTCGGTGGCTTCAAGGAGATCATTTTCTCCGTCTCCGGCGAAGATGTTCACCTCCATCTGCGATACGAAATGGGGGGCCACCGTGTCCAGAGGGTTCCCCAGACCGAGACCAGNGGNCGCATCCACACCTCNGCGGCNACNNTCGCNGTAATGGGAGAGCCNGANGANGTNGAGNTCGANNTCNNNGAGGCNGACNTGCGNGTNGANTTCTTNCGNGCNTCCGGGCCNGGNGGNCAGAAGGTNAANCGCACCAGCTCCGCCGTCCGNNTGACCCANATGCCNACCGGNCTTGTCGTNTCCATCCAGGANGANACNTCGCAGCACAAGAACCGGGCCAAGGCGATGCGGGTGCTGCGGTCGCGGATCTACGATCACGTCGAGACCCGGCGACAGGAGAAAGAACAGAGCCTGCGGCGCGGGCAGATCGGNTCGGGCGACCGGAGCCAGAGAATCCGGACCTACAATTTTCCCCAGAACCGGGTCACCGACCACCGAATCCGGGAGAACTTCAACCTGGAGAAGATCGTCAAGGAAGGCGCCCTCGAGGACCTGATCTCGGGCCTGCGAAACCAGGAGAAAGAACAGAGGCTGAAAGAGCTTTGAGCCCGGACTACAACCCCAGCAAAAACTGGACGGTCCGCGAGCTGCTGAGCTGGACGGAGAACTACTTCCAGGAACGCAACATCGAGAGCGCACGGATTGACGCCGAGCTTCTCCTCTCCAAGGCGCTCGGAGTCGACCGGCTGGAACTCCTTACAAAGGCCTTCGAGGAGATTGTAGATGAAGCGGCGCGCGGCGCCTTTCGTGAATTCGTCAAGCGCCGCGGAAAGAGAGAGCCCGTGGCCTACCTGACCGGAGAAAAAGAGTTCTACTCCCTGCCCTTCGAGGTTACGCCGGCCGTTCTCACGCCGCGGCCCGAGACGGAGCACCTCGTAGATGAGGCCATCGCCCTGGCCCCGGACAATGCACGCATCCTCGACCTTGGAACCGGAAGCGGCAATATCGCCGTTGCGCTCGCCGTCAACATCCCCGGCGCCCGGATCACGGCGGTTGATATCAGCCCGCAGGCGCTCGAGGTCGCTGAGCGCAACGCGAGCCTGAATGGCGTGGAGGACCGGATTGAATTCATCCCCGGCGATCTCTTCTCCGCCCTGCCCGGGGGCGCTCCGCCTTTCGACCTGATCGTCTCCAATCCGCCCTATATCGCAGGCGCCGAAGAAGAAGATCTCATGGACGATGTGCGCCTCTTCGAGCCGCGCATCGCGTTCATCGACTCCCGCAGTCCGCAGAGCGACGGGCTGGGGTTTTTTCGCGACATCCTCGACGAACTCGACAACTGGCTGGGCAAAGAAGGCTCGGTCATCGTCGAAGTCGGAAACCGCCAGGGGGAGGCGGTGGAAAAATTATTCTCCGAAAAAGGCCTCCGGGAGGTCTCAATAACGCGTGATTACGCCAAAATTTCCCGCATCGTCCGAGGCCGGCACAGCTGATAAAGTCGACGAACTTGACGGGCAGGGTTTCCCCGTTACAATCTCCCCTACCTGAACGCCGATGATACCCCCTGGCGGCTTTGCCTGGTTGCCGCCACCGGGTTGAAAATTGATCCCTAGAGAAGTGAAGAGCTCGTGGACAAGATCATCATCGAAGGCGGCGTTCCCCTGTCTGGGTCGGTAAAGATCCAGGGTTCAAAGAATTCCGCCCTGCCCATCCTGTTCGCTACGATCCTTACAGAGGACAGGTGCACGATCCACAACGTGCCCGAGTTGTCGGATGTCAGGACCACGGAGGCCCTCCTTCGCTCGCTGGGTATGTCTTGCGAGCGAAATGACGCGGGAAGCTTCTCCGTCGAAACAACAGACCCGAGCTGCACCCTTGCCGACTACGAGCTGGTCAAGAAGATGCGGGCCTCTTTCCTGTCGATAGGACCCTTGCTGGCTCGCCGCGGCAAGGCGAAGGTTTCCATCCCCGGGGGATGCGTCTTCGGCGCAAATGGACGTCCGGTTGACCTCCACCTCATGGGCCTCGAGGCCCTGGGCGCCCGGATCAAGGTAGCGAAGGGATACGTCGAGGCGGAGGCCTCCCGGCTCATCGGCAACACCCTCGACCTCAGTGGCCCCAACGGGTCGACTGTAACCGGAACAGCCAACATCCTCATGGCCGCGACCCTGGCGAAGGGCGAGACGAAAATCAGGAATGCCGCCATGGAGCCCGAGATTATCGATCTCGCCATGCTCCTAAATAATATGGGGGCCGAGATCGAGGGCGCGGGAACCGATGAGTTGCGAATCCAGGGAGTCGACGCGCTCCACGGCACCGAACACGTGGTCATGCCTGACCGTATCGAGGCTGGAACCTACCTCATCGCCGGCGCCATCACGCGGGGAAATGTAACCGTAGATGGCATCATGCCGAAACAGCTCGAGAAGCTGACGACCTCCCTTGAACAGGCCGGCATCATCCTGGACATCGGAGAGGACCACATCCACGTGTCGACAAACGGCTCCATCCGGCCTGTCGACATCTCTACCAGGGCCTATCCCGGCTTCCCGACTGACCTCCAGGCCCCGATGACCGCCCTGCTGACCCAGGCAAAAGGAACCAGCCAGATCAGCGAAAACGTCTACAAGGACCGCTTCAATCATGTCCCTGAGCTGAACCGGCTCGGCGCTGTGATCCACCAGGAAGACGGCCATGCGACCATCGATGCCCCCAACGAATTGAGCGGTGCCAAGATCATGGCGTCGGACCTGAGAGCCGGCGCCAGCCTTGTCCTTGCCGGCCTCGCAGCCACGGGCACCACCACCATCGACCGGATCTACCATGTCGATCGGGGCTACGAAAGGATAGAGAAGAAACTCGCGAAACTTGGCGCGAGAATCACGCGAAAAGTCGGCGAGGAAACAGGGGAAGAAGAGGGCGCCCCCTACCCTACTCGCACACCAACTCATCAGGCGTAGGGTCGGAGCCCGGATTCCCCAGGCGAGGCTCCTCCGGAGGAGGCCCGCCCCTGTAAAGATGCTGGAGCAGGCGGATGGCGTCGGTTACCGAGATCCGGCCATCATCGTCCACATCGGCCGCATCCGCGCAGAATCCGCCGCCTGCCGGCTCCGCGAAAAGAAACTGCAATATGACGACGGCGTCGGTGATGTTCAGGACCCCGCTGCGATCGACATCTCCGCGCTCAAACCAGGGAGCCCCGTCCCGGGCCCCCAGGGCCTGCAAGACGAGGTCATCGGCGAAGGCCGCGCGACCGCGGATCCCTGCCGTGACGACCAGCCGGGCCCTTCTCGCGCCAACGGGCAGACGAAACACGCCTGAGAAGCTCTCCCATTGCGCGCACCGCAGCTCGCCGGTTCCCGCGGAGCAGGCCACGTTGTTTTCGGCATCGAGAACCTCGACCCGGAGACCGATGCCCATGAGGCTGGCGAAGCTCTTCAGCCTCCCTCCCCAGCGCAGGTATTGGGCCGCCGCCGGCAGCTCGACAACCTGGGAGAGGGTGGACTCCTCGACCTCCCCTGTAGGATAGGCCATGAACATTCCATCCCCGGAACGGGTCACCAGGTAGTCGGTAAAAAACCGTGCCAGGTTCGCCCCATGGCGAAAACCTCCCTCCACGTTCCAGGGGTCGAGGTCTACGGATTCGGCGCCCGGATTGGAGAGCAGGTTGCCACCGAGCCGGCCATGGGCACGGGGGCGGGTTTCAATGCCGAAAAAGACCTCGTCGATGGCTCCATCGTTGCGGGTGCCGCCGATGAGCGTCCTGCGATTTGCCGCGACGACGACCCTGGCCGAGCGGGTTCCCGGCGGCACAGCCACGGCCTCGCGCCAGGGCCACCAATAGAGCGTATCGAATTTTCCCGATGCCGTGCTCCACAATTCCGCGCCAGCGGAATCCCTCAGTGAAAACGAAACCTCCGCCTCATCATACGGCTCGGCGCGGCTCTCTCCGCCGGGAAATCTGAGATAGGCCGCGGCCAGCCAGGCGCCTAGGTGGGCCGTGACACGCCCCTCGTCGATCGGCCCGGAGAAGGGCTCGAGGGAGACCTCCTGGGACGCGCGCGATTGAACATCCCGGGCCCCGCCGGCAAAGAACTTCTCGCCCGAGTAGGCCTGCAGCTGCGTCAGCCCGGTGACCGCCTCCATTCCGCCGGACACATCCCAACCCTCGAGGTCCCGCTCAGCTCCCGGGTTGACCACGAAATTTTCACGGCAGACATACGCCCTGCTTGTCGGGGACATGCCCATCTCCCCCCCACGGGCAATGACGCCCTCAGCCGTCAGCACGTAGGCGGCTCCCGGATCGTGCGGGGCCGTGATCAGCCGGACCCGGCGACGATGGCGATCGACGCGGGCGCGCAGCACCTCCAGCGCCCCGCCCGCATCCCCCTGGCGCCGGATACCGTAGCGCCCGGGACGCGATGCGCTCGCGAGATCCACCTCGCGGTCAAATCGCAGCTCGAGGACCTCGGGACCGAAGACCGCGTCCACGATGAAATCCCCCGGTGGATCGATCTGGATGGGATCCGTAAGCATCATGCTGAAGACCACCGGGCGGTGATCCGAAAGCACCGGGGCCAGCTTCGGAATGCTCGCGGAGACGGGAAACATGCCCCCGGCGGGATCGTAGAAAAGCAGGTCGATGAGCTGGTGCCCCTCGGTGCCGGCGAAACCGGTAGCGGGCCAGGTCGTGCGCTCGCCGGGCCGAACCCCGAGATCGGTCCAGGCATCGTTGAGGGCCCGCTCCAGGATGACATTCTGCGTCGAGTAATGCTCGTCGTTGAAATCTCCCAGCAGTATTTTTCGCGGGTTCGAATCAACCGGGAGGATCTCGTTGACGATCTGGCGGTTTTCCCGGTCCCCTGCCTGGTCCCACGAATTGTGAACCCCGTAAACGGAGACCGGCACACCGCCCAGCAGCGTAGTCGCTCGGATGAGGCTGCGGCCGGTCTCCAGGGGAATCCTCCGCGTCCCCTCCAGCGGCGTCCTCGACAGGATCGCCTTGAAGCGGTCGATCATGCTGAAATGCTCCAATCCCGTGACCGACGCTATCGTCTCGAGGTATTCCTGGCTCGGCACCTCCTGCATNGAGAGCAGATCGAGGTTCAGGNCGCGGAGNAANCGNGCGACGGCNGTGGGNGTNGCCTCCAGNCCGCCNTGCACGTTGTAGGTCGCCAGGCGAACCACCGGACGCCTCGTCTCCTCATCCTGCCCAACTACTGNCCGCAGTGGCAGAATCAGCAGGAATAGAAGAAAAGCGCGATGGCGAAAGCGTCCCATCTGGAAACCTCGTGAATTGCGGTTCGAACCCACCTTCGAGGATACCACGAATAGCGACGGCATCCCGTCATTCGCAGCCTTGCGGCCCTCAGCGGGTCATTTCAGGACGAAATCGCGCACCTCTTGCGATGAAAGCTGCCCGACCGTGGCACGCAATTCCTCGAGGATGCCCGGATTCACTCGACGAAGCTGGTTGATGAAAAGCTTCTTGTCGGAAAAACTCACCCTGGAGTTCAGGTAACGCCTGGCCTCGGGGGTAAACCCATCGTGCCTGGAGATCGCGAAATAGGCCCTGATGGCCTTTGCATAAATGAACGCGTCCTTGGTCCAGGTCAGCTCGCGGAAAACTCTTTCGACCTCAGGATCCGACATGCGCGCAAGCGTTATCAGCGCCTGGCTGACCGCTCCTCCGTAGATACGCATGTTCTTGACGACAAAGCCCCTGAGGATCCTGACCGACTCCTTGTCGTTACGAGCCCCGAGATGAAAGATAAGGGCGGAGTGCTCCTGGAAATCCGTCGCCACCGCCAGCCTCCGCTTGACGATCTCCACAGGCGGGAAGTAGCCGAGGGCTTCGCCCGCCTCGAAGAGCAGCCGCAGCCGCTTGTCCCCGGCGAGGAGCAGGCGAAGGATCTCTTCGCGCAGGTCCTGCTCGAGATCGGGAAACCGGCCCGCGTGAAACCTGAGAAAGACCGGCAGGAAATTGTGGAGATAGCCTCGCAATACGGTCCTGGTCGTTTTCCCGGTCGCGCCGAGGTAGCTGTGCGCCATACGCGCCAGGCCTTCTTCCTGGCGCATCGCCAGGTGGGTCAGCGCGAAGGCGAGGTCGTATCTCCCCGCCAGCTTTTTTCCCAGCTCGGCATTTTTGTCCAGGGCGTGAAGGAAATCCTGCAGCGCCGCGTGTCCCTTGTCTCCCNCGGACATCAGCTTTTCCATCTCTCGAACCAGGCCGGCCCCATCGGCTCTTACGACGAACTCCAGGAGGTTGTCGATCGTCTCCTTCGGCGTGACCCCGGGAGCGCCCCCGGCATTTGCCCAGGCCGCTGTGCTGAACACCTCCGGCAGCTTTTCCTCTGCCGGCNCCTCCTGCACGGTGGGCTCANCCGCGGCAAGGCGCTCCCTCTGCTTCTCGACCGCCTCTTCGAGCGACTTGATGCGCGCCTCGAGCCGGTCGAGCTCCTCCGCGGGGAGCTCCTGCGCCCGGATAAGCAGCCGGGGAGAGCAAAGAACCGCCAGCGCCAGGACGACGGTGAAAATCAGGCCCATCTTGCGCGCCGGGTTCTCAACTGTCATCGCCAACCTCCTTTTTCAACTTCAGCGCGGCCTTTTCCAGCCTTGCGCGGACCTTCTCATCCGTTACCCGGGCCGGGTCTTCGAGAAGCGCCCGGTAGATCACGGGGCTCTTGCGCTTGAGAGAGCCCAGCACCAGGCTCTGCTGGGCGCCCGTAATCCCGGAATCCAGGTAGCCCAGCGCCCGCTCGAGGTCGGCAAGCTCCCGCGGATGGCGAAAATAATAGAAGGTCGCGGTCTGGCGAATGCCCGGATTCGCGTGCTCGAGAAAGGGCCGGGCAAGACCTTTTCGTCCAAGGGCATCGAGGTCGACAATATGCCTCAGCACCTGGCCTACACTCCGATGAGCGCCGTCTCCCGTGTCCTCAACGAACTTGATGAGAGCCTGCAACCCGGCATCTCCTCGGCCTGCAAGATGCGCGATCACGATACCGTGGGAAGTTGAATCCTCGAGGTTGTAGAGGATCGGCAGCATCGACTCGATGGGAGGCTTGAACTGCAGGTCCCGCATGGCCAGCGTCACCTTGTAGAGATACTGGCCTCCCTTCTTCAATTGGAAAACGATGTCCTCCTTGAGAAGCTGCCGCAGCTCCGGATACTTGCCGCGATGGTAGTTGAGGAAGACGGGCAGGAAATTGTAGATCTCGCGACGAATAAAGGAGCCGGGGATGTCGCGCGTATTGCGGATGAGGTAATCGCAAAGCTCGGCGGTCTTCCCGGGGTAGAGGGCCACCAGGCGCAGCATGGCGTAGACCAGGCGAGAGTCGTGGGTCAGGATGAGGATCTTGTCGTGCTCCTCATCGCAGGCGATGAAGAACTCCAGCAATTCCCGGTATCCCTCCTCTCCCTTCAGAAGCAGCTCCCGCATCGTCGCGTACATCCCGCGTCCATCGAAGCTGCCGAGGTGGCCCATCAGGGTCTCCCGGGCGGTCTTCGCGGCGGGCGGGCCCTTCGCCTCGAGATCCGCCAGGAGCGTCGTGAGCTCCTTCTCCCTGGCGCGAAGGGCTTCGAGCTCCGCCGATGCCGGGATCTTGCCCGGTAGCGGGGCTTCCTGCGCAGCCGAACCATCTCCCCCGGTCGCTCCCGGCCCGGCAGGGGGCGCCTTTCGCCGGCAGGATGCCGCCGGGAAGAGCAATAGCGCGGCGCCCACGAAAATGAGCGCCCTGGTAATGAAATGAGCTCGCTGGTACCGCATCTCGCGGACATCATTGCATGGAGCCCTTAGGCTGCAAGCAACTTATGGAGTCTCTTTACCCTGCCGGCAGCCGTACCTCCGGAAAGAGGCCGCTTATTCGCCAAGCCGCGCCCGCAGAGACTCCAACCTCGTGCTGCCCGGGTGTTTTCCAAGCCCGTCTTCTACAAGCGCCCGGGCCTCCGCGAGGCGGACATGAAGTTTCAGGAAGATTTCCGCCATGCCCCAGGGCGCCGATTCGTTCAGGGGTTCGGCCGCCAGCAGGCGGCGCAGGAGCCTGAGCCTGAAGAATACGTCCTGGGGCCTGCTCCTGATGTTGAGCAGACGCTTGAGCAACGCGGCGTTCATGGGGTCGAGCTCGCTGGCGAGAAAAAGGTACTCGTAGGCCCCCGGCTCCTTGAACTTCGAACAGGCCGCCGCCAGCTCGGTATAGATTCCGGCGCTCTCCTCGAGAGACCTCCCCTGGAGCTCAGCCTCGAGAACGTCGAGCTTAGCCCTGTTGGCGGTCATCTCTTCAAGTCCCTTGCGCGCCCATTCCCTCCTCGCCGGATCCTCTCCGCAAAGAGCGAGCACCTCGGGGTAGAGCTCGAGCCTGCCGGGAGCCTTCTCGAGCTGGGCAACGAGNTCCTCAAGGGCGCCGCCCGCGCCGGCCCGGGCACGGGCCACCACCGTCCAGGCCACGAGATCGGCCGTCGGTTCGAGCCCCTTGATCCTGCCGAGCCGGGCCGCCTCTTCAAAGGCGCGCAGGGCGGCAGGAGCCTCTCCGGCAGCCAGCAGGTTCCTGCCCCTCCAATAGCTCGGCTCCCAGGCCGAAGGCGAAAACTTGCCCGCCTGCGAGATCGCCTCATCCGCGGAGTCGCCGCGGCCCAGCTCGATCAGGCTGCGGGCCAGGCCGAGATAAGCCGAAAACCCGTTGGCCTGTCCGCGCTCCGAACCCCCGCGGTCCCCCTGGCTATGTTCGGTCTCGATGGCCGCGATGGTAGAGCGGAAGGCGCCAGCAGCGGCCTGCCAGTCTCTTCGCCCGACCTCCAGGCGCCCCCTCTCCCACCAGAGACCGGAAAGGGGGCGGCAGCCCGCGGCGATCGCTGAAGAGATCACCTCAACGCCCTCATCGAAGCGCCTGAAGCCCAGGCAGTAGCGGGCGTAGAGCCCCGGGATCCTGGCATCGCCCGAATTCGCGGCGAGGGCGTTGCGATGGGACTCGAAGGCGGCGAGAAACCGCCGCTGTCGCTGCCTGTTGGCGGCCTGCTGGGCAAGCGCCTGCGCTTCGCGCCCCTGCAGCCTCATCTTGGCGACGCCGTACTCTTCAAAGCTGCCCTGTGAAAACACCTTGTAGATACTCTCGAGGAATTTCGCCTCCTTGCGGTAGCGCAGCCGGTAGAGAGCGGCCGAAAGCTCCGAGTAGTATTCGCTGCGGGTCGGCTCCCCCTCGAGTAATACGGCGAACTCATCCGCGGCCTCCTGGTGCCGGCCCGCCGCCCGCAAGGCCCTGCCGTATTCGAGCCTCGCGGTGCTGATAAGCTCCTCAGCTTCATTCTCCGCCTTGCCGGCGAAAAAAGCCTCGAAAAGGGGCAGGGCGTCCACCGGAGCGGCGGTACGGAATTTCAGCCGGGCCATGGCGAGACTGGCGCGCGGATGACCGGGAGAAAGCCGCAAGGCCTCGGAAAGAGCTTCCCGCGCGGCGGCGAGATTCACCAGGCGTCGCTGAGCCTCTCCCTTCACGTAGAGAAGATCGGGATTGCCGGGCCCGGCGGACAGGAGCTCGTCGCACAGACGCAGGGCGCCCTGGTTCGAGCCGCAGACGAGATAATATTCGGCGATCTTTCCGCCCAGCACGGCCGAGGCGCGCAGGGAACCGCTGCCGCGCGCCTCCTCGAGAAGGTCCGCGGCCCCCCGGGGCTGCCCGGCGCGAGCGAGCCGATCGGCCTCCTCCAGAAGCGCCGCAAGGCCTTTCCCCTTCCCGGGCGGCCCGGCAGGCGTACAGGCGCACAACAGCAGGGCGAAAACCGGANCTGAAAAACCGGCGCNCCCCAGGCNTCCGGNGCNAAGCTCCCATTTCCGTGCAGNTCTCAAAAAAACCAGGCAGGTGGTCCACGNGGACATCANCATCCTTCGCTCCCGANCCGAGCCNTCTCATCGTCTTTTCGGNANATTTTAGTCTGGAGTCTAATAGTGCGCTGTTAGATAATTATTGGTCAGTTGGGTAATCTTGAGGAAACTAAGGGTCTCTTTAATCTGAATATTCTGGGTTTATTGTGCATTTACGCTCAGCCGCCCGCGGTAATTCCGCTTACGGGCGCTTGTGTCGTTAATTAATCAATCCNGGCTGTTTTTCTTAACTAGAAAATACGGCGCTGGAAAAGGTTGGAGGTTTTCTTATGNGGCTTTTCTTTACAATGTGGCTGTTTGTCGCCTGCTGTTTCCTTTTCGGAAACAACCAGGCCCTGGCGCAGGATGATGACCTNGTCNTCTTCGANGACGACTTCACTGAAGATCCCGCCNNAAACGGGTGGATCATGGTCTACTCAGGCNCCTTCGGCGGCTGGGTNCCGCCCGAAAGCCCCTATTGTGAAACGGGCCCCGGNGGANCTCCNGACCCCGCNCTGTTCANTCCACAGAANCCCTGCACCGTCTATTCCGAGGANATCATCGAGGACCAGCTGGAGCTGGACCTCGAGGAGTTCGGNGGCTACGTCCTCGTCACGCCCCCGGCCAANANCAGCGCCGGAGCGGTCTTCCGTTCCGAGCGNGACCTCTACGACAACATCAAGATGGAAATCACCGTCGAGCTGCGCGATGGCGCCATCGGCCGGCCCGCCGACGGGATGTGCGTGGTGGTTCTCGGCGCCGAGGANCCCCCGTTCGCGCCCGGCTGCGGCGGNGGAGGAATGGCCGCGACCGGCCTGGGCANCGGCCCCACCATGATCTTCGAATTTGATGACTGGTCCTGCAACTTCGAGGACTTCAANGACGACAACCACGTCGCCTTTGCCTGGGCCGCCAACGGAATCAACTGCGGCGACGCGATCAACGTCGTNGANGAAACCTTCACCCCCTTCTCGGAGCCNCGNCTGCACAACCGCGAGCCCGCCCCGGCGAGCCCCAACCGCTACAAGATGACGGTCTACATCCAGGGCTCGACGGTCGCCTGNGACCTCGAGGCNCTCGACCAGCCGGAGCTCAACGACTCGCTCGGNCGCATGTATACCTACACGATTCCGGACTTCCCCGCGGGCGGCTTTGAAGGCTACCTCGGAGTCACGGCATCGACNGGTGGAGCCAACCAGAACCACCTTCTTCATCACGCCAAG
The DNA here is from genome assembly GCA_002695115.1 of Planctomycetota bacterium. Lineage (GTDB taxonomy): Bacteria > Planctomycetota > UBA8108 > UBA8108 > UBA8108 > UBA8108. The sequence goes on from NZOA01000019.1 coordinate 11,803, forward strand.
CTCTCCAACCTTCCCGAGGGATTCTGCCTGCAGCCGGCCGGGATCGCCCAGCGCGATGTCCAGACGACCCGCACCGCCGACACCGCCTGCGGCGATTGGGTGGATGGGGATCAATTCCCCGTCGCGATCACCCTGGCGATGGTGCGCGGAGAGGTCCTCGATGACAACGGCGGCGTTCTCTGCGAGGCGGCCAACACCATCGTCCTGAAGGAGNTCCTTCCCCCGAACTGGGATGGTTTCGANATTTCCGATGGCGGCACGATCGATCGGGACACNGGGACCATCACCTGGGTGCTCGAAGGCGACGACGCCGTCACCGGCAAGGTCGTAACCTATATGTGCGAAGCCATCGATAACGGCAATATGTCCGAAACCTTCCGCGGCAGGGTCCAGGAGGGCGAAGGGNTCGATTTTGAACGCATCNCATCNGCCACAGGCGGCGAGAGCACCGTCCGGNNAGATACGCCCTTCGATCTCTGCGGCGGCATCACCTGCTGGAACATCCTCGGCGCCTACCTGACGACCGGTGCCAATCCCCCTCCCCTGGAAGAAATGCGCCAGGACTACCTGACCGATGGAGAGACCTTCGAAGACAACTTCGTCTTCTTTCCCGGGGCGCAAATCTCCAGCGACTTCAACAATGCCTCCGCGGCTNCCGGCCTCTTCGAAGATGCCAATGGCCGCAACATCGATGGCCTGCCGACCGTCTTCGCCTGGAATGACGATGACAGCTTCATCGATCTCAACGTGATCTACGGCGGCGATCCAAACAACTGTGTGGTCTATACGCAGTTCTACGTCGACAACACCTCGGGTGACGACATCGAGACCTCGATCGGGGTCTCGAGTGACGACGCCATCCAGGTGCTCGTCAACGGGGAGGAGGTCTGGNNNAACAGCGTNGCCCGCGGCGCGCCCNTNNNNGGNGCCTGCGCNCCCCAGGACATCGCCCCGGACTTCATCAANTTCCTCGACCCCATCATCCTGGAGCCGGGGCTCAACAGCGTGNTCCTCAAGACCTTCGAAATCGGCGGAGGCTTCNNCTNCGCCTTCCGCTTCCAGGACGAATTCGGACTGGAGCTTACCGAGGATCTCGAGATCTCGAAATATCCCCCCGGTGTCTGCCCCACGCCGCCCATCAGGGTGAGGCGCTCGGTGGCCACCGCGGACCGGGTTTCGATCGAGCTCAGCACCTACCCCGCCTATGTCGTGGGCGAATCCTACGAGGTGACTCTCGCCGTCAGCGATATCCGCTCGGGCGGCGACTGCGGGGAGGTCGAGAGCGTTCGNCTTACCGAACGGGCTCCCGCCGGCTGGNCAATCAGTGACNTCACCGGCGGCGGCACCNTCGACCAGGGGCGCATCACCTGGGACCTCGCGGGNGACACCCTCGTAGCGGGNAACTTCACCTANCAGGTCACGGCCGGAGATGNGGGCGGAGACGCTTACTTCGCCGGNAAGATCNTCGAGTTCGACTCGATCCTCGANTTCGCGACCACCGGGGACACCCGTCTCGCCAATCCTTCGGATGTCACCGCGACCGGGTTCTTCCGCAAGTGGCTGCTGCTTGGCCCCTACGCCATACCGACCGGCTTCGGCTGGGGAGCCACGCCCCAGGAGAGCAACCTGCGATCCGATTTCATGACCGATGGCGGCGACATCACCGAGCTGTCGACCGAGCCCCTGCCGGGCGACACCGTGGANACTGATTACGCCNTCGCCAGCAGTCGCGGCCTTGCCGTCGGCCTCGGAGATGCCGCGGACATCATCAACCCCGAGGGCACCCCCACCTGGTATCCCTGGGTGGACGGCGACAGCATTGTCAACTTCGACGACTACTACGGGGGCAACCTCGACAACAACATGATGTACGCCGTCATCTACCTCAACCTCGAGGATGACATGACCGTCGACATCGGTGTGTCGAGCGATGACTCCATACAGGTTCTTCTCGACGGCGAGGAGATCCATATCAACAGGGTCGCCCGCGGCTGGGGNGGAGAGAACGACGTGCAGGACNTGATTTCCAGCGCCGCCNTCCTCCAGCTCGATCCGCTCGAGGCGGGCCTTCACCAGATCATGGTAAANACCTTCGAGGCCGGCGGCGGCCACGGCTTCCACCTCCGCCTCCAGGATNCCTTTACCGGCGAGCCGATCACCGAGGGCTTCCAGCTCTGCTTCTCGTGGGATCCCGAGGAGTGCGACGCCAGCATCGAACCGCCCGCCAGGGAGATCTGCGACAATGGCATCGANGACGATGGAGACGGAGACGCTGACTGCGTTGACAGCGACTGCCCGGCCTGCCCCGAGATCTGCAATAACGGNGCGGATGATGACGGCGATGGNGCCATCGACTGCGACGACACCGANTGCGCCGACGCCGGCAATTGCGCCGGCGGGCCGACCTTTGTCCGCGGCGACGNGAACTCTGACGGCGCCATCAACCTNACCGANGGCGTGNTNCCGCTGNTNTTCCTGTTCTCCGGNGGAGCNCCNCCGGCGTGNGGCGACGCGGCNGACACCAACGACACCGGCAGNGTCGAGATCACCGANGCGATCATTATCTTCAGCTGGCTGTTCACCGGCGGCGCCGCNCCGGCNNCGCCCTCNCCNNNNAGCCCNGGNTANTCGGCNGNNGAGTGNNCCGNNGATCCGACNGAAGACGGCCTCGGCTGTGAAACCCCCTCGCCTGTATGCCCGTAAGCGAGCGTCAGCGGACCAGCGNGTAGCCGCCTTTTGGCGGGAGCCGGCTCTCTTCTTCCCCCCCGGGGAGGAGAGGCCGGCTCCCGCCTTTTTTTCTCCCAGACAACGAAACAACTCTCTGCCCATAACATCGACCCGGACGTCAAGGCGTCCCTGGAACTTACCGGAGGAAACGATGATCTACAGGTACCGAGCTCTTACACTCCTAGCCTGCCTGGCCCTTACCCCCATCTCCGGCGGCCTGGCCCTCGGCGGCGACGCCGACGTGGTGATCGAGGAGGATTTCGAGGGCGGCCTGCCGGGCGACGTGGGAGTGGTCTCACAAAGCAATGGCCGCATCGAGATTGTCGATGACGGCAGCGGCGGCAACCAGGTCCTCTCCCTCACCCAGGCCGAGGGCAACCAGGGCGCCTGGGTCTGGTTCCCCCAGGAGTTCGACCTGGGCGAACAGCGCGTCGAGATCGAGTTCGACCTCTTCCTCGGAAGGGGCACGAGCGCCGTGCCCGCGGATGGAGCCGCCGTGATCTTCCAATTCGACAACGACCTGCAGGCCTTCGGCAACATCGGCGGAGATCTCGGCGTCGGCAACCTCCGCGGCGCAGGGGGCAGCTACGAATACATCGCCCTGGGATTCGACATCTGGGACAACGGCGCCAGCGACCGGGAGACCCACTGCGATGGCCGGCATGGAGAGCAATCAACCTGCGACGTCGAGGTCATCCAGAACCAGGCCTCCCCGTCCCTCGCCACCCCCCCGGCGGTCGGAGACCCGCCTGATTTCATCTCGAGCGCGGCGGTCTACGGCTCTCCGGACGTCAACACGCACACGGGACAGGAGACCTTCGATCCCGATGACCTCATCCACGTGTCGATCATCTTCGATGCCGGGGTCATGCGCGTGCGCATGCGCGGAGGCTGGACCGACCTGCCCCAGCGGGGTGGGGAGTTCTTCGAAGAGGACATCGTCCTCGACTACGTCACCCAGGACTTTCCCGAACGCCAGTCCAATATCGGCTTCGCCGCCACCACCGGGGGCGCCAATGCCTGGCAATGGATCGACAACCTCGTCGTGCGGGAAGGCTCGACGCGGGTTGTCCGGCAACCTGAGCCCCCGCTTGCCGAGGGGGGCATCAATTGCGCCTCTCGCAGGGTGAACGCGACGAACGAGATCGGCTTCTCATTCCTGGCGGACAGGCCTTTCGGGGCCGAGATCAGCCGCGAAGGCGATGTCGAGGACGACCTCCTCGTCACCACCAGCAGCTTCGGCCGTATCTCCCGCGGGGCGGACAATACCAGCATCAACCTGCGCCCGATCGATCTCTCCAACCTCGAGGGCGCGGCCATCAACACCTCCCGGCTCTTCATCAACGATGCCTGGTCGGCTGCCGGCGTTGAATACCGCGCCCACGTGGTCCCCGGGCGATACGATGTCCACCTCTTCTGGAGTGAAAGCTCTCACGAGGCCGCCAACAGCCTCGGGCAGGGCACGAAGCTCTACAGCGTCTACCTCAACGAGGAAAAGGTGCTCTGCAATTGGAGCGCCGCGGCCGCGGCCGGGATCGGCAGCGGCGATCCGAGGACCGCCTGCGCGGCGGCCCTCGACAAGGCCGTAGCGCGAGCTTTCGAGCTCGACGTCAACGCGCTCGAAGAGGAGGAGTACGGCATCCTGAGGATCTACGTGGAGGATCTCGGCAACAACGCCGGGCTCAACGCCCTCGCCTTCCGGCGTACCGGCGATGCCACCGGGGCGGACGCAGGAGGGGAGCTCGAATGCATCGAGAAAGACCCCGGGGAGGAACCCCCGGGAACCCTCTTTGAAGACACCTTCGATGACCTTCTCGACAATGAATGCCCGCCCGGGATGGTCTGCAACTCCAACAACTTCACCCCACGGGTGCTCGGCGGCCGCCTGCGAATCACCGACGACACGGTCGGAAGCACCGCCGCCACGGCGATCTACGAAGAGACCGTCAATGTCTGCGATTACAAGCTGGTAGCCGAATTCGACCTCTTCCTGGAGAATCCGGACGGCACCGAGGCCGCCGATGGAGCCGCCTTCTTCCTCCGGGAAGGATCCGACACCACGGCCCTCGGCCCCGGCGGCGGAGGCCTCGGGCTCCCCGTGGGAGGCGCCGGTTTCGCCGTCGAGTTCGACACCTGGAGCAACGGGACCTGCTGCAACGAACCCTCGGGCTTCAACACTCCGGACAGGTTCACCCACATCGGCATCCAGTCATCGGGAATCATCTCCGAGGTCAACCACGTGCAATACAACCCGGACCTCAGGCCGATAGAATTTGGAGGAACCGGCTGGCCGAACTTCTTCGATCCCACCGGGGTAAACGTCCAGATCGAGTACGACGCGGGGCATATCACCGTCACCCTCGCGGGCATAACCGCTGAGGGCGACGACTTCGGACCCGAGGTCGTCTGCGAGGCCGACCTCGTTCCGGTTTTCGGTTCCGTGGCGACCATCGGCTTCGCCGGCGGCACCGGCGGCCGCACCCATCACACCGATATCGACAATGTGTTCATCGACGCCGCGGAGGGGGATCCCGGCGCCGACAACGCCGTCACCGAGGCCATCGACCGCGCTCGAGAGCTCTGGCGCGACAGCCGGGGAGAGCTCTACATCAACTGCGGCGGCCCGCTGCTGGCCTGCAGCGCCACCCAGGATCCCGCGCCGGAGATGGTCGGCGCCAAGATAACCGGCGACCGGGTCGTCTGGCTGGGCGACGAGGCCGCCCGGGGAAGCCTGCTGCCGGCGGAAAACGAATTCTTCACCGTCAGCCCGCTGCCCAACAGCGATGGAAGCAATACCGGCCTGCAGGTGGCGGCCACCAATATGGGCTTCTGGAACGCCCGGGGAACCACCCCGGGGGTCAACGACGATGACCGCATCTTCCACACCGAGAGATGGGCCGACCAGGAATACCACATCCCGGTCGACAACGGCGAGTACGAGGTCACCCTCTATTTCGCCAACTCTTTCAGCGGAACCTCCGGTACGGGAGCGCGGTTCTTCCACGTAATTATCGAGGGCGCCCAGCGGGATGGTTTCGAACATTGCGATCTCAGCAGCGACCTCGGCTTCCAGGGCAGGCCCAACCCCGTCTTCGGTTTCGACAACCTCTACGACCCGGTCGGGCATGCCGAGATGCTCTACTCATCGGATCCGTGCAACTTCGCCGAATGTGACGACAACGGCGTCATCGTCGAGGACGATCCGGACCTCGACCGGATCCTCGCCTCGCGCGAATGCGGAAACGCCGCCGCCGCCGCCCTGCGCTATACCCTCGCCATCGATGACGGCGACCTGACCATCGCGCTCACCGAGCCGGACCCTGCCGCGGGAGAGCCTGTCTCGCCGGATCCGAGCCCGAAAATCTCCGGGATCTCCGTGCGGCGCACCGACGTAGCGCCTCCGCCTCCGGAAGTCTGCGGCAACGGCCTCGATGACGACGAGGACGGCGCGGCCGACTGCGACGATACCGATTGCGCCGGGGAAGCCGACTGCCAGGCGCCGGCGGGGCCGACCTTCGTACGCGGTGACGCGAACTCCGATGGAGCCATCAACCTCACCGACGGCGTCGTTCCTCTGCTCTTCCTGTTCTCCGGCGGCGCAGCCCCGACCTGCGCCGACGCGGCGGACACCAACGACACCGGCAACGTCGAGATCACCGACGCGATCATCATCTTCAGCTGGCTCTTCACCGGGGGAGCGGCCCCGGCGGCACCCTCGCCCCTGAGCCCGGGCTACTCGGCCGAGGAATGCGCGGCGGATCCGACCAAAGACGGCCTGGGGTGTGAGCTCCCCTCGCCGGTCTGCCAGTAAAACAGCCCGGCCGGGGAAGGCCTCCAGGCCTCAGGCCTCCCCCGGCCGGCCGCTTTCCCCCTCGAAGATGAGCGCGTCGACGACCGCCTCGGTGCCGCCGGCCTGCTCGAAAACCCGCCTCTGGCGGGCATAGCTTGGCGGCTCCCGGATCATCCGCTGAAGCATCGGCACCTGCGCCCGGCTCCCGAGCCTCTCGAAGACCGGGGCGAGATCCACCAGGAGCTGTTCCATGGTCTCAGCGATGGGGCGCTGGGCGCCTGTTTCATCAACGATCGTCGACCCCTCCATGCTGTAGCGAGCGGCCCGCCACTTGTTCTCGGTAACGATCCTGGGATGCAGGATCGGCGGGGTCGGCCCCTCGTCGATGCGCTCCTGCAGGTAGACGATCAGGGCCTGCACCAGGGCGGCGACGGCCAGGGTCTCCCCCAGCGTGGGCATCGCATCACAGACCCTCACCTCGACGGTCCCGAAGCCCGGGTGCGGGCGCACGTCCCACCAGATCTCGCGGATGCTCTCGATTCCCTCGGACCGGATCAGGGCGCTCACCAGCTGCTCAAACTCTTTCCAGTTTTCATGCCGGTAAGGCAGCCCCGCGGTCGGCAGGGTCTCAAAGACCTTGCTGCGGCAAGAGGCCAGGCCGGTGTCCTTTCCCTCCCAGAACGGAGAGCTGGCGCTCAGGGCCAGCAAGTGGGGAAGCCAG
>NZOA01000020.1 GCA_002695115.1 Planctomycetota bacterium
GGTGTTGGCCTGGGCGGCGACCTGTGAGAGAAATACGTAGGTATGGGTCATGACGTCGGAGGGCTCGTGGCCGTCGCGAAAGGCGGCCGCCCGCAGGGTCGTTGTCGCCGAGAGCTCGATGGGGCCTTCGTAGGCTCTGCCGTCATCATCGTCGAGGAGGGAGGAGCCGTCGGTGGTGAAGCGGATGGCGGCGAGGGGGTCGGAGGCGGAGAGCTCTACGCTGAAGGGTTCCTCGAAAAAGCCGCGCTCGACGCTGAAGGCCGGGGAGTCCAGGAAGCCGATCACTCCATCGCCGTTGGGCTCTCCCGGGGTCGGCTCGATATAGTAGCCTTCGCGGCCCAGGGCGTCCTGTCCGTAGGAGACGTCCTCGAATTGGCGCGGGTATTCGGGGGAGAATTCGGAAAGCACGGTCACTCCATCCGGCGCGACGAGGGCGAGGTATTCACCGCCGGAGCGCAGCCTGAAGCTGGTGTGGAGGCTCGTCTCAGCCGCGAGCTCACCGGGCTCGATCCCGGAGGCAAAGACGACCGCGTATCCCTGCGGGCGGATGATGAGCTCCGGAAAGCGCCAGCGGTCAAGCTCCTCGGGAGTGTCCGTCAGGAAGTACCCGCGAAGATTGACCGGAATGGTGCCGGGGTTGTAGAGCTCGATCCAGTCGTGGCGTTCTCCTCTCGAGTCGACCAGGCCCTCTTCGTTGTCGGCTAGGAATTCGCTGATGAGAGTCGATCTCTCCTTCTGCGCGACAGCCTGGGAGGGGCTACCGAGGTAGGCGAGAGAGAACGCGAGTAGAACAAGGGCCGCTGGCCTGGCCCGGTTTCCGAGATACATGACCAGGCTATTTTATCATGTGTAGGCGCCGCGCACATCCCGATAGAAGATCCTTCACCGGGGGCGCTTCGCCGGAGGGGGGGGAGGACAAAGCCGTTTGAAGTCCGGGTTTCTTCTGGACGGCCTCGTCGTCAAGGCTATAGGCTTCGGGACGCGTACTTGGGAACAGGCCGAGGTGGCGGAACTGGCAGACGCGGGGGACTTAAAATCCCCTGGCCGCAAGGCTGTGTGGGTTCAAGTCCCACCCTCGGCACCATCTCTTTGTTCTATGGCCGGACGCGGTTAGCATGGGGGGGCGTTTTTCCTCTCCTGCCATTTTGAATCCAACCCGGGAACCGATGAACACCATGAACAGATCGTTCGACAGCCGGACAACGAGGGCCGGGGCCGTCGTTTTATTTCTGCAGCTGGTCTTCGTGTTTACCGTGTCCGGTGTTCGCGCGGATGACGGCGACAAGGGACGCTGGTGGAGCGGCAAGGTCGAAGAGGCCCTGGGCCGGGCGGGGGGTAATCGCGGCGAGCTTCTGCGCTTCCTCGGCAAGGTTTCCGATGCACATCGACCCGCCGCCTCCTTCCTGCTGGAGAACATGCCGCAGCGTGACCTCGAGAGCCTGGAGGCGGACTATCTCCGGGAGAACCTGCGGCTGGCCTTCGAGGCCAGGGCCGCGGCCGCCTGGGGTAAAAAGCTGCCCGAGGATGTCTTTTTCAACGACGTCCTGCCGTATATGAGCGCCAACGAGGCCCGGGAGGCCTGGCGTCCGGGGCTCCGGGAGAAATGCCTGCCGCTGGTTAAGGAATGCAAGAGCCCAGGTGAGGCGGCGCATGAGCTGAACAGAAAGATCTTCAAGCTCCTTGGCGTGCGCTACTCGACGAAGCGCAACCGGGCGGACCAGGCTCCGGCCGAAACGATCGAGACGGGCCTGGCATCCTGCACGGGACTCTCCATTCTGTTGGTGGATGCCTGCCGCTCTGTAGGCGTGCCGGCCAGGCTGGCGGGAACCCCGAATTGGGTGAACAAGAGTGGGAACCACACCTGGGTCGAGGTCTGGGATGACGGCTGGCACTTTGCCGGCGCCGCCGAGCCCGATTCACGCGGCCTCGATCACGGCTGGTTCCAGGGCCGTGCCGCACAGGCCATCGAGGGCTCCCCTGAGCACGCGATCTACGCCACGAGCTTCCGCAAGACAGGAACCTCCTTTCCGCTGGTCTGGGCCCCGGGCGTCGACTACGTCAGCGCCGTGAACGTCACCAGCCGTTACATTCCCGCCGGCGCGAAGCCACAGGACAAGCCCCGCCTTCTCGTGCGTGTGCTCGAGGGAGAGGGCGGCGAGCGCGTCGTGAGATCGGTCGAGCTCATCGACAGGGCTGATCTCGAGAAGGTGCTGCGCGGCAGGAGCCGGGACGAATCCAACGACACCAACGACATTCTCACCTTCAAGGTAGAGAAGGGCAGGGCCTATGAATTGCGCATCCTCGATGGCGAGCGGGTTCTCAGCCGGGAGTACCGCTGCGGCGGCGACCGCCAGGATGTCGTCTCGATCTTTCTCGCCGATCCTTCTCCCCGTAAGTTGAAGGAGGCCGATGAGAAGAAACTCACCGCGGCGCTGAAGGGGTATTTCAGCGCTGAAGAGAAAAAGCGCGCCGGGTGGAAATTCAGCAAGTCACTCGACAAGCTGCTCGCCGGCAACGAGGCGGCCGTAAGAGCGGCGGCCTGGAAGGCCTATCTCGAGGCGCCGCTACACTCGGGTCTGAAGGTAGATTTCGACAAGCACCAGGTGCGTTTCAAGACCCACCTGAGCCCCTATACGGTGAAGGACGTGGGCAAACGGCCGAAGGGCGGCTGGCCTCTCTTCATCGCCATGCACGGCGGAGGTGGGACCACCCAGCAGGTCAACGACAGCCAGTGGCGGCATATGCAGATTTACTACCGGGACCAGGGCTCGGTGACCGGCTACCGCTACCTCGCCCTGCGGGCGCCCAATAATAAGTGGAACGGGTTCTACGACGACTATGTCTATCCCCTGGTCGAAAATCTCGTTCGACAGTTCCTTCTCTTCGGCGATGTCGATCCCGACAAGGTCTTCATCATGGGCTACTCGCACGGCGGCTACGGCGCCTTCTCGATCGGCCCCAAGATTCCCTACCGCTTCGCCGCCATTCACAGCTCGGCGGCCGCGCCCACCGATGGGCAGAGCTCCGCGAAGACGCTCAGGAATACGATCTTCACCTTCATGATCGGCGAGAAGGACCATGCCTACGGCAGGCTCAAGCGCTGCCGGAGTTTTAATGAGAAGATCCTCAAGCTCCGCGGTGACCGCAAGGACATCTACCCGGTGACGATGGAATACAAGGCGGGCTACGGGCATGGCGGGCTGCCGGACCGCGACAAGATCAAGAGCATGTACCCGGCGGTGCGTGATCCGGTTCCGGCAGAGTTGACCTGGGAGATGACCGATGGGGCCGTGAAGGACTTCTTCTGGCTTAGCTGCCCGCAGGCCTACAGGGGCAGGGGGATCGATGCCGCCTGCCGCAAGAACAAGCTGGTCATCACCACCCGGGAGATCAAAGACTTCAGCGTCCTGCTCGATGAGCGGCTGGTTGATTTTTCGAAACCGGTGACCATCGAACTCAACGGCAGGAAGGTCTCCGGGAGAAAACTGAAGCCTTCTCTCAAGACCCTGGTCGAGACGCTCAGCCGCCGCGGCGACATCCGGCTCGCCGCTACAGTGAGCTGGGCGCCCGGGTCCTGAGGCCGTGAGGGTTCCCTCCCCGTTCATTTTCACTACGGCCTTCTGCCTCGCGATGGCCGCGGCCGCTGCCGTTCGCGGACAGTGGAAGGAGACCGGGATTCCCGGCTTCTGGAAATCTCCTCCCGCGGCGGAGCTCAAAAAATCCGGCGGCTACGCCTGGTTTCGTTGCGGGGTGAAGATTCCCGCTCACTGGGCCGGCAGGAAGGTCGTCTTCTTCGTCGAGCCGGTCGACGATGCCCGCCAGAGCTTCGTCAACGGCATGAGGGTGGGGGCCACAGGCACCTTTCCGCCGCGCTACCGCAGCGGCCTCGGCGAGAGCGGTCGCTTCAAGCTGCCGGAGGGAACCCTGCGGTCCGGCGAGGTCAACATCGTGGCGGTACGGGTCTACTCCAGCGGCAGCCGGACGAATTTCTCCATAGCGCCGCCCACACTGCTTGCCGGCGGAGAGGGAATCCGGCTCGAGGGGCAGTGGCAGTACCGGTTTGGCGATGAGCCGACCTGGGCCTCGGCGAAGGCCGAAGAGCTTCCCGCTGCGAAGCTCTTTTCGAAGGTCGACAAGGTCGAGGATGCCGACGGCTACCTGCTGCGCCGCAAGGGTGACAGCGAGCCGGTTTCTCCGCGCGAATCGCTGCGGCGCTTCGAGCTTCCCGATGATCTTCGCATGGAGCTCGTCGTCGCCGAGCCCGACATCGCCCAGCCTCTGTGCTTCCACTTCGATGAGCGCGGCCGCCTCTGGGTCCTGCAGTACCGCCAGTATCCGGACCCCGCCGGTCTCAAGCCGCTGAGCCGCGACAAGTTCCTGCGCACGGTCTACGACAAGGTGCCGGCCGCTCCGCCCGGCCACGTCCGGGGGCGCGACCGCATCACCATCCACGAGGATCTCGACGGTGATGGTTATTTCGAGAAGCAGAAGACCTTTCTCGACGGCCTCAACATCGCGACCTCCTTTGCTCGTGGAGCAGGGGGCGTCTGGGTTCTCAATCCTCCCTACCTGCTCTTCTANCCNGACNCCGANGGNGACGATGNGCCNGATGGNGANCCGNAGGTGNGGCTGGANGGNTTCGGNCTCGAGGATTCNCACTCGGTGGTCAACAGNCTGTGCNNGGGNCCCGATGGCTGGCTCTANGCCGCGCAGGGNAGCACGGTNACCGCCAGGGTTCGCGCTCCCGGCAGCAAGGNNGNNCCNGTNCATACCATGGGGCAGCTCATCTGGCGCTACCANCCNNGNGAGCGGCGCTACGAGGTCTTNGCCGAGGGCGGCGGCAACACCTTCGGCATCGAGATCGATTCNGGNGGNAGNATCTACTCCGGNACCAATTGGGGAGACTCNCGNGGCTTCCACTANGTGCAGGGNGGCTACTANCGNAANGGNTTNCAGAAGCACGGCCGNCTCTCGAACCTNTTNACCTTCGGGNANTTCGANGANATGGANCACAACTCGTCTTCGCGCTTCACCCACGACCTGGTGATCTACGAGGGNGAGGCGCTNCCNGAGCGCTACCGCGGCCGCCTCTTCGGNGNCGAGCCNGTTACCGGNCAGNTNGTNTTGAGCGAGGTNTCGANGGANCGNTCGAGCTTNAGGACCCGGGANGTNAATCGCCCGGTGAAGACNGCTGACCAGTGGTTNCGGCCCGTNAANNTCGAGNTGGGNCCCGGNGGCGGNNTCTACGTGGCCGANTTNCACGAGCAGCGNATCGATCACTCGAGCCACTACGCCGGCCGGGTGGCCCGGGGCACCGGGAGAATCTACCGCCTTGTCGGCAGGGAAACGCCGGTGAGTCCGCCGCGGGATTTTTCCCGGCTCGACTCGGCCGGCCTGGTCGCTCTCTTTTCGAGCCCGGACCGCTGGGTTCGCCACCTGGCCTCGAGGCTGCTGGGGGAGAGAAGAGACGAGGCGACCCGCGAGGCGCTCGAGCGGGAGCTCTTCGCTGGCCGTCGGCCGCTCGAGGCGCTCTGGAGCCTGGGCTTCGGCCGGCGGCTCGAGGATGAGCTGGCTCTTCGAGCGCTCTCGCACGAGGATGAGCACGTGCGCCGCTGGGCCGTTCGGCTGGTCTGCGACCAGCGCCAGGTCTCCGGGGCGCTGGTGGACCGCCTGGCGGCGATGGCGAAGGGCGAGAAGGCGCTCGAGGTGAGAAGCCAGCTGGCATCTTCGGCAGGGCGGCTGGCGGCGGTGGACTGCCTGCGCCTGGTCGCGGCGCTTTGCTCGCATGACCGGGACTCCGGCGATGTACACATTCCGCTCCTGCTGTGGTGGGCGATCGAGTCGAAGTTCGGAAAAAATGATTCCGAGGTGGTGGCCTTCTTTGAGGAGGCGGAGCTCTGGAAGCGGCGTATCGTCTCGGAGCACCTGGCAGCCCGGGTCATTCGCCGCTTCGCCATGATGGAAACCGAGGCGGGCTGGGCGGCCTGCGTCCGGCTTTTCGAGCTGGCTCCCGCCACCGATGATGCGAAACGCCTGGTGGCGGGTTTCGAGAAGGCGTTCGCCGGTCGAACGCTTCCGAAGCTGCCCGCCGGGCTGGTCAGGGTACTTCTCGAGGCCGGAGACGCTTCTCTCGAGCTTCGGCTTCGAGCCGGTGAGGACAAGGCCATCGCGAAGGCGACGGCNCTGCTGGCTGATGGTGGCGCTTCCGATTCAGAGCGCGAGAGGATCGCGAAGGTCCTCGGCGAGATCGAGCGTCCGTCGGTTGTTGGGCCGCTCCTGGGAGTTCTTGAAGGCGGTGGCGGTGACAGCCTGCGGGGCGCGAGCCTGGGCGCGCTGGGCGCCTACGAGGATGACCGGATCCCGGCGGCGGTGCTGAAGGTCCTGCCCGCCATGAAGGAGGGCCTGCGCGATCTCGCTCTCGAACTGCTGTCGAGCCGAAAAGCCTGGGCAGGGATCCTCGTAGAGGAGGTGAGGAAGGGGAAGGTCGTTAAGGAGCGGGTGCCGCGCAGGATTATTCGCCGCCTGCTGAGCTACGGGGATCCTGCGCTGAGCGCTGCGGTTACGAAGACCTGGGGAGGGCTCGAGGTGGCCGATGCCGCCGTGGTCCGGGCAAAGGTGCTTGCGATCAGGAAGAAGATCGAGGCCGGAACGGGGAACCCCTACGAGGGCGAGCGCCTGTTCACGGCCCGCTGCGGACGCTGCCACCGCCTGTTCGCCGANGGTGGTGATGTCGGGCCGGACCTGACGAGCTACCAGCGCGACGACCTCGAGCGCATGATCGCCAACATCGTGGCGCCCTCTTCGGAGATCAGGACAGGCTACGAGAACCACCTGCTCATCACCCGCGACGGGCGGACCCTGGAGGGTTTTATCGCCGACCGGGGCTCGAAGACGGTGGCGCTGAGGACGATCGAGGGGCAGACCGTGGTCCTGCCGCACGACAAGGTCCTGCAGCTTCGAGTCATCGAGACCTCGGTGATGCCCGAGGACCTGCTGCGGGAGTACAACGAACAGCAGCTTCGCGACCTCTTCGCCTACCTGCGCTCGACCCAGCCGCTGCCCTGAGCCCGCTCAGCGCCAGTCAGCGCTGAGATCGCTGGTGTCGTACTGGCTGCGGATGCGCCATTCACGCAGGACTGCCAGCATCTCGGCCTTCTTTTCGGCGCAGGCCGGGTCATCCCAGAGATCTTTGACCTCGTCGGGGTCCTCGACGAGGTTGAAGAGCTGGCCGAACTCTTCCTCGAGGAAGTGCACCAGCTTCCATTCCTTCGACCGCACCATGGTCATGAACTCGGTGTCGGTGAGGATCCCGTCGCGGGCCTGTTCGGCGAAGACGTAGTCGCGTCCTGCCCATTTCTTATTCTCGAGTGCGGGCAGGAGTGATTTCGCCTCGAGGATCTCGGGGACCTCCGCCCCGGCCAGCTCGAGGATCGCCGGGCCGAGGTCCATTTGCTGGCAGAGGCCTTCGATGGCGCGGCCGGAGTCGAACCTGCCCGGCGAGCTGACGATCAGCGGGATGCGGGTGATCTGGTCGTACATGGTCCACTTCTGGCTGTGGCCGTGATCTGTGAGACAGTCGCCGTGGTCGGAGGTGAAGATCACCACCGCGTTCTCGAGGTAGCCCTGCTTCTCGAGTGCCTCCATGATCTGGCCGACCTTCTCGTCGATCATGGTCATGTTGGCGAGGTAGTAGGCCCTCTGGCGCTGGCGCTGTTCCTCGGTCGGCTCCAGGAGATGGACCACCGAGTCGTGGTCGACTTCGGTATTGTGAACCCGCAGGGCCTTCAGCGGCGGCGGCTGGGCGTCGAGCTCTTCCTGCGTCACCTCCAGGAGCGGCAGGTCCTTCTCGAGGTAGGGCTCGGCGTAGCGCGGCACCGGGTCGTAGGGCGGGTGGGGGCCCGGGAAGCCGATCTCGAGGAAGAGGGGCTCGGTCTTCGGGAAGGTCTCGATCCACCACAGNGCCATGTCGCCGACGAAGGTGTCGGGNTGGGTGTCCTCCGGNAGCTCCCAGTCGAAGGCGCCGAGACGCTCAGAGTAGTCCGGCAGCTTGCGGTAGAGCTCACGCTGCTGCTTGATGAGCCCTCGGAACCTCAGGGCTTTGTCCCATTCGTCGAAATAGTAGCGCCCCTCGAGGTAGCGGTCCTTGTTCTCGACAACGTAGCGCTCGTCGAAGCCGATCGAGGCGTGGTAGGGCCAGGTGTGCATCTTGCCGACGTTGGTGCAGTGGTAGCCGGCCTTGTTGAGCAACTCGATCCAGGAGTGCCTCCAGGTGTCGGCGTTCTT
Source organism: Planctomycetota bacterium (assembly GCA_002695115.1). Classification (GTDB taxonomy): domain Bacteria; phylum Planctomycetota; class UBA8108; order UBA8108; family UBA8108; genus UBA8108. The sequence goes on from NZOA01000020.1 coordinate 8,284, forward strand.
CAGGATGCCGCTGGTATGCGGATAGAGGCCCTTGAAGAGGCTGGCGCGAGCTGGGGCGCAGGAGGCCGCTGTGACGTGGCAGTCGGTGAAGTGGAGCCCCTCGCCGACAAGGCGGTCGAGATTCGGCGTGTCCACGTGGTCGTAGCCCAGCGCGCCGATGGTGTCGTAGCGCTGCTGGTCGGTGATGATGAAGATGATGTTGGGTCGGTCCGAGCTCATTGGATCCACTCAGACAGTTTACTGTAGATGGTGAACACGCCTGAGATCAGCATGCCGAACGCTGAGAGCCAGAGGAGGAAGCTCCAGACCGAGCCGGGCAGGATGCGCTTGTCGGAGCGCCGGTAGCGGAACCACAGCGCTGCGCCGGCGAGCATCGGCAACATGATGCCCTGCATGATGCCGCTGAACAGCACCATCTCCTTGGGCGTCTCGAATACGATGTAGGCTGCAAGGCAGATCATGGGGAACACGACCCCAAGGATTTTCACGCTTTTCAGACGGGCTTTTTCAGTCTTGATTCCAAAGCCGGTGACCTTGAGAGCATCGGTGAAGACGCGCGAATGGCCGGCGTTGGCGACGAAGAAGGTGGAGTAGAGTACCGCTATGGCTCCGAAGAGGAAGACGGCCTGGGCCCATTGTCCGAAGACCGGCTCGTACATGACCCCCAGGGTGCGGACCAGGTCATCATTTCCCGGATTGAGCCCTGTGCGATGGAGAATCGCGGCGCCCAGCAGGTAGAAGGCGACGGTGGCGAAGGTATAGACCACCATCGAGCACCAGGCGTCCCAGCGCATCACCCTCATCCAGCCCTGGGCGCGCTCGCCCCAGGCATCGGAATCATCCCGGGGACCGGTAAAGCGAGCGTAGCCCTTTTCTATGCACCAGTAGGGGTAGGCAACCAGCTCAGATGCGCCTACGCCGATGATTCCGAAGGCTGCCAGCGCGGTCACCAGGGGGGTCTTATCGCCTCCCCCGGCAGGAGGAAGCTGGAATTTCAGTCCGTCGAGGAATTCGCCGCCGCTCACCGCNAAGGCGCCGCTGCTCTGCAGGATGAAGAGGTTGATGGCCGTGATGATCGTAAAGGAGAAGACCATCAGGGTCGCGAACATCTGGATGAAACCGTAGCGCCCGGCGTAGAGAACACCTGCTGTTCCGATCGCTATGATCGCTGCCCAGATCTTGTCGTCGACCGGCTTTTCCGGTTTCCCACCCCGGCTTTTCAGGTCTGCTTCGATTTTCGGGATTCCTGCTTCAAGAGAATTTTTCTCTGCCTCGAGTTTCTCTCTTTTTTCCTGCTTCGTGTCATTGGCCGAGAGCTTCCTGGTCAGGAGGTTGACGGCCTTGCGCCGAACCTTGAGATCGGTCTCAAGGTCGAGATGTTCGTTGTAGGCTCGGCCCTCGTCCGTGATCGGGGCGCTGATCATCAGCGCCTGCCCGACGCCCCCGACGATGCCGCCGAGCTGTCCGAGACTGAAAACGAACATGAAGAACCAGTAGAGGGTGAGCCAGTTGCCGCGCCCCTTGAGGCGCGGGCCGGGCACCTCGGCCATAGCGCTGAGGGCGGTCTTTCCCGAAGAGATGGCATAGCGCCCCATCTCGACCTGTGCCAGCACCTTGATGACGCAGCCGATGATGATGATCCACAGGAGCCAGAAGCCCGCCTCGGCGCCGACGATCGTGGTGGCGATCAGCTCGCCGGAGCCGACGATGGAGCCGGCGATGATCAGGCCCGGGCCCAGGTGCCTGATGATACCGCCGATCGTCTGCGGCGGCTCCTTGATGCCATCAGTCGGCGCCCCGTCTTCGGTGCTCCGGATGCCTTCTTCGTTCATTCCTCGCTCCCGGTCCTATCGAGACCCTTCGCTATCGTTCGCCGCAGGCAAGCGGATACGGTACGGCAAGAGGCGTCGGAAGAAAAGGACTCACCCGCGGGCCCTCAATCGTCGGCGCGGCACTTCTCGAGGACGCGCTTGTATCCATCGAGCTTGCGAAGGGGGTCGAGGTCGCGATCATGCTCGATGTGGTCGGGATCCTTGAAGCCGGCCTCCACTGATGCATCGAGAGCCTCGATGGCTTTTTCCAGCTGGCCGGCCAGGGAGCAGGCGCAGGCGAGGTTGTAGAGGGTCAGCTCATCCTTCGGATTGATCCTCCGGGCGACCTCGAAGTGGTGGATGGCCTGGACGTAGTTCTTGAGCAGGAGGTAGGAGAAGCCGAGGTGGTAGTGTCCCTCGAAGTCGAAGGGGAACTCATCGAGAATTTTGCGGAACTCCCGTGCGGCGCTCTGGTATTCCTTCGAGCGTACGAAGGAGAGTCCCTGCAGGAGCAGCAGGTCGCGCGAGATCTCGGGACGCTTGAGGACGAGGTCGGGGTTTCGCTCCTGCAGGACGAGAAACCCCCAGCGGTCGCTGAGCTGGGTCATCAGGGCCCTGGCGGCCGCGTACTTTACCAGGAAGCTGTCCTCGAGGTCGTCGTTTTCGACGATGGCCCTCAGGGTAGGGATTGCGTGGGTGCCGCCGGCGCGCGCGTATTGGAAGATCCGTCTGCGGCGGGCGGCGAAGGGCAGGTCCGGGTAATCATTGAAGTGAATTCCCACCCGGCCGTAGAGCTCCGGGTCAATTCTCCAGCGCAGCAGCCCCCGCAGGAATTCGTGCTTTTTTTTCTTCGACTCGGCCTTTTCTTCGCCGCTGATCCCGAGGGCTTCGCTGCCGCGGCTGCCGAGCCTGTAGAGCTCCAGCCGGGCCCGGTCCCTGATGAGGCTCTCGCCGCCGTCGAGATCCCGCAACACCGAGCTGAGATGCCTGTCGAGGCGGGGTGAGACCGCGCCGGCGCTTTCCCCCTTCCTGTCGAGTTCCAGGGCCCAGAGGACCCCCCGGGTGTAGTCGCTGGAGGCGGCGCTTTTTCTCAGCAGCAGGCCACTGGCGGAGAGCTCATCGAGCTCCTCCGCCAGCAGGGTGGCGTAGAGACGTTCACAGATCGTGCGGAGCTCTCCGTTCCCGGGAGTTTCCCGCAGCGGCAGCAGTCCTCCGCGGGTCGTGATCTCCACGAGGGCCGGGGCGCCGAGGACCCGGACTCTCTTCATCAGCGACTCGACCCGGGGTTTGCGGGCGCGGGTCCTCTCTCGCAGGTCGCCGGCGCGCAGCCGGGTGATTTCACTTTTCGATTCAAGGCTCTGCGAGATAGCCTCGAGCCGCTGGAGCTCCCTGTACTCGAGGGCAAGCTGCTCGAAGCCGGGAATTTCTTTTTTGAACCGAACGACCTTTTCCTCGAGTTCACGCAGGCGACCCCTGTCAGCTCCGGGCAGGGGAGCTTTTTTCCCCGCGGCGGCCTCCGCTGATTCCCGCAGGCGTCTCCAGGCCAGCCAGGATTTCAGGTTCGCCTCGACCCCGGGATTCTCGCTCTCTCGCGTCGCGATCCTGCCGCGAAGCTCTTTGAGTCTCGAGAGGGATTTGAACCTCGTGTCCAGGAGCTCGAGCTCCTGGCGGTCAAGCTCCAGGGCGCGGTATTCCGATTCGAGATGAATGAAAAAGTCAGCGAGGATCTCCCGAAGAATTTTTTCCACGCGGAGCCAGCGCAGCCGCCCGGCGGCGGCGTCGCTCACCGGGCCGGCGGCTACAATCTTCGCCAGCGGGAGCAGGACGTCTTCACCGAGGTTCCGGACCTCCGCCTCGGCCAGCTTCGATACGAAGGGATCCGGATCATTCAATCCCTCGAGCCATTTGTCCAGCTCGGCTTCAGGGCGGGCGCTCGCTTCCAGGGCGGGATGCAGCCAGCAGGAGATGACGAGGAGGGCTGGAAGAAGGGATCTGGTCATTTTTTACCGCCTGTAAGGAGTATATCGTCAGTTACCTCCCCAGGCAGGTCAGATCGTGATTTCAATTCGGTTTCGCTCAGCGCGTAGAGCGGTGAGATCTCGACTGTCGGCGTGACGTCCCTGGCCTTCCCGGTGAATTCCACCCCGCAACGCTGGAGCCAGGTCGTGTAGAGCTGCGACAGGTCCCGTTGGGCCGAAAGCGATGAGCTCTCACCTCCCATGTTCCGGATCGGAGAGAACTCGGCGTTCCTGTCGGCGTAGATGATACAGTTTTTTTTCGCGGGCCAGAGAGCATCGTAGAGGTAGCAGCTGAACTCGCAGCAGTTTGGTTCGGTTGGCCGCACCAGCTCTCCATGCCGGTCGATGAAGGATACGGTCTTCTCCGTTGTATGGAAGGGAAGCTGCAGGTTCTCGGCGTGAATTCTTGAGACGAAGTCCAGCTTGAAGATATGAGTCGCCATATCTCCGCTGCCGAAGCTCAGGCTCCCGTCCTCCAGCCGCCCGCTTCTTTCCTGTTCCGGGAGTCGCGAATAGCTGATGACGCCGGTGGTCTCTCCGATGCGGCAGAACACCCCGAGGTCCTCCTCGCCCTCGGTCCGATCGATGCACTTGGAGGACACCTCGTAGCCTTCGCTGATGTGATGATCGAGGAAGGCCTCATCGCCGATCTGCACCAGTGGGTTGTCGACCTGGAAGAAGAAGAGGTGTTCGATTCCGGATTCGCGCAGCGTCTCGGCTCCGGCCGAGTCGAGGTAATCATCAAGGACTCCTCCGTGGCCGTTAGGGGATAGGGCGAGCTTGCCCGGCTCGGTCCGCAGGAAGCGGCCGCGGCGGTCGATCAGGGGGAGCAGGGGCTGGGGAAGAAAGTGGACATCGGAGGGATTGAGTCCGAAGTGGTTTTCAGACTTGAAGAACTCCGAGGTGGTCTCCAGGTGGTCGGGATGGATCACGATGTGCAGGGGCAGGGAGATCTTGTGCCGCCGGTTGAGGGCGCGAATTTTTTCGGCGTGAAGCTGAAAGAGGCTCTTGCCGCTGATGGGGCCGATAGGAAGCATGCCCGTGGGCTCGCCGGGCAATCCCAGGCCGGTGCCGCCCGCCAGCAGGAAGAGGGCGATCTTTCCCTCGCCGAGGGCGGCTTCAGCCGCGGGGAAGGTGCCCCCGGTGCCGTTTCCATTGTCGCCGGCCGGGCCGGCGGGAAGCGCATGGACCTCCGGCGGCGTCAGCATCCCCAGGTCGAGGTCAGGATCCTGGCCCTGGCGACGCTGGTGCACCAGGCGTTTTACCAGCTGGAAATTTATCGACCGTAGATCCCTGAGCAGCCCACGCTGGTCATCCTGGCTGAGCTCATCCCATCCTTCGAAGAGATGCTCCTGCCCGGCTTCCCGTGCCTTGGCAACACAGACCTTGTCGGCCTCTGAGTTGACCTTGATCATATTACCCTAATACCCTATAGCCCCGGTTTGCGGGGAAGTCAGGAATTCTAGGTTCCCCCGAGGGCTCCGTCAAATGCTATCCAACCGGGCTTTTTTTCTTATCTGGAGGCCTCTGTGTTCCGAAGTTATTGTGGGTAAAATGGTTCGGTATATCGGCAGGGGACTTCTGGATTTTTCTTTTCAGCCTCTCATGATGGGGCTAATTCAATGAAACTGAGCTATTCCCTATGACCAGGTCTTCAAACCCCCAACACCAGCCGGAGCGCGGCTGGGCCCGGCAGGAAGCCCGGGAGGCCGCCGCCTTGATCGAGCGCGCCCTTCTCGAAGATCTTCCCGCGGGAGACCTCACCACCGATTCGCTCTTCGGTGATCGCCTCGAAGCTTCTTCCGGCTCGGCCGGTCGGAGCGGGCTGGGAATTGTCGCCCGCTGCGTAGCGCGCCAGGCGGGATGCTTCTGCGGGTCTCCCATCGCCGAGGCTCTCTTTGAGAAGGTCGACCGGGGGGTCGAGGTTTCCGTGCGCGTTCCCGAGGGCGGCATGGTCTCGGGCGGAGAGGTCCTGCTTGAATTGTCCGGACCGGCTGCCGTGATTCTCCGTGTCGAGAGGGTGCTGCTCAATTTTCTCCAGCGGCTCTGCGGCATATCCAGCTGGACAGCCCGATGGGTGGCGGAGCTCGATGGACTTGACGCCATCCTGCTCGATACGCGGAAGACGACCCCGGGCTGGCGCCGGCTGGAGAAGTACGCCGTCAGGATGGGGGGTGGGACCAATCATCGTTTCGATCTTTCCGACGCCATCATGCTCAAGGACAACCATTCATGGATCCTGCGGAAGGTGGGAGAGTCGTCCCTGGGGGATTGGTTGGCGACGCTGCGCAAGGGCTCCCCGGAGGCCTTCCTGCAGGTCGAGGTCGATTCTCGCGAAGAGTTTATCGAGGCCCTCGATGTCGATGCGGAAAACAGGATCGATTCCATCCTGCTCGATAATTTTTCTACCGATGAGCTCGCATGGGCGGTTGAAGAGAGGCGGAGCCGTGCCGGCTGCCGGCTTCTCCTGGAGGCTTCCGGGGGGATCCACCTGGAAAACGTGAGGAGGATCGCCGAGACCGGGGTCGAGAGAATCTCCGTAGGGGCGTTGACCCATTCGGCGCCGGCGCTGGATGTCAGTCTCGAATTGTCAGAGGTATTTGAACTGGAGCAGGGAAAATGACCAGGCGTGGATTATTCATTCTGACCCTCTTATTGCCGTTCTTTCATTCCGGCTGTAATGAGCCGGCGCCCAGGAGAGAACACGACACCCGGTTGCGCCTCAAGGTAGGGGGGCGGGTACTGAAAACCACGGTCGCCTATACCGACGCGGCCAGGAAGATGGGACTCATGCATCGAGAAGCCCTCGAGGAGGACGAGGGGATGCTCTTTATCTTTCCCGTCGAGAGAAAGCTGAGCTTCTGGATGAGAAACACCCGCGTTCCCCTGTCGATCGCCTTTATCGATGACCTTGGAAAAGTGATGCAGATCGAGGATATGAGACCATTTGACGAGACCTCGGTTCCCTCACGGTTCACCGTTCGCTATGCCCTCGAGGTCGAGAAGGGATGGTACCGGAAAGCAGGTCTGAAGGTCGGCGATTCGTTGCCCGAATTTACCCGTAAGGTCGATCCCTATAAGAAGCTGGTGAAGTGAGGTCCGCGGTAGCTGTGAAATCAGACAGCCACTCCCATCATCCCGCAAGCTCCCACCTTCCAGGGGCCGAGGTGGCCCTGATTGTCCTCTCCCTGCTGATCCTCGTACTTCCCGCTTTTACGCCGGATGGGCCGGAGGCCAGGCTCCTGCCTGTTTCCAGCGATGTCGAGCCACTGGCGATCGACGTGGAGAGCGCGCCCTGGTATGAGTGGGCCCTGCTGGAGGGTATCGGGGAGGTGAGGGCTCGGAGGATCGTGGATTACGTCAGCAGGCACCGCCCGCTGGAGAGCATCGAGCAGTTGAGCGGGGTGCCCGGGCTGCCGCGGGGATGGCTGGAGAAGGCGCGGCCGTTTCTCGGATTTCGCCGGAAGGCGCCCGCGCCATGAAGGGGCGGGAAACCAGGCCGTTCGAGATCGTGAGCTCCTTCGAGCCCTGTGGTGATCAGCCGGAGGCGATCCGGTCCCTGGTGAGGGGGCTTGACGAGAGCAAGCCCTGCCAGACGCTGCTGGGCGTCACCGGTTCGGGGAAGACTTTCACGGTGGCGAACGTGATAGCCGAGGTGAACCGTCCCACCCTTCTCATCTCCCACAACAAGACCCTGGCCGCGCAGCTGTATTCGGAGCTCAGGGGACTTTTTCCCAACAACGCGGTGGAGTATTTCGTCAGCTATTACGACTACTACCAGCCGGAGGCCTACATCCCCCAGAGGGATCTCTATATAGAGAAGGATGCATCCATCAACAACGACATCGACAGGCTGCGGCTCTCCTCGACCAGCTCGCTGCTTTCGAGAAGGGACGTGATCATCGTTTCGAGCGTTTCCTGCATCTACGGCCTGGGGAACCCCGATGATTACAGCGACCTGCTGGTGCGGATCGATCGAGGGGGGACACTGGACCGGGATGAGCTCCTGGAGCGGCTGGTCACTATCCAGTATCGAAGAAGCGACATGGAGCTCTTGCGGGGAACCTTCCGGGTTCGCGGTGACGTCGTCGAGATCTTTCCCGCCTACGAGCAGACGGCCTACAGGGTCGAGCTCTTCGGCGACGAGGTCGAGAGCATCGTCGAGATCGAGCCGCTCACCGGAGAGACCAGTGAAGACTACGAGAGGATCACCATCTACCCCGCCAAGCACTTCGTCATCAACGATGACAAGATCCAGGACGCGGTCACGGGTATCAGGGAGGAGCTCGATGAGCGGCTGCCCCAGCTGGAGTCAAATGGCAAGTTTCTCGAGGCCCAGCGTCTCAGCTCGCGCACCCGCTACGACTGCGAATTGCTGATGGAGATCGGCTACTGCCCGGGAATCGAAAACTATTCGCGCCATTTCACGGGTCTCCCGCCGGGGCAGCGTCCACACAACCTGATCGATTATTTCCCGGACGATTTTCTTACTATCATCGATGAGTCGCACGTGACGATTCCACAGATCGGCGGCATGTACAACGGTGACCGCGCCCGCAAGGAGACCCTGGTGAAGCACGGCTTCAGGTTGCCCTCCGCTCTCGACAACAGGCCGATGCGATTTGATGAATGGGAACAGAAGATAGGGCAGGTCCTCTTTATCACCGCGACCCCCGCCGATTATGAGCTTGGGATCTGCGGGGGCGAGGTCGTGGAGCTCATCAACCGCCCAACCGGCCTGCTGGATCCCGTCGTCGAGGTCAAGCCGGCTGTCGGCCAGGTTCCGGATCTCACCGAGGAAATACGGAAGAATACTGCGGCCGGCAACCGGACGCTGGTAACGACCCTTACCAAACGCATGTCCGAGGATCTTCACGAGCACTACCAGGAGATCGGGATCAAGAGCCAGTATCTTCACTCCGAGGTCCAGACCATCGAGCGGGTGGAGATCCTCCAGGACCTGCGCAGGGGGCATCATGACGTGGTGGTCGGCGTCAACCTGTTGCGGGAGGGGATCGATNTTCCGGAGGTCTCCCTGGTGGCGATTCTCGATGCCGACAAGGAGGGCTTCCTGCGGTCTGAAACCGCTCTCGTGCAGACCATAGGGCGCGCGGCAAGACACGAGGAGGCCCGGGTCATCCTCTACGCCGACAAGGTGACCAGGTCGATGCGGAGGGCCATGGACGAGACCGCCCGGCGGCGGAAGCAGCAGAAAGAGTTCAATTCGAAGCACGGCATCACGCCCCGCAGTATCCGCAAGGAGATCCTGCCGGGAATCGAGGAGGAGATCAGGGCGCATAAAATTGTCAGGCGGGTGGTGGGGGATGACACGAAGACATTCCAGAAGCGTGAAAATGTTCTCCTGCTCGAGAAGAAGATGCTGGAGGCTGCCGAGAATCTCGAATTTGAGCGCGCCGCCGAACTCCGTGACTCGATCGACAAGCTGCAGGCCGCGATTGCCTCTNGCGCGAAGATGAGCGCTCCCGGGGAAGAGCTTCCCCGTGGCGGCGACCGGATCGCAAAGCCGGGCCCGGGGACCTGATGCTTGTGAACGGCTTTTTTCCCTTCATGCTATAATCGTATTCTGGGGTTTTCTGAATCTGACCGCGCCCGTGGTTGAAGGACCTTCGCTTTGTACGAATCATTCAAGAGTTACCTCGGTGGGGTTCCCCTCAGGCTCATCGCCACCGTAATGGTCGCGATCCTGATCCCCAGCGTCCTGGTGACCGCGCTGGGGCTGGTGACGGTTTTCGAGGCCGATCATTTCGTCAAGGACTTCGTCCGCGAGGGCTATCGCAGAGATCTCGAAGACGTCGGCGGCGCCCTCGAGCGGGAGTGGAGCGAGACCCTGGAATATTATGACGCGCTGCTGGGCGATGCGAATGAGCGGGGGGCCTACCTGGCCGCTCTCCGCCAGGATCCTTTCGTCCTCGATGTNCTTTATTCACGGCGGGGTAAGCTCGCCCGCGTGGATGCCGGCATTCCCTATCCGGAGCTTCTTTCCAATAGGGAAGATCCCGCCCTGCTCGAGGCCATCAGGATGGAGGGAGTCGAGGGAAACAATACCGATGCTCTCGAGCTGTATCGCCCGCTGCTTGGNCACCAGGANCCCGCCGTGGTCCTGGAGGCGTTGCTGGGCGCGGCCCGGACCAGCAGGGACCTCGAGGACCCTGCCGATTCCATCCGTTACATCGACATGGCCCTGGCCCGTTTCGGCTCCACGGTCGATGGCAGCGGGATGACGCGTAAGTTNCCCCTGCTGTACCAGAAATTCAGATTGTTGAAGGACCGGGCCCTGCCCGGGGTGGCTGAGGCGGCCAGGGAGTTGCTTCGAGCTCTGNAGGAAGAAGGCTTCCGCGTCTCGGCGGAGGTGGCGACCGGTTACAGGGAAGCGCTTGCGGAGTACGCTTCGGCGATCGTCGAGGCTTCCGAGCCCGCGCAGGAGCCGGCGTCCGCCATTGAACCGGCGCTGCTGGAGAGCCTGACGGAACCCCTGGCGCAGGCAGCGAGCCTCGTCACCTCAGGGCATATGGTGNGCCATCTACGAATAGGGCAGCGGGAGCTTCTTTTTCAGAGCGTACCGACGGAGGATGCCGCCTTTGTCGTTCACCTGCTGCTCGATCCGGCCCGCTTTCTCGCGCAGCTGGAGACCGTCAAGGCTCAGCTCCATCTCCGGGAATCTCTTCTGCTGCCGGCCTATCCCGGGGGAGCTTTCCTGGACCCTGCCCAGGATGCCGGCTCGGAAGAAGCGCTCGCCGTCCTGTCGCTGCCGTCTCCCCTGNANCACCTGGAGCTTCGCTACCATCCGCAGCCCGGGAGTCTTCCGGTGGGTTTTCGCTCCTTCGAGGTGCTGACCCTGGCCACCTTCACCTGGGCGGTCATTCTCCTGGTGCTGATGATCNTGGTGGGGGTCTTTTATACTCTTCGATANGTCCTTCGGGAGACCANGACGGCGCGGCTGAAGTCGGATTTCGTCAGCTTTATCAGCCACGAGCTGAAAACGCCGCTGGCGGCGATCAAGATGTTCACCGAGACCCTGCGGGAGGGCCGGGTCAGCGGGGAGGAGGAACAGCAGGAGTGCCTCGAGCTCATCGAACGCGAGAGCGACCGTCTCTCGAGCCTGATTGACAAGGTGCTGGCCTATTCCAAGGTGGAGAGTGAACAAAAGGCCTTCCAATTCGGCAGCTGCAATATGGCCGAGGTAGTCGATGAAGCCATCAGGCTCTTCCATGCCCATACCACCGACCGCCCGAGNGAGCTCAAGCTCTTCAGCGTACAGGACATCTCCAACATCCAGATGGACCGGGCGTCGATGATCGAGGTGGTGCTCAACCTGCTCTCAAACGCCGACAAGTACTCGCCCCGGGACACGGAAATTGTCGTCAATATCCGGGAGACGGTGGACGACATCACGGTCGAGGTGGTCGACAAGGGGGTCGGCATTCCCAAGCGGGATCATCGGCGTATCTTCGAGAAATTTTTTCGTTCCGACGACCTGTTGACCAGGGAGGTGGAGGGTACGGGTTTAGGTCTGGCTTTTTCACGCTACATCGCCAAAGTACATAACGGTGATATCCGGGTGTCCAGCCAGCCTGAATCCGGNAGCGTTTTCACCCTGCAGCTGAAGAAAACACACGTTCTTGCCGAGTGAGAGAGACCGTGCCGTCCGAAAACAGCNGTGGCAGTAGAGGTAATAAAGCGCGAGTGCTCATCGTGGAGGATGACACATCGCTGCTTTTCGGATTGAAGAAGAACCTGCAGTTCGAAGGCTACGAGGTTCTCACGGCTTCGGACGGAGAGGCCGGTCTCGGCCTGGCCGTGGATGGGAGACCCGATCTCATCATTCTCGACGTCATGCTGCCCCGCATGAACGGTTTCGAGGTCTGCGAGGTCCTGCGCAGCAATAAGATCGAGACTCCCGTGATCTTCCTGACCGCGAAATCCCTCGAGACCGACAAGATCACCGGGCTCACCCTCGGCGGTGATGATTATATGACGAAACCCTTCAGCGTCGCGGAGCTGCTCGCGCGGATGCAGACCGTGCTGCGCCGGGTGCATGGCGCGGAGGGAGAAATGCTCGTCATCGGCNCCCTGGAGATTGATCTGTCCGGGCGCTCCGTGCAGCTCGATGGCGAGGTGGTCAACCTGACGGGGAAGGAGTTCGAGCTCCTCTGCTTCATGGCCCGCAATAGCGGCAAGGTCCTGCCGCGCGAAAATATCCTTCAGAAAGTNTGGGGCTACAATTACTACGGCACCGCCCGGACCATCGATAATTTCATCAATCGGTTGAGACAGAAGATAGAAGAGAACCCTCTCAAGCCCCGCTTCCTGCTCACGGTCAGGGGGATCGGCTACAANTTCTGTCCACCAGAGGNTTGAAGGAGAGCNCAANCCTTTTCTATCAGAAGGTTTGNGGTGTTTTCTTCGGGTTCTGTTTTTCTNNCNCAGCGGTGACAGTCCCGTGACACGANTTCCGCTAAGATNANGNTGTAGCGACCCGGGTNGTGAATACCGTTTCGATGGAATTCAGAGTAAATCCTCTCTTCTTTTCTCTCTTTTAGTTTCCGGGATTGTCCCGGGCCGCTCTATCTTTCTCCTCCTTTCCTTCGTGGTTTGATCATGTCTCTCTCCTCCCAGAAATCCGGGTTTTTCTCNAGGTTGATACCGGTCGCGGCCGTTGCATTTTTCGCGGCTCTGCCCGNGGCGGTCGGCTCGGGAATATCCTCCGCCCTGAGGCCGGGNNCGGCTTTCACCAGGGCCTGGGAGAAAGAAAACCTCGAAGGTGATTTCTCGGAGGCGGCGGANGAATACGAGCGTCTCTATCGAGGTTCCGGCCTGCCCGCCTCGGCGGGTGTTTCGCCCCATGTCGGCTCGAGGCAATTGGACAGGCTCCGGGCCGCCTACAGGGCCGGGCTCTGTTTCGAGGCGGTCGGAACTCTCCAGCGGGCACGTTTCGCTTACCAGTGGCTCGAACGCAACCACTCGCAGATCGGGACTGACCTGTTTCTGAAATATCGTGGCGACAGGGGGCTGCGGGACACGCTTTCCATTCTCAAGGAACGCAGCGCGCTGCGCTTTCGAAGCCTGAAAGAGGCCGAGGCCGAGGCCGAGATCGAGCGTATCGCCATCGTGGAGGTCCTCGAGGAGTTCAGGGAATACAACCGCAAGGATACGCAGAATCTCGAGAGCTGCCGCCAGCAGATTCTGGAACAACGCTGGCGGGTAGGGGCGGCCGATGAGCTGGCGGAGGAGCTGGGTCGGGCGGGAGTCAAGGGCATCTTTTCCGACCGGCTTGAGAGCTCAGGACCCGAGGCCGAAGAGCTGCGTTCGCTGCTGGAAGCTCTGCAGAAGCACGATGCTTTACAGGGCGGCGATCAGCAGCTGGATCTGCGAAGCTATCTGCGCAGTTGTTTTTTTCAGCGCGCGCTCGATGCGCTTGCAGTGAAAGAAATCGACAGGGCCGGCAGGGAACTCTCCGTGGCCNTGGCGATCGATCCCGACTATTCATACGCGAAGAGCCTGCAGGCTTCATTGGAGCGCGGCGGTTCCGCCACGTTCTTTGCCTCCGCCGGCTTGCTCAGGCGGAACCGGCAGCAGATGCTCCGCGCGGGGGAGATCAGGATCCTGGCCCGGTACCTGGTTTCCGAGGCGGAGAAGCTGCAGGCGCAGCCTCTCCCCCGCCGTGACCGTGTTCTACGGGAGCTGCTTCGCGCCAACAGGATCTGCTGCAGCGAATCGACTGCTGTATTGGCTGACGAAGAGCTCGTCCGGCTCACATCGAGGATTCGCCTGGGCTGTATTGATCGGGCCGGTCCTGCGAGACAGGGGGATGTCGAGGCCGTGCTGGACATAGTTCGCGAGCANCTGGGCTCGACCNTGAGCCTCTCTGAGGAGTTGGTCAGATTGTTCAGCCGCCGCCTGTTTCAGAAAAACTATCTGNGTAANGAAGGGNTGTCNGGCGCGNCGTCNGANCGCNGCNGTNCTGGGTGTGACCCAGGCGATTAAAAACGAGACCCGTGATGGCCGNATCCGCGCCGATAAGCTTCGCCTNGAGAAGCTCGAGTTCAAGCTGGAGCTCCTGGAGGGTTGGTTTCCCGAGTTGAAGGAGTTCATAGGAGCCCCCTGAGGCCTCCAGCCAGGGCAAAAACGAAAAAATACAAGTCCCGCTGAGCCAATGCCACCCCGGCTAGGCGGGTATCATTGAGGGTAAGAGTGCCACCGGCAGAACGGCCGCGAGCTTTTACCCTCTTTTTTTTTGCTAGGTGCTTCGAGCAGGCATTACTTGAAAGCGGGTAAAGAACCTAGTTATGATGCCTTCGGTAGCAAGCTCGGCCATCGACAGCACCATTGGATATTATTTCATGCGTTCTTTGCCTATTTTCTTCCTGCTCCTGCTCCTGGTCTTGAGTCACTCGGCCGGCCTTGGTGAAGAAAAAGCCATGGAGTGGCCCTTCGCCCCCGTCAAATCGGTTCAGCCCCCCGAGGTTAAAACACCGGATTGGGCAAGCAACGAGATCGACAGGTTCATTCTCTCGAGGCTCGAAGCTGACGGACTGTCTCCCGCGGGGGAGACCTCCCAGCGCGTGCTTATCCGTCGGCTCTACTTTGATCTTCTCGGTCTGCCTCCAACACCCGAGGCGGTTGAGGCTTTTGTCGGTGATAAGGATCCGAAGGCCTACAGCAAGCTGGTTGACGGATTGCTCAAAGACAAACGCTACGGGGAGCGCTGGGCCCGGCTCTGGCTCGATCTCGCCCGCTATGCGGACACCGCCGGCTACGAGGGGGACCCGGATCTTCCGCATGCCTGGCGGTACAGGGACTACGTCATCGATGCCTTCAACTCCGACAAGCCCTACAACCAGTTCATCAGGGAACAGCTTGCTGGCGATGAATTCTCCGACATCATGGGAGCCGGAGATCTTCCGGGCACCAAGCCTGAGCATGTCGTCGCCTTGACCTTTCTTCGCCTTGCTCCGTTTACCGAGCCGCGCGGAGATGAGACCCGCCACGAACTGTTGAGCGAGATGACCTCGACGGTGTCTTCGGTCTTTCTTGGCCTCACCGTTGGCTGTGCCAAGTGCCATGATCACAAGTATGATGGAATCCCCACCAGGGACTTCTACAGGATGAAGGCCTTCTTCTCCACGGTTCAGATCCCTCGGCCCGAGCCCGGCGATGGTTTCCAGATTGGCGGTCCCCTGCCGGCTGATTTCTACCGGCCGGGTGAAAAGAAATGGGCAGAGAGCCTGCGCGCAAAGCTCGACAGTGATCTGAAAAATTCGAAGAACCTGCTGGCTGAATTTCTCAAGACCATGAAGCCGCGGCTTGGAGACGCGGGCTCCGGCTCGGCGATCCAGGCAGGGGGAGGGCCCCTGGGGAACAACTATGCGTTTGAAAACCGCGCGGTCGCCGATGGCGAGCCGCACCTCACCGTGCTCAACAGTGATGGAAGCCGGTGGTCCTTCTTTACCGATGGAAAAGAGGCCGGGGCCGCGGGGACCCTGAGCGGCTCCAACAACGGAAACTGGTTCGGCGACATTCCCGGACCGAGCTTCATCAGCATGGGGAAGCACACCCAGGGCTCCGGAAATCCCGGCGGGAATCCGTACAGGGGTGCCTACGGGGAGCTCCTGGTCTACGACCATCCTCTCGCCAGGGCTGAGCGCGTCGCCTTGCAGGATTACTTTGACCGCAAGTACGCGGGCAAGGCGGCTGGGCCCCTGGAACCTCCGCGGGCGGGCCTTCGGTTCTGGCTTGACGCCTCGGATATTGACGCGGATCCGGAATCTCCCAATCCGTCCGCCCAGGTGCCGGTGTCAGCCTGGAAGGACAGGATCTCAGGCCTGGAGCTTGTCCAGGCAGATGGCGGGCTCCAGCCGAAGCTCTCGACGATCGGGAAAGGGGCTCCGGCTGTCGACTTTGATGATGATTTCATGGTCGGTGCTGCGAAGGGAGCCTCTTTCCTCAAGGACCAGGCTGGGGCGATCGTTTCCATCTACAGCTCCCGGTTGTCATCTGAAGGCTACGGTTTCGAGGTGGGCGGCGGCGGCTGCTATATAACGACGGCGGTCAATCCCTCCGCCTCCGGTTCCCGCTCGATCGAAAATCTCATCAAGGATTTTTCAAACGGACTGTTCACGCCAGAGGAGCGCTATCGCTACCGCTATCTCCGCACCCGGGACAAGTTCGTCAAGCAGCACCTCAAGAGGCTGAAGCCGGTGGCGATGTCGCTGCGGCATTCCTACGGGCCACCCTATGAACCAGGTGTGCCGACCACCCGTGTCATGATCCGAGGAGAATATGACAATCCCGGAGATGTGGTGAAGCCCGGCTTCCTCAGCTGCGTAACGGGACATGACAAGCCGGCGAAGATTCGTCTCGATCCCTTCAAGCGTTGGCCGACGCGGAGCCGGCGGATGGCCCTGGCCAACTGGATCGCCAGCTCCTCGAACCCGTTGACCTCCAGGGTGATGGTGAACAGGCTCTGGCACTGGCACTTCGGCCGGGGGATCGTCTCGACTCCCAGCGACTTCGGCAAACTCAGCGGCGGAGCCGTCAATCCTGAGCTGCTTGACTGGCTCGCAGAACGATTCGTCAGGTCGAAGTGGAGCATCAAGTCAATCCACAGGCTGATCTGCAACTCGAGCACCTACCGCCAGTCTTCGGTTAACTCCGACGCCAGGGCTGCCCTGGTCGATCCGGAAAACAGGCTGATGTGGCGCTTCAACCGCCGCCGCCTCGAGGCCGAGGCTGTACGTGACAGTGTTCTCACCGTGAGCGGAAGGCTGAACCCCGAGCAGTTCGGGCTGCCGATCTTTCCACCGCTCCCCGGCTCCATCGAGGAGACCGTCAAGTGGGACAACAGCAAGTGGGATACGCAGGGGGGCGAGGAGGGGAGAAAGCGCAGCATCTATATCTACCAGCAGCGCACCCTGAACATGCCCTTCCTGCAGTCGTTTGATTCAACGGTCTGTGATACCTCTCGGGATCAGCGACGCAGCTCGATAACGCCCCTTCAGTCCCTGGCCATGTACAACGGCGATTTCGTCTCAGAGGAGGCGAAGTTTTTCGCAGCGAGGGTAAGGAAATCCGCCGGTGAAGATCCCGCCGCCCAGGTTGAATACGCCTTCCAGCTTGCTCTTGGGCGCTCTGCGGGGCCCGAGGAAGCCGAGAAGATGATTGAGCTCCTGCGTTCGAGTGCTGGGCCCGGTAAAGATTCTCTGGCCGCGCTGTGCAGGGTATTATTCAATACCAGCGAGTTTATCTATATCGATTGAGCCCATCATGAAAGCAAGCACCCCTAGCCAGTCTTCTTACGGAACCTCGCGCAGGGATTTCCTTTCGAAATCCTTCAACGGGTTCGGTGCTCTCGCTCTCGGCGGGGCGCTCACCGCCGATTTGAGGGCCGACGTGAGGGTGAACCCGCTCGAGGTCAGGCTGCCGCATCTTCGGCGCAAGGCCAAGCACTGCATCTTCATGTTCTTCGGCGGGGGGGTCAGCCAGATGGACTCCTTCGAGTACAAGCCGGTGCTCAACAAGCTGCACGGCAAGCCCCTGTCGAGAATTCCAGAAATCTCCGGAGAGCTCCAGGGTCGCCTGTCCTTTCCCCATGCGACGGTTGGGAGCCCGTTCAAGTTTCAGCGCTACGGCGAGTCCGGAAAGCACATCTCCGATCGATTTCCCCATATCGCGAAGCATGTCGATGACATCGCCTTTATCCACGGAATCAAGACCGACAATCAGAACCATGGACCATCGACGCTTCACGTGACCACGGGAGACCAGTTTCCCGGCAGCCCGTCCGTCGGCTCCTGGATTAGCTACGGTCTCGGCAGTCCGAACCAGGACATGCCCAGCTATGTCGTCATCCAGGATCCCCGGGGCGCCCCGACCAACGGGGCGGCCGTCTGGAGTAACGGCTATCTTCCCGCGGCCTACCAGGGAACTCTCCTGAGACCCAAGGGAACTCCGATCCTCAATCTTGACCGGCCTGCAGGGGTGAATTCCACGCAGCAGAGAAGAGAGTTTGATGCCCTGAAGTGGCTCAACAACATGCATCTCAACGGCAGGCTGGGAGATACCGAGCTCGAGGCGAGGATCAACGCCTATGAGCTGGCCTTCCGGATGCAGATGGAGGCGCCTGAAATCGTCGATATCTCCAGGGAGAAAGAAACAACGCGCGAACTCTACGGGCTGGACCAGGGACATACGGCCGGCTTCGGTCGACAGTGCCTGCTGGCCCGGAGGCTGGTTGAGAGGGGCGTTCGCTACAGCCTTCTCGTCCATGGCGTCCAGATCGGCGGCTACAGTTGGGATGATCACGGCGATGTGAAGGGCGGCATGATTCGCCATAGCCGCGAGGTCGACAAGCCGGTCTCCGGTCTTCTTACCGACCTCAAGCAGCGTGGACTTCTCGAGGAGACCCTGGTGGTCTGGGCCTCGGAGATGGGACGAACTCCTTTCCGAAATGGGGGCCTTGGCAGCAAGCCGGGCCGGGAGCACAACTCCTACGCTCTCTGCATGTGGATGGCCGGCGGCGACGTCAAGGGTGGCTCGAAGGCGGGCGAGACCGATGAGTTCAGCCTGCGGTCGGTCGGTGAGCCGATCCATATGCGCGATGTCCACGCCACGATTCTCAATCTCATGGGGCTCGAGGATGAACGCCTGACCTACCTCTACGCCGGCCGCAACCGGCGCCTGACCGACATTGGCGGAAAAACGCTCGAAGAGATTATCAGCTGAAGATCTTCTCGTTGACCTCGACGCCGAGTCCGGGGCGCGCCTCGACGATGACCCTGCCGTTTTCAGGCTGCGGTTCGCCGTGAAAAATCGGCTCGATCTCGGCATCGGGCAGCGAATCCCAGCACGGCAGCGGGAAATANTCGATCATCGGTATGTTCTTGTTCGCCAGGGCAAAGTGCAGGTGGGTGATCCCGTAGGCGTGNGGGATCAGGGTGGTTCCGCTCTCGGCCGCCAGCGCCGCGATTTTCTGTCCCTCGGTGAAGCCACCGCATCTCCTGAGATCGGGCTGGATGATGTCCATGGCCTCTTTCTCGATGATGTCGCGGAAGCCGAACCACGTGTATTCGTGTTCACCTCCTGAGATCGGGATGGAGGTCTCCTTGCGCAGGCTGGCATAGCCATCGAGGTCGTCGGGAATCAGCGGCTCCTCGACCCAGGCCAGGCCGTAGGGCTCGAGCCGTCCGCACATTTCTACCGCGTAGCTGAGGTTCCAGCCCATGTAGGCATCCGCCATCAGGTCAATGTCGGGACCAACGGCCTCGCGTGCGTTGGCGATGTGGGCCTCGTTTTCTTCCATTCCCTTTTCGCCATCGCCGGGTCCGTAGGGGAAGCGCATCTTCATGGCCTCGTAGCCCTCGGTGACGTAGGCCCTGGCTTCATCCCGCACCTTGTCGTGTCCGACCGGATGCAGCGCTGAGGCGTAGACCGGCACAGAGTCGGCGACCGGTCCCCCGAGGAGCTCGTAGACGGGCTTGCCCGCGGCGATTCCCTGGAGATCCCAGAGCGCGATGTCGATGGCGCTGATGACCTGGAGGACAGCTCCCTTTCTTCCGTAGGGCAGGGTGGCGCGGAAGAGACGGTCCCAGAGGCTCTCGATATCGAGGGGGTCCTGGTCGATGAGCAGCCTGGAGAGGTGGTTCTCTACGATCGGGCGCACCGCGTCACAGCCGTCCTCGCACCAGCCGGTGCCGACGATTCCATCATTGGTTTCGATCTGGATGGCCGCCAGGCCGGAGTCCCAGAACCAGGAGCCCCTGGTCTCCTTGAAGTCGGTATAGATATCCAGCGGCGTTACCAGCGGCAGGGTTTTTTCCCGCTCGGCCAGGTGGCCCCAGATGGAGCGGTTGGCGTGGCGAACGCGGATTTCCTTGATCTGCATGGTTGAGTCGGCCTGTACGCGTTATTCGGGAGTCGTAGATCGATCCCGGACGCCTGCCCGGGAAAAACGCCGAGGTATGGTATCACGCCTTTCGACGGAAAGACGGTGGTTATGATCCGCTTCATCCAGCTATTATTTAGGTCGGTTTGTCGAGGAAGACACCCTATCAACAGCCAACAAATCCGGAGTCGTCTGAAATGAGAAAAGCTCACATGGATCCAAATTCGCAACCGCGTCCCGCAACCGGTCACGGAATGTTTTTCGCCGCTGTTTTACTTGTCCTCGTGTTTCCCGCGCCCGAGTCCGTTCGCGCCCAGGAGATTGATTTCTCCAAGGAGGTGTTGCCGGTGCTCGAGTCCAAGTGTTTCAAATGCCATGGAGAAAAGAAGGCCAAGGCCAAGCTGCGTCTCCATACTCTCGCCGATGCCCTGAAGGGTGGTAAGAGCGGCAAGGCCATCGAGCCCGGCAAATCGTCCGAGAGTCTCGTCATCAAGCGCGTCTCTCTTCCGGCCGATGATGATGACATCATGCCGAATGAGGGCGACCCCCTCACCAAGGCCCAGATCGGAGCTCTTACGCGCTGGATCGACCAGGGAGCGAAATGGGCAGCCGTGTCCGGCTCCGGCGACAAGGCCGAGGAAAAAGTAAAGGTCGACGAGCTGCCGGCAGCCGTGATCGCCGCCATCAACAAGGCGGGTGGGAGGGTCATGCGACTCGCGCAGGANACCAACCTGGTGACCGTCAGCTTCCGGGCGGTTGCAGGCAAGACCGGAGATGAACAGATAGCTTCTCTGAAGGGCGCTGCCGCCGTGGCCGAGCTCAACCTGGCGGGATCGAAGATAACCGATGCCGGCCTCGCGAATCTCTCGGGCCTGGAGAATCTCAGCCGTCTCCACCTCGAGCTCACCGGGATCGATGGCAGCGGCCTGGTCCACCTCGCGAAGCTTCAGAATCTTCACTACCTCAATCTCTACGGGACGAAAACCGATGACAAGGGGGCGCAGAATCTCTCGAAATTGAAGGGACTCAAGCGCCTCTATCTCTGGCAGACCGCGGTTACCGATGCCGGCGCCGAGTCGCTCGAGAAGGCTCTGCCCGCTCTCGAGATCAACCGCGGCCTGGTCGCGGCGGTAAAGGTTGAGCCTGTGGTCGCCGCGAAACCGGCCGCGAAGCCCGCCGCGAAGCCGGCGCCGAAGCCGCCCGCGAAGCCGAAACCCGCGGCCGTGATCGCCCAGTCGAGCGCGGGCTGGAAATACGCAGCCGCCACCGGCGTCAAGGGGGAGGATTGGATCAAGGCGGCTTTCGATGATGGAAAGTGGACCGCGGGAAAGACTCCTGTTGGCTACGGGGAGGCCGCCATCGCCCAGAAGAAGGGGACGACTATCGATCTGAAGGGACAGCCGCTTCTCTTTCGAAGGAAGTTCTCGGTCGATAAGAAGGCGATCGATTCCAAGAGCAAGTTCCGGATGCTGGTCGCCTCCGATGATTCCGCGACGGTCTGGATCAACGGCAAGCAGGTCGATAAAGAAGAGGAGAACCACGAGGCCAAGTACTGGAACCGCACGGTAGAGGTCGCGGCCGGGCTCCTCAAGAAAGATGGGAACGTCATCTCGGTGCTCGTGTCCAATGCGGAGGGCTCCAGCGACGTCTTCTTCGATCTGCAGATCGAGGCGATCGGGCCCTGAGAGCCGGTCCCGGAAAGCCCCGGTCGTGTCTGGGCCGGGGCGGCTTCAGGCGCGGATTTTGTCCACCGCCCGTGTTTCGCGCCTGGCGGGGCCGAGCCGGCCGGGGACCTTCATCCCGGCGAGGAGAGTATTGTAGACATCGATGCCCTCGGCTCCAACGTCCATGATCTGCCCGGTCTTGAAGCGGCCGTTGGCGGAGGTGATGGCGTGGAAGACGCCCGAGAGCTCGCGCCTGGAGTCGGAGTGCCGCCCATCGCCGGATTCCGTGCTGATGGTGATGAGGCTGTTTTCCAGGATGCTCCGGCCGTTGGCCTCCATCGAGTCGGCGCCGTCGAGCTTCCGGAGGAAATAGGCCACCTCTCGCATCTTCATATGCGCGTGCGCCCTCAGTTGCTCGTTTTTCTTTTTCGGGCTGAACTTGTGCCACCACTCGTGGCTGCAGCCCTGGGACCCGGTGGCATTGTGCTGCCTCGCATCATCGAATTCGAACAGCTTCCGTCCTCCGTATTCGTAGTCGCCTGTGAGGCGGATGCGTTCACCGGCCGCGAGGAAGGTCACGGAGCCGAAGCGCACCCGGTCGCATTGGATGGCGAGCGCGTAGAGATCCGCCATCAGGTGCCACTCGCTGGTGAGCTCCTCGAGGGTGATGTCGATTCCTTCACCACCGGGATCGGCCCGGCCCCCATGCTTCAAGCGCGAGCGGGAGGGCAGGTCGGGCGCCCGTGGGTCGGAGGCTTTCATGCTGTAGGCGCGCTGCTCGTATTCCCTGATCCGGTCGAGGTGATCGGCTATCCGCGCCCGGGACGTCGCCCCGAGGGGCGATCTGTCACCGGTGAAGTACCTGTACTGGCCAACGATCGAGTCGAGGACGCTGCGCTTGAGATGCAGGCGCCGGGCGTCGGTTTCCTTCGCGGCCGTGATGGTGCCGAAGACCCTCTCGAAGAGGTCGCGCGGTTTTTCCTGGATCGTTGCCGCGACGGAGCCATCGGGATTGTAGCTGTGGACATAGCGGCCCACCCGGCTGCGACGGAAGAACGTGCCGCCGATGAGGGTGGGGATCATGCCGGGGGGCAGCCCCCCGGGGTAGTGGGCCCTGCGGATCATCTGGTCGATGGAGGGGCCGCCCGAGCGCGCCTCACCATCAGGCGGCTCGGCGGTAAACGCTCCCGAGGCACCATCGAAGTGGGCGTTGATCCCCTTCTCATCACAGCGGACCTGGTCGATGTTTCGCATGATGAGCAGCTTGCGGCTCAGCGTCTCCAGGGGCTCGAGCACGCCCTTGAAGCCCTCGGCCTGCAGCGGGGCCGGGATCCCGAGTCCAAAGAAGACGTTGAAAGCCCTGCTCGGGACCTCGCCCTGCAGGGCGAAGGCCGTGGTGGGCCTGAGCATCTCTTCAAGGAGCGGAAGGCCGATGGCGACACTGCCGAGGCCCTTGAGAATCGTACGGCGGCTGAGGTGTCGTTTTTTCATCAATCCGTCTCCGTCCTGGTGGATGTTACCAGATCGCTGAGAACGATGGCAGCCATCATGTCCTGGTAGGTTCCCCCGGCTTTGCGGGCCGAGGCGTAGATCCCGGCGATGGCGTCCCTGTCAGAGCCGAAAAGCGGCCTGCCCAGGGCGAATTGGGCCAGCTTCCAGACCAGGGTCTCCCGCACGCGCTCGTTGCCGGCGAGGAGATCCATGAGCTCCGCGGCCGTGCGGTAGTGAATCGTCTTCCCTGTTCCCGGCAGGGAGATGTTCCCGTCCTCGCGCAGCCTGTTGCCATGTTCATCTTTTTCGTGACGGGCTCCGAGGCCATCGTATTTTTCGAGTCCGAAGGCGAGCGGCTCGAATTTTGAATGACAGCCGCCGCACGATGCATCGGCTACCCTCTTCTCGGCGACAGCTCGATTCGTGAGTCCCGGCCCGGTCGGAACCGGCGTCGTATCGGTGCCGGGCGGGGGGTCCTTGACGCTGCTGCGCAGGAGGTCGGTGAGGATGAAGAGCCCGCGCGTGACCATCGATGCGTCGTCGCCGCCGATCGTCAGGAGGCTGCCCTGGGTCAGCAGTCCTCCGCGGCCGGCAACGGAGGATAGCTCGTAGCGCGACAGGCCCTTGCCGCGAGGCTCGATGCCGTAATGCCTCGCCAGGCGGGGGGTGGCGAAGGTGACCTGCGCGTTCAGGAGCTCCCAGAGAGGCCGCCTCCGCTCCCAGACGACATCATCGAAGAAAGCCAGGGTCTCCTCCCGCATATCCCGGGCAAGCCCGGCATCCCAGCCGGGAAAGAGCCGTGGCGAGGGGGAGAGGTTGTCGAGCCGGGCGAGGTCCAGCCACTCTTCGATGAAGCGGGATGATTGTTTTCTCGCGCGGGGATCCTGCAGCATGCGCCTGACCTGCGCCGTGAGGATCTCCCGATCCGAGAGCTTTCCCTCGTCGGCGGCCTTTATCAGCTCTCGGTCAGGCGGACCGCCCCAGAGGATGTAGCTGAGGCGGGAGGCGAGCTCGTATTCTCCAGCCGGCCATGTCCTCCCGTCGCCTCGCTGGCTTTCGACGCGGTAGATGAAACGGGGAGACTGCG
Organism: Planctomycetota bacterium; assembly: GCA_002695115.1. Classification (GTDB taxonomy): domain Bacteria; phylum Planctomycetota; class UBA8108; order UBA8108; family UBA8108; genus UBA8108. The sequence continues at coordinate 32,256 of NZOA01000020.1, forward strand.
CCATCGCCTCGGTGATGAGCTCGACGCATTCCCTGAAACTTCCACCGGCGCTGGCGACGGTGGTGGAGATGCCTCGGTAGGAGACGATCTCGTGCTCCTCGAGCGGGCCGCGCAGGATCCACTTGCCCATCTTCGCGATCAGGGCGCGCATATCATCATCTGTGAGCTTCCGTTTCTTCGAAAATCGTGCTGTGAAGTCCAGGACATCCAGCTTTTCCACCATGAGCTGCGCGAGCTTCGCGTACGCCTCTACGTGTTTGAGATCGACGGTGAGGTTGTAGGCCGTATTGCTGAAGCCATCAGCCCGCAGGTCGGCCGGCAGGATTCGGCGGGCCTCCTGCTCTACGTTGACACCGAAGATCACTCGAACGGTCTCGATATATTCATCCATCGTCAGGCGCCTGACCCAGTTCTCACCTGCTCGCCTGTCGCGAGTGTGAGCCAGGGGGTCGATCTCCCCTCCCGCCCAGACCGAGCCCGAGTCAATCCACTCCCGCAGCCGTTTCTTTTCCTCCGCTGAAAGAGGGGCGCGTTTCTTCGGCATCTTGTGGGACTCGACCAGCTTCCAGAGTGGGCTCGCAGAGGCCTTGCCGGGGATGATGACCTTGCCGTTCTTTCCTCCGGCGAAGGCGGGGGCTTTCCGTGACAGGTCCAGCCTTCCTTTTTTCGAGGTGGCGTCGTGGCACTCGAGACAATGCCGCGACAGCAGGGGGGCGATGTGTTGATCGAATAGCTTCGCGCCTGAGGCCAGCTTCTGCCTGGCGGCAAGCGCCGGGGAGGCTTTCACTCCCGGCCCCGCCTTGAAATTTCTTTCAACCTCGGTGGCGGAGAGGTCGCGGCTGTAGAGCGCCACCAGGTAGTAGGTACCCAGCCACGGGCGGCCCCTCGAGAGCTCATCGGCCAGGGCGAATCGATAGGAGCCGTTCCAATTCGAGGGAGAGCCCTCGATCCTTTTTTCGGCGTTCTTCCTGCCGTTGATGTAGATCTGCGCCAGGCCGCCACGCGCTCGGGTATAGACGAAATGCGTCAAGGCGGGGGTGAGGCTCCNGTTCCCGGAGTCCAGNGATGGCAGACCGTTGGAGCTGGTTTTNGTTGTGCGCAGGCGCAGGACGTAGCGGTCCTTTTCCTGTCCGAGGGTGAAGTTGCGGTTCGTGGAGTTTTCCGAGAGGGTCACGATGCGCGCGGGACCATCGAGGGCCGTGTTTGCGGGCCGGACCCAGGCCTCGATCGTGACGGCCCCGGAGCGCCGGATGGATTCGACCAGGCGAGAGGCNTCCTTGCCGGACTGGATCAGGGTCTTAGCTGCGCACCTCGAGGNAGCCCTCCGACCGTCGAACCGAGCTCGCCTTGGCGATGGTGAGGTCGATCGGTCGTCCCGCCCCTGAGCGATCCCTGACCAGGGGGCCTGTTGAAGAGCTGAAGTCATAGAGCGCCTGCAGGCCGCTCTCGACGCGCNCGCTTTCTTTTTCCGATTGCGGGGCCGCCTGCAGCGTCCCGCAGGCCAGGCAGCAGGTGGCCCATCGCAGGCAGAGAAACCAGGACGGGTTTTTCAGGAGCTTCATGGGCTTACCGCGGGATCCTGCAGAAGAACCGAAGGGCAGCTACGGCTGCCGACAGGGACGGGTCGTCGCACCCTGTGTGAAAATACAGTTTAGGTCAGCGCTATTGGAAACCAAGATTTATTAGCGGGCCCGGCGCGGCGGTAAAGAAAAAGAGCCCATCCGGGGGGCCGGACGGGCTCGGTTTTGGTAGCGGAGGGCAGAATTGAACTGCCGACCTTCGGGTTATGAATCCGACGCTCTAGCCGTCTGAGCTACTCCGCCTTGAGTCACATCGATCGTGCAGAATTGTAACAGGCATTGCAGCCGAGGCAATAGCAGGGGACCGGCGCAGTTTGCGAAAGCCGGTCCGGCCCCCAGAATTTCCCTGCCTGCCGTCTGCCTGCCGTCTGCCTGCCGTCTACCGGTGTTTCCTGCCAGTCGGTGGAGAGTTCTGGAAATGAATCGGTCTGAAAATAAAGGGGAGGNCGGAAGAAACGGCAGCCGTGAAGAAACCCGGAAACGGTTTTCCGGGCGCGCTTGCGGGATCTCGATGAAGCTGGGGCGGTNCCTGGCGANAGGGGTGCTCGATCTGCTCGCCCCGCCTCGCTGTCTTTGCTGCGGCGACCGCCTGGGGCTGCAGGTTCTCCCGGCCTGGGAGGTTGTCCGCGGCCGCGGGCCTGGCGCCTCATTGTGCGCAGCCTGCGGCGAGCGGCTCGTCCTGGCAGGTCCGTCGTGTCTTCGCTGTGGCATCCATCTCGAGGCCGCGGCGGCGATGCTGGGCTTCGGCAGCGGCAGCGAGGGATGGGCTTCGCTCTGTGGAGAGTGCGAGGCGACTCCGCCGCCCCAGGATTCCGTGAGCTGCGCCCTGGTCTACGAGGGGGCGGGCCGGGAGCTCCTGCTGGCGTATAAGAAAAGCGGCGGGACGGCCTTCCTGTCTTTTCTCGTCGAGCACCTTGTGAGCCGCTGCGTCTCCCTGCCCGCGGATCGCGGGGGCGCCAGGCCCGTGGTCTGCGGAATTCCGCGCCATCCGATCGAGCGGCTGTTGCGCGGAGGCTCGCGCGGGAGGATCCTCGCGGCTACCTTTGCCTCGCGGATGGGCTGGACCTCGCGGGCGTTGCTTCGCAAGAGGAGCTGGACGCCCAGGCAGGCATCGCTTGGAAGAAAGAGGCGTCTGACGAACCTGCGCGGCGTTTTCAGTATTCGCCGGGCTCTCCGGCCACCCCCTCATGTGCTGCTCGTCGATGATGTCCTGACCACGGGAGCGACCGCGAGGGAATGCGCCGGTGTCCTGAAGGCCGCGGGGGTCGTGCGCGTCGATGTGATCGTCGTCGCCCGATCCATGGGATGAGCAGCGGGACATCTGTTTCTACTGCGCCATCGGGTCTCNGCATTCTCAAGACGGGAGGACTCCCGTACAATAGGGCCGTTGAATCCAGCCTGGTTGACAGGNGGACAGGAGCTTGCATCGCGACACTCTCGCTTATCTCTTCTTCGGGGTCTTTGCCCATAGCGAGGACTACCTGGTCGCCGCGCGCGTCCTGGTGGAGGATGAGTACGGACCGCTGGATTCCCAGGGCATCAGCGAGATCTTCGATTTCCCCGATGCGGCCAGCTACAGGGATTCGATGGGGACCGGCCTGAAGAGGCAGTTCTTCGTCTGCCGCGAGCGCCGCAGGCAGGACTGTCTCGCGAGTGTCAAGCGCGATGCGATCGAGATGGAGGAGCGTATCACNCGGGAGAGGACCGCGCCGGTGGAGCGCCCCGTCAACATCGATCCCGGGCTCATCAATGACTGCAGGATCATCCTCGCGAGCACCAAGGACTANTCGCACCGGCTCTATCGCGGCGATGGGATCTGGGAAGAGATCACGCTGATGTACAGAGATGGGGCCTACGGGTCTCTGCCATGGACCTACAGGGATTTTACGAATCCCGGCTACCACGAGTTTTTCGAGGTTTTTCGAGACCGTGTAATTGCCGAACTCTGAGCCNGGGCGTATTTTTTGACTGGCTTGAACTTGACGGGTGAGGGCATAGAATGGTCGCTTCGTTTCAAGGCGAAAGTTCCGTCCTCAAATGTCGGGTGCGAGCCGGGCATCGATCACAGAAGAAAGAAACATGAGCATCGAAGTAACCGATGAGCTGGTAGGGAAGATAGCGGTCCTCTCCCGCCTCAATCTGACCCCGGAGGAGATCGCCGGTCTCAAGGAACACTTTGAGAAGGTCCTCGAATATGTCGGTGAGCTGCAGGAACTGGATACCGATGGCGTCGACCCATCGCTTTTCACCACCGAGACCTCCAACGTTTTGCGTCCNGATGAGGGGGCGCCAAGCCTGGATAACGAGACGGCTCTGCGTCCGGCTCCCGAGAGCGAGCCTCCCTATTTCCTCGTTCCCCGGATCGTCGGGGATGCGGAGAGCTCCGAGAGTTGATCNAGAGATAGACCATTGACCGAAAGCGTATTTGATACCAGGGACAGGATTCGAGCCGGAGAGCTGAGCGCCGCGGCCGCGGCCGAGGAGGCTCTTCGCCAGGTCGAGGCCGTGAATCCCCAGCTCGAGGCGGCCACCGACATACTTCGNGAGGATGCTCTCGCGCAGGCGGCCGAGATCGACAGGAGGCTCGGAGTGGGCGAAGAGCCGGGCCCCCTCGCCGGCATCCCCTTCACCGTCAAGTCGAACATCTGCACTCTCGGCGGCCGTACCAGCGCGGCCAGCAGGATCATCGAGGGGCACGTCTCGCCCTATGAGGCGACCGCGGTCAGGCGGCTGAGGGAGGCCGGCGCGGTCTGCGTGGCGAAGACCAATCTCGATGAGTTCGGCATGGGCTCCTCGACGGAGAACTCCTCGATCAAGGTTACGAAGAATCCGTGGAAGACCACCCATGTCCCCGGCGGCTCGAGTGGTGGTGCCGCGGCGCTTTGTTCCGCTACCCGGGGTATGCTCCACCTCGGCTCCGATACGGGCGGCTCCATCCGCCAGCCGGCGTCCTATTGCGGGGTCACCGGCCTCAAGCCTACCTACGGCAGGGTCTCCCGCTACGGCTTGCTCGCCTTCGCCAGCTCTCTCGACCAGATCGGGCCGCTGCAGCATTCGGCCCTCGAGTGCGCTCTTGTTCTCCAGGCTATGGCGGGTGTGGACCGGATGGATTGCACGAGCAGGGACGTCGAGGTGAAGGATTACGTGGAGAGCGCCTCCCGCGACATCTCCGGATTGCGTATCGGGCTCGCCCCCGAGCTCTTTCCCGAGGGAGTGGAGGCCGAGGTCCGTGAGAGCGTCGAGCGGGGAATCGAGGTGCTCCGGGGGCTCGGCGCCGAGGTGAAGGAGGTCTCCCTGCCCAACGCGCGCTACGCCAACCCGGCCTACGTTCTCGTGTCGGCCGCCGAGGCGAGCTCGAACCTGGCGCGCTACGATGGGGTTCATTTCGGGCACCGCTCGAAGAATGCCGGGGATCTCGTCGAGCTCTACAAGAGCTCGAGAGCCGAAGGATTCGGCCCGGAGGTGAAGAGGCGGATCATGATCGGCACCTTCGTCCTGAGCTCGGGATATTACGACGCCTTCTATCTCAAGGCCCTGAAGGTGAGAAAGCTCATCCAGCAGGATTTCGAGAAGGCGCTTGGCGAGGTGGACGCGGTGATCTGTCCGACCTCCCCGATCACCGCGTTTCCCATCGGTGAGCGGATGGATGATCCCATGAAGCTCTACGCTGTTGATGTGCTGACCGTTCCGGCCAACCTCGCCTCCCTGCCCGCGCTCAGCATGCCCTGCGGCCTCTCCGGCGAGGGCCTTCCCGTCGGGATGCAGATTTACGGCAGGCAGATGGAGGATGACGTGGTGTTGCGGATCGCCAACGCTTTCCAGTCCGAGACCGACCATCATCTGCGGGCGCCGGGGGTGAATGCCTGGGATGGCGGAGGCGGGGCCTGATATGTGCGCCGAAAAGAAGCTCGATCCCCTGGAAAATTCCGCCTATGAAGCGGTGATCGGCCTGGAGGTTCATGTCCAGCTGAACACCAGCACGAAGATGTTCTGCCGCTGCGAGAACAAGTTCGGCGCCGAGCCGAATACCAATGTCTGCCCCGTATGTCTCGGCTGGCCCGGCGCTCTCCCCTACGCCAACCGCCAGGCGATCGAGCAGTCTCTGCGCGCGGTGCTCGCCTGTGGTTGCGAGGTGGGGGAGTTCAGCAAGTTCGACCGCAAGAATTACTACTACCCTGATCTGCCGAAGGGCTACCAGATCTCCCAATACGACCAGCCGCTGGGCCTTGGCGGCCAGGTCGACTTCTTTCTCGAGGGAGAGAGAGCCGGGGTCCGGCTGACGAGGATTCACCTCGAAGAGGATGCCGGCAAGAATACCCATGTCGGGGGCCGCCCGGTCAGCTTCGTGGACCTCAACCGGGCAGGCACTCCCCTGCTGGAGATCGTGACCGAGCCCGACATCTCTTCGGCGGCGCAGGCCGGTGCCTTCCTGAGGAATCTCAGGCTCATCATGCTCTATCTCGGGGTCTCGGATTGCAATATGGAGGAGGGGTCGCTGCGCTGTGACGTGAACATTTCGATCCGTCCGAAGGGTGCCGAACATCTAGAGACCCGCTCGGAGATCAAGAACCTCAACTCCTTCAACTTTATCGAGAAGGCGCTCAATTACGAGATCGCCAGGCAGATCGAGCTGAAGGAGCGCGGTGAAGAGGTGGTGCAGGAGACCAGGCTCTACGATCCGGACCGGGATGAGACCCGCTCGATGCGCGGCAAAGAGGCGGAGCACGACTACCGGTATTTTCCGGAGCCGGATCTTACCCCGGTCACCTTCACCCCCGGGCAGCTGGAAGAAATACGTTCCGAGCTACCCGAGCTGCCGATCGACCGTCTCCAGCGTTACACGGGGGAGCTGGAGCTCGAAGAGTATCCGGCTGACCTCCTCGTTCGAGACCACGAGGCGGCGGTATTCTTCGACAGCTGTATGGAGGTCTATCCCCAGGCGCGCTCGGTGGCCAATTGGATCCTGAACTCCCTGAAGGAGGAGGCCAATTCCCGCAAGGTCGGAATCTCTTCGCTGGGACTGGAGCCCGGGCGGTTCGTCGANCTGGTGAAGGCGGTGGACGATGGCATCGTGAGTTCTCAGAAGGCCAGGGATGTTCTCGAGCCGATGCTGGAGACCGACAAGTCGGTGGCGGAGATCATCAGCGAGCTGGGGCTCGAGCAGATCAGCGATGACTCCATGCTGCGCGAGCAGGTGGAGAAGGTGCTCGCTGAACATCCGGGGCCGGTCGAAGATGTCCGGGCGGGCAAGAAAAACTCGGTCAATTTCCTCGTCGGACAGGTGATGAAGGAGACCCGGGGAAAGGCCAATCCCGGCAAGGTAGCCGGGATCATAGGTGAAATCCTCTCGGCGTGATCGCCGGGAACCCGCCCCGGCGCTTTTTCAGGAGGTTCCCGGGATAGAATCGCCGATTTCCTGGGGTAGAATATCGAAATGAGAATCACCCGAGCTGTTCAGCTTCGATTGACGAGGCGGGCCCTGTGGCCTCGAAGCGGCGATGGCGCCCGGACCTGCCTGGCCGTGTTTTTTCTAGTGGCGGCGATTTTTCCGCCTGCGCTGGGAGCGGAGGATCCCGAGGGCGGCTGGAAGTCGGCCGAGAGCGCGCTCCGCAAAGCCATCCTGTCGAAAAATTTCGAGGTAGCCCAGCGGCTGGTCGGAGAGCTGGCGGATACCGATGATGTCCGTGGCTACAGGCTCATTCTCAAGTACGCCGTCGGTGGTCACAGCTACGACCTCGACCGCCTGGCAGGCCGGAAGCTCGTCGCCGTCGAATCCGCCAATGTGCGCAAGGAGGTCTTCAGCGCGGTGTCGAGGGGCAGGAACGCGAAAGCGAAAATCGTTCTCCTGGCCGTGTTGAGGCGCTGGAGAGATGATCCCCTGGCGATGAAAACCCTCCATGCCGAGCTCCGGAATCCGCGCAAGGAGGTCGTCTTCGCCACCATTCGGTTGATCAGGGAGCTCGACAGCCCTGAGCTGTCGATGGATGCGCTGATCGATGAGCTCGGGCGGCGCGAGAGGAGGCCCCACGATCGGATCTACTTCGATCTGCAGCGAACTCTCGAGGACCTTTCCGGGTATAAATTCCCGGTCGCCGCGGACTGGCGCAATTACTGGAAGGGGAGAAAGGGCGGAAAGAAACCGGTCCCGAAAAATACCGGCGAGAGCCGCACGGTCCTCTTCAAGAGGCCGACCTTCTTTTCGGTGACGGTGGATTCCGACCGTGTTCTCTTCATTATCGATGTCAGCGACAGCATGAAGATCCCCGACACCGTGATCCAGAAGCCCCGGCGACCTGTCGAGGAGCCCGGCCGCAAGGGCAGGACGGTCGTGGTAAAGCCCGATGGAGCCTCCGGAAGCGAGAAGGTCCCGGTGCCGAAGTCGAAGCTGGTCCCCAGGATTACCCGGGTCAAGCACGAGCTGTTGAAGACGCTTGCCGGGCTGCCGACTCACGTTCGCTTCGGGATCATGAAATTTAACCACCAGATCGGGTTCTTCGGCTCCGCGCCGCCTCCACTTCCCGAGAGGGACAAGCCCATTCAGCACGCCGCGGCGCCGGCGTTGCTCCAGGCCTCCAAGGCGAACAAGCAGAAGGCCTACGATTGGGTTCGGACCCTGAAGCCCTCCGGCGCCACGCGAACGGATCTCGCCGTTACGAGGATCTTCGGGATGCCTGAAATCGACACCATCTACCTGTTGACCGATGGTGAGCCCCGGGATGAGAAGAACCAGAAGATCGCGCCTGAAATAGTTCTGACGATAGCCAGGATCCAGAACCGTTTTCGAAAGGCGAGGATTCACACCATAGGGTTCTCCCAGGCCGGCCACACCATGCAGAAGCTCTGCCGGGATCTCGCGGGTCAGAACGACGGCAAGTGCGTGCTCCTCGACTGAGCGTGGGGCTCAGCTGTTGAAGGCCGTGAAGAGGATCTCCGCGACCTTTGAGCTGCCCCAGAAGAGGGCCGCCCAGAGGGCCGCCCAGAACGGCAGGCTGAAAAAGTTCTTCAGCAGGCTGGGGCGGGGGCCCTGCGTGCTCTCCATGAGCGGACGCGGGCCCGAGGTTTTCAGATCCAGCCGCGGCTGGGTGAGCGGGGGCAGGGGCCCAGAGGCCTGGAGCTGCTCGGCGGCTTCCCCGGGATGCCCGTCCGCGGGTTCGGGATCCCCGTGGAGCTCGCCCTCCTCCGCGGCGCCCCGGATACTCGACAGCACCGGGTCGAGACGATCCGCGGTGCTCGGTCTCGCCGCGGGATCCTTCTCGAGCATCTCACCCAGCAGGTCGGAGAGATTCTCGGGAATATCCGCTTCGATGAGGTTGGCCGGGGCGGGCTTGAGCTCGCGGTGCTTCTCGAGAATCTCCGAGGCCTCTCCCTCTCCCATCACCGGGGCGCCGGTGAGGAGGTAGTAGGCGAGAGCCGCGGCGGAATAGGCCAGCGCCTTGTCCAGCGCCGGTGCCTCGCTGTTTTCGCCGGTGGTGAGCTCCGGGGGCAGGTAGTCGGTATAGGCTCCCAGATGGTGGAGGGCGTTGTCGTGGATGCTTACCAGGGTCGGCAGCTCGAGAGCCGCGCAGGAGAGGGTCCGCCCACCGCCCCCTCCGGGCTGGATTTGAAGCTGCGCGAGGCTCAGGGGGTAGCAGATCCCCGGGAGCTCGCACCTGGTGAGGGTTATGCTCAGCAGCTGGCGGACCAGGCCGAGCCTGGTATCGAGTGGCTCCGCCAGGATGCTGTCGAACTCGGCTTCGAGCGGGGTCCCGCCACGCGAGCGGTGAACCAGGTAGCTCCTGGAGCCGTCTGAAAAATTCGGGTACACGGCCGCATCGATAAGGTCGTGCTTCAGCTTCGAGGTCGATTCCACGGCCGCCAGGATCCTGTCGAGGAGCTCTCCCTCCGGCGCCTGGCCCTCGGCAAAGAGATCCACTCGTACCTGGCGATCGAGCGCCGCCTGGAAGGCGTTGTAGACGAAGACGCAACCTTCCTCGCGGAGGGTGTCGAGGAGGCGGGAGCCGTGGATCTCCCGGCGCGGGGGAGGAAGATTCTCGGTTTCCTCGAAGACCAGGAGGGTGTTGCCTATCTGTACGGTCGACTGGTCCCGCAGCGGGCTCCTGTCCACCTTTTCGCCGTTGAGCTGGGTCCCGTTGGAGGAGCCGAGGTCCTCGATATGCCAGCTGCCTGATACCAGGATGGCCTGGGCGTGTTTGCGCGAGCAGCGGTTGTCATCGAGGCAGATCTCGGCGTCTTCACTCCGGCCGAGAACAGTCGGCGCCTTGCGGGAAAAGACGGCGAAGGCTTCCCCCTCATTCTTTCCTTTTCTTACGCGTAGGACAGGCATCGTTCCAGTATTATACTCAATTCTGTACACCTTATCTCGATGGAGCCGGTATTGATCGACATCAGGGCGGATTCGCGGGGCGTGGTCAGGCGCTGCGCCCAGATTCTTGACGAGAACAAGCTCTCAGACATCGAGATATTCGAGGTCGGCGATACTATCCAGATCACGGACTATTTCGTTATCGCGACCGGGTTGACCTCACGTCATTTGCTTACCGCGGCGGCGGATCTCAGCAAGGAGCTTCGAGTCGCCGGTATTGTAGATGACCGTAACGAAAACTTTCACAAAGAGGGGCATCACGGTCGTGAGGGGCGTTGGGTTCTGCTCGATCTGGATCAGATCGTCGTCCATCTCTTCCTCGAGGAGAGCAGGAAGTATTATGACCTCGAGTTGCTGTGGGGTGACTGTCCCAGGGTGGACTGGGAGCCTAGCCCGAGGCCTGCCGCAAGCGGCTGAGCCCGTTCTTTCACGTGCTGTGGCGTATCGGTAGGGGACGAGAGGGGAGATTGGGACCGCCCGGATGGAATGTGTTGAAAGATTGACAGGGAGCGCTGAGGAGACCTTNGAGGTTGCCCGCCAGCTTGGAGAGAGTCTCTCTGGAGGTGAGGTTCTCGCCCTGGTCGGTGACCTGGGATCGGGCAAGACGACCTTCACCAGGGGGCTGGTCTGCGGAGCGGGCTGCGCGGATTATGCGAGGGTGAACAGTCCGACCTACGTTCTCGAGCAGGTATACCAGGGCCGGGTGCCGATTCGTCACTATGATGCCTACCGGCTCGGGAGTCCTTGCGAGCTTGATGAGCTCGGCTTTCAGGAGGCCCTCTCGTCGAGGGCTGTCCTGGTCGTTGAGTGGGCGGATCGGGTCGAGTCCCTCCTGCCGGCTGACAGGTTGCTCCTGGAGCTGTCCTTTGCCGGGGTGGAGCGGGAAGGTGAGGGCCCGGGTGATGGCCGCCTGCTTCGGTTCAGCTCTTCGAGCGCCGCCTGGGCTGCGCGGCTGGCTTCTCTCGGCGGCGCCTGTGCCGATAATGAGCAGGGCTANCACCAGGCCCGGGATGTTGTTTGATCCCCCTGGGCGCTGAATCGCATGAATTGGGGATTGAGGACCTCGGGACAGAAAATATTTTGGGTAAAAGAGGATTTTGTCTGTCTGGGAGAAACGTTCGGGGCATGATGTCTTTTTCGATATAGCTATAGTCGCCGAGGGTTTACGTTCAATGCCATCCGGTCGATATAACATAGAGGTGCGTAGAGATTTCGATGCTGTCAGATAACCCGTCCAATCCAATTCCCGGTGACCAGGAAGATCCCACCCAGCCGGCAGAGCCGGAATCCGTCGCAGCCATGTCGCTCTTCAGCGGAATTTTCATGCGGGGGCCGTTGGAGGAATTGGAGCGGGTTTATCAGAATCGCTCCCGCGGCCTGGAGAGCTCGGGCGGCCAGGATCAGCTCGAACGCCTGTCCAGAGGCTTTGAGATCGCCAGGGATCGTCTCTCGATCGCCCTGGGCCTCAGTGGAGATCCCGAGCAGGACAATGCCCGGCAGGACGATGGGGGCGAGGGACTCGACGGATGATCATTCGCTCCATCAAAGCCGAGAATTTCATGAAGTTCTCCAGGCTGAATCTCATGGATCTCCCGGAGGCGGGAGTCATCGGCATCATCGGTCCCAATGAATCCGGCAAGAGCACGATAGGTGAGGCGCTCCTCTTCGCGTTTTTCGGCCGCACGAAAATATCGAAAGATTGTCCCCTTGAGAGCCTGATCCACTGGGGGAGTGAATACATGAGGGTCGAGATCGATTTTATCCTTCGCGACCAGGAACATGGGAGAAGGAACCTCCGTATCTACAGGGAGATCGATCGCTTTGGAACGAATTACGCGAAGATCCTGGAGCTGCCCGGCAAGCAGGAGGTCGCCCGTGGGAACCTAGAGGTGACCTCGTTCATCCAGGCGCAGGTCGGTTTTGATTTCTTCGAGTTTCAGCACGCCTTCTACCATGACCAGTACGGGAGCCGGCTGGTCGATGATTCTCAACGGGAGTTTCTCGAGAGGATGACCGGTGTTCGCCAGATGGACAGCGCGATCGAGAGGATCAAGACCGAGGTAGAACAGCTCGAGAGAGAGTTCGGACATTACCAGAAAGACATCGGCCGCAACCTGAAGCAGATCGAACATTTCGCCCGGACAGTTGAACGGCTTCCGGAGCTTCGTGAAGAGGAGGAGCAGGCTGTTTACGACTACGTCAACATGAAGGAAACCGTCGAGGAAAATTCGAGGTCGCGGGAAGCCTACGGTAGTCTCGTCGGCTCTGGAAACGGGAGGGAGCAGCGCTTCGTCGAGCTGGCCTCCGCCAGGGGGGCCCAGCTCGAAGATGGAGTCGCCGGGCTTCTCGATGATTACAGGANCCTTCAGTCGCGCTGTATCGATGGAGAACTNGATGATACGGAATTGGCCGAGGAGACGGGGAAGATCAGCGACGCGCTCGAGCAGGCGAACGAATTTCTTGATACCTACAGACAGCTCAGGGGGAGCTTTGTCGAGGCACGGGAGACGCTGGAGTCGGAACTCTATGGAAGCGATGAAAACTCGCTGAAGACGAGGTTGACCGCCCAGGAGCAGGAGAGGATGAGCCTGGCAGCCGTGCTCAAGGGTCGCTCGAAAGGGCTGCTGGCCGGCGGAGCTCTCTTCCTGGTCTTCGCGGGACTGGCGGTAGCTTTTGCCCTGAAAATCGAATCGCTGGAGAATTTCCTCGGTGAAATCCCGTCGCCTTATGTGAGCCTTGGCTGCGGAGGAGTCGGTCTTCTGGCGATGCTCTTTCTTTCGCTCAAATACGTCAGCTACAGGGGATTCCAGTCCCGCCGCTCAGGCCTCACGAAGACCATCTCCGTGCTGAAGAAAAAGATCCAGAATACCAAGAGCCGGATCAGGGACTATCTGCGGCTTGAAGAGCTCAAAGATTCGGGGGCACCGCGCGATTATGTTGAGGCCGCCGGGGAGATCGCCACAGGCGCCGCGGCTAAGCGCCTCGAGGAGTTCCGGGGCAGGTACTCGGCGCTGCTGGGGCTGGACCCCGAGGCCGGACCGGGGGATTATACCGACCTGCTTCGCCAGCAGGTGGAAAACGAAAAGACCTGCCGCAAACGCATCAAGAATCTCACCCAGGGCTGTGCCAGGAAGCTCAAGGACAGCGAGGCGGCCTTGAAAAAATCCCAGAGTTCACGTGACAGGATAAGCAACGAGCTTCGGGAGGCGGAGGGACAGCTCGCCAAGAAGGAGACCCTCGAGGAGAAGGTCGCCGAGTTCGAGAGCGCGGCCCTGAAGATTCGCCGGGAAATTGATGACAGGCGTACCGCGTGTGAGCTGCTGCAGCTCTGCAGCGCGACGACCCGGGAGAAGGTCGGACCGACGCTGAGCCGTTATCTGAAGTGCATCCTTCCAAGGTTGACCGAGGGCAGGTACAGGGACGTCAAGCTGGATCCCGACCTCAAGATCCAGGTCTTCGCCGATGAACGTAGTGATTTCATCTCCGCTGTTGAGCTCAGCGGGGGTACCAACGAGGCCCTCATGCTCGGCTTGCGCCTGGCTCTTTCCCAGGCGCACATCACCTCACGCACCCGGCAGAAGCAGTTCATGTTTCTGGATGAACCCTTCAAGATGATGGACGGCGCGAGAGTGGTGGGGGCCCTGGAGTCTCTTGGCAGGCTCAGCGAGGAGTTGTGCCAGTTCTTTGTCGTTCAGCCACGATGCGAGGAGGAGCAGGTCGCGGCCTTCGACCGGGTCATTCACACCGCGGTTGAAATGACCGAACTCAAGGTCGATTTTACCGCGTCTTCAGCCGATGAATCCGCTTGACGGTAGCTTGGCAGGGGAGTTTCATTCCTGTCGCAATGGTTCAGATTATCCTGACGGGCCCCACAGCTAGCGGCAAGGGAAGCGTCGCCTTCGAGTTGGCCGGCCGCATGGGGGCTTCCATCGCCTGCATGGATTCCATGAAGGTCTATCGCGGGATGGATATCGTTACCGCCAAGCCGCCCCGGGAGCGCAGGGAGAGGTGTCTCTACCACCTCATCGACCTGGTTGACCCCGAGGAGGAGTTCAGCGTTGGAGAGTATCTACCATTGCTCGAGGATGCGCTCGGGGCGGAGGTCGCCGCCGGGCGGCCCATGGTGATATCCGGAGGGACCGGTCTGTACCTCAAGGGGTTCCTCGATGGCCTCGTCGATGGTCCCGGGGCGAATTGGGAGCTCAGGCAACGACTCAAAGAGGAGGCTCGCAGGAGCGGACCGGAAGGCCTGTATGAGCGCCTGGTGGAGGTCGACCCGGTTGCGGCGGCGAAGCTGCTTCCGACAGATGAACGGCGGATCGTCAGGGCGCTCGAATTTTTTGAGAGCTCCGGTCGGCCCCTCGGAGATTCCTGGGAGTGGTCCGCGGCCCCGAGGCCGCGGCGTGATGCCGTTCTCTTCGGTCTCGGCTGGGACCGGGAGGTCCTCTATGCTCGTGCGAATGAGAGGGTCCTGGCGATGGTCGAGCAGGGACTCTTCGAGGAGTGCGAAGGACTCATTAGCCGGGAGCCGTCGCCAGGGCGCAGCGCCTCACAATGCATCGGCCTGCGGGAGATCAGGGAGGGGCTCGAGGCTGGAGAGAGCCGGGAGGCTGTCATCGAGANGATCCAGAAAAACACCCGGAACTTCATCAAACGCCAGCTGACCTGGTTCCGGAAGATGGATATCGAATGGCTGCCTGTTGAGGGGGANCTGGATCCCGTCGGCGCGGCGGAACTGATACTGTCCCGCCAGGGCTGAGCAGCCTTCTGTCCGCCCCCCGCGGTCACCCCAAAAAAAGAACGGGAACCCGGAGAACCGGGCTCCCGCCTTTTCCTCGTTTTTCAATTTTACCAATCAAACCCTGAGATGGGTTGAATGGGTCGAGAGATCAGTAGTCGAGCTCTCGGGGGTATTCTTCCATGTCGAAGAGAACCCTGTCGAAGTCCACGTGGAACTCGTGGAGGTCATCAAGAATGGTGCGGATCCGGCGCTTNTGNTGCGGCCAGCTGTAAATCGTGGGCTCGGTGGTCATACAACCCGAGGTCGCCAGGATACTCAGCATTCCAACACAGAGGAGTACTTTCTTAAGCATATCAACCGATGACTGCGGTACTGAGAACCGCAGAATTCCTTATATCAGGACCAGGTCTTTTCAGGACCAGTCAAACTCGCTTGGCCTAGCTGATTCCAGGAGATCAATCTGAAAGTTCTCCCAGCGCTCCAGGGACACCCTCCCTGGTTTTTTTGCGCCAAACTTGCTTCCTTACGTACGGTTATTTTCAAACGGAGATTAAAAACCTATTTTGTGGCCGTCTTCCCATAAAGTCAAGCCACCTACGGGTCTCCAGTGAATTGTTCATCGTCAATCAGATGAGTTTTTCCCTACCAAATTCCGTCTGGATCGGCCAATTGCGGCCGAATCGGAACATACCGGTCATTACCGGCAAAAGCGGCCCAGGAGAGTTTTTTATCAAAAAGTCTCCGGGTAAGAGGGACGGACAAGGAAAACGCCAGAACACCNCGNAAAAGCGNATTTTCGCNCCATTCAGAAGTGTTCAAAGCCGTCTGTCCTCAACCGCGTAAGAGTACCCGATGAATNNGTTTTCAGCCACANGCCGGNNTTTTTCGATGTCACGGTGCCTATTCGCGTGATCGGCACGTCGAATTTCTCTCTGAAGGCACGCACTCGTGCCGNCGTTGCCCGGCCTGGTGGAATTGCCAGGAGGAGTTCGTAGTCTTCGCCTCCTTCCAGGGAGGCCCGGCAGGGTGAGAGACCGGCTTCTGCGCAGAGCTTTCCTAATGGTTCGAGGGATTCGATGGCTTTTTTATCCAGCACGATGCCATTTGCCGACAGCCCTTTTTTTGTATTCGATTCCAGAAGGTGCAGGAGATCCTTGTGAAGACCATCGCTGAGATCGATGGCCGCATTGGGGCGCCAGGAGCGGCCGAGGGCGGCGGCTTCCCCGGTCCGGGCTCGGGGATTTTTGAATGCCGAAATGGCCTGCCGGGCTCCGGGAGAGGGGGAGCGGCCGAAGAGCCGATCCTGCAGGTGNAGCAGNCCGAGGCGGGCGAGACCGGGATTGCCCGTGACCCAGATTTCGTCNCCATTTTCCATGCCGTTTCTTCCGGTCAGATCTTTCTTCCGAGCCTCTCCAATGCAGGTGATGGTGATGGAGAGGGGGCCGCGGCTGATATTGCCGCCAGCGATGAGGGCTCCGTAGTCTCTGCAGGCTTTGTCGATTCCCCTGTAGAGCTTTCTGAAAAAGTCTTCGTTTCGCCTTCTCTCCAGCAGGAGCGAGACGAGGACCAGCGCCGGGCGGGCGTTCATCGCGGCAAGATCGCTGATGCTCGAGCTGACCGCCCGNCTGCCGATTTCNNCAGGGCTGAGCCAGCCCGGCATGAAATGGGTCCCCTCGCTCTGGGTGTCAACAGTGAGAACCGTTCGGTATCCCTGCCGGGGCTTCCAGACNGCCGCGTCGTCACCGATGCCGAGAGAGAGTCCGCCCCGGGGNTGCGATTNCAGGAGCTTCCTGATCCAGTCGATGCGCCGGCTCTCGACACTTGCAGCTCNCGTCGGCTTCCTGGCTTTCCTGTCTTTTTTCCCGGNCATTGTCGTTCCAGCGNATGCAGGGGTTTTGAATCGGTCCGCTCAAGCCTACTTTTATCTGTTCCGGNGGGGATAGGGAAGAGGGCAGGGGGACATTGCTGAGTTGACAACCCATTCCATGCTGACTTAACTGGTCAGTATGAGTCGCCTATTGGTCATCTTCGCGGGCCTGGGGAAGCCGGGGTCTTTCGGGGCAGTTTTCACGTTGGGCTTTATTTTATGCCTGCTTCATGCGGTTCAGGGAGTCGCTGCTGATCATGAGGAATTGCGCCGGGAGGGCGCCAGGCATTACGGAGCCGGCCGCTATTTCCAGGCGATCGAGGCTTTTGAAAAAGCCCTCGCCAGCGCCCCTGAAACGGATAGAGATTCCATCAAGGGTGATCTCGCACATGCTCTCGCCGGTCTCGGTTTTGAGTACCTCAGCGAATCCGAGGGTGGGATGGCAGAAGAGACCTTCCGCAAGGCCATTGGAATCAGCGAGGATTACTACGCCAACTTCGGTCTCGGTTACCTCTTCTTCATGCGTCGCGAAGATGGTGAGGCTAGAACGTACCTGCTGGCCTCATTGGGCGCCCGCGGGGATTACGCTCCCACCCACAAGCTCCTGGGGCTGCTCGATTACCGCAAGGGATTGACGAAGGAGGCCATCGACCGTCTCTCCGTGTCCCTGCGGCTGGATCCGGCCGATGACGAATCAGCCTTTCTCGTCAAGCGGCTGAAATCCGAGGCAGGGGTTCTGAGCAGCTTTCCTTCCGTTGAGATCAAGCATTTCAAGCTCAGGGTGGATCCGAAGATCCCCGGCAAGTTGGCCACGCGCCTGCAGGTCGAATTGGAGAGAACCTATTCGGAGCTCGGCAAGGCCCTGGGGGNGTGGCCGAGCTCCAAGGTGACCGTGGTGCTTTATTCCCAGGGACGATTCTACGAGGCGACGGGTTCGCAGCACTGGGTGGGAGGGTTTTACGACGGGCAGATCAAGCTGCCGGTCCCCGTGAAGTCAGATGAGAAGGATCCCGCCTTCCGAAAGCTCCTGGAGGTGGTGCGTCACGAATATGCGCACCTGCTGGTGCTGGGTCTGTCCGCTGAATGTCCGATGTGGCTGAATGAAGGAATCGCCCAGTACTTCGAGGCTTCCTATCAGAAGGATGCGGTTTACGCCCGTCTGAAAGAATCGCGAGAGGCCAGGATACCGCTCAAGAAGATGCCCTCGCGTCTTGGAAAGATAGATGATGTCGAATTGGCGAGATGGGTCTATCTCCAGGGCCTCGGCTTTGTGGAGTTTCTCGCCGAGAANTACAANCCCTTTCGTCTGCGGCTTCTGTTGANGGCAATAGCCGAAGAACATTCGGNGGCGACGGCCTTTGAGCGCGTCTATGGGCGTTCTACCGAGGATCTCGAGAAGGAGTGGTGGAAGAGAATCGAGAATCCGGATGGATGAAAAAACCGGGCAAGGAAGGAAGGATATTCCCTTGCCCGGTTCTTTGAAGATTCGATTTTCAGTTGGAGGNTCTGGCCGTCATACCGGCCTTGCAGGCCTCGATGCTGCGGGCGAGACGGTCAGGTCTCGCATTGGTGGGCTTGTCCGCTGAGCACGCGGTTTCCCTGCGGTTTTCCGGCCGCGCGGCGACCTTCTGGTAGCCGAGGTTCTCGAGAATATTGAGGACCTCTGACCACGAGAGAAAGAGCTTCTTCTTCTCGTTCTTGTAGTTTTCAATCGCCTTGATGAACTCAAGTTGTTCTGTAGAAAGTGATTCGAGCATCTCTGCTACTCCTTCGATTTCAGCTGGGTTGTATTCCGGGTGAACTGTCCGGGTAGAAGGATGGCTGTGGTCAGTGCGTAGTCCGCCCTGGTTTCCCGAGGGTGACGGTCTGCCACAATCCGATTTATCTGCCCGAACCCCTTTTCCTTAGATCCTTTATCGTCTTTCGGTGCCAAGTACTTGAGGCTTGCTCCGAAAATGAGATCGAAGCCCTGGTTTGGGAAACCCTTTAAGGACGGATGTTTACGACTGGAAATTGAGATTTCAGGCTTGTCAGGGCGTAAGTTTTTGCTATATCCTGATTCGAATCATAACTATTACCCTGATAAGAAAATACGGCACTCGCTGGCGGTCTTCTGAAAGGATCGCATTTATTGTTTATCTTTGAAGTGCCTGGTTTTGCTTCCCAGAAGCAGGGAGTTGGAAGGTTGTTTGGGCGACTTGTTATCAACTCCGGGGTGCTGGCGGACTCTTAGGAGGCTTCAATGCAGACAGTTACGAAGCGTGAACTGGTCCAACGAATCGCTGAAAAGACTGGTGCTCAGCAGATTCTGGCCAAAGAGGTGATACAAGGGTTTCTTGATGAGATCATCGTCGAGCTCGCAAGAGGTAACCGTTTGGAATTCCGTGACTTTGGTGTTTTTGAGCCGAAGGAGAAGGCCAAGCGAGTGGCGCGCAATCCGAGGACGGGAGAGAGTGTAAACGTACCGGCCAAGACCACGGTCAAGTTCAAGGTCGGTCGTCTCATGAAGAAGAAGATTCAGAATGATGCCCAGGAAGAGGCTCCTGCTGCGGCGCCTGAGGCTACTGCCGCCGCTTCTGAGCCTGCCGCGGCGCCTGAGTCTCCTGCCGCGCCTGAGCCTGCCGTGGCGCCTGAGCCTGNCGTGGCGTNTGAGCCCGCAGCGGCCCCTGAGCCTGTCGTGACCCCTGAGCCTGCCGCGGCACCTGAAGCCACGCCCGGTGACGGTTCGGATGCCGGTAGTGAGGATTCCTCGAGCGCCGTTAATCCCGCTCCCTGAGGGCAGAGGGCGCCTGAGTTGGATTTCCGCCGGATTATTGAGAGGTTCGCGGCAGCGAGCCTCTTTGCGTTATTGAGCATAATTACTGTGTGTCTTCAGACCGATGGGCCTTACAATTCCCGAAGACGGGCCTGGCGCGTCACCATGTTTTCCAGGCCTGAGCGCAGTTTAAAGGTTGGGGGTGGCGGTTAATTCTTCAGGAGGATCACGATGCGCAACTCTTTCTTGATGCTGGGAGCGGTTATTCTGCTTGCTGGTTGCGGAGACGGTGGACTGGGCGGTTTCCCACAGGTGTATCCCGAGGCCCCCGAGGGAAAAAAATTCGTGGATGTGCTGGGCGCCGCCGAGGTTGTCGTCAAGGAGCACTACCCGATGGCGGCTACCTCCATCAGGAGCCAGCATATCCTGGCCCTGGGCAAGGTCGGCATCCTCGGGGGAGCCAAGTCTCAGAAGCAGGTCTCGGTCTGGATCCGCAAGACCTACACGGGGCATTGGAAGCCCGAGGTCACGATCCGGTTGCTGACGCAGGTGAACGAGCCCCGTTCGGGAGCCTCGGATCCTTCCAGTGTCTCGGTCCCGCGGTCGCGGCCGATCGCCGGCAGTCCCGAGTGGCAGACCTTGCAGACATGTCCGGTCGAGGAGGTAAAGCTCTCCGAGGCTATCTACGCCCGCCTGAACGGCTGAGCTTGTTTCGTTGAATATATAACGGGCCCATAGCTCAGTTGGTCAGAGCAGCAGACTCATAATCTGACGGTCCTTGGTTCGAGTCCAAGTGGGCCCACCAGGTCAAGGCCTGCCGCGGAGATCTCCGCGGCAGGCTTTTTTTCGACCGCCGCGGTCGGAAAGATTTGCTTGTTTACTATTGAGGATGCGAATTTGTCCTGCGAGAGGCTGAGCCATGAGTGAAGAAACCGCGAAGCTGGATCTCGAGAAGATCCCCGCCACCCGGCAGCAGGTTTCGCGTCTGTACTTCGCGGGACTGCTCGACAGGGATGCGCGGCTCCTGGCCTTCGAGCTTCTCAACCCCGNGCGGCTCTGGCGGCTGTGGGCTTCGAGGCTCCTGCTGGTTCTCGGGGCCGCCCTCATCCTGACAGGAATCGTTTTTTTCTTCGCCGCCAATTGGAACAGTCTCTCGGGCCTGGTGAAGCTGGCCGGGATCGAGGTCGGCCTGTTCCTTCTTCTTCGAGGAAGGGCGGGGCGAAGCGTACGAGAAGGCCCGCTACGGGATCTTCAAGCTGGGTAAAGATGGCCGGACGATTCTGCGCTCTNTCGCGGATGAGAACCTCGTCCGGATCGAGCCCGGGCCGATGGAGAAGAGTCCNTAGGATTCCTTCAGCGGGGCGTCCACCATCCAGTCGCTGTCGCGGGNGGTTCTTTCGAGTACAATCCCGGCTGGTTCGTTTTTTTGGCTGGACCAGCGGCTCAACGGAGGTCGGGACTGAAAACCACATAGCGCGCTGCGAAGGAGCGATGCGCAACCGGGGAAATGAAATGAATCGCGAAAGAAATCACTCGCCTGCTGTTTTGTCGGCCTTTTTCCTGCTGCTTTACTGCGNNACTTCTTCTCACGCCCAGTGGAAGCCGGCCGGAGCGAAGCTGATGACGCGCTGGGGGAAGACTGTTTNGCCCGCGAAGGTCCACCAGGAGTACCCGCGTCCGCAGCTGGTGCGCGCCGACTGGGTCAACCTGAATGGATTGTGGGACTACGCGATTCGCCCTGCGGCCGCGGAGAACCCGAAGCAGGCCGATGGAAAGATCCTGGTCCCCTTCCCGGTCGAATCGGCACTCTCGGGCGTCGGCAGGATGGTCGGCAAGGAGAAGAGGGTCTGGTACCGGCGGGCTTTCGAGGTACCGGAGGCCTGGAAGGGGAGGCGGGTCCTGCTGCACTTCGGCGCCGTCGACTGGGAGACGGCCGTGTGGGTCAACGGCAAGCCGGCCGGGGGGCACCGTGGCGGCTACGATCCATTCACCTTCGATGTAACCAGGCTGCTTGAGCCCGGCGGCGGCAGCCAGCGGCTGGAGGTTTCCGTCTGGGATCCAAGCGATGAGGGGCCACAGCCGCGTGGCAAGCAGGTCAGCAAGCCGCGGGGAATCTGGTACACGCCGGTCACCGGCATCTGGCAGACCGTCTGGCTCGAGGCGGTGCCAATGACCTCCATCGAATCTCTGCGGATCGTTCCCGATGTCGAAGGGAAAAAACTCAAGGTAAGGGTGGCCCTGCGCGGGGCTAAGAAGGTAAATGCCAGGGTGAAGATCCCTGCCCTCGGAGCCCGCGGTGAAGGCTCTGCGGGAAGCACCATCGAATTGGGGTTGAAGAATTTCGAGCTCTGGAGCCCGGGTAATCCGAAGCTCTATGATCTCGAGGTTGAGTTGGTCTCGGACGCCAGGGTCATCGACCGGGTAGAGAGCTACTTCGGTATGCGCAAGATTGCACTTGGCAAGGATCAGAACGGAATTCCGCGGATCCTGCTCAACGGCGAGCCGCTCTTTCAGTTCGGGCCGCTCGACCAGGGCTGGTGGCCCGACGGGCTCTACACCGCGCCATCGGATGAGGCGCTGCGCTACGACCTCGAGGTCACAAGGAAGCTCGGCTTCAACATGGTCCGCAAGCACGTCAAGGTCGAGCCGCTGCGCTGGTACTACCACTGCGATCGCATGGGGCTGCTGGTCTGGCAGGACATGCCCAACGGCGGCGTCAATGCGCGCTGGCCGCTCGATGGCACC
>NZOA01000021.1 GCA_002695115.1 Planctomycetota bacterium
TCTTGTCGCAGACGTCATTGGGAGTGGGATCGTGATCGGCGCGCCACGGCATGTGCACAGCGCCCGGCACCACCAGCAGGTTCTCGGTGCCGAGATCGTGCGCGGCCCGGGTCATCAGGGAGGCGAGCTCCATGCCCCGGGCGCGTTCGGCCGGATCGTTGCTGGTCAGCGGATAGGGCCAGAAGAGAAAAGAGCAGAGGCCGCTGATGGCGATGCCGATCTCCTCGGCCAGCTTCCGGATCGCGGTATAGTGCTTCGTGCCGTGCCTGGGTGAGAGGTCGTCTTCGAGGTTGTAGTTGAGCTCGATGCCGTCGAAGCCGGCATCCTTCGCCAATTGAAGGCACTCCCGCAGGTTCATTCGCTCCGGGTAGGGAAAGGCCCAGAGGTTGATGGATTTCTTCATCTTGTAGCGCTTCGGAGAAGCCCTTCGCGCATCAGGCTTTTTTTCTTCCGCGCCCAGGCTTCCTCCGGCGGCAGATGCTCCGGCCATCACCGCCGCGAGCTTGATCGCGCTGCGACGGGATATTCCATCTTTGGAGGGCTCAGGGGTTCCCCATGGTGGTGTCAGGCTGCTCATTCCCCCTTTATACATCCTGCCCGGCGCCACTAAAAGCCCCACATCGCAAGGAACGCTCATTGCCAGTGAAAGCAACAGTGCCTCCAACTTGTCGCAGGAAGCCCGGCGGAAGGAATTTCAATCGACTCTCATCTTCCCCCGGGAGACAGCGGGCTTATCCGCCGACCACTCAGGCCCGGCCCGCTCAGCGTCCGGTAACTTCACTCGCAACCAGCAGGTCATCGAGCACGGAGAAGATCTTCTCCTGGACATCCTTCTTGTAGAGGTTCCCCGTATGCCCACCTCCAACGAAAACCTCCAGGCGCTCGCTGAAGGTTGAGCCGAGCCAGGCGTGGTCATCGTCGGAGAGCAGGAAGTCGTTGTCGGAGGTGAAGACAAAGGCCTCCTTATTATCTCGTAACGATTTCTCCAGGGAACGCAGATCCCCCCGATCGAAAAATTCTTTGTCTTCCTTCGAGCCAGGTTCCTTCGGCGAGATGCTGGGAAGGACAAATGCGTAGAAATATTCCATCCAGGAATAATCGCTGATCTCGCGGTAGGAAGCCGTCGGCTCCCATGCACTCATTTCAGTCAGCAGGACTCCGGTGGGGTCTCTCCGCTGGCTCTCGTGAATGACCGAACGCAGTACCAACCTGTACTCCAGCCCGACGAGGAAGCGTGACTCCTCGCGATCGAAGGGAAGCTCTGTTCCGACCTCAACCTTCAAGGTCTCGTCCGCCAGCGCCGCGGCCTTCCGCAGGGTTTGCAGCATGCGCTGCTCTCTCTCCGCTTCTGGCCAGGCGTTGACGGCCTGGTACATATTGTCAAGCCGGCCGGCGCCGTAGCGGAGGCTCACGGGCGGATTGATCGCGACATAGCGGTCGAATGCCTCGNNTNCCGAACGTTCCTCCGANGCNAGGAAGAGANCNTGGTAGGCTCCCATCGACNCTCCCATCAGAGCCTTCCTGCCGGTAAAGCGGGCGGGGTAGGCGCCNGTCAGATCNGAGTGGACNAGNTCGAGAGCCTTCCTGATCTCCGGAATATCTTCCGGCGGATAGCCNGGAACCTGCTGGGTAGAGGCCGTCNNCATGAACTCCGGATGAAATGAGCTGCTGAGAAGCACCACCGAGAAGCCGCGCTTGTAGCCCATCTCCGCCAGGGCTATCGTTCTCTCGTTCTCNCGATGGGATCCGAGGCCGGGCAGGATANAGAGNANCGGGGCGGCTCCCGGCTGCAGCCANTAGCTGTAGGGNAGCCATTTTCCCGTCGCCGGAACAAACACCTCGCCCGCCTCNCCNGCCCNCGCGAAACCACGNTCGGAAAGCGNCAGGTAGAGAGCCATCAGGGTNTCNTCGGNCGGCGACTCCGTCCCCGNGACCTCCACTCCGGCAACCCGGGCATTTCTCTGGATGGACCAGAAAAAACGGGAGGCCTCGTAGGGATCGGNCGAGGCCCGCACCAACCTNAAGAGATCCTCNATNCCATCACAGCGGGAGTTGATACCGAGAACGATAAATCCCCCCGGNANCCAGTTGGTNGGAGTCAGGGCGAAATTAAAGANCTCGCCGGTCCCATCGCGNACCGANCTCGGACCGAAGTAGGGNAGGTTCAGAAAGATGCTCGAATCCCACCCCCAGGCGGCCAGGGCAAGCCCAATATCCTCAGGANNCGGCCTCTCGATTCCCAGGTCAGTNGCCGGATCAAAGATGCCCGCCAATCCAATGGTTCCATTGACCAGGAACCGGAAGGTCTCTATCCCCGCGGTCAGAAAGTCACCCTCCATGGCATTCGCCACAAAGCGCTTGGGATAGGCCATCGTGTAGGTGAAGTTGCTGATTCGTCTTCGAACCCGGGAAGGGAAGAGAAAGCGATGGGCCGTACTCATGGGAGCCACGAAGTAGTTCAGAAAAACAAAATTCGCGGCTCCTACAGCGCGGTTGAAGGGCTCAAGGGGATCACCCAGGACCTCGACGGGTCGGGGCTCCTCTAATTGGAAATAGACATAGCCCGGCCCCCTGTAGTCACTCCAGTCCCGTCTCTCGGTCTCGATCGTGCTGCATGCGCTCATGCAGACAAGAAGAAACAGGCAAATCGATATGTTGAAGATTCTACCCATCGTCGAGACGCGCTACCTCAAGGGGAACAGAACATGCTCTCAAACGCGATCCCCGGTCAACCCTGCCGGGCGATCAGACCTGTCCGAANTCANCGGACAGCCAACCTGAATTATAAAAGACGAAGNGGGTCCTACCAAGCNGTCACTCAAGAAAGCCGTAAACNGTGNCNGCAGAAGCATTCGAGAGCCTGTGGAAANAGNAAAAATGGCGGAGAGACTGGGATTCGAACCCAGGGACCCCTTGCGAGGTCAATGGTTTTCAAAACCATCCCGTTCGGCCGCTCCGGCATCTCTCCGCTGAAGCTCAGTCGAACGTTGGTTCACCGCGAATTGTGCGAAACTGCCAAGCTCGTTGTCAAGAACGGCTGGAAAAACAGAAAGAAGACCAGGGATCCTTTCACCGCCTGCGGGAGAGGAAAATCACCCGGTGGATCCGTTGGTTGAGCCGGATTCGCCCCGAATTCCGCCCCCACCGCGTCTCTCCCGGAAGAATCCCCGGAGCAGCTCAGCGCTCTCATCCGCCAGTATCCCGCCCTGGACCCTGGGAAAGTGGTTGTTGGAGCTATTGGCGAGCACCTCGAAAACCGAGCAATGGGCCCCGGCCTTGGGGTCCACAGCCCCGTAGACGACCTCCGGGATCCTCGCCTGGACGATGGCCCCGGCGCACATGAGACAGGGCTCGAGTGTCACGTAGAGAACGCAATCCGTCAGGCGCCACGACTTGTAATAATCGGCTGCCTGCGTGATAGCGAGGATCTCGGCGTGGGCGGTCGGGTCCTTCAGGAGCTCGCGCTGGTTGTGAGACCGGGCGACAACCCGTCCGCTCTCCACATCGACGATCACCGCTCCGACGGGAACCTCCTCAGCCTCGCGGGCTCTCCGGGCCTCCTTGAGAGCCTCTGCCATGAAGTGCTCGGGACTCAGGTCTTCCAGGAAAGCCGGACTTTCATCGCTCATGCCATGTTCTCCGTTGCGGGTGCCCGGGAGTATAGCAGTCCCGCTCCCGCCTGCGCAATCGGCACCCCGGAATACTCCCCGGCGTCGCGGACGGGAATAAAACCTTGAAAGACCCCGGCTCCGTTCCTAATATCCTTAAACTCGAAGCGAGACAAAAGGTGCGCCCATAGCTCAATTGGATAGAGTACCGGTCTACGAAACCGGGGGTTCCAGGTTCGAATCCTGGTGGGCGCGCCATTGAAACAGCCGGGGCCTCGTGCTGGAAATCATGGGCCCCCTTTTTTTTTAGCGGGACCAGCGAGCCGGAAGATCAACCAGAGGAAGAACGAATGCAGCTTACCCGTAAACCTGATGTCGGCACACCGCAGCGGAACTTCATCCCGGCGGATTTCAACCCCGCCGACACGGAGAGCCTGCGGGAATCGGTAGACCTCCTGCTGGCCAGGGCGGTAGACACTCCCGATGAGCTCGAGGACTTTCTGCGTGACTGGAGCGAGCTCACGGGAGTCGTCGAGGCTGAGAAAGCCCGGCGCTATATCGCCAAGACCTGTGACACCGTAGACGAAACAATCAGGGACCGCTTCCTCTCCTATGAACGCGAGGTGGTACCTCTCTACAGCCAGCTCAATGACAGCCTCGATCGTAAATACCTCGCCAGCCCTGCCCGCGACAGCCTCCCGGCTCGCTACGGCATCTTTGACCGAAAGCTCAAGACCAAGGCCGAGCTCTTTCGAGAAGAGAACATCCCCCTCGAAACCGAGGAGACTGAGCTCTACACGAAATACATGGAGATCCAGGGTGTCATCACCGTCGAACTCGATGGGGAGACCCTCACAGCCCAGCAATGCTCCGCGCTATTGGAGAAACCTGACCGGGAGCTTCGCGAGCGAGCCTTCCGTAAACTCGCCGTGCGCCGCCTCCAGGACAGCGACAAGATCGAGGAGCTCTTTGACCAGATGCTCGCCATTCGGCACCAGGTAGCCCTGAACGCCGGCTTCGATAATTACCGAGACTACCGCTTCCAGCAACTCTGCCGGTTCGCCTATGGACCAGCCCAATGCGCTGATTTTCACAGCGCCGTAGAGGAGATTGTCGTGCCGGCGGTGGCCGACCTCACCCGCAGAAGAATTGAGAAGCTCGGTATAGATTCCCTTCGCCCCTGGGACCGGGTGGTCAGTCCCTTCGGCCGACCCCCCTGCACCCCCTTCGCGACGGAAAAAGAATATATCGAGAAGACACAGACGCTCTTTCGGGCTGTAGACCCTGTCTTTGAGAAGGAATTCGACATCCTCGACCGCAACGGCCTGCTGGATCTCATGAGCCGGCCTGGAAAGGCGCCGGGCGGCTATATGTATTCCATCGAGGATATGCGGCTGCCTTTCATCTTCTTCAACGCAGTCGGAACACACTCCGACATCCAGACCCTGCTGCATGAAGGCGGACACGCTTTTCACACCATCGCTACGCGGGGTGAGCCCCTGGGCGACTACCGCTCCGCCCCCATGGAGTTCTGTGAGGTCGCCAGCATGAGCATGGAGCTCTTCGGGCTCGAACGGATCGACGCCATCTACGATTCCCAGGACGCGCGTGAAGCGAAATACCTGCAGTTCGAGAGCATCGTGGACCTCTTCGGCTGGATCGCGACCATCGACGCGTTCCAGCACTGGCTCTATACCCATCCCGGGCACTCACGCGATGAGCGCCGCGAGAAATGGATTGACCTTGCCGGCCGCTTCGCCCCCCACATCGACTGGGGTGACATGGACGATTATTTCGCATACCTCTGGCACAGGCAGGGGCACCTCTTCCATGCGCCCTTCTACTACATTGAGTACGCCATCGCGCAGATCGGCGCGCTGCAGGCCTGGCTGCTGGAGCGCGAAGACCACAACGGGATGGTCCGCGCCTACCAGGCCGCCCTCGCGCTGGGTGGAAGCCAGGGGCTACCCGATCTCTTCGAGACGGCCGGACTGCGCTTCGCCATGGGCCGGGACATACTGAACGAGATCATCCCGGCGGTAATGAAACGCATCGAGGAGCTCGATTCCGGCGAAACACCTGGGGAAAAAACCGACACGGGCTTCGATTCAATCAGCGTGCCCCACCCTGACCTCGACTCATAATCCGGGATTCCTCCAGCCCGAGACGCCGTGGGAGAGCCGCGCTCACCTTCCCTCGCGCAGCTGGAGAACCTGCCCATTTTTCAGGGCGAGATAGATCCTTCCGCCGGAAACAGCCATCCCATCAAATACCGGAGGAGAGGGCAGCTTCACCTGCGATAGTTTTTTTCCATCGCTGCGCCGGGCACGATAGAGGACTCCGCCGCCGGAGCCCCGCCAGGCCGCCAGGGCCCGCTCCGCATCCTCAAGGATGAGAGCCTGCTGTCCGGTCTTTCCAGCGGCCTTGAATACATCGGGGGGACCCGCCAGGAATACGGCGTTTTTCGTTACCGCCAGCGAGGTTGCCAGCAGCGGCACCTGCGATGTCCACTGGTAAGTCAACGCCTTCAGCTGCGGGTTCTTCCTTTTCCTGGGCTGTTTCCTCGGCTTTCCCTTGCGGTCAACGGAAGGTTGCGCGGGTTTCTTTACCCTCGCCGGGGTAGCCGGAACGGGGCGGGCGCGGTCATAGGCGTAGAGCTGGTACTTCTCGCCACCGCGCCACTGGCCGGTATTCCCGCCGGAGTAGCGGTCACGGGCGAAACCNTAGATTGCCTTCTCATCGTAGGAGAGAATTCTTCCCGAGGGCACCTGGTTGCCGACCCTCCACCAGCCGCTCCAATGCGACTGGAACTCGCTGTGCAGAACCCAATAGGCCCGATGCCACCAGGTGTCGTCGAGGAAGCCCAGCGGCGAGAAGAGATGGACACCGCCTCCTTCCTGCGAGCCCTTCTCAAAATCGAGCTTACAGTGGCGAATGTAGACGTCCTTACCATCGTCGAGCAGAATATCGTTCAGGAGCCCTCTCACATCACGACCCCTCTCGCCAGGCTGCTTGCCGTTGGAGTCCGGTGAATAGACGACTGTCCTGGAGATCACCTCCGCCGTGGCCGCGTCGATGCGATAGAGCCGAAGTCCCCCATCGAGGTAGGAGGAGCGCCCGGCGGCGAAGAGCACCTTGCCATCACGCACCAGCACGCTTCCATGAATCGGCCAGGCCGACTCGAGCTGGCCGCGCACCAGGATCCTGCGATCATCCGGAGCTCCGCGGAAACGCCAGGCCAGCTCACCATCCTTCTCCCGCAGGGCGTAGACCCAACCATCAGCCGAGCCGAAATAAACACCGCCCCGGTAGATCGTCGGCGGAGTATCGATCCTCCCGCCCGCTGTATACTCCCAGAGAATTTTCCCGGTTTTCGCATCGAGAGAATAGACCGTGTGGCGCTCCACGGCGGCGACGTAGATCCTCCCGCCGGCGGCCGAAACGCTCGAGAGCTTGCCGCCCACCTCCGTGCTCCAGCCCGGCTCCAGCCCGGCGGGAACCTCGGAGTCCACCAGGCCGCTGCGGGCGGGGTTCCCACGGTAGGTTGGCCAGTCAGCGGCGACATCGGCCGGTTCGCCCGCCCCCTTCGCCAGGGACTGCCAGGCAGGCCCCTTCTCCAGGAGCGCCTTGCCTTCGCCAACCTGGCGCTTCGCGGTGGAGGCCAGGGCATAGAGCCCGTTGAGCTTGGTCTTCATATTGCAGGCGCAGGAATCCGGCGGAATGTAGAGCAGGCCGTTGGCCGGCATCACCCCGTACTGGCAGGTGCCCCGGATCCAGTCGTTCATCCAGATCTCGCCCTTGTCAAAATCTACCATCTGCACTCCCATGATCCCCAGGAGCAGAAAGCGCTCGGTCGCCTTATTGCGGTAGCAGCGGGCGTGCATATAGCCGCCCTTGTTCGGGATGGTCTTGCGAACCTTGCCGGTACGCGGGTCAAGACCCTGGCGCTTTCCCCGGTTGCTCATCCACACCAGCCCGTCGATCAGGAAGAGATCCGCCGGAGCGTTGTAGCCGTTGGCGCTAGAGCCGCTCCAGAGCTGCTTGCCGGATTTGGCATCGTAGGCCAGCACCTTTTTGAAATCGGCGCTGAAAACGACCTCGTCACTTACCACCAGGGTCGGCGCCTCCCATTGCATCTCATCATTCTTGAGCTTGTTGCCGGGAACCGGCAGCTCGGCCTTGAAATCAGCCGACCACTGCTCCTTACCCGTCTCCTGCCCCAGCGCGATCACCCGCGTCGGAGTCTGCAGGAGGAGTTGGTTATTCTTGAGCGCCATGCAGGGAAAGACCAGCTCATCGATGTCGTCTTTCCAGACCGTCTCACCTGTGGCGACATCAACCTTCAGAACATGGCAGTGATGCTTGAGGAACTTGCCGCGGCGGCGCGCCGCGTCAATCTTCTCCATCTGGTTCACCTCATCGTCGCTCAGGAGCAGGAGGTAGCCCTCGCGGTAGATGATCTGCTTGGTCTTCTCGCTGCCCTTCACCACCCTCAAGGTCTTTCCACTGGCAGCGTCGAGAACGTGTACCGGGCCCTCGAAATCAAAGGTCACGAAGACCTGGTCATCGGCGGCGACCAGGCGGAACGGAAGACTCGCGGGTCCCGAGCGGAAGCGCCGCAGCTGGTTCACCCAATTCTGCATCGGCCGCTTCCAGAGCAGTAGCCCGTTGAATGCGTCCCGGGCCACCAACGACCAGCGCGCCTTGAGCCGGATATCGACCGGCGGGGTCTCATCGATGATATAAAACATCCTGCCGCCGGAGGTGACCGCGGCGCTGAAGCTGGCGGCCTGCTCGTGGGCGCGGGAGAACTTGGGATCACCGATCCACTGGATATGCCGGGGCGGACCCACCTGCCTGTCCCTGGAAACCGCATTATTGTCCGGGCCGTGCAGGAAATGCGTCCAGTCATCGATATCATCGGGCCGGGGCTTCACCGTCCGCTCCCACCTGCCTGAGCGCTCGACCAGGAGAATCCCCTCCGGCACAAGCGCCCTCATCGCCTCGGCCCGATCGATATCGTCCGGGCTCCGGGAGATGATCAGGTTCACGAGGTTGTCAGCGTATGGAAGACTGCCGCCCTTCCAGGCCTCAACAGAGACCCTGCCATAGCGCCCGAGTGACTCGATATGTTCACGGGCCCCGGCAACGAGCTTCCCATCGCGCCCCAGGCCGTGAACCAGCCAGGGCCCCGACTCACCCAGGGCGGCTGTGAGGCGTCCATCCCCGCAGCCGGCGTGAACCACAAGCCCTCCCTTCACCCCGCTTTCGGTGATGATCTTCGCGGCCAGCGCNCGGACCTCCGCCTCGCTCTCCTCACCCGCTGCGGCGGGGACCCANGCGACAAAACACAGTAGAACAGCTAATTGCAGTGTTTTCAGCTTCTTCATAATGAAACAATTATTCACACAATAGCCGGGTCTGAATATCGAATACTGCAGGAAAAGATGCCGACACGGGGACGGGCAACGGGAAATAATACAGGCATGTACCGTACTGCCATTATCACACTCACCCTGCTGGCGCTGACGACACTCGCCACAGGCTGCAGACAGACCGGGCCCGGGGAGGCCGCCGGGAATGAACCGGCCGCCCGAGAGGCTCCGGCCCAACCACCGGCGAAACCACGGAGCCCCTCCCCGGGGAGTTCTCTTGATGCCATAAGGCAGTGGGCCAGCTGGCGGGGCCCGCTCGGGACGGGAGCCGCGCCCGCCGGCGAGCCTCCCATAGAGTGGGGTGAGAAAAAAAACGTGCGCTGGAAGACCACGCTGCCCGGCAAGGGACACTCGACACCGGTCATCTGGGGAGATCGTATATTCCTGACCTCAGCGGCATCCTTCGGAGATGCAACGAAAGAGGATCATGAGCACTCCGATGGAGATCATGACAACATGACTCCGGAGTTTCACCAGCGCTCTGTGGTCCTGGCGATCGACCGCTCCGACGGCTCCATCCTTTGGGAAAAAATTGTCGACGAGGAGCGGCCTCACGAGAGCACCCACGTGACCGGAAGCTGGGCATCCAACTCCCCGGTAACCGACGGGGAGCATGTCATCGCCTCCTTCGGCTCCCGGGGGATCTACTGTCTCACCATCGATGGAGAGCTCACCTGGAAAAAGGATCTCGGCGATATGAAGGTCAAGCACGGACACGGCGAGGGAAGCTCTCCTGCCCTGCATGGAGATACCGTGGTG
This sequence comes from Planctomycetota bacterium, assembly GCA_002695115.1. Classification (GTDB taxonomy): domain Bacteria; phylum Planctomycetota; class UBA8108; order UBA8108; family UBA8108; genus UBA8108. Next base: position 9,803 of record NZOA01000021.1, read on the forward strand.
GTCAATTGGGATCATGAGGGCAGCTCCTTCGCCATCGCCCTCGACAAGAATACCGGCGCGGAAATCTGGAAGGCTCCGCGCGACGAGGTCTCATCCTGGTCAACCCCGCTGATCATTGAGCAGGCGGGAAAACCCCAGGCCGTCATCGCCGCGACCACACGCGTTCGCAGCTATGACCTCACCGACGGCAGGGTGCTCTGGGAATGCGGCGGACTCTCCAATAACGTGGTCGCCTCGCCTGTGGCCGCCGATGGATTCCTCTACGCCGCCAGCAGCTACGAGTTCCAGGCCATGTTCGCCATCCGTCTCGAGGGCGCCAGCGGCGACCTGACCGGCACCGAAGCGGTCACCTGGAAAATAGACCGCCACACTCCCTACGTCCCCTCCCCCCTTCTCTACCGGGGAAAGCTATTCTTCATCAGGCACCTGCAGGCCTTTCTCAGCTGCCTCGACGCGAAGACCGGAGCCCCGATCTTCGGCCCCAGGCGTCTTCCCGGCTTCCAGATGATCTATTCATCCCCGGTCGGAGCCGGCGGCAAGGTATACGTCCTGAGCCGCAACGGGGTCATGCTGGTGATTGAGAGCGACGGGAAATACGACCTGCTGGCGGCCAACCAGCTGGAGGATTCCTTTTCCGCCTCGCCGGCGATCGTCGACGATGAACTGTACCTGCGGGGCGAACATCATCTCTATTGCATAGCGAAAGAGACCGGGAAATAGCGCCGCTCCTTCGGCCTGCAGGTCCGCGCGAGCAGCCGCGGCTCGCTACAGGCTCTTCCGCTTTTCCTTCGAGTCCCCGGGGCGGCCCCTGGAATTCTCCGTAGACTCCCCGTATTTCTTCGCCCAGCCGCGCAACACCTTCTGCGCCGCGGGGGTGCCGTAATTGGCCAGCTTCCCGGAGTTGACGATCGACGTTACCCGCCTGGCAAGGTCCCTCCTGGCGGCTTCTTTCGCATCAACGTACTTTTCAACCTTCAGAGCCGCCTCCATGACCTCCGCCTCGGTGGCCCGCTTGTTGATCAGGCCGCGCAGAAGAGAGCTGAGCTCCGCGTCGCCTCCCCTGCCCTGCCTGCCGCGCTGGGGCCGCTTGCGCTGCTTCTCCTCCCTCATTCGCTGCATCTCGGCCCTTTCTTTTGACTGGATGTCCTTAACCGCCGGCGCCTTTTCACCGATCACGGCGGCGATCGCCTCGAGAATACCGGAGCTCAGTACGGGCTGTATGAGGGCGAAGCTGGCCGTCACCTTTCCCTCCTTGCCCACGAGGAGGGTCAATGTCACGTTGCGGTTCAATCCATAAGACCCGGGGCCTTCCCGGCCATCCCGTGAGACTCCCAGCAGGACATCCTTCGGAATGTATTTCGCGATCCCCTGGGCCCATTTCATTTTTTCACCGGGATCGTCGGAGAGGAAAACCACACCGACACGCAGGCCCTTCTTTGCCTTGCTCGATGTGTAGTAGTTCGTCAGGGACCGCACCAGGCCAAAGGCCGGACGGGTGTACTCATGGAAGAAGGCCAGGACGACAGGTTTTCCGTCCGCGGCGCGGATGAAATCAAACTCCTTTTCTTTGAGCTCTCCCCTCACTCCGGTCATCTTGAAAGGAGGAAGCTTTTCGCCGGGCTGGGGACCCGAAAAGACCGGGTCTTCAGCGTCGGCCGCCTGGAAAATGAGCAGAATGATGCTGAGCGCTAAAAAACCGCGTCCCTGAAAATTACTGCAAGTCATTGATATTCCTTTCCGGGAAGAACAAAAAATACGTGAGCGACGGCGAGCGGCTATTTCTCCACCAGCCGGGGTCTCGGCTGGTCGACCCAACCGGCCGGACGCTGGTTTTTTCCGGCGCTCTCCATGTCACCGAGGTCGGCTCGAACCTTATCGACAAGGGAGAGCAGCCTCTTCACCACGAGCGGGTTCTTATCCTTCACATCCTTGTCTTCGTGGATATCCGCCACCAGGTCGAAAAGCTTCAGCGGCCTGGGCCCCTCCGGCTTGCCCCAGTTTCTCTTCTTCGACTTCAGCTTGACGAAGAGCTTCCAGCGTCCGGAGCGCACCGCCTGCAGCTGGTCCATCTGGTAGTAGCAGAAGACCTCGTGCGGCGACTTCGCGCCGGGCTTGCCCGAGAGAATGCTCCAGATGTCCCTGCCATCGATGATCCTGTCGCCGGGAACCTCGGCCCCGGCCAGCCCGGCGAAGGTCGGCAGGAGATCGATGGTCGAGGTGACGAGCTCGCTGCTGGAACCGGCGGGAATCTTCCCGGGCCAGCGCACGATGCAGGGAACCCGCATCCCCCCCTCGTCGGTCCTGCCCTTGCGCCCGCGAAGAGGCCTGTTGCTCTGCTCCCTGTAGGAGCCGTTGTCGGAGGTGAAGAGAACCAGGGTCTTCTCATCGATGCCCTGCGCCTTCAGCTCCCCGAAGAGTTCTCCCATCGACCAGTCCAACTCCTCGACCGCGTCCCCGTACTTTCCATCGGCCGACTTGCCCTGGAACTCCACTCCCGGATTCAGCGGAAGGTGGACCATGGTATGAGGAATGTAGAGAAAGAAAGGCCGGGCCTTGTTCCTGCGTATGAAACCGAGGGCCTCCTCTGTGTAGCGGCGGGTGATGGTGTTCTGCTTCACCGGAGCCTCGATGACCTTCTCTCCGCGCACCAGGGGCAGGGGAACGTTCTTGCGGTGCATATCGTTGCTGTAGGGGATGCCGTAGTAGGTATCGAAGCCCTGGGAGGTCGGCAGGAAATCCGGATGGTCACCGAGATGCCATTTCCCGATGCAGCCGGTGGCGTAGCCCCGCTTCCTGAGCACCTCGGCGATGGTCAATTCGGCGGGATTGAGCCCCTTGCGAGCGGCCGGAAAGAGAACACAGAGATTCTTCTCATCGACGTGCATGTTGACGCGCCGGGGGTAGCATCCGGTCATCAGGCTCGAACGTGAGGGAGTACAGACTGAGCAGGTGACGTAAAAATCCCGCAGGCACATCCCCTCGCGCGCCATCAGGTCGAGCGCCGGGGTGCGATGGCTGGTGGAGCCGAACGGACCGATGTCGCTGTAGCCCATGTCATCGATGAAAACGACAATGAAGTTCGGCTTCAGGCCGAGGTTCTCCTCCGCCTCGAGCGCGCAGGAGCAGAAGAAGAGAGAACAGAGAAGCAGGCGGCGAATCATCATCTTTGGAACACTCGCATTGTCAGCGGACAGGGGAATCAGCAACCAACAGGATAACAGGCAATGAATCCCCACGCCTGAGCCTGTGAAGAAAATTCTGGGGGCGAAGCGGCAGGGAGACCTTCAGCTTTCGGAACCGGATCCGGTTTCCGGTTCGTCGGACCCGGAGGCGGGTTCATCGCCGGACGCCGCCTCTTCACCGGGATTCCCGGCGACGGCTTCGGGGCTCTCGATCTCTTCCTCACGAGCCCGCGCAGCCTCTCTCGAGGGCGGCGCCTCCGGCTGGGGAAGATCCTTGAGACTGCCGAGGCCGAAGCTCTCGAGAAACCTGGGCGTGGTATGGTAGAGAAGCGGACGCCCGAGGCCCGGCGCCTTGCCGGCGACCCTGATAAGCTCGCGATCGAGCAGGGTACCGAGCGTCGGGGCGCAATTCACCCCCCGGATAGCCTCCAGCTCGGCCTTGGTGATAGGCCCCTTGTAGGCGACGACCGCGAGGGTCTCCAGCGCCGCCGGCGAGAGCCTGCTCGAACGCCGCTTTTGATGCAGGCTCCGAAGCCAGGGGTCGTATTCAGGAAGGGTCAGGAGCTGCACTCCCTGGGAAATATCTTCGATACGAAAGGCCCGCCCCGAGTCGATGTATTCCTCGCGCAGTTTTTCTACCGCGGCTCTCACATCGTGAACTCCGAACTTGAAGATGTCCGCAAGCTCGCGAATGGTGACCGGCTCACCGACACAGAAGAGGACAGCCTCGATGGCGCGAGGAAGATCATTTTCGCCCAGGGGACCGAGCGCATTCTCCTCCTCGTCAGTCCCGGCAGGCGGCTTCGGGACGGCCTCCGGATCCGCGGCGGCATCCTGCTCCAGGCCCTCGGTCTCGGTCACTTCAACTTCTTCCATCACCTGCTTCCATTTCACGACTGGCCGGGACTGGGACGCCAACCCCGGAAAACCTGCTCTTCAGGAGACCGTTTTATCCTTCCAGCGCCACCATTTCAATTTTTCAGCATCGGGATTAGCCGTCTTTGCGAAATAAACGGCGCAGCGAAAAACGTAGAGGACACATCGATCGATATGAGCCTGGCGCAAATCGATCAAATCCCGGTAGAGAGCCTCCGGGCAGCGACCGGCCAGATCGTCGAGTCCCTGGACTCCGAGGTCGGCCAGGTCGGCGGTAATACTCGGCCCGACTCCCGGAACCCGCTGAAATTTCTGCTGCGTCGAGACCATCGTTTTCATCGGGTCGGCTTCATTTCTCCCCAGGCCAGTCAATCCGCGCCTGCGTCCGTAGACGGTAGTAGGTCTTGCGGATCTCTTCGAGCTCCGGAGCGCGCTCGAGGTACTTCTTCCTGACCTCATCCTTCACCTCATCGTAGGCCTGAGAAGGTTCGATTTTCGTAACCTGGAAGAGATGGTAACCTCCACGGGGGTTTTCAACCGGCTCGCTCACCTGGTCGGGTTTGAGGGAAAAAATCGCCTTCTTAAGAGATTCCGCCATCGGGGTTTCCGCGGTGATCGGTCCAAGGCTGCCTCCGAGCGGACGGGTAACCTGGTCATCGGACTCAGCCCTGGCGATAGCGGCGAATTCGAGTTCTCCACTGATGAGCTTCGCCCTCGCCGACTCGGCCTTTTCCCGGGCGGCCTTCTTCTTGAGCAGCTGCCCCGAATCCGGCTGGTCCTGGAAGGAGGGAAAGCTATAGGCTATGTGCCTGGTGTGGTACCTCCTATTTCGCTCGTAGAGGGCGCGAAGATCGATGCCACCCGGCTCCCGCATGGCGATCGTGACCTTCTTGATGAGAACCTGGGCAACCATCTTCTTCCTGAGTTCACTACGGACATCATTGAGGCTGAGCCCCTGTTTTTCGTAGAGATCCGCCAGCTTGATGCGCCCCGCGGCGGCATCGCCGTTCCCGAGCTCTCTCGACATCCCGTCGAGAACAGCCTCGACCTCGATCTCCACGTCTTTCCCGCTAACCTGCAGATCGCGGCGCTCGGCTTCCTGTAGAAACAGCTCCTCCTTGATGACCTCCGAGAGGAGCGTCATCTCTCCAAACTGGCGGAAGACCGCCTCGAGGAAATCACCCCGGGTGAGGGCTCGCCCGTTGATGCGAACGAGGATCGAATCGGAGCTCGCGAAGAATCTCTCGACGCCCCCCGCCGTGGGCGACTCGACCGTCTTCCTCCGCGCCACGGTATAATCGGCCACCGATCTGCGCGGCGTCGACCCGCAACCCGCCAGGACGAGAACCAATAATGACACGATGAGACGCTTCTCCATGGTCCTGAATATACAGTTTTGAGCGGGGAAAAACTTCCTCCCGTTTCAAAATGGGACGGCCGGAAAATAGAATGAGGCGGAAAAATGAACCCGGCGGGTTATCCTGTCTTCGCCTCGTAAACAGGAGTTCAGAAAGTCATGGCCAGAGAAAGACCCGCGGACAGCCTGCGGAAGATTGAAGTCGACTCCGGCTTCCTCGAGCAACACCCGGCCACCGTCCTCTATTCCAGCGGCAGGACCCGGGTCCTGTGCGCGGCTACGCTGGAGGAAGGCGTGCCGGCCTTCCTCGAGGGGAGCTCTAAAGGATGGGCCACGGCGGAATATGACCTGCTGCCGGCCTCCACCGGCTCCAGGCGCAAGCGCGAGCGCGGCGGCAAGCTCTCCGGGAGAACCCAGGAGATCCAGCGTCTCATCGGTCGCTCCCTGCGAGCCGTCATCGATCGAGAAAAGATCCCGGGATGGACATTGCGGCTCGACTGCGATGTCCTCCAGGCCGACGGCGGAACGCGTACGGCATCGGTCAACGGCGCCTANCTGGCCTCCAGGCTCGCCCTGGAGCGGGCCCTCGGGGACGGCAGGCTCAGCGAGCAGCCGCTGATCGAGGCCATCGGCGCCGTGAGCGTTGGAATCGTCGATGGCGAGCTTCTCCTCGATCTCGACTACTCGGAGGACTCCAGGGCCGGTGTCGACCTCAACGTCGTCCAGACCGAGGGGGGCCGATTCCTCGAGGTCCAGGGAACGGCCGAGGGTGAGCCCTTCTCGCGTGAAGAGCTCGACAGCCTCCTGGACCTCGCAGCCACGGGAATCAGGGAGATCCTCGGGAAACAGGAGGAGCTCCTTTCCCGCCTCGACTGACATTGGCGACTTCTTTTGATCCGGACTCCGAGGAGTTAGAATAAGGAAAGCACCAGGGGAACACCGGGCATCGCACATGAAGACCTATCTCCCGTATACGGCAATCCTGCTCATCGCTCTCTCAGCGGGAGCTCTTCGGGGCGATGTCGTCTACCTCCAGGGTGGAAAAACGATCGAGGGCCGGGTCACCAGGAACGAGCTGGACAATACCTACCGCATCGAAACGACCCGCGGCACGGTCATCAAGCCGGTCAGGGACGTACAGAGGATCGTGAAGGCGCCCCTGCCGCAGGAAGTCTTCCTCAAGCGCTTCGCCTCCGTAAACCGCGGCAATATCGACGACCTAGCCACCCTGGTCACCTGGGCCCGTGAGAAACACCTGGCGCCCCAGAAACAGAAGGTCTGCCAGCTCATACTGAAGATCGACCCGAACCATGAGATGGCGCGCCGGGAGCTCGGCTACACGGTCTTTGAGAACGAGTGGATTCTCGAAAAAGAGCTGCGCAAGAAGCAATTCGACCTCGGGCTGGTCAAGTACAAGGGTGAATGGGTCAGCAAGGAAGAGCGGGAGCGGCTCATGCTCAAGAGGGACACCCAGCAGCTGGGCGCCTTATTCAAGAGTGTCCAGTCGGACAATCATATCGTGGTCGACTACGCCGTGCGGAAGATAATGGCCTATAGCGGCTCGCGCCCCTACGAGCTCTTCACGCCCTACCTTGAAGCTCCCCACGAGAGCGTCCGCCTGGTCGCCGTCAGCGCCCTGAGCAAATTCCCAGCGGCCGGAAAAGATGGAAAAACAAAGCCGTCAGCGGAGGCCGTCGAGGCGGCGCGCAAGCTCTACAAGCTGGTCCTCACCGAGCCGAGTCCCAAGGTAATCAAGGTAACCAACATCTGCCTGAGGCGGTTNCATCCTGATGAGACCTTCCGCCAGGCTCTCGAAACCCTGCTGGATCCGGGTGATGCCGGGGTCATCGAGCGAGCCGCTGAGATCGCCAACCAGCTGCTGCTGAAGAAACGAGTACCAGCGGTCTTCAGCCTCCTGGTGAGCCGGAAGGCGCCCGAGGGCGCGGGCCTCGCCGAGGTGAAGAAGAACTCAAAGATTCTCGAGCTGCTCCGCGACTCCCTGGGAGTCGACCATGGCTACGATCCCGCGGCCTGGGAAAAATGGTGGAAAGAAAACGAGGGGCGGTTTCGCGATGTCCCCTGACGGGGCCGGGTTGACCTCCGGGGAATGGAAGAGATGCTGCTGGTAGGTACAGGAAACCCGCACAAGCTGGAGGAGATCTCCTCCGTACTCAGCGATCTGCCCATAAGGACGGTAGGCATCGAGCACCTCCCCCCCTGTGAAGAGGTCGAAGAAACCGGCNAGACCTTTGAAGAAAACGCCCTGCTCAAGGCCGCCTACTTCGCCAGGATGGCCGCGGGGCTCGCCGCCCCTGAGCGCCCACGCTGGGTGATCGCCGATGATTCGGGTCTCTGCGTCGACGCGCTCGGGGGCGCTCCGGGCGTCTACTCCGCGCGTTTCGCCGGGGAGGACTGCACCTTCNCCGACAACAACAGGAAGCTNCTGAAAGCNCTNGAAGATGTCGAACCGGAANAACGAACAGCCCGATTCGTCTGCGTCATCTGCTGCGTACCCGTGCCGGATGATCCCCGGAACGCGCCCCCCGCGCTGTTCTACTCCGAGGGAATCTGTGCCGGACGCATCGCCCTCGAGGAGGCGGGAAAGGGCGGCTTCGGCTACGACCCTGTGTTCGTGGAAGAAACAACCGGCCAGACCTTCGCTGAGCTGGAGGCGGAACGGAAAAACCACCTGAGCCACAGGGGACTGGCCCTGCTGGATTTCAGGTGCAAATTCGAGGCTCTCTCAGGATCCTGACCACACTGGGGCGCTACGGCTTCTTTTCCCCAGCCGCGAAGTTGGACGGAGAAAAGGGCTCATGCTAATATGCCGCCATGAGCAGCAGGCGCAATGAGCCGGAACAGGCCGAAAAGAAGTCCGGCGAGGAGAACACGTCCGATGTGAAGCGGTCCGGCTTTGACAGCTTCAGGGAAAATATCGAGGCGATCGTCGTAGCCGTCATCCTGGCCGTATTTGTACGGCATTTCGCCGTCGAAGCCTTCGAGATTCCCACCGGCTCGATGGCCCCGACCCTCTTCGGCATGCACGTACAGGTAGAGAGCCCCAATACCGGCCTCTCCTTCGAGGTAGGCGTACCCAGCAATTCATCCAGCGGAGAGCTCAGGATAAAGGACGCGAAACCCTACCTCGTCTGCACGGAAGACTGCCCGAATGAGCACTGCGGACTGAAATTGCACGCCAGGGGTCCCGGCGACGTTCTCTTCAGCAGGACGAAGGCCCTTCCCGCCGCCGGCGGGATCCCCGTCGAATGCCAGTCCTGCAAGACCCGGTGGAACGCCGCCCGAAGCTCGTTCAGACAAACGACGGCGGTACTGAAGGAGATGAGGTGCCCCCTCAGCGGACATCGATGGGAGCACGTCATCGAGCCGCTCGATCACTCCGGCGGAAACAAGATCCTCGTCAACAAGTTCGCCTACGATATCGGTGAACCCCAGCGCTGGGACGTGATCGTTTTCTCCTTCGACCAGTGGAAGAATTACATCAAGAGACTGGTGGGCCTTCCAGGAGAAAAGATCGACCTGGTCTACGGAGATGTATACGTCAACGGCAGGATTGAACGAAAGCCGGAGCACCCCTACATCCAGAGCGTCCTCTGGAAAAAAATATCCGACAGCTCTGTGCGAGAGGGCGGTCTCAGCCGCGTGAAGGCCTGGAAGGAACCGAAAGGTGTCGGCGTCGGGGCCTGGCAGGAGCTTGCCGATGGTCGCTGGAGCATCACCTCGGCAAAGAGCTCCGAGCCCGCCCTGCTTGAATACCAGCGGGGACTGGACAACTACATCCCGTACAACTCGCTCTCCGGAAACTCCCCCCGCCACTATAGCGTTGGAGATATGAAGCTCGGTTTTACCGTCAGGCCGGCGACGTCAGGGGGATGGATCGGGGCCGAGATCCGCGACGGGGACTGGACCTTTCAATTGCGCCTGCCCACAGGCAAGCCGGCACCCGGGAGACCCGCGGTGCTCGAGCGTGTCGTCAACGAACCTCGCAGCGACATCAAGAACCCCCTCAAGCTGAGACACCCGGCCCCCGGGATATTCCAGGAGAAGGAGGGCATCTCCCTGCGGCTGAATGAAGAAAGCAGGATCGACCTGGTCAACTGCGATGACTGCCTGATCGTCCGCCTCAACTCGGAAATCATCTTCAGCCTCAAGGCGGCCGAGGGATACGTCACCGTCCCGGATGTCGGCAACCCGCCGCCCCCGGCTGACCACTCCCAGTATTACCTCCGCCTGCTGGGCAACCGGGTAAACGCGAACGTGGAAGAGATCGAGATCTGGCAGGACATCTACTACACCAGCAACTACGGCGGGCGGTGGTCGCATGGCATCCAATTGGAGGACGAAAGTTTTTTCGCGCTCGGAGACAACAGCCCATCATCTTCAGATGGAAGATTCTGGGGGTCCGTGCCGGGAGACAATATGCTGGGCAAGGCGCTCCTGGTCTTCTGGCCGGGCTGGCCTGATAATTTCCAGTTGCGGTTCATACGCTGAGTGAAGAGGAGATGGAATCATGACATCAGGCAGTGACAATCCGGTCCACGGTGGAGAAGCCGGCGGAGAGACCGACTCCGAGACGGCAGTCTCCACGAAAGAGCCCGCCGCCGAGCAGGAGCCACTGCTGCGGGTAGAGGGCCTGACCAAGAGCTACACCGGGAAGCTCGTGGTGCATGGTGTCAGCTTCAGCGTCGAGCCGGGCAGGATCGTCGGATTGCTCGGCAAGAACGGCGCCGGAAAAACGACCACGTTCCGCATGACAATCGGCATGGTCAACCCGGAGGAGGGGCAGATATTCTTCATGGGAAGAGATGTGACGCGCTACCCGATGTACAAACGCGCCCGTCTCGGAATGGGCTACCTGTCCCAGGAGCCGAGCGTCTTCAGGGGATTGACGGTGGAACAGAATCTCAACGCGATCCTGGAGCTCTCGCCGATGCCGACCGCCGACCGCGTCCGGAAACGAGATGAGCTGGTGGAGGAATTCGGGCTCGGCAAGCTGCTCAATTCCAAGGCGGCTATTCTCTCAGGCGGCGAAAAGAGGCGCCTGGAGATAGCCCGGGCGCTCATCATGGAGCCCCGCCTCATCCTGCTCGACGAACCCTTCAGCGGGGTTGATCCGATCGCCGTCAGCGAGATCCAGCAGATCATCATGAAGCTGACGGACAGGGGCATAGGAATCCTGCTGACAGACCACAATGTTCGAGAGACCTTGAATACGACCGACCGCTCCTACATCATCCTCGACGGCAGGATCATCGCCCACGGCAACCGTGAACAGATCCTCTCCGATCCCAATGCCCGTAAATATTACCTGGGTGAACGTTTTAAGATGTAGACCCTCCGGGAAACGGACAGGACCCCTGCCTGCGAAATGAAACCATGATGACTGACAATTCTCTCTTCGACAGAATCCTGGCCGCCGTGCTCACCTGGCTCATCCCGGGAGCAGGCTACTGGATTCTCGGCTACAGGAAAAAAGCCCTCGCGCTTGGAATCATCCTGCTGGGGCTCTTCTGGACCGGAGAATCCATCCTGGGCGGCTCCATGGCCGTTACCTACGAGGTACATCCCGTTTTTTTCTACCTCGAGGCGGGCAACGGTCTGAGTACGTTCATCTCGAATTGGGCCTGGGGAGACCCTGTCCATGAAGATGGCCTGCGCTCGATCCAGAACATGCCAGTCCATCTGAACCTGGGGATCCTCTTCTGTGTCGTGAGCGGCATGCTCAATATCCTGCTCGTTCTGAACATTCTCGACTCAGAAACCTGGCAGCAGGCCGCGAATGGCCCCGCAAAGGAAGGAGAGGCGGAATGAAGCTTGCGACCGAGATTCTCGCCCTCCTCAGCCTCGGCTTCATCATCCCGCTGGTGAACGCTATGAGCTACCCCGATGAACCCCGCCGCATCCTGCGCCAGAGCCTGCATTATTTTTTCCTGCTCACGGGAATAACGCTGATCCTCTGCGCCGTAATTGCCTGCCTGGAGTGGATTTTCATTCGCCCGCTGCTATAATCGCCGAGTCAGTAGAGGTCGAGACCGCGGCCCACAGTTGACGGCCTTCGGGCCGACTCATTGATTCAGGGCCGAGGAAAGTCCGGACTCCGCAGGGCGGTGTGGTGGATAATTTCCACCGGGAGCGATCCCAGGGAAAGTGCCACAGAAAATATACCGCCGACCTCGAAAGAGAATCGGTAAGGGTGAAAAGGTGAGGTAAGAGCTCACCGCGAGGGTGGTGACACTCCTCGGCATGGTAAACCCCGCACGTAGCAAGACCGAATAGGGGAGCAGAGGCTGCCCGTCTCGCGCGGATTCGTCCGCACCACTCCCGGGTAGGTCGCAAAGATGAATGGTCTCGGGTTGGACTCCGGTCCAACCAACAGAATCCGGCTTATAATCTGCTGACCGGCCGGCCTTCGGGCCGGCCGTTTTTTTTTTCGTGGCGAGGCGGCCGGGCTCAGGGGGAATTTCCGCACTCGATGAGATCGGAGGTGGTGTCGAGGCCGGGAACCGGGTAGGGAGGCCGGGGCTCTGCTCCGCTCCTGAACAGGAAATCGAGCAGGTAGACGGCATCGGTCAGCTCCAGGCGGCCATTGTCATCCGCATCGGCATGGTCTTCGCATTCCAGCGATGACTCTCCCCTGAAGAGGTGAAAGAGAACCGTCACGGCGTCGGAGATGTCAACGACCCCGTCCCGGTTGGAGTCTCCCCTCACGAATGCCGGGCGCCCATCAACCCCGGGTCCGAAAGCATGGATGGTACCCCTGTCGGTGCTGACGAAGAGCCTCCCGCCGGCAACCGCCAGCCCGTACGCCCTGCCCTCCACCGGCGAGCTCCAGACCGTCTCACCGGTGGCGCTGTCAAAAGCTGCGACCTCATCGCGACCGCCGGCGAAGAGCGTATCCCCGGCGAGAACCAGCTCGTAGGGGAAGCTGACGTCTCGGCTCCAGATCACCCTCCTGTTGCTGCGGTTCAGCGCGGTCAGGGAATCATCCGCGAGCAGATAGGATACCGAGGAGGTGACGACCATGGAGTTGCCCCCGTCGTAGACGGCCAGACTGTCACGACTGGAGGCGTTGAACTCCTCGAGGCTGGCCCCCTCCCGGGAGCTTGGCCCGTTGATCAGCGAATTCCCCGCCAGCAGCGCGAAGGTACCCATCACATCTCCTCCGAAGCGACCCTGCAGGAGCCCCGAGGAGCGGTTGAATACGTACGGTGAGCTTCTTCCGGCCGGAAAGTAGAGATTGGACGCTGAGAGAAGGGCGTAGCCCTGCAGCGATACATCGTTCCTGCGCAACCGCCGCCAGCGATTGGCGCCGCGGTCCGATCCCGTGACGGCATCGACGGCGCAAATATAGACTCCCTCACCGGGAAAGAACCCCGCGCTGAAATAGGCCACATTACCGCTGACGAGAACACCGCTTCGAACCGGCCAGAGAGAGACGTAGCGCCCGTTGCTCGGCACCAGGCGGTTGTCCTCACCCGCGGCCGTATAGCTCCAGCGCAGTGATCCATCGGCCTGGCGCAGGCAATAAACCGTTCCATCCTCCGACCCGAAGTAGACGTGACCGGATTCTATGGTCGGCGCGAAACGCACCGGCCCATCCGTGGTATAGGCCCACTGCCGCCGGCCGTTGGCCGGGTTCAGCCGGTAGACCGTATCATCGACTGAAGAGCCGAAGTAGAGGCCCTCCCCGGCCACCGCCACGTGGAAGGCACGGTCGAAGGCCAGCCGTGACTTCAGGAGCACCTGGTTGGTGGCGTAGTAGTTTTTCTTCGCGGGACCGGTCCAGGCCGGAGCGGGCGGGTTGGCGGAGCGGTAGGCCCAGGTCTGCGTCAGGGGAAGCTGCAGTCGCTCCGGGGAGACACCACTTCGCTGGAGATCGCGGCGATGGGTCGGCCAGTCCTCGGCAAACGACACCCCCGCGAGTCCCGGCAGCAGCGCGAGCAGGACCCCGAAGACGCGGAGAACCCGTCGAAGCTCTCCTCCCTGCCGCGGCGCCGGCGCCGCGTGAGTTTTCCTGTTCCGGGAACTCACCATGATGAATATCCTATCGATGTCTGCAGCGGATAACGGCATACGCAACCGGAGCTGGCTGTCGGACTGAAGACCATGCCTCCGCCGGAGATCAGGCCGAGCCAGCAGCTTCCCCTCGAGCCGGCCTTCTGGACCCTGGAGCCGCTCTCCACGTTCCAGAAGCCGAAGGAGCCGTTGTCGTAATCCCAGTCGACATAGATTACGGTTCGCTCCGCGGCGCTCATGGTGCTGCAACCGCCACGTGAAGGCAGCGAGCTGAACGCCGTAGCGCCGCTGAAGAGGTCGTAGCCGCGAGGCTCCACGATGACCTTGTCCCCCACCACCAGGGGGTGATACATGTGGCCCCCATGATGGTTGCGGTTCCAGGAATGATCCCGTTCCCATTGCCGGGCACCGTTGACCGCCGAATAGCAGGTCACGTGGTACCTGCTGTTGACGACGGATGTGATCAGCCGTTCTTCAGAATAGAGCAGGAAGGCGACCACCGGGGCCGGCGAGGCGGGGAGAGTCACGGGCTGCCGCCAGAGGACGTCACCGCTCTCTACATCAAGCGCCACGAGGAAGTTGTTCCGCCACAGATCGGAGGACCCCGTTCTCCCCGCGCCCGCGTTCAGAACCGAACTCGATCGAGATTCGATGTAATACAGCCTGCCGCCGCCGATGGTTATCGTGGAGTTCACTATGGCGCCGGCATCACGGCTCCAGCGGCGACGGGCATCATCCCTGGCGACCGCGAAGATCGAGCGGCTGATGACCTGGGACGTTCCGAAGCCGCCGGAGGTCTCGTCGTACCATTTATCCGGCCCGCTGAAGGCGCTGTAGCTCGAGCCGGGCGCAACCCGGCTCCCGATCAGCTGATCCTCCACAACCGCGGCGTATCCCCAGTCAGCGCTCTTGTCGGCGATTCCATCACCGGTGGAATAGACCCGTTCGAGACGGCCGTCCTGGCCGTTGAGGCGCCAGCAGGAGTTCTCCACTGTGACGTAGAGGGCATCCGCATCGGCGCACATATTTCCCGTATCCCTGGGTATGTTGACTCGTCTGAGGCCCGGCACCTCGAGCGCCCAGAGCACCGTTCCGTTATAGGCGTCAAGGGCATAGAGCCTGTCGTTGCCCTGGCTGTAGAGCCTGCCATTGACGTAGAGTGGAGCCTGCTGACGGGGCTGGCGGTCGATCATTCCCCGCGGACCCGGGCGGCCGTACCACTGGATCTTCATCCGCGAAGGCTCCACCAGCTCATCCCGGCTGGTGGCGGAATTGTCCGGAGAGCCGTACATATGGCTCCACTCCCCGGCCCCCTCCAGGGCGCCTCGAACGATCCCTGCCCATGTTCCGGGAGGCCCGAGCTCCCTCGAATCGACGGCCACGGAGGCCAGCCAGCCTCGAACAGCCCCGATCGAGATCATCTCGGGCGAGCCGGAAGGCTGCCCGAAAACAGCCGCCCCGCCGGCTGGTCGCAACAGCCGGAACATCTCGCCGGCCTCACTCCGGGGCAGGAAGCCTCGAACCATCCGGTCGGAGACGACCAGGTTGAAGGAATTCTCCGCGTAGGGGAGTTCCCGCAGCTCTCGCCGATGAAGGGTGATCCTCGACCCGTAGAGACCGGCCTCCCGCAGGAGCGCCCGGCCCTCGGCCACCTCCTCCCGGTCCGGGCTCACTCCAACGATCCTCAGCTTCGAGCGTCTCGCCAATTCAACGGCGAGTCGCCCCCGGCCGCAATCGAGGTCGAGACAATAGCCCCTGTTGATCCCGGTGAGAGCCAGGATCCTCTCGGCGGCCCGCTCGTAGAGGAGTGTTTGCGCATCCTCATCGAAGGGAGAATCGATCTCCCCAGCCGCCGGCACGGAGAAATTGAACTCGGTCGAAAACTCATATACCGCTGTTATGGACTCCTGCGCGCCGGCCTGATGCCTGAGCTGGTAGAAATAGGGCGTGTCCGGCTCGAGCCCCTCCAGGTAGAGCTCGTGCTCCATCACCAGGTCCGCGTCGAGCACGGTCCGGCCCAGGGAACGAGTCGTNCCAAAATCGATGATGGACGGCGAGGGCTCAGCCGTTTTCCAGGACACCAGGGCGGTATCAGCCGAGGTGAACCTGACGGTGGGACCCATGAGGACCGGCTCCTGCACGGGGAACAATTCTCGGCCCGACTCGAAATTCTCCCGGATCTGCCGGGCGCTCAATGCCGTATTGTAGAGCTTGAGGTCATGCAGCGAGCCATCCAGCGGAAAGAACTCATTGTCATCCTCATAGGTGCCGGCAACGAAGGTCGAGGCGGCATAGACTATATCTCCTGATTGCTCTGTCGAGGCGGCATCCAGCTGACCATTGACGTAGAGCTTCAGTTCCTGTCCATCATAGCTTCCGGCCACGTGGTACCAGGTGCCCGGCTGGAACTCCGTCTCTCCCCGGAGATAGGTCAGCTGGCCGGAAGACAGGGCGATGCTGAAGTGGGAATCGTCATATCCCAGCACCCATCCCTTCTCGAAGTTGCCGTTGTCCTGCATATAACCCAGCAGCCCACCCCACGCCGTTCCCTGGTTGATCGCGACCCAGGCCTCGGCCGTCAGCTCCCTGCGCGGCAGGGAGGCGGAGCCTCCCGGAAGCTCCAGCCGGACGAAGGTGCTGGATCCATCGAGCACCAGCGCCGGGGGACTCGAGCTGAGATCAAACTCCCCCTGGATTGTCCCATCGAAGACGCCTGCCCGGTCCCGCACGAGACGTCCGCTGACGTTTTCATCATCGAAGGTCCAATGCCCGAGCAGGCCCGCCTCCCCGGCAGGCCCTGGCACTTCAGGCTCGGCAAAGAGATCGCGTTTTTCCTGGTGGCGCTCCCTGGCATCGGAGAGGCCCAGAACCGAATCGTAGATTCGCACCTCATGTATTTTCCCCTCAAGCGGCCAGAGCTCGTTGTCATCGACATAGGCTCCCACCACGAGGGTCGAATCGGCGTAATCGATACTCCCCGAGCGTGACCTCGAAGACCCCTCGAGGCGACCATCCACATAGATCTTGAGCTCTGAGCCATCGTAGGTGCCAAGGACGTGATACCAGCTGCCGAGCTCAAAGGTGTCGGAGGCCTCCAGGTAGGTCAGGGTGTTGGAGGTCGCCACCGCCATGGTAAAGGAGGAGGAGTTGTATCCAAGCACCCAGCCTCGCTCAAAGGAGCCGGTGTCCTGGAGATAGCCGCAGATACCGCCCCAGCGAGTAGCTGAGTCAAGCCGCACCCAGGCCTCGACCGAGAGCAACCGGTCGGGGAGATGGGAGCTGTCAGCCCCCTCGATCACCACCCGGGCCTCGTTTCCATCGAGCACTATGCTCGGGGGATTCGACTCCACACGCACGCTGCCGACGATCGTCCCGTCAAGACCGCCTGAAGAGGCCCGTACATTGCTCCCTGAGATACTGTCAGGCTCGAATACCCATGCGTTCACCGGATCGGGGTCGCCGGCGGGGAGAACGGCGGGAAACAGCAGTCCCACGCAAGCCCAGAGTATGTATTCGACTGAAACTGCCGGTCTTCTTTGAGACGAAATGACTAAACCTCGAAGCGCCCCTGATGTCATCAGTAAGCTTAAGGCATAGAAACGCCAAAAGACAGCTTTCAGCCTTCGAGGAACAACAGGCGGGAACAGCTTCGGCAGGTAAGAAGCTCCTGCGCGAGGGCCAACTGGTTGAGCTCCTGCTTGGTAACCCGCATGTAGCAGCCCTGGCAGAAGAACACACCCTCTTCTTCAGCTTTTTTTTCCACGGGAACGATGCTGTCCCCATCGACCTTGCGCCTGATCCGTTCGTAGATGGCGAAGTGGTCGCTATCTACATCCGAGGTGAGTTGCCCACGCTCATCCTTCAGGCCGCCGATCTTCGAGTCGAGTTCCTTCACCAGGCCATTGACCTCGGTTTCCTTACGCTGGTAGGCCTTCTCAGTATCGGCGAGATCCCGCCCCAACTCCGCCTTCTTTCCCTGGAGCCCATCAAGGTGGTTCATGGTTTCGAGCACCTCCTCCTCGAGGCCCCCCTGCTCCTCCCCATACTTGGCGATCTGTCCCTTGAAGATGTTGTACTCATCGTTGGTATTGGCCGCGTTCATAGCGATGGTCGACTTCTCTATATCCGCATCGAACTCCCTGATCTTGAGCTCCCCCTTGTCGATTTCCATGCGACAGGCCTTGATCTCGTCTTCGACTTTGCTGACCATGTCCTTGCCGGAGGCGACCTTGCGGAGGTCATCGCTGAGCTCCATGGGGCGACGGATCTTGGCTTCTTCAAGAAGACTGATTTCCCGATCGAGCTTCTGAACTCCCAGGAGTTTTTCTATCGATTGATGCATCCCTGTCTCTCAGCGTTGGTCAAGCAGCACAACTTCTCTCTATTCGCGACGATTGGCAATAAAAAAAGCCGGTCACTATCGTGACCGGCTCGAATAACATCCCGCCGCGGCAGGCAGAACAGGCTGCTGCCGCGCGAAGGACCGCCTGTGGCGCAACCGGCTCCCTCCCGGCAGGGCTCACCGCGGCTTGAATTCGTTTACCCATTTTCGCTAACCGGATTGATTTCATAACTTTTGGGCTCCCGGGCTGTCTCAGCCCCCGCGGACAGCCCCTCCAGCCTCAAACGGGCAGCGTCTCCACGAAGCCTTCAAGCAACCTCGATCGAATCGGATGCTGGAGCTTTCGAATGGCCTTCGCCTCGATCTGGCGAACCCTCTCGCGGGTCACCTTGAAGATCTTACCGACCTCCTCGAGGGTATAGGTATAACCATCGCCGAGACCATAGCGTAACTTGATAATTTCCCGTTCCCTGTAGGTCAGGGTGCCGAGGACATCCCCGAGCTTCTCTTTGAGCATCTCGTGGGTCGCCGCATTGACAGGAGAAACCGTACCCTTGTCTTCAATGAAATCACCGAAGAACCCGTCGTCGGAATCTCCAATCGGCCGATCAAGTGAAATCGGGTGCTTCGAGATCTTGATGACCTTGCGGGTATCTTCCTCGGTTATCTCCAATTCCTGGGATATCTCCTTGATCGTGGGTTCCCGTCCATTCTTCTGGATGAGAGCCTTGGTCGCGTTGCGAACCTTGCTCATCGTCTCGATCATATGCACCGGGATCCTGATGGTTCGCGCCTGGTCAGCGATCGAGCGGGTGATCGCCTGGCGAATCCACCAGGTCGCGTAGGTGGAGAACTTGTAGCCCCGCCTGTACTCGTATTTCTCTACGGCCTTCATAAGACCTGTATTCCCCTCCTGGATCAGGTCGAGGAAAGTCAGCCCCCTGTTTCGGTAGCGCTTGGCGATACTCACCACGAGACGCAGGTTACCGCCTGAGAGCTTCCTCTTGGCGATCTCGTATTCGGTGTGCCATTTGCGAATATTCACCATGCGCTTTTCCAGCTCGTCCATGGGCTCTAAAGCAAGGAGCTCGTATTCCTGGAGCCTCGCATCGAGCTCAGCCATACGGTTCTTTTCACCACTCCTGAGCTTCCTCTTGCCTCTCTTGCGGGCCTGCTCGAGCTTCGTCTTTTCGTTTTCGATGCTGTGCATCTTCCGATGAAGATTCTTCAATTCGTGGCGAAGCTGGTTCACCACGGTCTTCTTTAAAATGAGTTCGTGGAGCAGAACCGCTCCCTTCACATTGCGGTTGCGGATCCTGCCCAGCAGCTTTTCGCCTAGCCTCGCCGACAGGTCATCGCCGAGGACCCTGGCAAAGTCCCTCGAGGTTTCAGTATGGAGCATTCTCAGGGTGGACTGGTTGGTCGTGACCAGGCGCAACACATCCTCTTTGGTGATTTCCTCGTTGCTGGAGTTCACCTTGACCACCTTGTCGAGGGCCATCTCGCCACGCAGAACATCGTCGACAACCTTCACCGTGACCCCCAGGGCCAGGCCGCTGCCGAAGACGTGTTTCTGATAGCGATGCCGCGAGATCTCGATCTTCTTGGCCAGGAGCAGCTCCTCGGCACGCTTCAGCAATGGTATCTCACCCATCTGGGTAAGATACATTCGCACCGGATCGTCAATCTTTTCCGGCAGCTCACTCGGACCCGAATCTCCGTTCTCGCTGGGATCGGCGATCGTATTGTCACGCATCTCGATGCTATGCGCGTCGAGGATCGAGAAGATCTCGTCGATCCTCTGGGGAGAATTGCAATCATCCGGAAAGATCTCGTTAAACCGATTGTAGGTAATACCGCCTTCGCGTTTACCTTCTTCAATTAGCAGCTTGAGTTTGTCTTCCATGTCAGTCTCCAAAGATCATCCTCCCATGCGACCCGGCTCCGGCTGGAGCTGAGCGCCCGGGAAAAAATTAATTTGCTGTGGTGGTGAAAAAATAAGTTCTTCGTTCTACCCCGACATTGTCAATTCATCTGTTTCCATTGCTTCCATTGTTTCCGTGCGGAGGCGGGACAATTCCTTGCGCAAGCCCGTGATCTCTTTGCGCAATTCCAACTCGCGCTCGGTCTCTCCCGCTTTGCACGCCAACGCGCGTTCTTCCTTGAGGCTCTCGAGATTGTCCCGGAGCCCCCAACGGCGCAGGTCCTTTTCGCAATTCTCCACCTGGAGGGAAGAATCCGCGTCCAGCCCCCCTGGCTCATCGTCCTGCTCGTTGAAGATATCGAATACCGCCTGCCTGAGAGCCGGGTGCATATCATCATGCAGCAACTTGTCGCTTTGTTTAAATCCTCCCCCTGAAAGCTCCCGCTTCACGTACGAATCGAGGGCCTCTCCCATTTCACCGGCAATCAATCGCGAGGGCACTGACTCCCAGAGGCTCTGTGCTTGAGCCGGCGAGTTGACCATGCACTTTAAAACCTCTTTCAGGAGCGGCTCCATTCGGCTCTCCTGGAGCTGGGGCTCCTGCGCAGAAGGCTCTTCTTTCGCAGGGGTGAGCAGACCCAGCTTTTCCAGCGGAAGATCCTCCCTGGAGATCCCATGAAGCCCGAGCTTTTCGACATACTTATTCAGGATCACCCGCCTGGCAATCTTGTCGGACATCTTCGCCACCAGGGAGAGAAACTCGCCTACCGCTCGCGAGAGAGCTTGCGGACTGGAACCGGCCTCACTGGATTCGATCGTGCGATTCCATTTGAATTCAAAAATATCCACCGAGTCTTCCTGTACCTTCTGCCAGAAGACCTCGCCTCCCAGCTCGGAAATGGCGTCACAGGGATCTTTTCCGTCGGCGAGCGAGTAGATCAGAACATCGAGGTTCTCTCCTACGAGCAATTCGAGAGACCGCTCAGCGGCCTTCAGGCCGGCGCTGTCACCATCGAAAATCATGTAGACCCTGTCAGCGTAACGTTTCAGGGACTGGGTATTTTCCTTCGTAAAAGCCGTACCAAGACTTGCCACGAAATGGTCGAGGCCCGCCTGGTGGGCCATGATGGCATCGGTATAACCCTCGACGACCACGATGGCCTTCGTGCGGCGGATTCCCGGCTTTGATTGCGGTAGACCGTAGAGAACTCGCGATTTATTAAAGAGCCTGGTCTCCCTGGTATTGCGGTACTTGGCGGGATCATCATCTCCGGCCAGCCGCCGCGCCCCGAAACCGATCGTCCTCTCCTGGGCATCCCCAATCGGAAAGATCAGCTTGCCGCGAAATTCGTCGAAAAATCCGCGGCCCTTACCGGATTTGTTTTCCCTGATGAGTCCGGCCTGGCTGAGGGAATCTGTCGAGTGCCCCGCGGAGACGGCGGCCTCCAGGAGCGCATCCCAACTCGCGGGAGCACAACCGATCCGAAAACGCGCCTGCATCTCCTGGTTGATATTACGCGCAGCGAGATATTGACGCGCGCCATCGGCACCGGGATCCCGAAGCAGAAAATCATGGTAGAAGTCCTCGGCGAATTTTAGCGCCTCGAATACCGCGAGAGTCTTGTGGTACTGCTCATCTCTCTCCGCCGTGCGCTGAATGACGACCCCCGCCTTCTGGGCGAGAATTTCAGCGGCCTCCGGGAAGCCGACCCTCTCGTATTCCTTCACGAAAGTGAATATGTTGCCGCCGGCCTGGCAACCAAAGCAGTAATAAAACTGCTTGTCGACGTTTACGGAGAAAGAGGGCGTCTTCTCGTTATGGAAGGGACAAAGCGCCTTGAGTCTTCCCCCTCCAGCCTCGACGAGCTGCAGGTCGTAGCCCCTGAGCAATTCATCGATGGAGATCCTGCTCTTGATCAGATCAAGATCAGCTTGAGGTATGAGTCCTCCGGTAGATTCAGCAGNAACCAAATCTTNCCCCTTTTGATGGACTGGATCACTTCCTGCTTACCGGCNTCCGCGCGGTACGCCAAAACGGAATATCCAGCCCTCCACGTTCGAAACGACCAATCGCCCGGGCCTTCCCTCTTCAGAGAGTGCCCNGGCGGGCAAATTCTTCAATCAAACCCGCTGAATCCAGGCTGGGTAATTACCAGAGACTTCTCCAGCAATCTGTGGACCAACTCGATTCGGCACTTGGGCACACTCACTCGCACTTCTCCCGGGGCCATAAAAACCCGACCGGCTAAAAAAAGCCCTGAATACAACAATTCCAGAGAATCCGTATAAACGGACAGCGGTCGACATGCACCAGAATCTGTACTTTTAAAGCAGATTCCTGCAGCTATCTTCTCGCCCGAACCACGTAATACGTGCGAGGAACCATTCTCCGGCCTGTTTTCAGGCCCTCTGGCGACTCCCGGGTAGTTGCGCCACCGGCTAGGGCGCTCGTCCCAATCACAAAAGCGTGTGAATCGGGAGGCCANCCCCTCTTTTTTCCGGGAAGCCAATAGAGATTACTTCTTCAAACCCTTGATTTTAGGGGCGGTTTCAGGATTCTTCAACCGTTATTGAAAGGAAAAAGACTGGAAAGAAAACGAATATCTTCCAGGGCCAGGTTCTCTGGTCTCAGGGATGCGTCCAGCTCTCTTAATGTAAGTACTTTATCTGTAGCATCTTGCCCCAAAAAACTCTTCAATATCCCGCCGATCTGTTTTCTTCTTTTCTGAAAGAGGACTCGAACCCACCCAGAAAAAGAAACGTAATCTCTTTTAATTTCCTGTGTTACGACTTCGTGGCGAGGTTCGAGTAAAAGAACGGCTGATTCCACCTTCGGAGGTGGCCAGAAGGAGCCGGGAGCGATTTTTTTCAGGAAACGGGCATTTGCCCAATAACCGACCAGGAGAGAAGCCGGTCCGTATCCTATGCTCGACTGTGAACTGGAATGCTTCCGTTTNCCCTTTCCCTGGACTACGGCAGAGGAGCAAATTCGCTCCGCAACCTCGAGCTGAACCGTGAGAACAGCCCGTTGCCAGGATACTGCCGACTCCATCAGGGCGATGATTACGGTAGTCGAGATCTTGTAGGGCAGATTGGATACCCAGGTAAACTCACCCAGGTCCTCGAGCCTCTCCAGCAGGAGCGGATGGAGCTTCCNCTTATTGTCGAGGGCATCGAGTTGAAGTATCTCGACATTATCGAAGCCCTCCAGCTCAGCGGTCGCGAAAGCCCCCATTCTCTCATCTATCTCGACCGTCAATACGCTGGAGCTTCGACTGGCCAGCTCACGGGTCAAGGTGCCGGGGCCCGTTCCGATTTCGAGCACATGTGAGCCCTTGCCAACCCCGGCGGACTCGACCAGCGAAGACAGGATACTGGGATCGTGAAGAAAGTGCTGACCGAGGGATTTACGCGGTACCAGGCCTGCTGATTTCAGACGCCCCAGGAGCCCTGTCCCCCCTCCCGGGGCCCCTTCATTCCCTTTACTGGAGCTCATACCAGCCTCCGGTCCCGCCACTTGTCCCGAATGAACATCACCTCAAGCAGGATGCATTCTAAATCAAAAAAAGACGTTCGCCCTCTCGGAAGACCGAAAGAGCGAACGCCCTACCGTAAGGACAGCCCAACACTGTCAATAATGATGTGCGCTCAGCCGAAAAACCACTCGGCGGTTCTTTTTGCGTTCCGCGGGCGAATGCCCGGTTTCAGGGCTGAGGGGTTTGCTCGTTCCATAACTGAAGATGGCGACTCTCTCCTGGGGGATCCCGTGTTTCAGGTTGAGGTATTTGAAGACGTTCGTGGCTCTCTCGAAGCCGAGCTTCAAATTGTATTCGCTGGCTCCTGCGACCTGCTCAAGGGGCTCATTGTCCGTATGCCCCTCGACAATAATTTTCTGGCCGGAATACTTGGTCTTTAACATCTTCGCCACTTCATCGAGAACAGGAAGCTGTTCGCTCTTGAGGCCGGCTTCGTCGGAATTGAACAGGAACCCCGCCCCAAGACTCAAACCTCCATCTTCGACCTCAGCTCCCTCTATTCCCGCGATATCACCCGGCGAAATGGCGACCGCCGCCCTCTGGGCATCCCTGCGCTGCTGCAACCTGTTGTACTGGTCGATGAGCTGCTCGTTCGCCCTCTCCGCCCGATCAAGCTCTCCCTTGAGTCTCTCGTAGGATCCGCAGCCGGGCAGGAAGAGGACCGACAGGACAGCAGCCAGCATACGCAGCCGGAAACTGCTCATGGCTATACCCTTCTTCGACAACTCAGCCTGGCAGTCTACTGAATACGCTGGGCGAGACGGAAGACCACTCGGCGGTTTTCACGCCGNCCGGCCTTCGTACTGGCCGTATCAGGGTTGAGCGGCTTGCTCATTCCGTAGCTGAAGATAGTGACCCGGGCCTCGGGAACACCATGCTTCAGGTTGAGATATTTGAAGACGTTCGTAGCCCTCTCGAAACCGAGCTTCAAATTATACTCATAGAGCTTCTTGGTCTGTTTGAGTGGCTCGTTGTCGGTATGCCCCTCGATGATGATATTGTAATCGGCGTATTTTCCCTTGAGGCTTCCGGCAAGCTGGTCGAGGGCCGGGAAATGCGTAGCCTTCTTCAGACTGGCCATCCCCGAGTTGAAGAGAAGACCCGAACCGAGGCTGATGCCTCCCTCCTCGATTTTCGCCCCCTCGGGCAAATCNTCGCTCGAGAAGCTGGCTCCTTCCTGGTCCTTGAGCTGCTCCCGCAGAGCGGCTAATTGGGCCAGGGCGGCCTTATGCTCCTCCTCCGAGATCGTACCCTCGGCGGCCTGTCGATTCGTTTTTACCAGCAGCCTGTTGTACTGGTCGATCAACTGCCGATTCGCCTGTTCGGCGAGCTCGAGCTCTCCCTTGAGCCTGTTGTATTCGCCATACGAGACACAACCGACCAACAGGGGCAATACACATACCATAACCAACCCGCGTACCACGAGCTTCCTCATGACTTCACTTCCCTTCTGTTCTCTTCCTTCTTAACTCTTGAACGCCGCCCTATACGGTGGATTTCACCACGCCGGAAGGCTGGATGAATCCCGAGGTCCAATCTTATTTGAGAAATATATAACAGGTTGCCGAGAACATGAAAAGAGCTTTTATCGGTACTTCATCTTCACCCGTGAGAATTTCTCATAAAAGAAGGGCTGCCCCGCATTTACGCGTGACAGCCCTTCTTTTGATTCTCATTCCGGCACAGCGCGTCTTTAACGCGGAAGACCGGTCCATTTCGCTCTGAAACAGGAAATCGTACGAGAATTACTTCCTGAACATCTCCGCAAGATCGTGGACAAAATCAAAGTAGCCTCCCCACTCCTTGATCCAGGTCTGGGGATGGCGCTCTTGAGCCTGGGTAAACTCTCCGCGCCCCACCGTGAGCCCTTCATTGTGGACCGTTCCCAGGAGAACAGCCAGGGGGATCAGAAGCGCGAGGCCGGCAAACGACAGCAGGACGGTCCAGGGCGCGTGGCTCTTGCGCCTCTTCATCTGCATAACACGCGCTCCGCCGCCACGAAGAAGAGAGCCTTCTTCGGTCGGATCGAGCAAAGTGTCTTCGGTCGTATCGAGCTCGAAGGTGTCGGCATCATCATCGCCGAGGTCGAGAATGTCCGTGTCGAGAAGAGTCTCGTCGCCGAGACCTCCTTCGTCACCCGAATCTTCAGCTCCGGGGATCGGGGTGGTACCTTCGCTATCGTCGTCATCGTCGAGAAGACTCCCGATGTCGAGCACGGTCTCATCGCCCACCGAGCCGCCGGCGTCATCCTCGGCCGCTATATCGGCAACATCAGGAGACGAGCCATCATCAGCCTCAGCATCTCCGCCGGTGAGATCGATACCGAAATCAATCTCATCTTCGTCATCGCCGAGGATGTCGAGATCGTCATCCGAAAGAATAATCTCGGCCTCACCCTGGTTTTTATAGTTGTCGATCGCCTCTTTCGTGAAGAGGAGACTGTCGCCATCCTTTGTACTGGCGATCTCGTTTGAAGCGACCAGCTTCTCGAGCTCCTCTTCGGAGATACCGAGTTCGCTGGCAGCCTCTTTAAAGCTCATTTCACTCACTTTACAGGACCTCGCTCATTTCCTCGTTTATTTCAGACTCAGACACTTCACTTGCTTTTAAGAACGTTATTTCTTTCTGCCACCTGCCGCCTGCTTCTGAATAGCATCCTTGACGGCCTTGACTGACAACTTCCCACTTTTAGGAGTCAACTCCTCAGGCTTCAGGTCCCAGGTGATCTCGCGGGTTCCCATATATTCTATTCCGCGGGTCTTGACGCTATAGGCGGCGAGCTTCCTCGTGGGAACCTCCAGAATATAAAGCATGTTGCTGTTGCCGGTCGTGGACATGCCCGTGGCAAGAATGTAATTGCCCTGGGTATTTCCTACCGCCTGGCCGAAGGCCGCCGGGAACACGGGACGAGTCATCTGTTGAACGACATTGACGGCCAAAAGAGTTACGCAAATTGCCAGCAACGCCACCGTGATGTTTTGACGCATCAGATTACCCCCAATTTCCTTTCCTCAACCGGACCTGCCAGGTATTGCCTGGAAGACCCCGCTAATAGTTACCCCCCGAGCGAAACCTGTCTCGGGGCTCCTCGACCCTCTTCAACTCGGTAACTCCTTATAAACTCTATATTCGGCAATACTGAAACCGAGACACACTCTTTAGTTGAGCCTGCCGAATCGTTACCGGAAGAAGGCGGGGAAAATGCTTTAGAAACCCGTTAAAGGGTCATTTCGTACTGACTGTTTATCTTAGCACACCGATTATTGGCCAACCAAATGAAAGTTGAACTGTCGGGACACTGCTATATAAGAATAACACCTAACAGCCAACCAACCAGCCGATCTGGCCACTTTTTTGCCTAATCAAGGCCCATAATCGCTTCCTCAGGCGACTCTTCGAGGCCCAGGATCGCTCCCCAGCGGTCGATGAATGCAGCGCTTTCAGGACGCTCCCAGAAGTCTTCAGCGAGCGTCCTGACCTTCTTGAAAGCCTCTACATTCAGCACGGGATTGCCGAAACCGCCAAAAGGCAAACCCGACTGGCGGATCCCGAGATAATCCCCGGGTCCTCTCAGGCGAAGGTCTTCCTCCGCGAGTTTGAAACCGTCATCGGTGCCGGCGAAGATATCGAGACGCTTCAGAGCCTCCTCTCCGCTACCCTCGAGGCTCACGAAGCAATATCCGCCATGGCTTCCCCGCCCCACCCGTCCACGCAGCTGATGAAGCTGGGCCAGGCCGAAACGCCCGGCATTCTCGACATAGAGAACCGTCGCGTTAGGCACGTCGATCCCGACCTCTATGACCGAGGTCGCGACCAGGATCTGTGTCCGCCCGGCGCGAAACGACTCCAGGGCCTCGTCTTTTTCCTCGCTGCTCAATCTCCCGTGTACCAGGCCGACCCGGTATTCGGGAAAGACCTCGGTGGCAAGGCGCTCCCGCCCCGCCACCGCCGCGGGCAGATCGAGCTTTTCCGATTCCTCAACCAGGGGATAAACAAAAAACGCCTGGCGGCCGGCCCGCAGCTCCTTGCGGACAAAATCGATTGAGTCGGATTTTTTCTCCGGCTTGACCAGGTAGGTCTGCACCGGCTGACGGCCCGGCGGACGCTCTTTGATGATCGACAGATCCAGGTCGTTGTAAATGGTCATACAGAGAGACCTGGGAATCGGAGTCGCCGTCATGACGAGGATGTGCGGCTCCTGTCCCTTTTTTCGCAGCCTGGATCGTTCATTCACTCCAAAACGATGCTGTTCATCGATAATCGCCAGCCCGAGGTTCTTCATGATGACTGTTTCCTGCACCAGCGCGTGGGTTCCGACCACGATATGTATCTTTCCCCCGGCGAGCTCCTCGAGGAGCTCCCGGCGGCGCCGGCCGGTTACCGCACCGGTCAACAGCGCGATCCTGACCGCCGGGTGCCCGGCGAGGTATTTCCTGATCGTCGTATAGTGCTGCTGAGCCAACACCTCGGTTGGCGCCATGATGGCCCCCTGGCGTCCGTTGCGGACAGCGATCAGCAGTGAGTAGAGCGCCACCGCCGTTTTGCCCGTACCCACGTCCCCCTGCAGGAGCCGGTACATCGGATGCCCCGATGCCATATCAGCGCTGATCTCCTCGACAGCCTTGTCCTGCTCGGCGGTAAACTTGAACGGAAAGACGGACCTGATCTTCTCGTCGAGGGCTTCATCTGTCTTGAGCGGCTCTGTATCGGAATCCCGAAACTGTCGACCCCTCATGACAATCTTCGTGGCAAAAGCGAAGCGCTCCTCGAAGGCCAGCCTTGCCCGCGCGCTATCCCTGCAGACCTCCCAGTACTCGCGCGCGTCGAGATCCAGGCGGTCATCTCCCGAACCGCTCTCTGGTGAATCCGGAGGGAAGTGAATCCAGCGGTAGGCCTCCACGAGCCCTGGCCCGAGATCTCCATCGGAGAGAATCCTCCCCTCCCTGAGAGTTCCTTCATCGAGAAAAAAATCAAAGGGCGTCTCGTCCACAGAGGGAAACCCGTCCCCTTCTCTCCCTGCCTGGAAATCATCGAGGGCCCCCGCCACCAGGCGCCTCAGGTGTCTCTGGGTAAGCCCCCTTTTCAGGGGATAGATCGGCACCACCCTGTTCAGATCGATGCTGTCCTCCGCGCTCCCACCATCACCGTCACTCGCCACGACCTCGAATTCCGGCGCGACGATCTGCAGCCGTCCGGAGTGTTCCGCGATCTTCCCGAAGACGCAGAGAAAATCACCGGGGTGGAGACTCTTCTCGAGATAGGGCTGGTTGAACCAGACCAGGTCAAGCTCCCCGCTGTCGTCCCTGAGAGTGGCCGTGAGCATGTGGCGACGCGGCCCCAGGCGTCTGCCGCGGCAGCGCTCCAGCTGGCCGGTGAGGACTACCTGCTCGCCGACAGAACTGGATTCGATCGTCTTCGCGTTCCTGCGATCCTGGTAACGCCGGGGGAAATGACGCAGCAGGTCACCTGGACGGAAAACCCCCAGGCGGCTCAAAGCCTCCGCGCGTTGACGATTGACTCCCGGCAGGGCCAGGAGCGAGTCCTCTACCACGCTATCTTCGTTATTCTGTGCTGGCATGAGTATCAGCCCAATCGATTCCACCCGGGCAAAGCTACTCAGTCTTCGAGCCGGTCGATGATCGCGTACACGGGAGTACAGACCATCGGATCATTGGCTTCGAGCAGACCGGCGATCTTCCCTACAGCACATCTTACCGTCGTGTGGTTGCGATTTCCGAAGTTCCTGCCGATCTCCGAAAAGGACATTCGCGTAAACCGGCGGACAAGGTAGATCGCCACCTGGCGGGCGAAGGCCACGGGGCGAAGCCGGCTGGAGGACGAAAACTCCATCACCGGCAAGTTGAAATAATCAGCGGTCACCTGCTTGATTTTATCCATGGACGGACCTGCCCGGGAGCCGCCGATCCTGTCGGCCAGCACCCTTCGCGCCTCGGCGACGTCGAGGGGACGGCCGAGAACCCGCGCATGAACATCCAGCTGCAGTACGGCTCCGAGCAATTCATGGACACCTCCGTGGATGCCGTGGACCAGCAGCTCGAGGACCTTCGAATCCAGCTCCCCCCTGGCCTCTCTAGCGCCGCCCCCCCTCCTCGAGCCCAGCCTGATCCAGTGATGGCGAATGATCTTGCATTTCATCTTGTAGTCAGCCGGCTTGATTCGCGCCACGAGGCCACTGAGAAACCTGCCCCTGAGCGAGGGCGAAAGCTCATCCAGGTCCCGCGGCCCCCTGCTGGAGGTCACCACGACCTGGCGCCGGGCATTGACCAGGTGATCCATGGTGTGCAGGAGCTCGACCTGGGTCTTCTTCTTCGTCGACAGGTCCTGGACATCGTCGATCAGCAGAAGGTCAAGGGACCGGTAGAGCCTGCGGAACTTGTCGATGGATCCGTCCTGGATACTGGCGGCGAAGTGATTGAAGAAACGCTCTGAATTGACATACCGGATCTTCAGGCCGGCTTCTGCTGCGGACTCGATGCCGCGAAGAAGATGGGTTTTTCCAACCCCTGATCCTCCCCAGATAAAGAGCGGATTGTAGAACACCCCGGGCGAGCAGGCCGCTTCCAAGGCGGCCCTGCAGGCCAGGCGGTTGGACTCTCCCTGGACAAAGTTCTCCAGTTCGCAGCCCGCTCCCCGCCTCGCGCTGGCCTCCCTTGCGCGGCCCTGGCCGCCCCAGGCAGGCAACCTGGTCCGCCGCGCCGGACTGACCTCGACGGCCTCGCCGGATGAGAAGAGCCGCTTCTGCTCTTCCCTTTGTTTCCTGAACAGCACGGGATCGATTGCGATGTCAAGATCGAGCTCTCTGCCAGCCTGCCCCTCAAGCACCTCCTTGATGCCGTCAAGATAGCGCGACTCAATCCATTCCTGGAGGAACCGGTTGGCAACGCCAAGACGGACACGCCCCTCATCGGAGGGCAGGACCGTAATGTCCGCCAGCCACCGCTCGAAGCACTCCTGGCCGAAATGAGCCTGGAGCTCTCCCCGGGCGGAGGTCAAGCAGTCTGTAAAAAGATCACTTCTCATGAGGCTAGTCCACGTTTCCCTTCCGGCCACCCATTCGGGCCAGAAAAGTTCCACCCGGCCTCAGAGTTCTCCGGCTCCCGCCGGAGTCTCCCCTGCGGCGTCCGCCCCGCAGCTCTTTCCCTCTGCATACGGACGCCACGTCTTCACTGAGACCGTTACCGTTCTGACCAATTACGATGGTCGAAGTAGGGATTCCATCGCCACGCCCACCTGAACGCGGTGAAAAAAGAAACCCGCCTCTTCACTTCTTTTTTCTCTTTCTCTCTAGGCTCTCCAGACACTTCCTCGTTTCAATTCACCACTTCCCGATGGGCGAAAACGCCGCCGGACCCTTCGGCCGGGTACGCCAGGCCTCCGCTGTCCTGCTCAATTCCTCAACCCGCCGATGCCGGAAACCAACCGGGGAAACAGCGGGCCGCTCTTCGCTCGCGAAATCTCGCGGGAACCGGACTCCACACCGAAGCCGGCCAGACCGCTGGCAATCTCATCGCGCCGCGAGGAGCAGTTCACCTCCGTTTCGCCTGAGCTTTCTCAAGACGATGGAGGTCCACTGCAATCGACAGGTCCTGAGTCGTCGATACCAGTTCTCCCACCCGGGGAAAAACCACCTTCACTCTACTGAAAGGAAAATAAAGTCGAACCCGCGAACCCGGCTGGCACTGAGTACTCCACCGGTCTCAACACGACCGTCGCCAGGCTCGTCCTCCACCAATGGTATGACCCTTGAGCCGGCGAGCAGGCTGGATCCGCCAGCCATGAAAGTCCGCGAACTGTTCGGTATTTCAACCGTCCCGCCGTTTAAAGCGGGAGCGGATAATAGCAAAGGGGCGCCAGCGAGTCAACGCCGAAAAGACGCCCCCGGAGCCTGAAAAAAGAAATCTCTCGCGACGGTGGAGCAGGTGACCAGACCGCCTGCGCTCCACCGCGAGACCTGCCTCTTCAGACCGAGAACCTGAACTCGACAATATCTCCATCGGCCATCGTATAGGTCTTCCCCTCGAGACGGAATTGACCCTTCTCCCTGGCACCCTTGATACCATCGCTGGCGACATAGTCTCCGTAGCTGACGATCTCGGCCCGGATAAAACCGCGCGCGATATCAGTATGAATCTCGCCGGCGGCGTCGACGGCAACGGTTCCATCGCGGATGGTCCAGGCCCGTACCTCCTTCTCTCCGGCGGTAAAAAAGCTGATACGGCCGGCGGTACGGTAGGCGGAGGCGATAATCGGCTCCCGGCTCAGGCTCTCGATTCCGTATTCCTCGAGAAAAACCCCCTGGTCCTCCGGCGGCAATTGGAGAATCTCCAGCTCGTTGAGCGCGTTGCAGCGCAGCGTCTCCCCGCCTGTCACCGAGCTGATTTCATCCTCGCCGGTTTCACCACCGCCTTCGCCGGAGTTGACCGCGACCAGGTACGGCTTCAGGCTCAGGAACCCGAACCCGCCGATCGCCTTCCTCTGGAGCTCGTCGAGAGGAAAGCTGGATACGGGCTTTTCCAACTCCAGGTGTTCGCTGATCTCACCGAGGAGCGCCTGCTCCCGCTTGTCATCATCATCAAAATTCGGTTTCCTGCTTCGCTCCTCGAGCTTCTCCAGCCGCTTCTCCACGACAACGAGGTCCGCGATAATAAACTCGCCCTGGACCTCGGTGAGATCTCCCAGCGGGTCGGGGGCGTCCTGTCCGGGCGACTCAAAATCTCTCAATACGACAATCAGGGTTTCCAGCTCGCGGGCGGGAGCCAGCAGGTCGGCGAGCCCTCCCCTGGAGCTCTCGCTCGACATGGCGGGAAAGTCCAGGAACTGGAGGGACGCGGGAGTGTACTTCTGCGGCTGGTAGTCATCGCGCAGCCTCTCCAGGCGCGGATCAGCGACCTTGACCGAACGCACAGCAGGCTTGTTGCCGCCATGGGAATGATCCGGCTCGTCATAGAATTCGGTAAGAAGGCTGAAGAGGGTGGTCTTCCCGCTTGTCGGGAGGCCCAGGATGCCGATTTTCAATCTTCATCCTCCTCATCATTCTTTTTCCTGGCTAAGTTCATCAGGCGGCAGACCAGGATACCAATCTCGTACAGCAGGACGAGCGGACAGGCCATCAGCAGGAGGCTGAAAGGATCCGGCGGCGTAAGAAAAGCCGAAGAGATGAACCCGATGAGGATAGCCATTCGCCGG
The DNA here is from genome assembly GCA_002695115.1 of Planctomycetota bacterium. Taxonomy (GTDB): domain Bacteria; phylum Planctomycetota; class UBA8108; order UBA8108; family UBA8108; genus UBA8108. Next base: position 42,261 of record NZOA01000021.1, read on the forward strand.
GATTTCCTGAAACCCTGCACACTCACGATACCTGTCCGGTTCAGGAACACCATGACCAGGGGCGTCTGGAAAACCAGCCCGAGAACCAGGGTAAGAGTGAAAAACAGGCCGATGTAATTGCCCAGCGTGAACGCCAGGTCGATATCGGAGCCCCCCCAGGTGGCAAGAAAGGTAAGGGCCACCGGGATCAGGATGGTATAGCCGAAAAAGGCGCCAAGGGCGAAGAGGGCCATCGAAAACGGCAGGAACGTCAGCACGTAGCGCTGCTCGCTTTTGTAGAGCCCCGCGCCCACGAACTTCCACGCTTCGTAGAGAACGAACGGGAACGTGAGAAGGAGCCCGAAGATGATGGCTACCTTGAGATGTGTGTAGAACTGCTCAAGGTAGGAGATCACCATGATGCGCGCCTCCTCGGTTGCCTGCATGCCCTCGACGATCTCGTCGAGACCCCTCAGGCTCCCCAGGAGATGCGCTTCGATCTCTGAATCGCTCCCCACCTCTTCAAGCTTCTCGATCGTGAGCTCGCTGGCGCTGACCTTTTCCCGCCGACTGTCGAGCGACTGGTTAAACTCCTCGAGCTCGCGGATCGGCTTCTCCAGGTCTTCCCCCCACCCTCCCAGGAGGAAATCATCCGTACGGACAGAATCTTTCTTCAGGGCGCGAAGATTATTTTCCAGGGTCTTGAATCGCCTGGGGATCTCGGAGACCGATTCGAATTCTCCCAATGTCGCGAAACGCTCATCGATAGCGGCGGCCAGGCTGGCGCCTTGCTCACGGTAGGCCTCCTCAAAGAGCGCTCGCTCCTCCTGGGGCAGAGAAGGCAGGAGTTGCTCAAGCTTACCGGCGAAACTTTCGAATGGCGCAGAGAGTTCCCTGAGAACGGCCTTGCGCTTCACCTCCCCCTTGAACAGAACCTGCCAGTCGGTGTCGCTGAAACGGCCGCCCTCCCCGGAGTCATCCGGGGATACGCCAATTGCCCGGAGATCTTCAAGATGGGTATCCAGACGCTCGAGCAACTTTTTCTTCTGAGCTTTTCTGAACGCCTGCTGGTGAGGCTTGAGCGTGATCTGCATGAGCGGCTTCTCGATGGCGAGAGCCACTACCACGCCAACGACCACGTAGAGGAGGGCGAAGAGGATCCTTTTGCGGAGTTCCTCGAGATGCTGCCCGAAAGTCATGCGTACTTCGCGCATAACACCACCTCAGTCACCTGGGGTTGCCAGGATAATCTGGATTACTTGGGTTATCCTGCCTTGAGGAACGAATCCGGCAACTCCAGGTAAATGACCTTGAAGAGCCGAAACCCCGTTGGTGACGAAGTTCAAGCCGGGAAAGCGGCTGTTATCTCCGGCTTTCCCCGCCCTTCGCCGCCGCGACCCGGCAGCTGCCTCCGCGTCTGCCCACCTCAACAGGAAAGGGGGACTCCACGCCGCCTTATCAAGCTACAAAGCTCGGGAGACGGGTAAAACGCGGTGCAAAACACCTGTCCGGACGCCACAAAGGCTTACCTATCAAAGGGAGCGATTCTACCCCACTTCGGGGCGGGCTGCAAAGAACCGACTCTACCCTGATCAGTAACCGATAAATTCCATGAGTTCCTTCTCGCGAAGAATAGGAACTCCAAGACGCTCGGCCACCTTGAACTCGGTAGTCTTCTCGTAGTCTTCGAGAGCCACGAGATAGCTCGTGTTGATATCCACGTTGCCCTTGACCAGGACGCCATAGCCGGACAGCTTGGCCCGGAGGAAATCCTCGGTCATCTCCTGGCTGGTAAGCTTGGTTCCGGCAAAGACGAAGATCGGCTCTTCTTTCTGGTCGTAGAAAGGACTGGTGATCAGGTCACCCGCGGCGATCGGATTTCTCAGGGGCTCGACCTCTTCGATGACCCTGACCTCGGCGGAGAGCTCGTCGACCTGGCGAACTTCCACCCGGCCCTTGAACATCTTCTTACCACCCTTGATCGGACGATAGACCCTGAAAATCAGGCCGTTCTTGAGATGGTTCTTGCGGCCGATGTTCACCCATCCCTTGCCCAGGTCGTTGGACACGTGAACGAGCTTCCCGTCAGGATGGGCATCAGCGAGGGTGAGGAGCTGGCGGTCCTTCGACTGCAACTTCTTCACGAGAATGTGCAAGGTGCTGATCTCTGAGTCCTTACGCTGCAGCTGACGATTCGAGCTCAGCTCTTTCTCGGTCCACTCTTCCTCCTTGTCCTCGAACTCCTGCTTCAGGCGTTCAACGGACGTCAGGTGACTGCTCTGGCAGTCTTCGTACTGCTGCTGGGCCTCGGCCACCTGGGCTCTCTGCTCCTGCAGGTCCTTGGTAAGCGTCTTGATCGTCTCTTCGCGGCTCCCGATAGCGGCGGTAAAGGTCTTGTCCGCCGTATCCCGCTCGGCTATAGCCTCGTCGCGAATGCTCTGGTACTCCTTGAAGATTCCAGGGAACTGGGAGTAGGGATCAAGCAGGTTGGCGAATTCCGGATGAGGCTTCCTGTTGAGATCCTTATTGGCCTGATTGATCGAACTGAGAACGCTGGAAAGATGGGTCGACTTCACGTTCTCTTTCAGGGCGCTGGTATCGTTGAATTCATCGATACGGTTCTCACCGACGACAAGACCCTTGAGGGACCTCAGCTCACCGGCGAGCAACTTATTCGCATCTACGCCATCAGCGACATTATCCCTGGCTTTCCCCAGGTCATCTTGAAGCTTGTCGCGCTCCTGGATCTTCATAATGAAGCCGACCGTGACAAGCACGAACAGCATCATCGCAACCACGAACAGCATCAAATAAACAGAGCCTTCCCTTTGGGCCATGAGGGTTCCTCCTGCATGCAAACAAACCGAAACCAACCCCATAGAAGGGGCGAGCAGGTCGTTCGCTCAACTTACCTGGTTAAATTCGAATGAAATCGGTCTAAACAGCTTGGAGACCTAGCCTACGATTTTATGGGTACATGCATACCTGTCAAGAACGGAACCGTCGATGGCTCAAAAGGTTTCGTAAACGGCGCCAGTGACAATGTCCCGAGAAAAAAGGTCTATACTCCTTGACACGAGGATGTACGACAGGTAAGGATACCCTGAGAGAGAAGAATATGCAGCGGCACCCTTCTCCGCTGACCCCAGAAACCGGTTATTCCGGCGAATAGAGCCTTTTAGAGGCATTCTACAGGCTCTTGAAGGTGGCTTACCGAGAACGGGGACAAGGAGCGGTAATCTTGCCGGGGTTTCCCATGGTAAGGTAATATTCGGGTGCCGGAGCGGTCTGTCCGGCGTATCCGGGCGGATCGAGCGGCCTCTGCGGTTAAAAAACGCCCTGGCCGTAAAAAAAGAAGAAGCTGAAGAGAATACCAAGCTGCTGATTGATTATTTGTTCCCTCCGGCCTCTCCCGGTCGGGGAAGAACATGCCGGGCTCCCGTCGCGAACCATGACGGGATCGAAGCTCAGGGGGCGATCAACTGCCGGCCTGGAACACTTCCCGAGTTTTATTTCCACACCTACACAATTAGATGAAGCCGTCCGGCCACGGCCCCCTCAATTAGAGGACCGAAGCTGGGCTGGCTGGATGTCCAGGCCGCCCCGGATGCGCTGTGCTGAAGAAAGGCGGATGGACGGATTGCAGAGTACCAAATGATATTGGGCGTTCTCGGCGGCATAGGATCCGGCAAAAGCACTGTGACGGAAATGTTCGCCGCTCTGGGGGCGGAAATCCTGGACGCTGATGCGATCGCCCACGAGCTGATTGAGCAGGAAGAGACGAAGTCGATGCTGCGCCAATGGTGGGGAGATGAGGTCATTGGCGCGGACGGAAAGGTAAATCGGAAGAAGATCCAGGAGAAGGTCTTCTCCGATGCCCAGGAGCTTGTTCGCCTGGAAAAACTGCTTCACCCCGAGGTGAGAAAACGAATCGAAAAGAAAATCGACGCGTTCAGGGAGGGTGACGGGAAGCTGCTGGTGCTGGACGTACCGCTGCTGGCCTCCTCTCCCCTTCGTGGTTTCTGTGACGAGATCATCTTCGTCAATTCAGATGAAGCGATCCGTGAAACAAGGGTAAAAACGAGAGGGTGGGAGCCCGGTGAACGAGAACGAAGGGAATCTTTCCAGGCCCCGGAGAAGGAAAAAATAAGTCTGGCAGGTTCGATTATCAATAATTCAGGCAGTCTGGATGAAACGCGGCGGCAGGTTGAGTCTCTCTACGAGAGCCTGCTGGCTGTAGATTTTACAGAGAAAGAGTGAGTGATCGTGGCTAAGGCAAAATCAACAAAGAAAAAAACCGGTAAATCAAGCAAGGCCTCCAAGGGCAAGAGCAGGGGCAAGAGCAAGAGCGAAGAAGCGGCCTATGGCCTGCCCAGCGATGAGGATCTCGAGAAAGAAGCCGAGGCCCTGGCTGAAAAGAAAAAAGACTCCGACGGCGAAGACCTTCATATCGGGCAGCTCCAGAAGATGTCCATCCCCCAATTGCATGAGCTGGCCAAGGAAGAAAGCGTGCAGGAGTATGCCGGGCTCAAGAAGCAGGACCTCATCTTCAAGATCCTCAAGGAACGCACCGACAAGAGCGGCCTCATGTTTGGTGAAGGAGTCCTCGAGACCCTGCAGGATGGTTTCGGTTTTCTCCGCTCCCCCCGCTACAGCTACTCTCCCTGTCCCGATGACATCTATGTGTCACCATCGCAGATCAGGCGCTTCGGCATGCGCACCGGAACCGTCATCTCCGGGCAGATCCGGCCGCCAAAAGAAAACGAAAGGTATTTCGCGCTGTTGAGGGTCGAGGCAATCAACTATGAGGAGCCCGAGAACCTCATCAGCAAGGCGAACTTCGACGACCTGACTCCGCTCTATCCCGAGGAGCGCCTGGTGATGGAACTGGAGCCCGAAGGACTCGACATGAGGATCGTGGACCTCGTCACGCCAATCGGCAAGGGGCAGCGGGGGCTTATCGTGGCGCCGCCGCGAACCGGCAAGACCATCCTGCTGCAGAAGATGGCCCACAGCATCACCAAGAACAACCCGGAAGTCGATCTCATCGTGCTGCTGATAGATGAACGACCTGAGGAGGTGACCGACATGGAGAGATCGGTCAAGGGAGAGGTCATCAGTTCTACCTTTGACGAACCCGCCTCCCGTCACGTACAGGTTGCCGAGATGGTGATAGAAAAAACGAAGCGGATGGTCGAGTACGGACGGGATGTCGTCATCCTGCTCGATTCGATCACCCGGCTCGGACGCGCCTACAATACCGAGGTCCCCCACTCCGGGAGAATCCTCTCCGGTGGAGTGGACGCCAGCGCCCTGCAGAAGCCCAAGCGTTTCTTCGGAGCCGCGAGAAACATCGAAGAAGGCGGCAGCCTGACTATCATCGCCACTGCCCTGATCGAAACGGGAAGCCGTATGGACGAGGTCATCTTCGAAGAGTTCAAGGGCACCGGAAATATGGAATTGCACCTCGACCGCCGCCTGGCCGATAAGAGGGTCTGGCCGGCGATCGACATCACTCGCTCAGGGACGCGCAAGGAAGAACTCCTCCTCAACTCGGAGGAACAACGCAGGATCTGGGTCCTTCGAAAGGTGCTCAGCGACATGAACCCGGCGGAAGCCATGGAGTTGCTCACGACCAAGCTCAAGAGCAACAAGGCCAATGCCGAGTTCCTCATGTCGATGAATCCGGAGAAGGTCTGAGCCGCCCGCGCCTCAGCGCGACTTCCTGCGAAGCCAGACGACCTGCTGCATGGTCTTGGGGTTCAGGCCGTTGTCATCGACCATCCGCAGGGTCAACCTGAGGGCGGCGGGCATGAAGGCCGCCTTGTAGCGGACCCCGGGCTGATCCTTGCCCCCCCATAGCGAGCTGTCGATATCCTCGACGAACTCCAGCATGCCGTTGATATTTGTTTTTACCGTGTAGTCGCCAGAGGGAAACGCCGCCAGGCGCCCGGCCACGTTTCCTCCGGCCTTCTTGCCCCCACGCTCGGCCTCGGTGAAAATATAGACTCGGTCACCGGGTACGATCTCGGCAAAACTGATGTCGGGATTACCGGTGAATCCTACCCTCACGGGCTGCGGCCGCTTGCCGGCGTTTCTCAGGTTGGCATCGCCCCACACAGCGGTCTGGGCGATGGCGAGGGGGAATTTCTTGCCGAGCTTGACGCTCCCGTAGCCAAACGTCTTGGTGTAGACGAAGCCGTTCCTCCCCCTCTGACGCCGCGGACGCGTATACCGCTCAATGGGATCATCGTAGTCTTCTTCCGGCGTACGGAACTTCGGGGCGCCCTTTCGACGGCTGCGGTTGAACGGATTGTCGCTCATGTATTCAACTCGGAAGTCCGTAACGTTGGTCGCAACCTCGACAATCCGCCTCTCGACCGGATACCTGTTGAAATTGGTGATCAACTTGCTGTCGATGCGAAAGAAACGCACGATCTTGTAGAGGACCAGGTCCCGCACCTTGTCCATCTCGACCGTGTCAGGAGGCTGGGGGATCCCATTCTTAAAGGGCTTGGAAGGATCTGCGAGCATGTACTCGATATTGGCCTCGCGGTTCTGACCCTCGATATAGGTCATCGCCCGGAAATAGACCTGGTAGGCGTCGTGGGTCTTCGCGGACGTGTCCCCATCCAGCATCTGCTGCTTCTCCTTGCTCTGATAGTGCAGCTGAATGATATGGGCGAACTCGTCATACTCCTTGATGATGCCGCCGTCCACGACACCGAACCCATGCTCATCCCTGGTATCGGAAATTTCTTCGCCCATCTCAAAATGGAAATTCCGCCTGCCGGCGCCGCCCTTTCCATCAGAGTAGAATTCCAGCTCCTGGGTGGGGATCCAGGCTGAAAAATCAGCCGTAAGGGTGCTGAGGGCGAGGCGGAACCGATTGTATACCTCTACCTTCTGCAGGGTCGAGGTATAGGTCTCCTGGGCGCTGGTTGAAACCATCATGATCATGATGGAGAGGATCGCCGAGAGAGCGAGAGCCACCATCAGTTCGATGAGGGTAAAGCCCGCCTCGGTTCCCTTCCCCCCTCCGAACGCGGGCGCCTGCGGGGTAATCTTCTTCCCGGGTGTCACTTCGCAAATCATATGGCGGCCTCGAAATATACCTTCATGACCGGCTCGATCGTTTCATCACTCCTCAATTCCCGCTCAGGGAAGCCCCTGAAGATCAGTACCGTAAAATGATAGAGCTTGTTGGCCGGCGTGTAGGAACCAGCGCTCTCGGAATAATCAGCATCGTAATAGCTGTTTCGAACCTTGATAGCGTAGGAATACTGCCGCAGGGTCTCGATGGTCATATCGCTGAGAACACGCTTGCCGCTGAGGAAGGCAGCGTCAAATCCACCAATATCGTCGGGATCACCCCCGGGGATGAGCTTCTGCCCGAGCCTGTAGACCTTCAAAACGCGGTAGGTCTCCCGCCTGTCCCCGCTCTCGTTTTCCTTCTGGAAATCATCTCCATCATCATCGGCAGCCAGCGCGTTGCCGCCGCCGCTGGGCGTCCTGGTGTCCGATTCGGGGTAGATAAAGAGCTTCCCGCGGCTGAGGGAATCGGCCCGCGCGGAGCGACCTCGAAACTTCCTCCCCGTCTTGAAACGCGGCAGGAGAATGTAGTAGTCACCCTTGGGGCTCACCAGCTTGGGGTCCGAGGGGGCCTTATCCTCGACCCCATCGTGACGCAGGAGGAAGTACGAATGCTGATACTTCGAGAGCCCCTTGCTGTTTCGAATCCCGCTGCGAATCGAATCGACAACCGACTGCCCGATCACCACCGCGTTGGAGGACTCCACCACCGAGCTCCCGGCCTTGATCGCCACGGGGAAGAGCGCCAGGATCCCGACGAGCCCGAGAGTCAATATCGAGGTGGCGATGAGGATTTCAATCAGCGTGAATCCATCACCGCGATCGCTGCGGAGGGACTCCTCCCGGCAACCAGGCTTCATTCTCGATGAAATGTTGAGGCTCATGAACTTCACCTTCCTGATTTCTTTCTGCCCAGGCGTCGCGAACCACTAGCGGCCATACCAACCGCGCTTACATCTCCACGCTGCTTCGGGCTCTTTGCGAGTGACACCGTCTTGCTGCGGACCTGGCCGGTAGGCCGCATATCGATGAAACAGGCGGGGGTCGCATCCAGTTGAAGGATCACCAGGTCCGCCGTCCTCGGCCCCCCGTTTTCTTCGTTGTTGTATACCGAGGTGGGAACATCGCTGCAGCCATTGCTGAAGACAAGGGTACCGTTGCGATTGAACGTGACCTTGAAAAGACCGTTGAGTCTGTACTTGGTGGTGGCGGGCCTGGCGCGCCCGCTGCTTGTCCGTCTTGAACGGGAGCTGCGCCCGGCGCTCCTTGATCTTTTCGTTCTTGAAGCCGTGCTCTTATTCTGCTCCTTCCATTTTTCGAAAGGAGGAACACTCAGGCCTTCACCAAGCACGAAACCCGGCTCTTCGTGTTTTGGATTGTAGCTCGTGGTCCCCCTGGCGAAACCGAGGGCATACCACATCGCAGGGTCCTTCTCCCCAAGGGGAGAAGTACCCGGATACCAGACGTCATTGTCGATGAACTCGCTGCGCAGCTCGTCGAAAACCCGGGGGCCTTCCCGAAAGAAAACAACGCTGATGTCACGGCGCTGGTTGACCGCCTGCAGCCGAGCCATATTGAAAATATTGCCGAACTGGCCTCTCACGCCCTCGAGCTGGCGATTCTTCATGAAGTCGGCGATCGTCGGCCCCATGATCCCCGTTGCCATGATGATGATCGCCACCACGACCATCAATTCGATCATCGTAAAACCGCCGCGGGTATCGAGCCCGGAACCTGTTTTTACCGATTCAGAATTCATCATAGGCTTCTTCCTCCGTGGAGTCCTCGATGACGCGGAGCTCATCTTCCTCAGCCGCCTCGCGCATGCCGATGGACCAGATCTCGTAATGGGAATCAAAGCCGACCGTAAACCGCCAGCGCGCATATTTCGAATCCGGATCGGCCGCCATGTCATTCTCCGGAGGATCCAGGCGCCCGGTCAAATTGTCGTAATGAATCGGCGTTCCGTGCCCATCGATTATCCATTTGATGGCTTCATCATCGATCACGAGATCGGAGTTTTCAAACTTCGCCACCGGATCCCGCCTGTCTTCCCGTCGCTCCCCTGCGATGAAGGTGCGCTCGAAAATATCACTGGTCAGCTGGTGATAGAGAGCCGCCGAGCCCTTNAGAGACTTGCCTCTGAACTTCACTTCCGTGTCATAACCATCTTCAGGCAGGGCGCCTCTCTTTCGATAGTAATCGGCGATCTGCAGAGTCAGGCGCTCGACGAGCGCCTCTGTGGCCCTGTCCTTGGCCGTCTTCTGAATGGATCCCATCGCGATGAGCACCAGCCCGGCAAGAATTCCAATGATCGACATAACGATCAGGATCTCTATCAGCGTAAAGCCGGAATTCCCGCCTGGGGCGNAAGCCGAATCAATACTNGAGCTTGTCTCAGAAGTTCGTGACATCATCAGTTCGTAATATCATCCTTCTCATCGTCGTCCAGCTCTTCGCCCAGGACTGTTTCATCTTCCCCATTGGAGCCAAGAGAATAGAAATCGTAGCTGCGCGGGTACAACATCCAGCCCGCGCNTTTTCTTCCCCTATTGCAACGGTAGANGTAGACGTTTCNCCAGGGATCGAGGTAGTACTTCTTGATCTTGGAATTCTCCCTTTCTGACCGGTTAGTGGTCAGCCAGCGATCCTCCGGTTCGTCGGTATCTTCATCCCAGTCCTCATCTTCGAAGACGATACGCGAGTTCGTCAATTTCAGGTACGGAGAGCTGCGCCCACCAGGGCCCCGCGGCTTGGGGTCCCCCAGCAGCCGGTCATAGAGGGTCGGAAACTGGTTGTCGTCCGATGTNANCTTCTCCTGTTCTATGCCCGGATAGATTTTTTCATCTGTCTGGTANCGATCGATGGNCTGGGTGAACTGGGAAACCTCGGTTCGCGACTGGGCCACCCTGGTCTTCTCCTGNACGATGCGGACACCNGCAAAGCTGATCGAGGCGAGTATNGCGATGATACTGATGACAATCAGCACCTCAACAAGGGTGAATCCCCTCTCCAATTGTCCTCGGGGNGCNACCNCTAAACGCCTACAAGGGGAAAACTGTTGCTCCATGCCTGGCTCCTGAAGAAAAAATAACTGGCNCGAAAATCGCCGAAGCGAAGCTGCGACGGCTGAAAAAATGTCGAGGATCGNTGGGAACACTCTCCGTCGAGGCCNGATGATAACCTGCGGACTCTTTAGACGGAATCGGGTGAAGCCGTAAAGTATAATCCTCGAACACTTTAATGGCAAACANCACCCCCTTCAAGCTCTTGAAGGTCGCTAAGAAGCTATACAGGTATGACGACTCCCGGCCCCATCCCGTTGCCAGAGTTCACGCAAAAGAATGAGGAAATCGAGCGCCTCCAGATGCCCCCCTGGCCCGTGAGAGCACTGAAAACGGCCTTATTCCCCAGGGGCCGATGGCGNCGGCTCCCGGGGCTCCCCCTCCACCCTGAGAACGATCCCGGCTTCCTGCTTTTCCCCGTCCTCACTCTCCCCATATTTTTCGTGGAACCGCTCCACCTCTTCAGGGGTAAGGAATTGTTCCGCCCATTCGGTAAAGTCCGCGCTGTTGTCGTATTCGGGCTGAAAAGGATGGTCCAGGGCTTCCTGTCTCAGCTCTTCCGAAGACTTCCTCCTTTGAGCTGAAGCCCAGGCGGACCATTTCTTCATATAATGAGCCATCATCCATGCAAGCAAGCCGAAAAAAGCTCCAAGCAAGAGCGGCGGTATGACGTAGTTCGGATCGCCGCTGAGCCCCAGGGAAACACCTATGAGGAACGACAAACCAGCAATAACAAACAGTCCATTCTTCCACGGCAGCACCTGCGCGGGACTAAACATCGAGGAGAAGCCGCAGGCCTTACAGTTATAAAGGTCACTTGATTTGCTGCTAACAATGTCGAAGGTATTGTGCGCCTTGCAGTCGGGGCACCAATAGGCCTTGGGGTTCGGAATGCAGTGGTTGATTTCAGGCAGGTTCTTCATCTTGATCGCCCTTAGCTAGCGAGTTCTCANCCCAGCCGCACCCTGTAAATCAAGCGCCGGTAGAGCCGCCCGCCCCATCCAATGACTTTGTTTGCACAGCCGGCAGGAATGCTCAGCCGCNCAGGCGCCGAACCTCAGTCGAGGAAATATTCCTCGATGAAGCCCGTGTTGACCTTTCCGGCAACGAAGTTCAGATGCTTGAAGATATCCTTGGCCAGGGGAATCGTCGTTGAGATCCCCTCGATGACGAATTCATCCAGGCAGCGCNTCATGCAGTGGATCGCCTCTTCACGGGTTTCCTGGTAGACAATCAGCTTGGCGATCATCGAATCGTAATGCGATGGGACCGTGTAGCCACTGTAAACATGGCTGTCGAGCCGCACACCGAAACCGCCGGGAGCTCGAAANTCCTCGATGCGCCCGGGACAGGGCCTGAAGCCGTCNGCGGGATTCTCCGCNTTGATGCGGCACTCGATCGCGACCCCNTTCNNCTGGATATCATCCTGGGTCATCCCCAGCGGCTCGCCGCTGGCGAGACGAATCTGCTCCTTGATCAGGTCAATCCCGGTCACCATCTCGGTAACCGGATGCTCGACCTGGATCCGGGTATTCACCTCGATGAAGTAGAAGTTGAAGTCCCGATCGACGATGAACTCCACCGTGCCGGCATTGGTATAGCCGGCGGCCCGGACCAGCTTCTTCGCCGCATCTCCCATCTGATCGCGAACCTCCAGGGGCAGACCTGGCGAGGGCGACTCCTCGATCAATTTCTGATGACGGCGCTGGAGGCTGCAGTCCCGCTCACCGAGATGGATCACCTCTCCATGGACGTCGGCGAGGATCTGGATCTCCACGTGCCGGGGCTTCTCCACGTACTTCTCGAGATAAACATCCGGATTGTTGAAGACCGTCTCTGCCTCGGTCCTGGCCTGCGCGTAACCATTCTGGAGACTGATGTCATTGTGGGCCACCCGCATCCCCCTGCCACCGCCACCGGCGACCGCCTTTACGATGACCGGGTAGCCGATCTCCCGGGCGATATCGAGGGCTTCATCTTCATTATTCAAAATACCGGTCGAGCCCGGCACGCAGGGAACCCCGACCTTCCTGGCGAGTTCCCGCGCCTTCCCCTTGTCGCCGAGAAAGCTGATGGCCTCCACACCCGGTCCGATGAACTCGATATGGCAGGACTTGCAGATCTCGGCGAACTGGACGTTCTCGGCAAGAAAGCCGTAGCCCGGATGGATCGCATCCACATCCATGATCTCGGCCGCGGAGATGATCTTCGAGATCTCGAGGTAGCTCTGCTGGCTCGGACCGGGTCCGATACAGACCGAACGATCGGCGAGATCGATGTATCCCGCATCCTTGTCGGCCTCTGAATAGACGATGACTGACTCTATCCCGAGCTCCCGGCAGGCCCGCAGGATACGAAGGGCTATTTCCCCACGATTGGCGATGAGTATCCGGGAGAACTTCTTCACGAGATCTCAATCTTGAACAGAAGCTCACCGAACTCGACAGGGGCGCCGTTTTCGACAAAGATCTCGCGAACGATACCGTCGACCCCCGCGGTGACCTCGTTCATGACCTTCATCGCCTCGATGATACAGAGGACCGTATCTTCATCGACTCGATCGCCTTCACTCACGAACGGATCGGCTTCCGGGCTCGAAGCGCGATAGAAGGTTCCTACAAGAGGGGCCTCGACCCGGTGCAGATCATCGTCTTCTTCAACTTCATCCGTCCCATCAGCGGAGACTCCTGGCAACCCGTCCGGCTGGGAGCCCGGAACGCTGCCCTGGATGGCTATCGGGGCCGCGGAAACATGCGGCTCACTCTTGCGAAGACGAACCTTCTGGCCATCCTCTTCGAGCTCGACCTCTGCGAGGTCGTGATTTTTCATCAACTCGAGGAGTTCTTTCAGAGCCTTGACGTACTTGGGAAGATCCATGCTGTTTTGTCTCGGGACCGACTCTGCCGCAGACGTCGGTATTTTGTCGTAAGTATCTGTATTGAAATGTGTTACGATCTATAAAGCGGAAAAAATTCTAGGCATCTGCCGTAAGATTGTCAAGTGAATTCCCCCCAGCTGAAGCCTGGCAAATGCATTGTGAGTGCCCTGAGGCCCCTTGCCGGGGCCATCTGCACTCAGGTATCCGGATTCTCCAGGATGTCATCGTCGAGAGCGGTGGTCGAGGGGGGCCCTTCAGCCTGCTGCGGCCCGGCTTCCGTCTCGTCTCCTTCCGCTGCTCTCCCTGTTTTCTCATCACTGGCCTGCTCGAGCTTTTCGAGTTCTTCCTCGGCCAGCTTGATCTCCGCGANCAATTCCTTGACCGCCGGATCTTCCAGCCTGTAGGGCGGCTCACCCATCCCGCGCAATTCCTTTTCGACCACACGGCCCAGCTCCTCCCGCGATTTATGAAGTCTGCGGCGCCAATCCTGCTTATCGAGGATCGTCTCACCCTTCTCACCGATGGAGGCCCCGATGTCCCTGGCCTTCTGAAGACCATCACCGACACTGCGTCCCACCTTCTCCCAGAATGAACCAGCCATAGCTACAGCCGCCTTATCTGAACCGGAACCAGCCAAACACGACATCACAGCTTCAGCAAATACCGAGCCCCTGTCAAGCCATCAAAATACCCCTGGAGGATCGCGGAGCCCAGGCTGGTCGGCGAAATAAATTGCCGCCTACTCGGCCCCCTGGAGCTTGACGGTAACAGTCTTCTCCTTGCCATCGCGCAGGATACTGACCTTCACCTTGTCGCCGGCCTTGAACTTCTCGAGCGCGTTGAGCAGATCATCCTCATCATCGACGGCATCCTCCGCGATCCCGACGATTACATCCCCGAGAGCGAACCTCCTGTTGCGAAGCTCTCGTACGCCGCGCAGACCGGCAACTGCCGCGCCGGATTCCTTCACCACGTTCCGGATCACGACCCCTCTTTCCACGTCGAGGTAGCGGGCCTGCTCATCGCTGAAATTATAGACCCCCAGGGTGGGACGCACGACCTTTCCGAAACGAATGAGCTGTTCCACCACGCGCCGAACCGTGTTCACCGGGATCGCGAAACCGACACCGGAACTGCTTCGACTGCCGCTGATGATGGTCGTATTGACTCCGATCAACCTGCCGCCCGAATCAAGCAGGGGGCCTCCTGAATTCCCGGGATTGATGGCTGCGTCGGTCTGGATCGCCGAGGTGATCGTCCGCCCGGTAAGCGACCGGAACTCCCTGCCAAGGGCGCTGATGATTCCCTTCGAGAGGCTCCTGTCGAGCCCGAAGGGATTGCCGATCGCCAGCGCCATCATGCCTACCTTCAGGCTGTTGGATGTACCGATGGACAGGGGATAGAGGCTGTCCGCGGAAGCATCGATCTTCAGAACCGCGAGATCCTTGTCCGCCGCCACCCCCACGACCCTGGCCCGATAGCTGGTCTTGCTGTCAAAGCTGACGATGACGGAGTCAGCCCCGGCAATCACGTGGTAGTTGGTAACGACATGTCCCTTCTTATCCCAGACAAAGCCGCTGCCGCTGCCCTGCGCCACCTCTTTGCTTGTATCGAAGAAGAAGCCTCGGCGCACGGCGGTATTCGTGATGAATACGACCGAACGGGACGCTTTCTCGAACAGCTTGACCAGGTGGGCCTCCTCCGGCCGCAGGAGGGAATCAGCCCCGGCGGAGCGCATTCCGGCTGAAACCGCCTGGGGTTCTCGTTTCCCGGAAAAAACACCGAGGACAACATCGCCCAGCAGGATCGCGAAGCTGAGAAGAAGCCCCCCGGCCAGGGCGATCCGTACTTTCCATTTGCTCATTGCCAACCTCCGGTTTTTTTTAAAGGACTCTGGAGTCGTTGTGTTTTTATTTTAATCCGTTCCCGGCTGAAAACACCCGGATTGACAAATTTGTACACCAGGATTCGGTCGGTTTTTTTTCTCGCCGCCGGATCCTCCTGATAAGCTGATACCCCGAGCCCTGTTTTCATCCAACACAATAACGGGAAAGAGGCGATGTACCTGCCTGAGTTGACAACCCTCGACGTAGACGGACTCGATCCGCGGCTGCCGGTCGTCATCCCCTTCGCGGCCATCGAGCAGCACGGCCCCCACCTGCCAACGGGAACCGACACCTACATCACCGAGGGCCTGCTGAGAAGACTCGACTCCCGGGATGATGAAAATTTCATCTGGCTCCCGGTGCAGAGATTCGGATCCTCATCCCATCACATGCCCTTCACCGGCAGCCTCACCCTGAGCAGCCGCACCTTCCTCGATACCGCCCGGGAGCTGGTCGAGTGTTTCTTCGCGCACGGCTTCACGCGTTTCATCCTGCTCAACGGCCACGGCGGCAACCAGTCTCTGCTCAACGTCGCCGTGCAGGAGGCCCGCCTCGGACCTGGAAACGTGATTGCCGATGAGGCCCGGGCCGGCCTGAAGATCGTACACGCCACCTACTGGGTGCTTGCCGCCGAGCGTTTCGAAGAGATCCGGGAGTCCGCTCCCGGCGGCATGGGACATGCCGGCGAGATGGAGACCTCGGTAATGCTCGCCCTCCATCCCGAGTTGGTCAAAACCGATTTGATGGAGCCTGACGGCGAGCCGCAGCGCTGCAGGTTCGACCACAAGGACATGCTCGAGCCCGGCAAGGTCGGTCAATTCCGTCTCTGGAACGAATGGTCGAAGAGAGGGCCGATTGGTGATCCCACCGTGGCAAGCGCTGAAAAAGGCGAGCTCTTCCTGGAGGCGGCCGTCGATGCCATCGCCGAGCTGATCGAAGAATTGAAAGCCGGACGCATTGGCTGAGGCCCGGGAATGACCGAAGAGCAACCTATCCGGGTCCAGGGCATCGACCACTTCCTGGTCGTATCGAGCGATCTCGAAAAAACCCGCGAGTTCTACTGTGAGCTGCTGGGGATGAAACAGCTGCCGAGGCCGGACTTCACCTTCCCCGGACTCTGGTTCCAGGCCGGCGATACCGAGATCCATGTGACCCTCGCCGGAGAAGACGCGGGAACGCCCGGCCCGGGAGAATTCACCGGCAGCTACCCGGCCCAGGGACAACACCTGGCCTTCAAGGTNGATGATGCCGGGGACGCCGCAGCGCACATCGAATCCCTCGGAATCCCGATTGTCGACGGACCCTACCTGCGTCCCGATGGCCCCCTTCAATTCTACATCCGCGATCCGGACGGCTACCTCATCGAGCTCTTCAGCCGCTGATGAGCCCGAAGCAGCGGGCTCATCAGGCCAGGATACCCTTGATGACCTCTGAATGCCTGACACCGGTGAGCTTGCGATCGAGCCCGCCGTAGAAATAGGTCAGGCTCTCATGATCGAGTCCCATGAGGTGAAGTATGGTCGCGTGGAGATCCCGGATGTGGTGGCGATTCTCAACTGCCTCGTGGCCGATCTCATCCGTGGCGCCGTAGCTGATGCCGGGCTTGATGCCGGCGCCGGCGAACCAATAGGTGAACCCCTTGGGGTTGTGGTCACGGCCGTGGTTCTTGCCCTGGGAGACCGGCTGGCGGCCGAACTCNCCGCCCCAGACCACCAGGGTATCCTCGAGGAGACCCCGCTGCTGCAGGTCGGTGAGAAGGGCCGAGACCGGCTTGTCGATCTCGGGACAGTGAATATCGAGATTCTCCTCAACTCCATTATGCGCATCCCAGTTCTGCTGCTGGTGGCCNCCGCCGTGGTAGATCTGCACGAAGCGCACCCCGCGCTCGATGAGGCGGCGCGCGACCAGGCACTGGCGCGCGAAGGGTGCCGGGCCGACGGAGAGCTTGTGGGAAGGCTTCGGATCGTAGACTCCGTAGAGCTCACGCGTCCTGTACGATTCCTGCTCGAGATCGAGAGCCTCCGGCGCCGTGGTCTGCAGCTGGAAGGCGAGCTCGTAGCTCGCGATACGGGCCTGCAATTCGGAATAGCCTGGACGGTCGACGAGATGCCGCGCGTTGAGCGCGTTGATCGTCGAGATCCTGTCACGCTGGATACCGGAGGCGACGGCGGAGTTCGGGCTGAGATTGAGTATGGGGTCGCCACCGGAGCGAAACAGGGTTCCCTGGTAGGCCGCCGGCATATAGCCGCTGCCCCAATTGGGAGCCCCGGAGACCGGGCCGCCGCGCGGATCGAGCATGGTCACGTAGGCCGGCAGGTTCTGGTTCACGGTTCCGAGTCCGTAGGCCAGCCAGGAGCCCAGCGAGGGATGGCCCTGGATCACCTGGCCGCAGTTCATCTGCAGCAGAGCCGAGCCGTGGGCGAAGGAGTCCATGTAGAGTGACTTGACGACGGCCATCTTATCCATGTGTCCGGCGATCCTGGGCAGAGCCTCGGAGCACCAGAGACCCGACTCGCCCCGGCGCTTGAACTCGCGCCTCGAACCCAGCAGCTTCTGCTTCTGGATACTCCTGCGGCGGATTTCTATATCAACCGTCTTCCCATCGTTCTTCTGCAGGTAGGGCTTGTGATCAAAGAGGTCCATCTGCGAGGGGCCGCCGTACATGAACAGGAAGATGCAGCGCTTCGCCCTGGGAACAAAATGCGGCTTCTTCGGCGCCAGGAGGTTCAGCTCNCCCGCCGGGCCGGGCTCTTCGGCATGGGCGTATTTCTTGAAGAAGCCATCCTGCTGGAGCATGGCGGCCATCGCCACGCCGGTGAAGCCCGCCCCGGTCTCCCAGAGAAACTCGCGGCGGGTTCGACCGCAGAACTGGCTCCCTGGTGAGGGGGCTCCCCTGGCCGTTACTTTGCCGGATCCGGATTCCATTTCAGCGCGCTCCACAGGACGATCTCTCAATCAATATAAACGAACTCGTTCAGATTTAGCAGCACGAGACAGAAAGAATGGAGGGCCTGGCGCGTGCTGCGCGCGAGGTTCTCACCGGGGGCGCTCCCTGCCGCGGCTACCCATTTCTTTCCGGAGATCCCGGCAGCGGTTGCCTTTCCAGCCGTCCTGACCACCAGGGAGCTCAATCCGACCGGGGCCTCTCGAGAGCTCAGGCCCACCCTGTCGCCAGGTTCCGCGGGATTTTCGACGGTGGCCCGCAGGGACGGCTTCCGCCCATCCAGTGAGCCCTNGCCTACCCAGGCACTCACCTCCCCTCCAGCCAGGACTACCCGGACCCGGTACCAGGTCCCTGTATTCAATTCCAGCTGGGCTGTCTTCACCACCACCGGCTCCTTCTCCTTGCCATGACGGCGAAGCTCGAGGCGATCTTCCCGCGGATCGAGCAGCAGCTCGAGACCCCAATAGAGATCTCCCTTATTTCCTCCGCGGAAATAAATCGAGGCTCCCTCGGAGTTGGACCGCATGGACAGCTCCGCGGAAAGCTCACCATCCGCCAGCCGAAGCGTCTTGTGCAGGGCGAAGGGCCGCCTCTGCGGATCTACCCAGTCNATGTTGTCGCCGGCATCGTACCAGCGCCCGCGGAAGTACTCCCAGCCGGCCTCGGGACCCTCAAAAAAGTTCGAGGGCTTCTGGGTGTCCTTGAAGCCCCGCTCGATAGCATCGGGAACTCCGGGCCTGAAGGTAGAGCGCACGCGACGGCTTTCGAAGGCTGTCTCCTGGCGCCNGATAAAGGCAAGGCTCCTGGCGACCTCATCCTCAGCCGCGTCCCTCGACAGGGCCAGCCGGTAAGCCCTCCTGACAAAGTCGGCCGGATGTCCGGCCGGATCGGCGCCCATCTCACTCAGCACACGCCCGGCAAAGACACTGGCCTGCCAGTCAAGAAAGGAGCTGTTGAGCAGCATCAGGGCCTGCGGAGCGACGGTGGTGACTGTTCGCATCCCCAGGGACTGGGCCGTGTTGGTATAGTCGAATCCCTCGATCAGGGGCATCAGCGTTCCGCGCTTGGTGTAGATGTAGATGCTGCGGCGGGACTGGTCCTTCCTGTTGGAGACCCCCCAGCCCCAGCCGGGACGGGACCCGGCCGCTATGACCTCCCGCCCGAGCTTCGGAAAGAAGCCGCGGCCGCTCATCCGGAGATTCAATCCTCCACTTGCCGCCAGGATTGAATCACGGATAGCCTCGGCCTCGAGACGCTTCATGTTCTGGCGCCAGAAGAGCTCGTTTGAGGGNTCCTGCCGCAGGGCCTCTCCCTCCCGTACCCTCGATGACATGCGGTAGGCGCTCGAGAGCATGATCAGCTTCTGCAGGCGCTTGATCTTCCAGCCGCCCGAGATGAAGTCCCGCGCCAGCCAGCCCAGCAATTCCGGGTGAGTTGGCGCCAATCCCCGCTTGCCGAGATCGTTGGGGGTCCGAACAATTCCGCGGCCGAAGAGGTGCTGCCAGATCCGGTTCACCATCACCCGCGCGGTCAGGAAGTTCTCATCTCCCGCTATCCACTCGGCCAGCTCGCGCCGAAGCCCGGTAGATGCCTGCGGGACAGGCCGCGCCGCAGAGGCGAGCTCACCTCCTCCCAGGACAGCAGGGAATGCCGGCCTGACCAACTCGCCGGGGGTGGCCGCGTTGCCGCGCACNAGGACCTTCGTCTCACGCGCCTTGTTCCCATGCTCACGAACAGCCAGGGCCCACTCCTTGTTTCCTATGGAGGCGTAGGTTGCAGAGCCCTTGTCGTACTTCGGCTTATCGTAATAGCGAACGTTGTGCAGGAAAGCCAGGAAGCTGTAGTAGTCCTTCTGCGGGATGGGGTCGTACATATGATCGTGGCAGCGCGCGCAGCCCATCGTNAGGCCCATGAAGGAGGCGCCGATCGCCACGACCATGTCGTCGAGCCCATCGTACTCGGCCATCCTCTTGTCATCGGGTTCATCATCCCAGACCCCCAGGCGGTAGAAGCCCGTGGCGATGATCGAATCCCGCGTCGTCTCCTCCAGNTCATCCCCGGCGAGCTGCTCGATGACGAAGCGCTTGTAGGATTTATCCTCGTTGAAGCTCCTGATCACGTAATCGCGATAGCGCCAGGCATAGGGCTTCTCTCCATCGCGCTCGTAGCCATTGGTCTGGGCGAAGCGAACNACNTCCAGCCAATGCCGTCCCCAGCGCTCACCATATTGAGGTTTCGCCAGCAGCTTGTCGATCACCCGCTCGAGCGCCCCCGGCTCATCATCGGAGACGAAGCTCTCGACCTCCCCGTAGGTTGGCGGAAGACCGATGAGGTCAAAATAGACCCGCCTGAGAAGCTCCCGCTGGCCGGCCGGCGGCGCCGGCTCAAAGCCGCCCTGCTCNAGCCTGGCGAGGATGAAATTATCAATCGGGTTCCTCACCCAGCCCGCCTTCTTTACCGCCGGCGGCGGAGCCCCCCCANCCTTGCGAAAGGCCCACCAGTCTCTGTCCCGGGCGGTCACCTCCAGTCCCGGCTCGCGCTTCACGGCGCCTCCGGGCCCCTCCTTTGGCCAGGGGGCGCCCAGCTCGACCCAGCGAACCAGGATGCTGACCTGGTCATCGGAGAGCTTCTCCTTTGGCGGCATCTTCAGCTCAGGGTCCTGGTAGCCGATCGCGCGGATGAGCCGGCTCTCCTGCGGATTGCCNGCAACGACGGCGGGACCGGATTCGCCCCCGGCAAGAATGCGCTCCAGGGAATCGAGCCGGAGCTTGCCCTTCTGCTTCTTCTCTCCATGGCACCTGAAGCAGCTGCCGGAGAGAAGAGGCCGCACCTTCCTCTCAAAGAACTCAAGAGCCTCCCTGGAGGCAGGATTGTCGGCGGCCCGCGCCCTCGCATCGGCGATAAGAAAAACCGAGAACAGNATAACGGCCGCGGCTCGATTGAAGATCATGGGGTTAGAACCTGGATGTAATCCGGGGGGCGCCAGGGCCCCTGCTTGCCGGTTCAATTTAGCAACCCCGCCGGAGCGCTTCCACAACAGAAAAAGGTTTTGCCGACACTACCTCCGAAATNCCGCCAGCCCCTTGCGCAGAAGGCCGAAACAACATAGCGTTAAGGACCCGGGAAAAACAGAAAACNCTCTTATGGAGGCCCCTGGAATGAACGGAACAGGATCGAGAAGAAAATTTTTAAAGGGATCTGCAGCCCTGGCCGCGGGAGCCCTGCTGAGCTCGCCGGCGTCCCTCCTGCGCGGCTGCCCGGCCCAGCCGGGATCGTCCATGAAGTTCGGCCTGGTCACCTATCTCTGGGGACAGGATTGGGATCTTCCCACCCTCATCAAAAACTGCACAGCGAGCAAGGTGCTCGGAGTTGAGCTCAGGACCACCCATGCCCACAAGGTGGAACCTTCACTCAACGCAGCCNAGAGAAAAGAGGTCAAAAAAAGATTCGCTGACAGCCCGGTGACCATGGTGGGNATCGGCAGCAATGAGCGCTATGACAATCCCAACCCGGCTGTTGTGGCAAAAGCGGTCGAGGCCACCAAGGCCTTCATCAAGCTCAGCCACGATGTCGGGGGGACCGGCGTCAAGGTAAAGCCGGACCGCTTCCATCAGGGCGTAGAGAAAGAAAAGACCATCGAGCAGATCGGCAAAGCCCTCAACCAGCTCGGCGAATACGCCGANGGCTGGGGACAGGAAATCCGCCTGGAGGTTCACGGCCAGTGCTCCCAGTTGCCGACCATCCGCAAGATCATGGATGTCGCACAGAACAAGAACGTCGGGGTCTGCTGGAACTCCAACGGCCAGGACCTTCAAGGCAAGGGACTCGTGCACAACTTCGACCTGGTCAAAAAACGTTTTGGGGCCACAGCCCATGTGCGTGAACTCGAGGACAAGAACTACCCCTACGAGAAGCTGATGGAGCTCTTCGTGAAGATGGACTACGCAGGCTGGGTGATGCTGGAGGCCCGCGGGAAGCCCAGGGATCGTGTCGCGGCGCTCAACCAGCAGTTGAAGCTCTTCAACTCGATGGTCGCCAACGGCCGGAAGGCTCTCGGCAAAAAAGGATAAGATATGAAGCTGCTTCTCACCCTCGGTCTCATCTGCGCTGGCGCCTTCGCTCACGCCGAAGATGCGGTTCTCACCAGTGAGCTGATCTACGAGGACGCCCCCTTCC
>NZOA01000022.1 GCA_002695115.1 Planctomycetota bacterium
CGCGCCTGCAGGGTTCCCTCTCCGAGAAAGCCGTCCTTCAGCCGGGTAAAGTTCGCCGAGCCGCCGAGGCTGTACCAGAGGTAGTCCTCATCGCTTGACCAGAGATTGCCCGGCAGCATGCACTTCTCATCCCCGTCAATCTGGGAGAAGTCTCCAATATGGTTCCATTGTGCGAGGATGAGCTCGGGTTTCAGGCCGCGGCCGAACTTGACGAAGACATCGTCGAAGGCCTGCTTGTTGCTGACCTGGGAAAAGCGCAAGGCTTCTCGTTGCAGAAGGGTAGAGGTTTTCGGGGAATGCCAGGACCCGATCTCTTCAAAGGTGTGCTTCTGGAGATCGGCTATCCCGAAGTTTTTCGCCAGCTCCTTTTTATCGTAGCGTCCGGCAAGGTGGCTTTTGAATCCGGAGACGCAGTGTGTGCAGTGACAGTCATGGCGGTAGTAGTAGTTGATGACAAAACCATCGACGCCCCTGCGGATGGCGAAACGGACCCACGCCTTGAGTACCGCTCGCCAGTGGGGGTTTCTCAGGCAGCCCCAGTATTCCTTCATGCCTCCGATGCTGTAGCCCTTGTTGGAGATCAGGCTTCCATCACGGTTTCTCTCCAGCAGCTCGGTGGGATCTTTTACCGGCTTGGGTCCCAGCTCGGCTTCGTCCCATTGATCATTGTAGAACTTGAAGAATCCCCTGGGGCCCTTTTCAGAATCGGGGTCGCCGACCAGGAAGATGACGTTGAAGTGTCCCAGGGGCTTGATTCCGAGCTTGTGGATCTTTCCGTAGAGGTTCTCCTGCCACTGGGAACATTCACGGTGCCCCTGGACCGGGAAGTGCGCAGGGTAACCCTTCCCGTGCGGGGTGGCGGAGAGACTCCAGAAGTGCGCGCCCCAGAAGCCGACCTGGGCAACCTCGGGCTTTACCTCGTTGAGGAACTTGAGGTAGCCGTCGCTGCTGTATTCATCCCAGTGGGCCGTCAGGCGGGTGAAGGAGAAGGGTGTCTTGGGAGGGGGGGCGTCCTGTCCTTTGAGAAGATTGCCTCCAGCGTGAACGGCCAGGCAGAGACATACTATGAAGTAAATTCGTCGCATAGCTCCGGCCCCTCCAGCGTTGTTGGTTCAATCGCGGTCGATCTTTTCCAGAGTCAAACCCGGACCTGAGTATACAGCAGCACTGCGAAAAGGTGTTGGCCTATGCAAACGCCGGTCCGGCTCTCCCCGGAAAAGTTACTCTCAGGAGAACAGCGGCAGGGGTTCACCATCTGCTATGGGGAAGGGGCGCCCGAGGCGGTCGTGAATGTGGGTGTCGGGGGCGATTCCCAGCGCCTCGTAGATTGTCGCGTGCAGTTCGGCGGGGCCGCAGGCCTTGTGGATGGGCTTCGAGGAGATCTTGTCGGACTTTCCATAGACCTGCCCGCCCTGGATTCCGCCCCCGGCGAAGGCGACCGAGTAGGAGTTGGGGTAGTGGTCCCGTCCGCCGTTGTTGCTGACCTTCGGCGTTCTGCCGAACTCGGTCAGGAAGACGACCAGGGTCTCATCCAACATCCCCCGGCCATCGAGATCGGCCAGCAGGGCCGAGGCGCTGCCGTCGAAGACCGGCAGCATGGTGTTCTTCAGGCGGTTGAAACCATCGCCGTGAGTGTCCCAATGGTCTCCCTTGGAACCGTTCAGGTCGCCCGCGGCGCAGACCACGGTCGCAAGCGGCACCCCGGCTTCTATGAGTCTGCGAGCCAGGAGCATGCTCTTGCCGCAGATGTGCTCTCCGTAGGCGCGATGGATCTTTTCCGGTTCCTTCTCCAGCTTGAAGGCCTCCTGTACACGGGGATTCTCGAGCATGTCCACCGCCAGCCCTCGCGAGTGGTCGAACAGGTCGGTGCCAGGACTCCTGGCCAGGCCGTTCTCGAGACCGCGCAGCAGCTCCAGGCGTTTCTTCAGCCTGCCCTCACCGGTTGTCAGGGTCGGGTCGATATTCGCCGCGCCGAGTCCGCGGGAGACTCCGCCGAAGGGTTTTCCGTTCTTCGTCGAGATGACGATGGGGTCATATTTCATTCCCAGCCAGCCGCCGTACTCTCCGGCCTGGAGGGTGCCGTTGTCGACCAGGGGATACGGCAGGCGAACCGCCGGCGGCAGGCCGGCGGGGGCCTTGCGGAACTTGGAGACCACCGCGCCCATCGATGGCCAGTCATCGGGCGATGGCGGCAGGTTGGCCGCCAGGGCTCGCTGCGGCGGCGGGCGCCCGGTTATGTTCCAGTACATGGCCCTGCCGTGCGCGGGGCTCCCATGATGCACCGAGCGCACGATGGCAAGCTTCTCGGTGTGCCGGGCGAGCTTCGGCATGTGCTCGGAAACCTGGATTCCCGGCGTCGCCGTAGAGATGGGCTTGAACTGGCCGCGAATCTCTTTTGGCGCATCGGGCTTCGGGTCCCAGCTGTCGAGCTGGCTGATGCCGCCCCAGCAGAAGAGCACGATGCAGGATTTTGCCCTGCCGACTCCGGTTCCCTGCGCGGCCTGGAGCTTGCGGAGACCGAGGAGGTCAGGCAACGACAGGCCCGCGACACCAAGGCTGGTTTGCAGGAATCTGCGCCGGTTCATGGGGCTCCCCTGGGTTGGCGATTCAAATCACGGTGTCTCACACCCTGATGATTATCTCCGCTGGCACGCTCGTGTTCAAGTTCCAGGTGAGCTTAACAGGATATTAGCACTCGGCAGCGGGTTGCCGATGGGGGAGAAAAGGGACGCAATTGCGTCTTTTTCAAGCCGCCTCGATCAGGCGAGCAGGTCCTTGATGACGTGCCCGTGGATATCGGTCAGGCGGAAGTCGCGTCCCTGGTAGCGATAGGTCAGGCGCCGGTGATCGAATCCGACCAGGTGCAGGATCGTCGCGTTGAGATCGTGGATGTGCATGGTCCCGGGCGTCCAGTGCTCCTTGGTGGGCTGTGGCTTCAGGGTGTTTCCATCCGCATCGACGATGTTGTAGGCGTAGTCATCGGTCTGGCCGTAGGTGATCCCGGGCTTGATCCCACCACCGGCCATCCACACTGTGAAGCAGCGAGGATGATGGTCGCGCCCGTAGTTCTTGCGCGAGAGACCTCCCTGGCAGTAGGCCGTCCGTCCGAATTCACCGCCCCAGACAACCAGGGTGTCCTCGAGCATGCCGCGCTGCTTGAGATCCTTGATGAGAGCAGCCGAGCCCTGGTCGACGTCCTTGCATTGAGATTCGTGTTCCCGGGGCAGGCTGCCGTGGGCATCCCAGCCGCGATGGAATATCTGGATATTGCGAACTCCACGTTCGGCGAGGCGCCGGGCGTTGAGGCAGCAGGCGGCGAAGGAGCCGGGCTTGCGGGCCTCTTCGCCGTAGAGCTTGAAGGTGTCGGCGCTTTCTTTCGAAAGGTCCATCAGCTCGGGTATGGAGGCCTGCATGCGGTAGGCCATCTCGTGCTGGCGAATTCGTGCCAGGATCTCCGGGTCGCCGAATTTCTCGTGTTGTTCCTGGTTGATGGCAGCCAGTGCATCGAGTTGTGCTCTGCGGTCGTTTCGGGAGACGCCCCTGGGATTGCTGAGGTAGAGAACAGGGTCGCCCTGGCTGCGCAGGAGGATGCCCTGGTGGTCCGATGGCATGAAGCCTGTTCCCCACAGGCGGCTGAACAGGCTCTGCTCCGGGAAGCGGCTGCGCGCGTGCATGACCACGTAGCTCGGCAGGTTCTCGTTCATGGTGCCGAGCCCGTAGCTCAGCCAGGCGCCTAGGCTGGGGCGGCCGGGGATCTGGCTGCCGGTCTGGATATAGGTGATGGCGGGGTCGTGGTTGATCGCCTCGGTGAAGGTGGAGTGAACCACGCAGAGTTCTTTGGCTACTGTCGCCGTGTGGGGCAGCAACTCGCTGATCCATACCCCGCGGTCATTGTTCTCGTACTTCGTGAACTTGTATTTGCTCGGGGCGACCGGGTGGGTCTTCTGTCTCGCGGTCATCCCGGTGAGACGCTGCCCATCTCGAACCTCCTTGGGCAATTGCTTGCCGTACATCTCCTGCATCCTGGGCTTGTAGTCCCAGAGATCGTGGTGGCTGGGTCCTCCGCTCATGAACAGGTAGATGACGCGTTTTGCCCTTGGCTGGTGGTGTGGGCCGGTGGGCGTGCCCTTCGCGCAGAGATCGGGTCCGAGCAGGTTAGCCATCGCGGCGGTTCCGAGGCCGAGGGCTGTGCGGCCGAAGAGCTGCCGCCGGGTCATCATCAGGTCGTATTCACGCTGGGGGTTTATGTTGGTCATGGGTATTTCTCTGAAAACTGATCGCACATTCAATAGAGGAGGATCGCCAGGTCGCTTGCCAGGAGGGTGATCGCGACCTGGGTCCAGGCCGCATGCTCGGCGGGGTCGAGCTCCTTGTCACGAGCCGCCTCTCCCATCGACAGCAGGGCGAGCGCATCCTTTTCAGCTTCTTTGTAACGATTTCGCATAGCATCCAGGAGACCCTGGCAGGCCTTGCGTTCATTGTTATTCGCCTCTCGACAGGTGAGCAGGGTAAAGAGCAGATCGAGGCGTCCCTTGTCATCGGCGGCTTCCTTGATGAGACGTTCGGCAAGCTTGCGGGCCATCTCCACCCTCTGGGTCTCGTTGAAGAGTCCGAGCGATTGAAGCGAGGTATTGGTCCGGGAGCGTTTCACGCAGCTGGTCTCCCGGCTTGGAGCATCGAAGAGGGTCATCATCGGATGGGGGCTGGTCCGCTTCCAATAGACGTAGAGGCTGCGGCGGTAGAGCTTCTCTCCCTTGTCGGCGACGTACTTTTTCGTATTGCTGGCGGGATGCATCAGCGCGCTCCACAGGCCGGCGGGCTGGTAGGGCTTGATGCCCTCGCCCCCCATATTCGGAGCCATCAGGTGGCTGGCCCAGAGGGCGATGTCGCGCAGCACCTCGGCATCAAGGCGGTGACTGGGGCCCCTGGCGAACAGCCTGTTTTCCGGGTCATCGAAATCTGTGCGCCGGGTGGAGGCCTGGCGGAAGGTACGACTGGTGACCATCAGGCGCAGCATGTGCTTCAGGTTCCAGTCGTTTTCCTGGAGTTCGACAGCCAGCCAGTCGAGCAGCTCCGGGTGGGTCGGCTGCTGGCCCTGCATGCCGAAATCTTCCGGGGTGCGCACGATTCCATCGCCGAAGACGCGTTGCCAGACCCGGTTGACCAGGACTCTTGAAACCAGCGGGTGCTCCCGGGATGTCAGCCAGCGCGCGAGCCCCAGGCGGTTACGGGGGGCTTTCTCGGGGAATGCGTTCATGACCGACAGGGTCCCCGGCTGCAGCGGCTCACCAACGGGCTGGTTGTATTCTCCACGGCGCAGCACCCGGGTAACCCGGGGCTTGCCGAGGTCCTTCGCGACGAGGGTCGTGGTGAAGCCGCCGGCGGATTTCGCCATCGCATCGGTGATCTTCTTCGCCTCTTCCTTCGCGGGGGATGTCCCGCCGGCCGCCAGCAGCAGCAGGCGGGCTTCCAGGGATCCGTTCTTCCACTTATTGGCATCCTTCGCCTCGAGCGCCGTGGTGGTTTCCTTCTCGAGTCCGGCGAGCAGTTTTTCACCATCGGCGTTCAGCTTGTTCCAGGCGATCCAGGCCTGCTGGCTCGAGGGCGCCTTGATCACCGGCGCGTAGGTGTAGGAGTTCCCGTCCATGGATTTTTCCGCGGTCGAATTGAAGAAGGCCAGGAGCTGGTAGTACTCGGTCTGGGGAATCGGGTCGTATTTGTGGGTGTGGCAGCGCGCGCAGGTGAGCGTCATGCCGAGCAGGACCGTTCCCATGGTCTCGGTTCGATCAAAGTTATTTTTGGCCTGGAACTCGAGCGGAATGGCACCGCCCTCGGCGGTGGTGGGGTTCATGCGGACAAAGCCGGTAGCCACCCGCTGCTGGAGGGTGGGCTTGGGCAGGAGGTCCCCGGCGAGTTGCCAGGTGATGAAATCATCCATGCGCAGGTTGGAGTTGAAGGCGTAGACGACCCAGTCACGGTAGGGGTAGATTCCCCGCTTGTTGTCGAGATGCAGGCCATGGGTGTCACCGTAGCGTACGGCGTCGAGCCAGTAGCGCGCCTGGTGTTCCCCGTAGCGTTGGGTCGCGAGCAAATGGTCGACCAGTTTTTCGTAGGCGCCGGCGTCTTTGTCGGCGAGGAATTTCTGGAGCCGCTCCGGTTCCGGCGGCAGGCCCGTCAGGACCAGGGCCGCACGGCGTGCCAGCGTGGAGCGGTCGGCCTCGGGAGCGAACCCCAGCTTCTTCGCCTGAAGTTGTCCGAGTATGAACGCGTCGATCTCATTTCCAGTGCCCGGTTTTTTCCCCGCGGACTTTTCCTTTCTGGGTGGAATGAAGGCCCAGTGAGCGGCGTATTTTCCGCCCTGGCGTACCCAGCGGCTGATGAGAGTCCTCTCCCGCTCGGTGAGTTGCTTCTGGGCTTTCTGAGGTGGCATGGGATCGTCGGAGGAATGAAGCCGGACGAGGATTTCACTTTTTCCGGGGTCGGCAGTATTGATCGCCTTGTAGCCGCCGAGATCCTTCGTCGCTCCGGCGGCTGAATCGAGGCGCAGGAGATCTTTCTTCGGAGAGGCCGGTCCGTGGCAGACGAAACACTTGTTGGAGAGGATCGGTAGGACCTCGCGGGCGAAGTCGACCGGCGTGGCGGCGGTTTTTTCTTCGGCCAGGAGCGACCCCTGCAGCGCGCAAGCCAGCAGGGCAAGGGTGGTAAACAAGCGTGTCATTTTCATAGACATTACTTTACTTCAAGGGAGGTGAGGCCTCGATGGATTTTAGAGTGGCGGGCTACTTCGGCAATGATCCATCGCCGGTCGCTTCACCTTTGAGAACCCAGGCCAGGTTGAATCGCGCCACGGTCGAGCCCCCCTTGGGGCCACCTTCGAAGTGGAGATAGATCCAGCCCTCGGATTTCGTCCCGGGACGACCGGAGGTGAGCGAGGAGTAGCCATGGCTGCCGGCGAAGACCAGGCGCTTTACGGGCCAGGTCTTACCGCCGTCGAGGCTCGCCCAGATGGTGCCCAGCTTCCGTCCGCCCGGGCTGTCGCAGTTCGAGTAGAGCAGGATGTCGCGATCCTTGACCGCCAGGCGCGTCAGTCCGCCCATGCAGCCGTAGTTGGTGTCCTGCGGGCCATCGGGAAGCGCCTCGCAGATTTTCAGGTCTTTCCAGGTCTTGCCGCCGTCAACGCTGCGGGCTGTCCAGCGCCGCCGGGGGTTTTCGCCCTCGTTGGCCCAGTGGCGGCGCGAGTTGTAGTAGACTGTTCCGTCTGAAAGCTCGGCCAGGGTTGCCTCGCCGGTGCCGTTGGCGGGGAAGGGGTCGCTGGTATTCCAGGTCTTGCCTCCATCCTCGCTGTAGACCGCGTTGGTGTAGTGCAGGGGCCACTTGCTGCGGTGGTTGCGGCCGGCGTAGAAGCGCGAGGGGCGAATCAGGCGCCCCTTGTGCTTGCCGTGGCGCAGCGTGATGCCGTGGTCGTTCATGTGCATCGAGGGCTGGTTGCCCTTGGAGTCCGGATTGACCGTGGCGTCGATCTTTTCCCAGGTCTTTCCATCGTCCTGGCTGCGGTAGATCGACAGCGGTGCCGGCGGATGCCGATCCTCCACGAAGGCGATAATGGCACCGGATGTCTCATCGACGATGACCCCGCCGCACTGGAAGCCCGGCTTCTGGATGACGATTTCCTTACCCCAGGTCTTCCCGCCGTCTTCACTGCGGCGGGCGCGCACGTAGCTGGTGCCCCAGGTGGCGATCACGGTTCCCTTCATCGAGACGACGATGTTGGGGAAACGCTCTCCGCTGAATACCTGGTTCAACTCGAGGCTGGGCTCACCGAGGAACGCATCCAGTTTACCTTCACCCGCGGAGAGCTTGCCTGTTGACGCGGCGGAGGCCAGGAGTGCTGTCGCGCAGAAAAGAGCGGATAACTTTTTCATCATGGGTTCCTTTGTTGGAGGGTGGGATTGTTGAATGGAAGTCGTACATTGTGCCCATTATCGCGGTCCGTAGTCAATCGCATCCGGAGCGAGGGAGGCGGCAGACTCAGGATGTGTAAGGCCAGCCGAGGTAGACCACGTGCCGCGGCCCTTTATGTTTGGGCCTGTGGAACTCGGCCCGGAAGCCGCAGGCTCCCATCAGCTTTTCGAAGGTTTTTACAGGACCCTCGGACCAGACGGCCATGCAGCCTCCGCTGCGCAGGGCCAGCCTGGCCTGCTGGAGGCCTTTGCGCCCGTAGACGAGGTCTTCGGTTCCTTTCGGTGGCGGGTAGGGGCCTTCGTAGAGGTCGAGTACGAGGGCGTCAAATTTCTCCTCCTCGGGTGCCTCGGCGGCGCGTGAGATAAGGATGCTGACATCGAGAATCTCGAGCTTGACACGGGGGTCATCGAGCGCGTTTTTCGAGAGCTCGGAGATCGGGCCGCGGCACCACCCGGCGACGATGGGGTTGATCTCGGCTGTGACAACCTCAGCATCCGCCGGCAGCAGGTCAAGGGCGGCGCGAAGCGTATAGCCCATCCCGAGCCCGCCGATCAGCACCCGGGGAGCGGTTTTTTTCGCCAGCGGGGCGCAGGCCAGGTCGGCCAGGGCCACCTCTGAGCGGTGCAGGAAACTCGACATCAGGGGACGGTGGTCGATGGCGATGACCCAGTGGCCGCTCGCCTGGCGGATCAGCGCGAGCTTCCCCTCATCGGTGTCAACGCTGTCGATTACTTCAGAGGGACGAGGCATGTATTTAACCTGGGATGTCAACAGTTTGGCACCGGCTCACGATAGAAGACTCGCTTCCTGCTAAAAAGAGGAATTTAGAAGAACCCGCCGCGGGGTTTTAGCCCGCCCTTCTCGTTTATTGCCCGATAATCTGGTACCATGAATCTCTGAATCCGGAAGTTACAGGCTTAGAGAAAACAATCCAAGTCATTGCTGAGGCAAGGAGAGGTCTTATGAGCAGAGTCAATCGTAGAGGTTTCCTCAAGGGGACTTTGGGCGCGGCGGCAGCCGTCAGCCTTCCCTCGATCGCGGTAGACGGAGCGATCCTCGGAGCGAACGAGCGTCTTCGCATGGCCGTCTGCGGCCTGAACGGCCGCGGCGGGAGCCATATTGGTGGTTTCGGCGGCGACAAGCGCGTTGAACTGGCCTGGCTTATCGATCCCGATGAGAACGTGAGGAAGCGTCGGCTGAGAGGCCGGAAGAATTGCCAGGACAGCGCCAATTTCAGGGAAGCCCTCGCGGATAAGAACGTTGACGCGATCAGTGTCGCGGCACCGAACCACTGGCACTCCCTGATGACCATCGAGGCGGCCCAGGCCGAAAAGCACTGCTACGTCGAGAAGCCGGCGAGTCACGATGTCTACGAAGGCGCGGTCGCAACCGCTGCCTGGAAGAAGTACAAGGTCGTCATCCAGCACGGCACCCAGCAGCGCAGCGACGCCAGGGTGGCGGGCCTCCACGACCTGATCCACGCAGGCAAGTTCGGCAAGCTGAAGATCTCCTACGGCTATTGCTGCAAGCCCCGCGGCGGCATCGGAAAGAACAAGGCTGGAGAGCCTCCCAAGCACCTCGACTGGGATCTCTGGAAAGGTCCCGCCAAGGTCAAGGAGTATCACAGCAATTACGTTCATTACAACTGGCATTGGTTCTGGGACACCGGCAACGGTGACCTGAACAACCAGGGAACCCACCAGCTTGACAGGGCGCGCTGGGCGATCGACAAGGACCAGACCCATCCCGTGCGCACCTTCGCGCTCGGCGGCCGGTTCAACAATAAGCAGAACCAGTGGAACAACGACGAGGGNGAGACTCCCAACTCGATGTTCGCNGCGGCTGAATATCCCAACGGACAGTGGGTGTTCTTCAACGTGCGCAATGTCAACTACAAGGGNTANCCGCGCCAGGTGGAGAACNAGTACTACTTCGAGGATGGCGGCAAGATCATNCNCGAGCGGTACTANCCCNNNGGNAGCANCAACGCCGAGAAGATCNATATCCCGGCCGGCAAGGTGACCCCCGGCGGCAACTGGCGCAGCTTTGTNAGNGCCTGTCTCGCCGGNGANCAGATGATGGCCAACGGNAANATGGANGAGGCGCANTACGGCTGTGTCCTCGGCCATATCATGAACAACTCCTACCGGATCGGTAAGGAGGCTCCCTTCAACGAGAAGGCGGGCAAGTACGGTGATAACAAGGATGTTCACGAACACTTCATGAAGCTGCACTCGATCATGCGTGACGGCTGTGGAGTTCCCGAGAACAAGGCTAAGTACATTGTCGGCCCCGAATTGGCCTTCGATCCGAAGACCGAGATGTTCACCGGTGAGAACAGCGAAGAGGCCAACAAGCTTCTGCGCGATCCGAACCGCAAGGGCTTCGAGGTTCCGGACATCGCCAAGGTCTGAGCCCGGCTTTTTAGACCGGCCGTGAGAGTTTCAGCAGCTTTCACGGCCGGTCTTTCTTTTTACTCCGCGGAAAACCAGTCTCCGCGCTTCCTGCGTGCCCGGTGGCGATGGCCTGATGCGGCTTCCGGGAATTTGAAATAGAGGATTCATGAGATACGGATCGAGATGGCGCTGTATCCTGGCCTTGCCGGTCGCTGTTGTTTTTGCCTCGTCTCTTGCCTGCAACGCGATACCCGCGAAGAGGGTCGCGGCCGANGGAGCGAGAGAAGCCGCGGGCACGTCGGCCTTTCCCCCCGGCGTGGGNAAGATGTACGAGGAGCTTTCGAAGGTCATCCGGGCGCGAACCCTGCCGGCCTTCATGCCCATCTTTCATCGTGATTTCATCTTCGAGGCGGCGGATGGAAGCGCTCTCGATCGCGGTCCGTGGCGTCGCCTGTGGATGGATCGCTTCGAGGAGGCGCGGTATGAGAAGCTGGCCTTCAAGCTCGACCGGTTACTCAAGCGCAGCGATGAGGAGCTCACGCTCAGGGTCCGGCGGGTGCTGGCCTGGAGAAGCGCCGAGGGAGCCCAATTGCAGGTGCTGGATTCGACCTTTGACGATACCTGGGTGATGGCAGGCGAGGGCTGGCAGCTGCTCGTTCGCAAGGAGAGCGGGGTACGGGCCAGCGGAGTCATCCCGCCGGCCTGGGGCGCCAAGATCGAGAGCCCTCGGCTCTCGACGCTTTCGAAAGACCTCGCGGCGGGAAAGAAGGAGACCCTCGCGGTGTTCTGGAAGGAAATCGAAAAAAGCGGTGGCCCGCTCGTCGAGGGGGTCGAGGGCAAGGACAACCTCGCGCTGGTTACGACCCTCTGGCGCGCCCGGGGCGGCGAGCTCCGGGTCCGGCTCGAGGGCGGCAAGCCGGGCCGGTCGGGCTACAAGTCACTCCGGCGCCTGGGGGAGACGGACCTCTGGTACCGGAGCGAGCGGCTGTCGAAGAAGGTCCGCTACACCTACAGGCTTCACGTCCAGAGGGAGGTGGTTTCTCCCGCCTTCGCCGGCCAGGCGAAGGAGACGCTGGCGGTCGCTTCCATCGAGATCGACTCACTCAATTCGAAGCAGGCCGATGATGCCTCACTTGTCGAGCTCCCGGGAGCCGAGGCGCTTCCCAGGCTCAAGGAGGTCAAGGACAGACCCTCAGGAGACCTCGAGCGGATGACGGTTCGCAGCTCGATCCTCGATGAGCGCCGCTTTGTCTCCGTCTACACTCCTCCAGGCTACGATGATTCCGACAAGGCCGCGCCCTTGAGCGCTGTTTTCCTGCTCGACCGCGGCGACTACGCCAGCCGCCGTCTCACGAGAACAGTCCTCGACAATCTCACCGCCGAGAAGACCATTGCATCGACTGTGGTCTTCATGTTGCACAGCGAGGGTTCGAAGAGTTCCGGCATCGAGGCCTCCGACAGGTTCGTGCGTTTCGTCGGCGAGGAACTGGTCGCCTGGGCGAGGGAAAACTTCAAGCTGTCGAAAGATCCGGCCGATTACGTCATCGGTGGCAACGGGGTCGGCGGCTCGATCGCCGCTTTCTGCGCCGCGGAGCATCCCGAGACCTTCGGAAGTGTGCTGTGTGAAAGCGCCGATTTCTTGAGGTGTATCTCAAACGCCGAGGGCGGCGGATCGAGGTGCGTACCGGGTCGTTTCGCGAAGCCTGCCGATACGAAACCGCGCTTCTACCTCTCACTCGGCGAGCTCGAGAGCAACGCCCTTGCCGCCAGCAACCGCCACCTGCGCGATGTCCTGCGCGCCGGCGGCTACAAGCTCAAGTGGTCCCGCTTCGCAGGCAACCACAACTCCCGCACCTGGTGCGCCGCCCTGGCCGCCGGGCTCGAAGTCCTCTTGCCGGGTTCCTGAAGACCGCCAGTCTTTCCTCAGGCCAGGAGTTCACTGATCACCTTGCCGCCGAATTGGGAGAGCTGCTTGAAGCGGCCGCCGTGGAGGTAGGTGAGCTTGTTGTCGTCGAGGCCGAGGAGGTGGAGGAGGGTGACGTGGAGGTTGCGGATCGGGTGGACGACGTCGACGGCCTTCTCGCCGAGCTCGTCGGTGCCGCCGACCACTGCACCGGCGTTCACCCCGCCGCCGGCCAGGAAGATCGGCATCGCCTGGCTGTTGTGGTCGCGGCCGGCTCGCTGGCCGCCGCCGCGGATGCCGTTGTCGGGGGTGCGGCCGAATTCTCCGGTCCATATGACCAGGGTATCATCGAGGAGACCGCGCTCCCTGAGGTCGCTGATGAGGGCGGCGATGGGCTTGTCGACCGAGCGGATACGCTCGGAATGAGATTTTTCGATATAGTCGTGTGAGTCCCAGCCGGCGGTGTAGACCTGCACGAAGCGGACGCCGTTTTCCAGCAGGCGCCGGGCGAGCAGGCAGCGGCGGCCGAAGTCCGCGGTGCGCTGGTCGTTGAGACCGTAGCCTTCCCGGGTGGCGGCTTTCTCTTTCTCAATATCAAGGATTCCCGGCACCTGCAGCTGCATGCGGAAGGCCAGCTCGTAGCTCTCCATGCGGGCGGCGAGCTCGTCGTGGGAGGGATGCCTGGCGGCATGGGCCCGGTTGAGGCTCGCGAGGAGATCAAGGTTCCCTCGCTGGTGCTTGCGGGTGATCCCTGCGGGAGGGTGCAGGTCGAGGATGGGCGAGCCCTTCGGACGCAGCGTGGTGCCCTGGTAGTGCGGCGGCAGGAAGCCGCTCGACCAGTTGGCCGCGCCGCCCTGGGGCGAGGCGACCTCGGGCAATACGATGAAGCCCGGCAGGTCCTGGTTTTCGGTGCCGAGGCCGTAGCTGACCCAGGAGCCGATCGCCGGATCGCCGCCGAAGCGGTTGCCGGTATTCATGTGGTAGTTGGCGGTCGGGTGGTTGATCGATTCGCCCTGGCAGCCGCGGTAGACGCAGAGCTCGTCGGCGACGCCGGCGAGGTGTTGCCAGTGCTCGCACATATCGATGCCCGCCTTGCCTGCCTTTTTGAACTTGAAGGGGCTCTTGACGAAGTAGCGCTGCCCGGAGCCCATCGCCGAGACGAACTTGTCGGCGCGCTTGAACTTTTTCAGGTGGAGCTCGGAGAGCTTTTCCTTCGGATCGAAGGTGTCGATATGACTCGGCCCGCCCGCCATGTAGAGCATGATGCAGCGCTTTGCCCTGGCATTGGGCAGATGGGGAGCTTTCGGCGCGAGCAGCCCGGAGGCGGTCTCCTCGGCGCGCAGCATCGAGTGGAAGGCGACGGCTCCAAGGCCGCCTGTCACTCCGTATAGGAAATCGCGTCGGTTCATGATCAGTAGATGTAAACGAATTCGTTCGAGTTGAAGAGCACCAGGCAGAGATCCGCCAGCGCCCGCGTCGGGGGCTTCACATCCCAGGGCTGCAGGTCGGCGACATAGTCGCCGGCGTAGATATCAAGATCCTCGACCCACCAGAAGTCCAGCCCGGTCATCTCCTCGACCATCTGCCGGATGACGTATTTCGGTTTTTCTTTCTTTACCGGCCTGATGGCCTCGTGGCTCCTTGTTGTCTGTTCGAGATGCGCGAGGCAGCGCTGGAGCTCATCGCCCGCGGGTGTTCGCTGGTAGATGAGCCGGAAGGCGAGGACTACCTGGGCCCGCAGGTTGCCGGGCTTTTCTTTTTCGATGCGCGCGGCGAGGGCGAGTGCCCTGGCGCGAACGATGGGGCTGTTGAGCAGGGTGAAGGCCTGTGGCACGATGGTGGAAGAGTCCCGTCGCTCGCAGGAGAGATCCGGTCCCGGCTTGTTGAAGACCTCCAGCAGCGGGTCGGCGAGGGTGCGGATCCGCTCGGCGTAGATGGTGCGGCGGTTTCTCTGGCCTGGAAGGGGGTCTGCCTGGTAGGCCGGGCCGACGGAGCCCATGATGTGCCGCGGCTGCATGGCGACCTCTTCGTTGATCTCCGGGTGGACCGGGATTCCACCAAGCTCGCGGTTCAGCTCTCCAGAGATCGCCAGCATCGCATCCCTCAATTCCTCGGCGCCGAGGCGCCGTGGTGGGAAGGCGGCATAGCTCGTTCCCTTTGGATCGAGTTCTCCCAGCTTCGCGGGATCCGGATGGGCCGCGGCGCGCTGCCAGGCTGTCGATGACAGGATGAGCCGGTCGAGCTTCTTGAAGGACCAGCCGCCTGAGATGAATTCAGACGCGAGCCAGTCGAGGAGCTGCGGATGGGATGGGCGCGCCCCCTTCGAGCCGAAGTTGTTGGGGTTGGCGGCAAGCGCCCGGCCGAAGCGCCACTGCCAGACGCGGTTTACGATGACGCGGGCGGTGAGGGGGTTCTTTTTCGAGGCGATCCAGTTCGCCAGCTTCGCGCGGCGTCCTCCGGTCGCATCGGTTACCGCCGATCCTTCCTCGGAGCCGGAGAGGAAGCTGAGCACGCCGGGCTTGACCGGTTCGCCGGGTGTTTCGAGAGAGCCGCCCGTGAGGATCCGGACCTCCGGGGCCTTCGCGTTTTTTCGTTTATTTTCAGGCGGCATCCAGTGGATAGCCTGCTGCGAGTTGCGCGCGATGTCGGGGCCGCTGTAGACGCTGAAGGCCAGGGGCCTGTAGCGCGTGAGCTCGTGCTGGAGCTGCTGCGTGCGTTTATGGCGGACCTTATTGTGCCCCTTCTTCTCGGTGTCGCGGTCGAAGTCCCGCACAGGGCGTTCCTTCTCCGGGATCGACAGGAGGCTTCGGATCGATTGCTCCTTTGCGAGCTTTTCATAGCGCGTCTTTCCCGCGCTCAGTCCGCGGCGGTTCTCCTGCGGCTGGTAGGGGACCCTCCGGTGCGCGAATTGCACCGTCGCGAAGATGGCCTGTATGCGGTAGTAGTCCTTGGTCGGGATCGGGTCAAACTTGTGATCATGACACTTGGCACAGCGCAGCTCGTTACCGAGGAAGGTGACCCCGATGGAGTTGACGACATCATCGAGGTATTGCTGGCGGGTCACGATCGCGACGCTCATTGCCGTGTGCTCCCAGGGCCCCATGCGCAGGAAGCCGGTGGCGATGAGATGGTCAGGGTCGCCGGGCTTGAGCTCATCGCCGGCCAGCTGTTCACGGATGAACTGGTCGTAGGGTTTGTCGGCGTTGAAGCTGCGGATCACGTAGTCGCGGTAGCGCCAGGCGTGTGGCCTGGGATAGTCGTTGGAGAATCCTGCCGAGTCGGCGTAGCGAACCACGTCGAGCCAGTGGCGGGCCATCTGCTCGCCGTAGTGGGGGCTCTCGAGGAGGCGCTCAACCAGCGCCTTCCGGGCCTCTCCGGGATCTTTCTTCCAGGCGGCGCGGAAGTCATCGACCTCCTTCGGGCTCGGCGGCAGGCCGGTCAGGTTGTAGGCGGCGCGCCGGATGAGGGTTGCCGGATCGGCCTGTGGCGCCGCCTTCAATCCTTCTGGCAGGCGCGCGTCGATGAAGGCGTCGATGGGATTGGCGCCCTCCTTCGGTACCTTTGGCCGCTTGAGCGGCTGGTAGGCCCAGAGACCTTCCGGGTCGTACTCTCGGTTGGTCCATTCGGAGCTCAGTCCGCCGCTGGTCTTTACNGNGANNCNNNCCTCGGNGGCCCANGGNTCNTTCTGCGCCAGGAGCTCNGCNAGNCGCTTCNCATCNGGCCATGGCGCGCCGCCTGTGATCCAGTCCCGGATGTANTTCACCTCCTGGTCGCTGAGCTTGTCGTTCTTCTTCGGCGGCATGGATTTCCAGTCGTCCTCGTACTCTCGTGTGACGGCGAGGTAGAGAGGACTCTCGAGCGGCTTGCCGGCGACGACTGCCGGTTTCTCGCTCTCACCGCCTGAGAGCAGGCCGGCGCGCGAGCGCAGGTCAAATTCACCCTTCAGTTTTTCGGGTTTCTCTCCATGGCAGGCAAGGCATCTCGTCTTGAAAAGGGGGAGAACCTTGCGCGCGAAGATCACTTCGGCGGGTTCTTCTCCGATGGCCTCCGGGCAGATGTAGAATATGGCCAGGCCGATCGAGGCGCAGAGCGTTGCTGCGAGCTTACGTTGAAGCCAGTGTGGAGTTTCCAGTTGGCTGTGGCNGGATATTTTTCGTATGAGCATCGTTGGCAGTGATTTTGAATGGGAATCCGAATCAAGGCAAGAAGTAGTAACCGGAGAAGAGCCCGGCATTGTATTCCTGTGCGGTTTATTTTTTTCAGGCTATCGCGAGACGGTGATGGGGTAGTGTTTTGTCGAGTTAAAAAGAAATCAAAGTCAAAGGACGAGGCGCTTCATGATCTGGATTTCAGGGCACATAGTGCTATCGATTATAGGTTTTGTTCTAGGCACCACCCTTTTCGGACTCTCGGTCTGGGTCGTGCTTCCCAAAGAAGCGAGTCCTTTCCAGGATGGGTTCCTGGCTGGATTGGTCAAGTGCGCCGTTTTCCAGGTGGTCATGACCATCCTGCTGGCTATTTCGATAGGGGCACTTGNGTTCTATGGAATCGGCGTGGCCATCATCGCGTTTCTTATAGGCATGAACAAGATTTTCGGGGCCGGCTTCGTAGATTCGATAATGATCGTGGTGGCGAATGTTGCGTTGGCGGAGGGCCTGAAGTTTCTTCTCCTGAAGATGGTGTAGAGCTTCAGGGTCGCTTGCNCCAGACGAACCGCGGTATNCCCCGGAAGAGGTCGATGTGTTCGCGGTCGTTGGCGATCCTGGGGCCGGGAGTGCTGCGGCCGGAGGCGATCTGCTCGTTGATGAGCTTGAAGAGCTCGCGCACCTTTCCGGGATGCTCGGCCGCGAGGTTCTTTGTCTCACCGGGGTCCTTGTCGAGCCGGAAGAGCTGGACGAAGGGGGCCTTCTCGAGATCTTTGCGGTTGGCGGGCGTCTTGCCGTAGTCCGCGAGCGCTTTTTTCCAGGCTTCCTCCCGCGGGGGGGAGTTACCGTAGCGTCCGTTGCAGCCGCTGCCGGGGCAGAGTGCCAGCTTCCAGGGGCCTGAGTGAAAGGCTACCGCCGGGGCGCCCTGGACGACCAGGTTCTCCCGGGCGCCCTTCGCAGCCGGATCGCGCAGCAGGGGGAGGAAGCTGACCGAGTCGGGCGCCTCGGCGGGTTTCAGCCCGGTGCCGGTGATCTCGGCCGAGGTGGCGAGGAGATCCTGCAGTCCGATGAGCGCATCGCAGCCGCCTCCGGGGGAGACGACACCCGGCCAGCGGGCGACGCAGGGGATGCGGAAGCCGCCCTCGTAGACCGAGAATTTGTAGCCCCGGTAGGGGCCGCTCGAGTAGTGGCCGTCCTTTTCCAGTTCCTTGAGCTGGGCGTAGGTCGCCTTCTTCTTGCGGCCGGCGTAGAGCGCCGGGCCGTGGTCCGAGGCCGCGATCACCAGGGTGTTCTTCGCCGCGCCGCTCTTGTCGAGCGCCGCGAGCACCCTGCCGACCACCGCGTCGACCTCCATCACGAAGTCGCCGTAGATGCCGAGCTTGCTCTTGCCTTCGAATGGCGGGCTGGGGGAGGTCGGAGTGTGCGGCGCCGTCAGCGCCAGGTAGAGAAAGAACGGCCGCTTGCCGCCGGCCTCTTTCGCGATGAACTTTTCCGCCTCGCCGGCGAAGGTGTCGAGCACCTTCCAGTCCTCGAAGTCTTCGGCCGCCGGCCCCACCCGGTTGAAGGCGCTCCAGCCTTTCTTCGCCGTCACCTTGCCGACGAACTGGTGGTTGCGCACGAAGACGTAGGGATACATGTCGAGCGAGCCGGGCAGGATGAAGCTCTCGTCGAAGCCGTAGTCGTTCGGTCCCACCAGCAGCGGCTTCGTATAGTCGACGTTGGTCAGTCCCTGCACCTTGCCGTCCTTCGTCGGCATGGCGGTTCCGAGATGCCATTTGCCGATGCAGGCGGTCCGGTAGCCGGCGCCCTGCAGCATGCGGGCTATGGTGAACTGGCTCTTCTTCAATTGCAGGCCGATGAAACCCCAGGGGCCGCCGTTGGCGCCGCGTCCGAAGCGGAAAGGGTAGCGTCCGGTCAGGATCGCCATCCTCGAGGGGACGCAGACCGAGGCCGCGGCGTGGGCGTTGGTGAAGCGCACTCCTTCTCTGGCGAGGCGGTCGAAGTGGGGTGTCTCGATCCGGCAGCGCTCTTTTCCAAAGCTCCTGATGTCGCCGTAGCCGAGGTCATCGGCGAGGATGAAGACGATGTTGGGCAGCCCGTCCGCGGCGGCGGCCGGGAGCGCGACCGCAAGTGTAAGGAACACTGCGATCCGCAGGCAGGCGGGGAATTGAGGGTTCATCGTGAATGCAGATCCTCGAGAGTAGGGTTCCAGGCGGTACCCATGGTACAGCAGCGGTAGTCAAAGTCCCACACCCTCAGCCGGTTGTCTCCCGGCCGGCGGAGACTG
>NZOA01000023.1 GCA_002695115.1 Planctomycetota bacterium
TAGCGCGTGGTCACGAGGCCGTTGA
Organism: Planctomycetota bacterium; assembly: GCA_002695115.1. Taxonomy (GTDB): domain Bacteria; phylum Planctomycetota; class UBA8108; order UBA8108; family UBA8108; genus UBA8108. The sequence goes on from NZOA01000023.1 coordinate 26, forward strand.
TGCTCAGGGTGATGTCGTTGCCGATCGCCCGGATCTCGTAGCTGTTCCAGCGCTTGCCATCGAGATGCAGGAAACGCTTGAAGAGCTTCGCCCAGTCGTTCTTCGCCGCATGAAGCATACCGCGTCGTTTCTCATCGTAGAGGCTGCCGTGGAAGCCATTGCCGATATCAGCCTGGTAACCGGAGATGACGTAATCCTCGGGCTTGCCGACCTGCTTGCTGCGGAACTGGATGCCGCTGTTGCCCTTGCCGTTGAAGCGGAACTTCAGCTTCAGGATATAGTTAGCGTAGGACTTCTCGCTGACGAGGAAGGTGTTGGAGCGAATGCCCTTGGGTCCGGTCGAGCCGACGATGGCGCCGTCCTTCACCGACCAGAGGTCGGCCTTGCCTTTCCAGCCATCGAGGGTCTTCCCGTTGAACAGGCTGACCTCGGCCGCCCGGGCTGATACGCAGAACAGTGAAACAAGAACTACCGCCAGAAGTGAAAAAAGTCTCATCGACCTCATGTTTTTAACATCTCCGCCTGTTGAAACACGTGTTGTGAAAAAATTGAAGGCCGTTCAGAGTATGCAAAGCAGCCCCGCTGGCAAAACAAAAAACGGTGGCTGAACCTGCCCTGAAGCCTTATTCAGAGATAGAGAAATCGACCGAGAACGTGATGTCTCCGGCCTTACCCTCCTTGCCGCCGGGCGCCGCCTCCTCGCCGGGGTAGCTCACCGAGAGCGCCAGGGTCTCGCCCTTGAGGTAGTCTTCACGCGCCTCGAGCGCGGCGCGCAGCTCTTCGCCGCAGGCTACGCTCAGCTCGATGCGGGCCTCGTAGGCCAGCCCGCGCTCGCCGCGCAGCGAATTGACGCAGGCGACAACCTCGCGCGCCCACCACTCCCCCACCAGCTCCTCGTCCACAGCGGTCTCGAGCACCAGCACCATCCCATCACCTGAGCGCGCCACGTAACCCTCGCGGGGAGCGAGGTCAACCTCGATCTCCTCGGGGCTCAGCTCGAGCGTCTCGCCGTCGACCTCGAGCTCGCAGACGCCGCGCTCCTCGAGCGAAGCGCGCAGGGCGCCGGCGTCCGCCTCGAGCAGCGCCGCCTTCAGTTTCTGCACCAGGGCCCCGATGCGGGGTCCGATGACCTTGAAGTTAGGCTTGAGCACGTACTCGACGTAGGTCTCGGCCTCCTCGGTGAAGCGGATCTCCTTGACGTTGAGCTCCTCCTCCACCAGCGGCAACAGGTCGGCCAGCGGCGCGGCGCGGGACATGTCGGCGAGGACGACGACCGCCTCCCGCAGCGGCTGCCGCACCCTGAGCTTCGCCTCGACGCGGGCGGCGCGCCCCAGCGCGACCAGCTCGGTGGCCACGGCCATCTGCCGCGACAGCTCCTCATCGACAAGCTCCTCGTTCACCTCGGGATAGTCCGTCAGGTGAACGCTCTCGGGCTGGGAGTCTCCAAAGGGGCCGGCGACCAGGTTCTCATACAGCACCTCGCTGAAGAAGGGAGTGAAGGGCGCGATCAGCCTCGAGACCGTCACCAGGCACTCATACAGCGTCCAGAAGGCGTCGAGCTTGTCGGTGGTCATCCCCGAGCCCCAGAAGCGCGCCCGGCTCCTGCGGACGTACCAATTCGAGAGATTGTCGACAAAGGCGAAGAGCGCCCGGCTGGTGTCCAGCAGGTCGTAATTGTCCATCGAGACGGTCACGCGACGCGTGGTGAGCTGCAATTCCGACAGGATCCAGCGGTCCATGAGGCCGCGTGAGCCGACAGCCCTGTAGCCGTCGCCGCCCGCGAGTGTCGCTCCATCGACGTTCACGGCCCCGGCGTTGCCCCGGGTCGGATCGAACTCATCGATATTGGCGTAGATGTTGAAGAAGCTGTAGACATTCTGCAGGCGGATCAGGAAGTCCTTCTTCGCCTCCGCCACCCGGTCGAGCCCGTAGCGGGCGTTCGTCCACGGGTGCCCCTGGCTCAGGAAGTACCAGCGGATGGCATCGGCTCCATGGGTGTCGAAAGCCTCCTTCGGAGATGTGTAATTTCCCAGGCGCTTGGACTCCTTGACGCCATCCTTGTCGCAGACGTGTCCCAGCACGACGCAGTTGCGGTAGGGATGCGGAGCCTCGCGATCGCCGTGGAGCATGGTGCTCTCGGCCAGCAGGGAGTAGAACCAGCCACGGGTCTGGTCGATCGCCTCGGAGATGAAATCAGCCGGGAAGGCGGCGGAGAAATTCTCCTCGGAGCCTTCCACGTGCGGATAGCCCCATTGCGCGAACGGCATGGCGCCGGAGTCGTACCAGCAGTCGATGACCTCGGTGACCCGGCGCATGCGCCCGGCGGGATCCTCGGGCGACTCGTAGGTGATCTCATCGATATACGGCTTGTGCACCTGCAGGTGCCCGGAGATGCCGGGATCCTCCTCGATGGCCTTCTCCCAGGCCTCGGTCCCCTCGAGCCCTGGCTTGTCGAGCAATTCCGCGTAGGAGCCAATCGCCTCGGTATGGCCCGTCCTGTCGCAGCGCCAGACCGGCAGCGGCGTCCCCCAGAAGCGCTCGCGCGAAAGCGCCCAGTCGACGTTGCCCTCGAGAAATTTCCCGAAGCGTCCGTCACGGATATGCTCCGGGTACCAGCTCACCCCGGAGTTGTTCTTGAGCAGCTCATCCTTGAACCGGCTCGTGCCGATGAACCAGGCCGGCCGGGCCAGCTGGATGAGCGGGTCATCCTTCGCCCGCGGGCAGTAGGGATACTCGTGGCGGTAGGACTCGCGGCGGAAGAGGCCGCCGTTTTCCTTCAGCAGGGCGATGATCTCGCGGTCGGCATCCTTGCAGAACCTGCCGGCGAGCTCTCCCGTTTCCGGGCTCATGCGGCCCTGCTCATCGACGAGCTGCAGGTAGCCGAGGCCCTCTTCGCGCGCGATGCGGTAATCATCCTCGCCGAAGGCCGGGGCGATATGGACGATCCCGGTACCGCTGCCATGCTCCTGGGAGGCGTCGATCACGACGAAATCAGCCGCGATGATCTCAAAGGCCTTGCCTCCCTCGGGCTCCTTGAAATCAAGCAGCTGGAGGTAGCGTCGCCCGACGAGATCCGAACCCGGGAAAGGATCGGAAAACACCGGCTCGGGCGCGGCGGCTTCCTCCTCTTCGCCCTTCTTCTTCGCCGGCGGCGCGAAGAGCTTCTCCGCGAGATCGGCGGCGACGACCAGCCGCTCGCCGGAGCCGTCCTCCCGCGGCACGCTCACCTCGACGTACTGGCTCGCGGCGGATACGGCAAGGGCGACGTTCGAAGGCAGCGTCCAGGGGGTGGTGGTCCAGGCCAGGTAGCTGAGGTCCTTGTCCTCGGCGTCTCGAAATCGCACGAAGACGCTCGGGTCCTCGACGTCGCGGTAGCCCTCGCCGACCTCGGCGGCCGACAGCGCGGTCCCGCCCTGGGGCCACCACCACACGACCTTGCGGTCCTCGTAGAGCAGCCCCTTGTCGAAGAGCTCCTTGAGCGACCACCAGACGCTCTCGACGTAGCTCTTGTGGAAGGTCACGTAGGCCTCGGAGAGATCGACCCAGAAGCCGATGCGCTCGGTCAGCTCCTCCCACTCCTTCGTATAGACGAAGACCGAGTCGACGCATTTGCGGATGAACTTCTCGACTCCGTACTCGAGGATGCCCTCCTTGCCGGAGATCTCGAGTGCCTTCTCGACCTCGATCTCCACCGGCAGGCCGTGGGTGTCCCAGCCCGCCTTGCGCGGCACCCGGAAACCGCGCATGGTCTTGTAGCGCGGGAAGACGTCCTTGATGACCCTCGTCAGCACGTGGCCGTTGTGCGGCAGGCCGTTGGCTGTCGGCGGACCCTCGTAAAAGACGAAGGTCGGTGAACCGGCGCGCCGCTCGAGGCTCTTTGCGAAGATTCCCCGCTCCTTCCAGGAGGAGACGATNCGCGCCTCCTCGGCGGGAAAGTCATAACGTTCGGGTACGGCTTTGAAGACTGACATACTGACTGATAGGCTATAAAGACCTTGTCTTCGAATAAGGGTTGAGAGTATATCGACCTCTCCGGATTTCGTGGAGAAAGAATCAGGATTTAAGGATTAACCGCCAAGGGAAAAAACACTCATGACGACCCGTCGCAACCCGCCCGCCNAAAACCTCATCGAGAGAGCCGCCTGGAAANCACTGNCCGGGCTGCTCCTGGCCGCCCTGCTGCCGATCTTGTGTGGCGGCTGCATCGTCATTCCGCTCACCGGCCTGATGACCGGCACGGACTACTCGGAGCAGGTCATCGAGAAGGGAGAGGGNTTCTTTGCCGGCAAGATCGCCGTCATCGAGCTCAACGGCGTGCTCAGCTCAGAGGCCGGCGGCCTCTTCTTCACCCGTTCCGACAATAGCGTCTCGGCGCTCAAGGCCCAGCTTGACCTGGCCGCCGAGGACAGCAACGTCAAGGGAGTGCTGCTGAAGATCTCGAGCCCGGGAGGCGAGGTCACCGCCTGCGACAACCTCTACCACGAGNTGAACAGGTACCGCGCCTCGACCGGCAGGCCGGTCGTCGCCTACATCGACACCATGGGCGCCTCGGGCGGCCTCTACGCGGCGATGGGCGCCGATACCGTCATCAGCCATCCCACCGCCATCGTCGGGAGCATCGGCGTCATCATGCAGAGCCTGGACCTGAGCCGGGCGATCGCCGCCTTCGGGGTCGAGATCGATCCCATCAAGAGCGGCAAGATGAAGGACATCAACACCCCCTGGCGATCGATGACGAAGGCTGAACGCCTGGTGCTCCAGAAGCTGGTTGACGACATGTACCAGCGCTTCGTCACCGTCGTCGACTCCGGGCGTAAAAAACTCGACCGGGCGAAGATCCTGGAGCTTGCCGATGGCCGNGTCTTCTCAGGCATCGAGGCCGCCAGGGTCGGCCTCGTCGATCGCACCGGCTACATCGAGGACGCCGTCGATGAGCTGAGCTCCCGCATCGGTGATTCTCCCGGNAAGCTGACCCTCATCCGCTATACGCGAGCGGCCACCAGCGGGGCCAATATCTACACCCGGGGCAACACCCCCCCGGCGGGGGAAAACAGCATCACCCTGCGATTCGACGGCCTGCACAGCACGCCGGGACTCTACTATCTATGGNGGCCCGGGCTCTNAAGATCGCGGCTCAATCCGGGGCNGGCTTCTCATCGACGACAGGGACTCCCNTGCCGGNCCCCNGNCCGCCGCCGAGGGGGACCCGCCAGATCCTCGGCACCGACTCCGAGACCGCCTTGCGCAGCTCCCGGGCGACCCGGTCGGCGATACTCGCCACCGATTCCGGCGGACAGCAGAGGTAGCTGATGGAGGAACTGACGACGGACCCCTCGGGCACACCCTCTCCGTCCTCCCGCCAGAGACAGCGGGCGGCCTCACGGGAGATGTGCAGGATCACGTAGCGGGAGCGGACGCCCGCCGAGCGAGGAATGCTCATCCCCAGCCTGGCGCCCCAGGCCAGCGCCTCCGGGGTCTCATCGTTGTACACCCGGATATGGCGACGCGCCAATTCCAGGGCCAGGATCTCCACTCTCTTGCGATCGTCGGGAGAAAAGGAAAGCACCACGTCGTAGCTCTCGTGCGGAGCGTCCGCGCCGCTGGATTCCTTCTCATTGCCGGCCATCTCGACCTCCGGGGAGAAGATTCCGCCCTCCCTCGCCACCGAGCATGGCAGAGGCGGACGCTTTTCTCATCACATTTCTCTTCAGCCGGCGCCGTCCTCGACCCGGGAGCGAATCGCCTCGTATTCGGCGGGCGTATTGAGCCCGGAAAAAACATCCCCGGCCGCCTCCTCCACCTCGACCACGCTCACGCCCTCGATCCCCGCGAGGCTCTGGAGCCTCGCCTCTCCCCCATCGAGGAGGGAGCTGACCCGGGGCAGCAGGTCAGAGGAATAAACAGCGAAGGCTCCCTGGGTGATCCCGCGGCAGCGGGGAACCGCTCCCAGGCAGCCCGCGGCGGCGGAGGCCTCGATCAATTCGGCNACCAGGCCCTCATCCGGATCGACGAGATCNACGGCTACGAAGAAGGCCCGGCGGGACTCGATGGCCCCGAGCGCCGCCTCCACCCCGGCCAGCGGTCCGGAGAAATCCGCCCGCCGGTCCGCGACCGTCTCCACCGCGAGCCCGCCGTCGCGCAGGCGCCCGAGAGCCTCGGCGAGACCAGCCGAAGGCGGCGCGCTGCCGGTCGACACCAGGACCCTGTCAAAAGAAGCGCCGAGGCGCCTCGCCAGGCGCTCGATGAGCGTCTCCCTGCCGATCTCCAGGAGAGCCTTCTCGCGGCCCATGCGGCTGCTGCGGCCGCCGGCCAGGATGACCGCGTCGAGGGTCCCGCCGCTCATCGCCCCGCTCCGCCCATCCAGAACGCCGGGCGCGTCTCACCCTCGCGAACGGGCCCGCCCCCGGACGGCAGGACCACGATGGCGTTGGCCCGCGCCAGCGAGGCGAGAAAGCTCGAGTCCTGCTCACCCGGACGGACCACCTCGTAGCCGCCGCCGGGGGCCGCCTCGACGCGCGTCCTGAGCAGGAAGACGCGGCCGGGCTTGTAGTTCTGCTCGAAGGGAAAGCGTACCTCGAAGAGCTCCGGCAGGATGCGCGAGCAGCCCTGCAGCTTACGCAGCCCGGGCCGCACGAAGACCTCGAAGGAGACGATGGCGGCGGCGGGATTGCCCGGCAGCCCGAAGAAGGGCCGGCCGTCGAAGAGCCCGAAGACCTGCGGCTTGCCGGGCTTCATCGCCACCTTGAAGACGTGGGCAGGATCGGCCTCCTCGCTGATGACCTCCTTGATGAAGTCGAAATCGCCGGCGCTGGCGCCCCCGGTCGAGACGAAGGCGTCGGCGCCACCCTCCATCGCCTCGCGGATCGCCGCGCTGATCGCCGGCTTGTTGTCGGGAATGATCCCCAGATCGAGCGGTTCGCAGCCGCTCTCGATCACCGCGGCACGCAGCGAACAGGCGTTGGAGTTGCGAATTTTTCCGGGTCCCGGCTCCTCGCCGATGTCGACCAGCTCATCGCCCGGGGAGAGAACCGCCACGCGCGGCCGACGGCTGACCTCGAGCTCCGCGTAGCCCAGCGTCGCGGCGATACCCAGCTGCGAGGGCCCCAGCACCGCGCCCGGCCCCAGCGGCACGTCGCCCGGCTTCATGTCGCCGCCGGCGCGCCGGACGTTCCGCCCTGCCTCGATCGACGCGCTGAAGGTAACCTCGGTGTCGGTAAAGCTCGTGAGCTCGTGCGGCACCACCGCCTCGGCGCCCGGGGGCAGCGGCGCGCCGGTCATGATGCGAGCGGCGCTGCCGGCCCCGAGAGGCTCGGTCGCCGCGTCGCCCGCCTGCAGCCGGAAGGCCACCGGCAGGGTGACGGGGNTTTCTTCGCCGGCCGGGGCGAGATCGGCCGCGTGGACCGCGTAGCCATCCATCGCCGAGTTGTCAAACGGCGGGATCAGGTCACGCGCCTCGACCACCTGGCGCAACACCCGTCCGAAGGCCTCGGTCGTCGCGCACGGCTCGGCAGCGATCTCTCCGATGAGCGAGAGCATCGTCTCGCGCGCATCCTCGAGGGAGATGAGCTCGTGTCCCAGCTCACGCATCGGCGGCCTCCCCTGCCTCGCCGGCACCACCGAGTACCCAGTCGAGGTAAGCCGGGAGCCCGTCCGCCACATCCAGCAGGATGATCTCCGGGACATCGTAGGGATGGGCCTCGGCGAGAGTGTCGCGCAGCGCGGGAAAGCCGGTGGTCGTGGTCTTGATGATCAGCAGGCTCTCTTCCTCGTTCTCCAGCTTGCCCTCCCAGCGGTAGATGCTGCGAGCCGAGGGCAGCACGTTGACGCAGACCGCCTGGCCGCCCTCCACCACCAGGCCGGCCAGGCGCACCGCCTCCGAAGGCGGGCAGGTGCAGAGCGCCACCGAGACCCCGGTGGCGGTGGCGCGCGAGCTATTGTCCTGTTCTGTCATTTCCCGCTCTTTCCAGGAGTGTTCAGAGATACCGATCGAACCGCCATCTTGAGCGCACAGGGGGGTCCGTTGCAAGGTAAAGCGGACCGTGATCCCTCATCGCATCCCGGCCCCGGCAATCCGGACGACAAAAGGAACCCGGAGAGCGAATAATTACCCTTGACCCTGAAATTCAGGCGGTTATCAAGTGCTTGCAACGTAGCCGTTATTTGCCTGGGGGAGCCGTTTTTCCATGCTGGAAAAGAGCGAATCCGGCAGACGGAGATTCTGAAGAGGCCGCTCGGTCTCCGAGAACATCAGAGGTTCAGACACTCTTAAAGGAAGCGAATCGAATGGATCCCCAGAACATCCTCCTGGCCGCCGGCGTGGTCGCCCTCTTATCCCTCGCCTTCGCCATCATCAAGCGCAGGTTCATCTACAGCCACGACCAGGGCACCGATGAGATGAAGAAGCTCGCCGGGGCGATCCAGGACGGGGCCATGGCCTTCCTCAAAAAGGAATACTCCTGGCTCTGCGTATTCGTCGCCGTGGTGGCGCTGGCGCTCTTCCTGGGCCTTGGAGAAGACGGCCAGGGCCTCAGCACCGCCATTTGCTTCATCTACGGGGCGATCTCCAGCGCGATGGCCGGCTTCATCGGCATGCGGGTCGCCACACGCAGCGCCGTGAGAACCACCGAGGCCGCCAAGACCAGCCTCGGCAAGGCGCTCACCGTCGCCTTCTCCAGCGGCGCGGTCATGGGCTTCACCGTTGTCGGCCTCGGGTTGCTGGGTGTCTCCATCCTGACCTGGTACTTCCAGCCCGCTGCCGGCTCCGGCGCATCATCTACGGATTGGATCAAGCCCATCTTTGGCTTCTCCTTCGGCGCCTCGAGCATCGCGCTCTTCGCCCGTGTCGGCGGCGGCATCTTCACCAAGGCCGCCGATGTCGGCGCCGACCTCGTCGGCAAGGTCGAATCGAACATGCCTGAGGACGACCCGCGCAACCCGGCCACCATCGCCGACAACGTCGGTGACAACGTCGGNGACGTCGCCGGCATGGGAGCCGACCTCTTCGAGTCCTACGTCGGCGCGATCATCGCCTCCATGGCCCTCGCGCTGGCCACGGTAGAGGGCAATATAACAGTNGCCTTCTACCCGGTGGCGCTGGCCACGATCGGTATCATCGCCAGCATGATCGGTACCTTCGTGGTACGCACCAACGATGAATCGAAGATCTCCAGCGCCCTCACCCGCGGCCTGCTGGTCGCCTCGGCGATCTTCGTCTGCGGCACCGTCGCGCTGGCGCTGATTCCAGACATAGCCGCGGAGCTCGGAAAGGCCGCCAGCGCCGAGGGCCTCCTGGGGATCACCGGCGCCTGGGCGGTCACCGGCGCCGTCTGGGTCGGACTGCTCCTCGGCCTTCTCATCGGCCACATCACGGAATACTACACCTCTGAAGAGAAAACACCGGCGAGGCAGATCGCCGAACAGTCGGAGACCGGCACGGCGACCAACATCATCCACGGCCTGGCGGTCGGCATGGAGTCCTGCGCCGCGCCGATGGTCCTGATCGCCTTCGGAACACTTGCCGCCTACCACCTCGCCGGCATCTACGGCGTCGCCATCGCCGCCGTCGGCATGCTCTCAACGCTAGGTATCTCCCTGGGCGTCGACGCCTACGGCCCGGTAGCCGACAACGCCGGCGGTCTCGCCGAGATGAGCGACTGCGAGCCCGAGGTCAGGCAACGCACCGACAAGCTTGACGCGGTCGGCAATACCACCGCGGCGATCGGCAAGGGCTTCGCCATCGGCTCGGCGGCCCTCACGGCCCTGGCGCTCTTCTTCACCTACAGGGAGGAGATCAAAGCGGCCAAAGGGGTTGAAGATTTCCCGATCGATCTGCTCAACCCGAACGTCATCGTCGGACTCTTCCTCGGCGGCACCTGCGCCTTCCTCTTCTCCTCCATGACCATGAAGGCGGTCGGACGCGCGGCGCAGAAGATGATCACCGAGGTGCGGCGCCAGCTGCCCGGCATCCTCTCCGGCGAGAACGAGCCCGACCCCGGCACCTGCGTTGCGATCTCGACCGAGGCCGCCCTCCGGGAAATGATTCTTCCCGGCGTGCTCGCCGTCGCCGTGCCGGTGGCTGTCGGCTACTTCCTCGGCCCCGCGGCGCTGGGCGGATTGCTCGCCGGGGCGCTGGTCACCGGCGTCCTCTTCGCGATCTTCATGGCCAACTCCGGCGGCGCCTGGGATAACGCCAAGAAGTACATCGAGAGCGGCGTCCACGGCGGCAAGGGGTCCGCGGCTCACAAGGCCTCNGTGGTCGGCGACACCGTTGGCGACCCGTTCAAGGATACCTCGGGCCCGTCGCTCAACATCCTCGTCAAGCTCATGTGCATCGTCGCGCTCGTCTTCGTACCGCTCTTCGTCTGAGCTTCGAGCGCGCGGGCTCAATCGTAGAACGCATCCTTGCAGTGAAGCGCGGTGGGTTTCCGACGGCAGCAGAGCGCGGCGCGAAAGCCGTCCTCGACCTCGATATCGCGGACGAACCAGCGCCCGTCCTCATCCCCCTCGGCGTCGCAGGAGACCTCGGCGCCGTCGGCCGCCATCCCCGAGAGATCGACGGTCCCGGGACGGTTGGCGATGCCGGTGCCGATGGCCTTGTAGAGAGCCTCCTTACGGGTCCAATAGGTGGCGAAGAGGCTGTCGCGCTCTTCATCCAGGAGGCCGGCGACCATCTCCGCCTCGGCGGCGGAGAAGTATTTCCCGGCGATCTCATCCAGGCTGGCGCGCGCCCGTACCTGCTCGACATCGACGCCGAGGTCGAGGTCAGAAGAGAAGGCGAAAAGCGCCAGGTCGCCCGTGTGGGAGATGTTGAAGCGGGGCCCGGATCCTGTGGCGGTGAAGGCACTCGGCTTGCCGTGCTCTGAGTACTCGAAGGCCAGCTCGGTGGGCAGGACACCGGTATAGGAGGCCAGCAGCTCACGCAGAATGCCGCGCGCGGTGATAAAGCGGCAGCGCGATGCGCTCTCTTTTTCGGCCGCGCGCTCACGCTCTTCGTCCGACAGCGTCGCCTCGAGTCTCGCGAAGGTGTCCGGCTCGGAGTCCAGCCAGGCCAACCACAATTCCACCGTCCCCGGCTCCAGCTCGCTGGTGTCGTCGAGAGNGCTGGGAACGAAATNCGGCNCCTCGAACTCCAGGCTGTCGAAATNGGGNTCCTTGAAGTCAGGCTCGTCGAGATCCGGATCGTCGATCATGGCGGACTCCTACCAGGCGGCATCTACTCTCCCCCACAAAAAGCGGGACAGGCAGAAGGATAACTGAGAAAAGGGCGATTGGACAAGCCTTGCAACCGTATAAGGGAAAACCCTTGNTGGCACTGCTTGACGAAGACTAAGGTCATGGAAGACGTTCAAACAATAGCAATTCAAATTGCTCGTATTCGAAACGGTTAAGAACAAAAAAATATGGACTGCATAGATAACTTATTGAGATCTGGAGAACCTAAGGCTGCATGGAAAAAGGCTCAAGATTTACTAACAACGAAATCAATCGGNCCTCAATCTGAAGACTTGCTACTCTANCTTCTCNCCTTGACTTTGCATTACGGCTGCCCTGAAACGATGCTAGGATTTATCGATTATTATTCAAGACTTGTTGACTCAAATCTTCAGACAACAAAGAAAGACCACGCATTTTCAAACGGNCTTCAATTGGTATTCACAGCACTTACAGATGGCCATAATCAGAAAAAAATAAACCTCCAAACAAATGCAGTAGGCTGGTCGCACCTGGTAAACAATTCAATTCTGCAAACCTTTCGGTTTAGCATTGAAAGTCTCCGAGAAAATCCGAAAGAAGCAANAAAAGCAATNACCTGNGCGATAAGANCCGCAAACAGTTGTTATGAAAAAGCATTCATTGCCGCTGCAATATCTATTCAAAAGGCAAAAAAAAATCGCTCTCGCGATTCAATATCCATTGCAAAACGATCAATCGATCTTCTTCAAACTGAATATTCACTAAGAGCTATTCTATTAAAGGCCCAACTTTCAGGCCATATAGGGAAAACCTGTATAGCACTTGGCGACATTTCAACTGCTCAATTGCAGTTGTCGAGAATGACCAAACTTTTAGAGGAATGCCGATCTTTTTACCCNGCTCAAATATATATCGGCAGTCTTATCACTGGATCGAAATATTGTACATCTCCGAAAAAGTCCCGACGGTTAGTCCTTAAACAAATAAGTTCTTTATCGGAAAGATGGCCTTATCAAAGGCATCGAATGATCCATGCTTTATTTGCCCTTAACGACCTCGCTATCGAACGTCGAGATTTCAATGAATCCAGAACTGCTCTAAAGTCAATATACAAAATTCTTCCAAATACTAACCAAAGAGAATTAACCGGGTACTACTATCGAGACCTTGCGAAGTTAATCATTTACGAAGAACAGAAACCAAATAACCATCCAAACATCGTCGACCATATTTTGCGAAAAGCAGAAACTATCTTCTCAAAGCTAGGTAACAAAGGTCAACACGGCCTGGCAACCACCTTACTAATTAGGGGAGAGTGGCTACTGCAAAAGAAAAAATACAAAACCGTTTTAAACTGCGCACACCGAAGTTTGGGTATAGCTAAANCCATCGAAAACAATGAACTTATAGCCTATTCCACATTGCTAGAATCTTTTCTTTTACTCGAAAGTGAACTAGAAAATAAGTTGGCTGTTTACGAAGGAATTTTGTGCAAAATCGCTGGTATCCAACACCCTGTTCTTTTGTTTAGAGTCCTGTCGAATCTTTATCTCTACTCNTGGGATTTCCCTTCACAATTAGATGNGACCAATCAATTAATAAAAAATATTCGATCACTACAAACTTCCCTGTCCTCGCATACGTTTAGGCAACTCTGGAAAAAATACATCTCTAATAGAATTTTTTCCCGACTACTTGCCAATTCGCCCCTTCGCAATACTGAACCTGCCCGCCTCTGCTAGGGCTACTTCCGCTTCTTCTTGCCGCGTCCCCGGCCCTGGCCCCGGNGGCCGCGACCGCGGCCCTGCTCCCGGTCCTGGTCNTTTTTCTTTTTCCGACGCCTGCGGAACGCGTGGTGGTCGCCCTCCGGNTGCTTGCGCCGNGGCACCCGGGTCTNCAGCCTCTCGAGNCGCTCGAGCGGCAGCGTCAGGCGCTGGCTGAGATCCTGCNGGAAGCNCAGACGGTGGCCGGTGAGCGGATGACGGAAGCTCAGTCCCCAGGCGTGNAGAAACATGCGCTTGAGACCNATCTTCTCGGCCAGGAACTTATTGGCCTCAAAGTCCCCGTAGCGCTGGTCGCCGGCGACCGGCGCGCCGTGGCGCGCCGCCTGGACACGCAGCTGGTGGGTTCGGCCGGTATGCGGTACCAGGCGCACGAGCGAGATCCCGGTGCCGGCAAAGGTGCGCTCGAGCTCGTAGGAGGTCTCGGCGTTGGCCTTGCGCCCCGACCGTACCCGCACCTCGACACGGCTGCCGCGCGCCGCCCGTCCCAGGCAGTCGCTCCAGCTGCCGATGGGCGGCCGCGGCGCCGAGAGAAGCAGCGCCTTGTAGGTCTTCTCGACCTCGCGGTCGTGCAGGGCCTGCTTGAAGATCGCCCCCGCCTCCGGGTCGAGGGCGCAGACGATGAGACCGCTGGTGTCGATGTCGAGGCGATGCAGGAGCCACACCCGGTGCAGGTCGCCGCCCGGCACCTCGATCCGGTAGCTCTCGTCCTCGAAGTCGAACTCTCCCTTCAAGAGGGCGTTGGAGGCCTTCCTGCCCGGATGGTTCGGATGGGAGAGCACCCCGGAGGGCTTGTCGAGCACCCAGATCGCCTCATCGCGGTACACCTCGCGGACACCGCCATGCAGTCCCTTCGCCACTCCCTGGCGTTTTTTCCCACCACCCCCCGCGGAACCTTCCCTTTCAGTCATGCCGCGTATGCTACAGCCCCGGCACTCGGCAGGGGAGCCTTTTTCCAGCCGACCGCGCGGATGCGCGCTGTATAATGTGCCGCTTCCCACGGAGCCACCGACAGAGATGATTGCCGTACTCGACTACGATGCCGGAAACCTGGCGAGCGTCGCCTGCGCCGTTCGCCACCTCGGCCACGAACCGGAAATAACCCGCGACCCCGATGTCGTGCGCTCGGCCGAGCGCGTCATCTTCCCGGGGGTCGGCGCCGCGGGCTCCTCGATGGAGAGCCTCGAGAAGCTCGGACTGGCCGCGGCGCTCCGGGACGCCCACTCGGCGGGCAAGCCCATCCTCGGCATCTGTATCGGCTGCCAGGTGGTTTTCTCCAGCAGCGAGGAGGACGGCGGCACCGACGGCCTCGGGCTGCTCGAAGGCGAGGTGGTCCGCTTCCGCTTCGCCGAGGGAAGCCGGCGCAAGGTCCCGCACATGGGCTGGAACGAGGTGCGCTTCACGGACCCCCATCCCGTGCTCGAGGGAATCCCCGCTGGCTCGCAGTTCTACTTCGTGCACAGCTACTACGTCGAGCCGACCGAGCCGGCCGTGGCGCTCGGCACGGCCTCCTACGGGGGCATCGACTTCACGGCCGCCGTGGCGAAGGACAACCTCGTGGCCGTCCAGTTCCACGCCGAGAAGAGCGGCCCGGCCGGCTTGCGCCTGCTCGACAATTTCCTGGGATGGAGTCCCTGATGCTGTCCAAAAGACTCATCGTATGTCTCGACGTCCGCGACGGCAAGGTCACCAAGGGCGTCCAGTTCAAGGGCAACGTCGAGGTCGGCGAGCCCGTGGAGATGGCCGGGGAATACTACCGCCAGGGCGTCGACGAGCTGGTCTTCTACGACATCACCGCCTCGGCCGAGGGCCGCCCCATCGACATCGAGATGGTGCGCGAGGTGGCGAAGCGAATCTTCATCCCCTTCTCCGTCGGCGGCGGCATCCGCGACCTCGATGATATGCGCGAGGTGCTGCTGGCGGGCGCCGAGAAGGTCAGCGTCAACTCCCTGGCCGTACGA
>NZOA01000003.1 GCA_002695115.1 Planctomycetota bacterium
GTCTGGGAAGAGACCTTCCTCCCGTTCGGGGGGCTGATCAACGGACCCTTCCTGCCGATCGAAGACGTAGAGGCCGAAGGCCAGTTCGTACGGGTTTCGATGCCCGGACAGTACCTGAGTATCACCGAGTTGCAGATTCTTTCCCCGGACGGAGAACCTCCGCTGCCGGATGAGATCTGCGACAACGGNANCGATGANGANGAGGACGGCGACACNGACTGTGACGACGCCGACTGCTCCGAGGCCGAGAGNTGCCAGGNGCCGGNTGGAGCGGTCTTCGTGCGCGGCGATGCGGACGACAACGGCNTCCTGAACCTTACCGANGCCATCTTCAGNCTCAACTACCTGTTTGTNGGCGGNGCTGAGCCNACCTGTTTTGATTCAGCTGATTCCGACAACAATGGAAGTCTCCAGCTGACCGACGGGATCTTCACGCTGATGTTCCTGTTCAACGGCGGGGACGCGCCNCCGGCGCCCGGTACCGAGTGCGGNGAGGATCCCGCGGACCCGGCGGACGAGATCGGCTGCGACACCTACGACAGCTGCCCCTGAGCCTCCNGGCTCTCAGCTGGAGAGCGTTCGCTGCGGGTTGAGACACGTGATTTCCCCCGGGGCTGCCGCCCCGGGAAGATCACGCGCCCGTTGCCCGGTCGTTGATGCGGGTATTCTGTGTTGATTTCGAGCTGAACTCACCGACAATCAACGTTGATTCAGCGGCCAGGGCGGATTGAAATCGATAACGGGTCAGCCTGCGAGGAAGCGCCATGCAAAAGACGTTCGCTACAGTCGTGTTCCTGTCGCTGCTCGGTTGCGGTACGGGCGTTTTCGCGCAAGGTCTCGTGGCGCACTACGAGTTCGAAGGAGAGTTCTGCGACAGCTCCGGCAATGAGCTCCACGGCATACCCCTCGGCGATGCGGCCATCGTTTTTGACGAGGAGAGAGACAGTGATGTCCTGGTTCTCGATGGTGCGGGTGACACGGTGATGCTCGGCAGCGATCCCCTCTTCGACTGGACCGGGGCCTTCAGCGCGGCTTTCTGGATGAAGGTGGAAGCCTGGCAGGAAAGCTGGGACACCGTTCTCAAGAAGGAGTCGGTGTTCAGCTTTGAACGAAACCAGGCCGCAGAGGAGCTCGCCTTCTACCACTGGCCTAATTTCCACTCCACCACGGTCAGCGTGGCGGCCAATGGCTGGCACCATATCGCCGCGACCTTCGATGGGATCGAGCAGAACATCTACCTCGATGGCAAGCTCGTCTCGACGGTGGAGAATACCGGCGAGATGAACATCAACAGCGATCCGGTGTACATCGGTTCCAACGGCTCGTCGCGCTACTTCAACGGCCTCGTCGATGACGTGCAGATCTATGATGTGGCGCTTTCCGCCGAGGAGATCGAAGACCTTGCCGAGAGCATCGAGATCGATCCGGGACCCGGTGACCCCGGTCCCGGGGATCCGGAACCCGCCGTACCCCAATTCGTAAGGGGAGATTCGGACGACAACGGCCTTCTGAACCTCACCGATGCGGTCTTCATCCTCAACTTCCTCTTCCTCGGCGGGGCATCTCCTTCCTGTTTCGAGGCCTGCGATGCCGACAACAACGGCATCCTGCAGTTGACCGATGGGATCTTCATGCTCAACTTCCTGTTCCTCGGCGGTGAGGCGATACCGGCTCCCCGGGACAGGTGCGGCCCCGATCCCGCGTCTCCTCCCGACAATTTCGACTGCGAGAGCTTTAACGGCTGCCCCTGAAACAGCCGGGGTCTTCTTCGTTGTGCTGCCTGTGCCTTGGTGGTCTACTGATAGGGTAAGGGTCTTTCAGACGGAGGGGGATTGGAACCCTCCCTACCGCCCTCTTTCGCAGGGCGGCAGACTGCCTTGTTATCAGTTCAATTCGATTAGCATGCCGCGACCAGGAGGTCTTGATACATGTATCGCCCAATAAGTCGTTTTTGCGTTGGTCTCTCAGTCATCCTGCTCTTTACGGTTCAGGCCGAGGTTCGGGGCCAGGCGATAGCCCAGTGGGATTTTGAAGGAGGCCTGGAGGCGACCACCCAGAGCCAGGAGCTCTTCCCGGAGTTCGCCACGCCGGCCTTCGAGCCCGTCTTCGATTTCGAGGAGAAAGAGATCGACGGCGATTCCGCCGAGGTCTGCAGGTTCGAGCAGGGCACGCTCTTCAGGATGTACCACGGTCTCTCTCCGAACGCCGGCGGCACCTACGTAAACCAGTACACGCTGATCATGGACGTCATGTACCCCGAGGCCTTTGGCGCGGATGACCCCGATGGTTTCCTCGGAACCGAGGGCTGGCAGGCTCTCTACCAGACCAACGAGACGAACTCCAACGACGGCGACTGGTTCGTGGACCCGGCCGGCGGGATCGGCATCAGCGGCAACTACGGGGGCTCCGCCCCCGATGGGCAGTGGCTCAGGCTGGCCCTGTCGGTGGACCTCGTCGCCGGGACCTATACCAGCTACATCAACGGCGAGCGCGTTCAGCAGAATACGGGCCAGGGTATCGATGGGCGATTCTCCCTGGGCGAGACGATCATGATCTTTGCGGACGAAAACGGCGAAACAGCAGGGGGGTACGTCAGCAGCGTACAGATCCGCGATGTCGCCTTGAGAGACGATGAGATCGCCGCGTTCGGCGGCGTCAGCGCCGAGGGGATCCCGCTGCCCGAGTGTATCGGCGAGCGCTGCTGCCTGAACCGTCAATTCAGGGTGAACTACAATACGGAGTCCAATACCGCGCTATGCGACTGGGTGAGCCTCGATGGTGACGAGTCTTTCCAGGTGCTTCGAGACGGCAAGCCGCTCAGCGAGGTGCTCAGCGGCGACACGGTCAGCTTCGAGGACCGGGATCCGCCCGCCGGTGGAGTGATGGTGGAGTACGTNCTCCAGCACCTGCAGGGCGATGAGGTCGAGGTCTCCTGCTCGAGCTCGGTCGANACNTTNGGCTGTCCGGACCGTCTCGAGTGNNCCGTTGAGCAGGCCGACANCTCCGTAACCCTGAGCTGGGGGGAGGGGGCGAACATACCGGTCACCGGGTTCTCCATCAGNCGCGACGGCGAGGAGGTCGCCGCCCTGGAGGCCGGNGAGACCAGCTATACCGATACGGTCGATGGGGCCGGCCGCTACAATTACATGGTCGCGATCCTGGCGGGAGATGAGGCCGTTTGTGAAGACGCTCTCTCCTGCCTGGCCATCGTGACGGGAATCGACCTCGGGCCGGGTGTCGATGGGCTCCTCAACCAGTATGATTTCAACGGCGACTTGACTTCCTCAACGGGGGGAGCCGACCTGATAGCGATAGCCTCGCTTCCGCTCGACCCGGCCTTCGATGAGCCGGAGGTGATCTTCGAGGATGCCGACATCGGCGGCGAGGAAGCCGAGGTCGCCTTCTATAGCAGGGGCACCTTCTTTCGGCTCTTCACCGGNTTTCCTCCAAATGGCGGCGGAAATTACACCAACCAGTACACCCTGATCATGGACGTAATGTTTCCCGAGGGCGCTCTGCTGGAGTCGGGCTGGGCCGCCTTCTACAATACCAACCCGCCCGCCAGCAACGATGGCGACTGGTTCCTTCAGGGAGCCAACCGCGGCATTGGCATCTCGGGGAATTACGGTGGGACGGTGCTGCCTGACACCTGGCATCGACTGGCCCTCGTGGTCGACCTGGTGGATGGAACCTACACCAGCTACATCGATGGTACCCAGGTCCAGCAGAATACCGGGGAGGGGCTCGATGGGAGGTTCTCGCTCTACTCGATCAATGATGGGGANCTCGAGGGAATCTCGATTTTCGCCGATGACAGCGGCGACAGCGCAAGCGGCTACGTAAACAGCGTGCAGATTCGCGACGTGGCCATGCCGGCCGGTGAGATCGCGGCCCTGGGCAGGCCGACGGCCGATGGCATTCCCGTCCTCGCCGAATATACCTGTCCGATGGGATTGCAGGGCTGCGCCGACCAGGATGCACGGGAGGTTACCCTGAGCTGGGAAGGCGGCTCGGGCATGGAGGGGCTGGAGCTGTTCCGCGATGGGGAGCTGCTCAGCGCCCTGGCCGAGGGTGCGACCGGGTTCAGCGATGAGAACGTACCGGCGGGAACCCACGTCTACGAGATTCGCGCCACCGGCGAGGAGGAGTGCGGCAACATGCCGCTGACCTCCACGGTGCTGCTGTTTGACGAGATGGACTATATCCTCTTCGAGGGTTTTGACTGCTACAGGACTGATGAAGACCTGGCCGCCGCCGGCTGGGAAGCTGTCGAGGTGGGCGAACCCCTCGAGGACCAGCGCTGGACCGTCACGAATCCATCGAACCGGGCCAATCCGCCCTCCGCCAACGGGATGCCCACCGGCGGCGGTTTCGTCATCTCGGAGTACGATGACGCCTCTCGAGATGCGCCCGGCAGCGGTGTCTCGCATGATCTCTGGAGCCCTGTCTTCAGCACCTCCGGCCACGATGAGGTCTGGCTGCACATGGATGCCGCCGTTCAGCTCAACAACAACGGCGACGCGGTCTTCGATGTTGAGGTGTCGACCGATGACGGCGCCACCTGGGATAATGTCTTCCGCCGCGTCGCGCCGGCGCGGGCGGTCGAGCCCGTGCCGTCTCTCGAGCTCGAGAACGCCGATGGCGCCTATGGAAGACTGCACATCGACCTCTCTGAATTCGGCGCCGACCAGGAGTCCGTACGTTTCCGCCTGCGCCATTTTGAGCCGACCTGGGACTGGTGGATCGCGGTCGACAATGTGCTGGTCGACGGCAACGCGCCCGGGGGCGACATCGAGGTTCTTCCCCTTGTTGATTTCAGCGATGANGCGGTTCCCGATGANTGGGATGTCTACACAGGGGNTGACGCCGATGGGCTTCGTCCGTGGAACGTGGATGATATCTGCACGGTGTCCCTGNTGAATNCCGGCATCGGCGGGTTTCCCGACNTGGCTGACGGACGCCAGCTCCATCATTTCGATGAGTTCTTCGCCATGGTGGACCCTGTCTGCACCGGGGACATCATGGATGAATACATGGCGCTGCCCCCAATGGATTGCTCGGCCTACGAGGAGGTCTTTCTCCACGTGCGGTCGGCGATCCTGGCCAGCACCGACACGCTCGCCGAGATCCTTCTCAGCCTCGATGGCGGGGAGACCTGGGAGGAGGAGCCGATCTTCNCCTACTCCGGNGGCGCCCTGAGCGATCCGGAGGAGGATCCCTATTACAACGAGTTCGTCTTCGATGTTCCCCGGGCGGCGGGGCAGGCCGATGTGGTCATGGCGTTCCATTACTCCACCCGTACGCTGCCGGGCATCCAGGCCTGGTGGGCCGTCGATGACATCGCCGTCACCGCCACTGGTGGAGATGATCCCGGACCGGGACCCGGAGGCGGACAGGAGTTTATCCGCGGCGATGCCGATGACAACGGGAGCCTGCAGCTGACCGATGGTATCTTCATCCTGAACTTCCTCTTCCTCGGTGGAGGAACTCCGGGCTGCACCGAGTCCGCCGACGCTGACAACAACGGGGCCATCCAGCTCACCGATGGGATCTATATCCTTAATTTCCTCTTCCTCGGAGGAGAGGAGACTCCGGCGCCCGGCGCGCTCGCCTGCGGTCCGGATCCCGATAAGGATGGCTCACCCCTCGACAGCGGCTGCGAGAGCTATTCGAGCTGTCCCTGATGGAGGAAGGCGGCGGGCTCTGAACCACCCGTGGGATTTCTCCGGGCTGAAGATCTCCCTGGTTGAAAAAAGGCGGGGTTTCCCTGAACCTATGCTGATGCCTGGTACCTGGAAATCCGGCGGCGCGGGGGCTCATCAGAGTCCTCGCCCGCGTGAAGAAGATGACCCGCGAGAGCCGCGGAGGAGCGGTTGTCGCGCAAGTTCGAGGAGCTCCCGGGATTTGAGAGACCATCCGCTGGTTTTCCGGTTCTTTTTCGCGGCGCTCCTGCTCGCCGCCTGCCCCTCGTGCCGGCCCGGCAGCGATGAAACCGGCACGGATGCGGGAGGAGAGGCTCCTGTCCCGGCGCTTCGGATCTATCACCAGGAACCTGTTCCCGCCGAATGCGCCGGGGAATATTCACGGATCGGTGCCCTGGCGAAGAAGCAGGCCTTCGGCGAGATCGCGGAGGTCTACCCCGGCCTCCTGGACTGCCTGAGCAGGAGCTGGGGGGCGAAAAAAGATGAGCGTCTCTGTTCCTACCACTACAATTTCTGCGTGGCGCGGAAAAACAGCGCGCGGCCGGGGAGCGTTCTCGGGGAGATCGGGGCCGGCATGAAGACCTGGCCGGAGAGTTTCCAGCATCGGGTGCTCTTCGCATCGGCGCTGATGCAGCTTGGCGTGACCCGCTCGACCATCCCCGAGGGAACGGAGGAGGCCGTCGAAGCTGTTCTCAGGCCGTCTCATCATTCAAAGCTGAGGGAGATGAGGATCACGCCTGAGTCTCTCCACGTGCAGTGGGCCCATCTCCTGCTCAGGCTCAAGCGGACCGAGGAGGGCCTGGCCCACATCCAGAAGGCCCTGGAACTGCGGCCGTCTTTTTACCGGGCGCGTCATCTGAAGGCTAATTTTCTCGTCGCTCTGCAGCGCGGCAAGGAGGCGGTCCGGCTCACCAGGGAGCTCATCGAGGAGCGTCCCGGGGATGGTTCTCTCCAGACGATACTGCTGAGCGCCTGTCTCGATACCGGGGAGATCACCGAGGCGCTGGAGATCTACGAGCGCCTGGAGTCCGCGGGCTCATCCGGCGCGCCGGCGCCGGGATTCGGCCTTCGCCTGAAGGTCAAGATCGCCGGCGGCTTCAACAAGCTGAAGCGTTTCGCCGAGGCCAGGGATGTTCTCATGGATGTGCTGCTGGAAGATCCCGAGGATTCCGGCGCCCTGTACCAGCTGGCGACTACCCTTCGGGGGCTGGGAGCCTCCGCCGCGAGCCGGGCATTGATCCGCAGATCCAAGGAGCTGCACGCGTATTTTTACGAGAAGCTGGAGGCCGAATCGGCCGCGCGGGGCGCGCGGCTGGCCCAGCACGCCTACAACAGGGCGAGGGCCCTCAACGAGCTTGACAGGTCCGGGGCGATCCTCGAGGAGCTTGACGAGGCCCTCGGGCGCAGCGACCAGCTCGTTGACCTGCAGCTTATCAAGGCGGACGTATTGCTGCGGCTGGGGCGTGGCGAGCTCCTGCGCAAGGAACTCGAGGAGATCGTTCTTTCCGACCAATGTCCCGACATGCTGAGGGCATTGCTGGCGAGGCTGCGGGCTCAAGAAGGTGACAAGCTGGGTGCGGGCAGGATTACCGCCTCCCTGGGACACGACCTCGAGAGCCGCATGAAGGAGAGCCCGAGGCTGGGAGCGCATTTGCTGCGGATCGCCCGTGAGAGCGGTGATCTTCCGGAGGTCGCCAGGTTGCTTGAATTTCTCGAGTCCCTCGACGGCGTAAAGGGAGGGGCCCCTGAGGTCGCGATGCTCTGCAGGGCCGAGGCCCACCTCAGGGAGGGCCGGCGCGTGGAGGCGGGGGCCCTGCTGGGCAACAATTACCGCATGCTGGAGGGTGGGGATACCTGGGCCGGCGCGCTGCGGCTCCTGGCCACCGAGCCGTCACAGGCGGCGGAGGATGCCGTAGTCGATATCAGCGACCTGGTGGACCATCCGGAGCTGGTCGCCGAGGTGGCGGGTTTCGAGATTGTCACCGCCAGCCCCGCGCTGGAGGCGATGGTTAAAAGAGCGACGGTGTTGATCCGTGAGAGGGGCGGTATCCTCGCTCGCATGCGGGGGTTCGGAGATGGGGATGTCCTGGGGCTGTGGCGAGAGCTGCTGGAGCTCTATTTCGAGTCCGGCGCTTCGAGGAAGGCGCGGGAGACGGCCTGGTACCTCTGGCACCTCGACCCGGGCGGCCTGGAGGCGAGCCTCGAGCTCGCCCGCGCCCTCGGCCGCGAAGAGGAGGTGCTCACTCGCCTGCAGGTCGTGGAGAGGGGGCTGAAGAGAACGCCGGGGAACGGGGAGCTGGCCGCGCTGCGTAAGCAGGCGCTTCTTTTTCTCGGGGTGGAAGACAGATGATGAAGGCCGCGATACAGCTCATCTCTCAGCTCATGGGGGCCTGCCTGCTGGTGGCGCTCTGCGGCTGCCGGGGCGCGGAAGATCCGCAGGACGCAGGATCGTTCAGCGATGTCACGGCCAGCTTCGGGATTGACTTCAGCCTGGTGAACGGGGCGACCGGTGAGCGCTTCGTCAACGAGACCATGGTCGGGGGAGCGGGCTGGATCGACTACGACGGCGATGGCTGGCTGGACCTCTACCTGGCCAATGGGCACGAGGCGTCGAGCGCCGCGGAGAAACCCGGGACGGCGGGAAACCGGCTGTACAGGAATCTCTCGGGCGGCGGCTTTGAAGACGTGACCGCGAAGGCGGGAGTCGGGGACCGGCGCTATTCCAACGGTGTGGCCGTGGCGGATTACGACAACGACGGCGACCAGGACCTCTTCGTGGCCAACGTGGGCCGCAACACCCTCTACCGCAATCGAGGTGATGGGAGCTTTGAAGATGTCACGGCCGGGGCCGGGCTCGAACGCGAGGGCTTCGGGGCGAGCGCCACCTGGTTTGATTACGATGGGGATGAGTTCCTGGATCTCTTCGTGGTCCGCTACCTCGAGTACATTCCCCACCTGGCGAGGCCCTGCGTCGAGCGGGGCAACAGGGTCTACTGTCATCCCCGCCTGTTCAACGGCCAGGCCGACCTGCTCTACCGCAACAGGGGAGATGGAGGCTTCGAGGACGTGAGCAGGAAGGCGGGGCTCTCCCTGGGAGGACCGACCGATGGAAAGGGACTCGGTGTCCTGGCGGCTGATTTTGATGGCGACGGCCTGCAGGATCTCTACGTGGCCAACGACACCACGGCCAATTTTCTCTGGCGCAATAAGGGGGATGGTACCTTTGTCGATGTCGCCTATGACTGGGGAGTGGCCCTCAGCTCCTCCGGCAGGACCCAGGCGGGCATGGGGGTCGATGGAGCCGATATCAATGGTGACGGCTGGCTGGAGATCCACGTGACCAATTTTTCCCGCGAGACGAACAACCTCTTCATGCGAAAGGCTCCGGGTTCCTATACCGAGGGGATCCAGGTTTCGAGGCTGGGACGCTCGTTTGACAGGCTGGGTTTTGGAACAGTCTTCGGTGATTTTGATCTCGATGGCGACCTCGATCTCGCCATCGCCAACGGTCATGTGGATGACCTCGTGGAGGTGAATTCCCGTGAGACCGGGATCAGCTATCGCCAACCGCCGGACCTGTTGATCAATGATGGGGCGGGGAGTTTTTCTTCCGCCACGGACGCCGGGCGGCCCTTTGAAAAGAGCTACGTGGGGCGGGGACTGGCGAGCGCTGATTTTGACAACGACGGCGACCTCGATCTTCTCCTCTGCACCATCGACCGGGGCGCCGTCCTCCTGCGAAACAATCTCAATACCCGGGAGAAAACGGCCGCTAATTATCTCTCCATCCGGCTCGTTGGCTCGAGCGGTCCGCGCGACGCCTACGGCAGCACGGTGGTGGTCGAGGCGGGGGGGCGAAGCCAGCTCTTCCTCTGCCAGGCCGGCAGGAGCTATCTCTGCTCACTCGATCCTCGTATCAACGCCGGTCTCGGCGGCAGCGTCCTTGTCGACAAGGTGACCATCACCTGGCCTGGTGGGCGAACCCAGGTTCTCAGAGACCTCCCGGCGAACCAGCAGCTTATTGTCGAGGAACCCCGGCAATAAAAACAGGAGCCCTGAACCTCCTGGGAGGTCCGGGGCCCCTGGAAGATCATCTGAACGCTGCCGATCAGTTACAGACGTCCGGACAGTCGACAATCTGCACACAGTCGCTTCCGAGCGCGTGGCTTTGACCTCCCTGGAACAGCCAGTTCAGCATCCCGATACCATCGGAGAGATCCACCGAGTTGTCATCGTTGAAGTCGAGACCGCCCGGGCAGTCGGGTTCCGCTCTTCCCAGGAAGAGGAATCCGAAGACCGAGATCGCGTCACTCATGTCGATTCCCCCGTCCTGGTTGAAGTCGCTGGGCAGCTGGCTGCCGCCGGGAGGAACCTCGTTTGTTCCGGTCACATTCACGTCGTCGATGTACCAGCCCTCGCGGATTTCGCAGTTGCCGCAGTCCCATATGACGTGGAACCGGAACTGGATGCGCTCGCCCTCGAGGGTTGAGAGGTCGAATACCGCGGGTACGAACCCCCCGGAGTCGCCACTGTAGGCCGGTCCACCCCCACCCAGGCCGGCCGGGCAAGGGGGGTTTAGATCCTGGACGGGATAGCCGCCCTCGGGTTGGAGGAGTTGCCAGGCTTCGCTTTCGTCTACTTCCGGGGTGTTGGGGTCGTCCACTATGGTAGTGATGCGTGCTTCGACGATCCCTCCGTCGGGGAAGATGTCCGTCCAGTTGCAGTCGGTGAAGTTGTAGAAGTGGTTGAATTGGAGTTGCGGGGCAGTCGCGTCCCTGAGGTCGATCTCCGGCGAGATGAGGACGGCTGCCGAAGTGCCTATGGCCGGGAGGCCGCTGTGCCAGCTCGTCGTGCCACACGTACTGCGCCTCTGGCTGAGCTCCCAATGACTCGCATCGCCGAGGAGTACCCGCTCGGTGAAGCCCTGGGCGCCGTCCTCGAAGTCGAAGGTGGCTCCATTGCCTTCACATGCCGGGGGGGGCAGCTCGGCCGTAACGTCCAGTTCAAAAGCGCCGAGGCTGGCCGCGAAACCATGAACGAGAAGATAGTAGGTAGCGCCATCCTCTGATCCCCAGGAAATCCTGGAAAGACAGCACTGGCCGGGTTGGGTGCAGGCATCGTCATTGCTGATGACGCAGGTCAGGGAGCCGCATTCGCCACTGAACAATGAGAGCCGGGTGTCGTATAGACTTCCAGCGCCGCAGGTCTCGGCGCTCATTTGCTGGCCGTTTCCGATCAGGCTGAACCAGACGCCCGGAGCGTCGCTGTTGCCGCAGAAGTCGTTCTCGGGGTCATCAGTGGCGCCAACCGCTGTGTTACCACCCAGGTTCGCTGTCAGGAGAGCTACTCCCTCGGCGTTCGTATCTTTTTCGAGGGTGATGGCGATAGCCCCATCACACAGGTCATTACCCTGATTGTCACAGACGTCGCCCATACCGTCCCCGTCGGCGTCTTCCTGGCCGGGGTTGGCGATATCGATACAATTGTCGATGTCGTTGCTGACACCATCATTGTCCTGGTCGTCCGGTGGAGGAGGCATTACCGAGGTGACCTCGAGTGAGTAGACGCCGGAGTTGGCCGCGAAACCATGAACGAGGATGAAGTAGATTGCGTCGAGCTCAGAGTTCCAGGTCACGATTGAGAGGAATCCGGGACAGGCGTCGTCGTTCTCCACGGTGCAGACCAGGTTTTCGCAGTCGCCATCGACTCCGCCGTTAAAAACACTCAGGCGGGTGTCATATAAACTGCCTGCGCAAGTGTTGGCTGTCATCGAGTCTCCGGTACCGAAAACCATGTACCAGACTCCCGGCGCGGTGCTTGCGCCACAAGCCTGGTTTTCAGCATCCTCGGCGGCGAAGGTTGTGTCGCCGGTGACGTTGGCGATCATGGCCCGCTGCCCGTTCGCGTTGATTCCTTCTTCGAGCACCAGCTCCTCGGCATCCAGGCAAATATCATTTTCGGGCGCATCCGCGGCTTCGACCTCGGAGACTGTCAAGGTGTAGTCGGCGCACTCATTGGGGCCCGAGTTCGGGAAGATGCAGATGAAGTAGGTCCCGGCAGCCAGGAAACGGGTGATGCAGGAATTGACCGGGCTCTCNAGGCCCAGCTCCCCTGAGTTCGGACAGTTGGTATTGTTGGCGATTCCTCCGCATGCGGAGTCCATCAGCTCCATGAAGGTGTCGCAGGCCGAGCTCGTGGCGATGGTCACAAGCCCATCGGTTTCCTGTACGTATTCGATGATGTCGTAGTTGCGCCCGTTTCCAAGCATGCAGTCTGCCGCATCGATATTGCCCATGAATGGCTTGTCAGGGCTCACGTTTCCTACGGTGCAATTGTCGCAGTCCTCGCCTCTGAGAGGAGAGACCTCAATGCAGAGAAAGAGAGCCAGGATGATCGCTATTCCCCACGAACAAATACCATTCAGCCATCGAGCATTATCCATACCGTAACTCCGGAAAGAGGATAGAAATTGAAACCAAGGAGCCCCGAACCTCGTGAGAGGTCCGAGGCTCCTTGAAGAACTTCCCGTTCGNTGCCGATCAGTTGCAGGCGCTCGGGCAGTCGATAATCTGCACGCAGTCGAATCCGAGCGAGTGGCCCGGACCGCCCTGGAACAGCCAGTTCAGCGCCCCGATACCATCGGAGAGATCGAGAGCGCTGTCGCCGTTGAAGTCGAGACCGACGGGGCAGGCGGGGTCCTCTCTTCCGAGGAAGAGATACCCGAAGACCGAGATCGCGTCGCTGATATCGACTCCCGCGTCCTGGTTGAAGTCGCCGGGCCTCTGGCTGCCGCCGAGAGCCTCCGGGGTGGCCTCGACCGCGGCCGAGTTTTCGGACTCGTTGCCGCCGGCGTCCACCGAGGTCACGGTATAGGAGTAGGTGATGCCGTTCCCGACGTCGTCGTCGGTATAGGNGCTGTTGATCAGAACGCCCGCGATCACCGCGCCGTTCCGGGAGAGATTGTAGTGGTCGAAGTCGCCTTCGGTATTGTCGTTCCAGTCAAGCGTCACGACACCGTCTCCGGCCTCCGCGCTCAGTCCCGAGGGGACCGCCGGCGGCGTCACGTCGGGAACGACCGAGAAGCTGCAGGCGCCGAGCCTCGGACGGACCGTCGTACCTTCCCAGGTGGCGACGTTCTCGACCGGGCGGCCCTGGCCTCTCAGTCCCTCGCGGTATTCGAGGTTGACCGTGCCGGCCTCGGCGCCTATATCACCCTCGATCGTGATCGTGGCGATGCTGGANCTCGAGTTGGGCGGCAGGCTGGCCGACGTCGCGAACGANACCACGACGGCGCTGATGGCGCCCTCGTTTCCATCACCGGAGGTGAGCTCGTTGATCTGGAAGCCGGTNTTCTCGATCACGNCGCCCGCGTCGGTGCCNTCGGTGGTGATCGCGGTGATGCTGCCGCCCCTGGCGGCAACCCCTATCGACCAGCTCTGGGCGCCGGAGGCGGAGTTGTTGTTCGAGTCGGTCAGGACGAGATCGACATCGGTGGTGAAGGCGTCCCCGGCATACCCGGAAACTTCGTCACAGCCGGCGAAGCCAAGACTGTAGGACGGAGGTCCATCGGCGTCGCCGTCGATGGTCACGCTGACGTCGTCGATGGCCCACCACCAGTTGTTGCTGCCGCTGTAGCGGAAGCCGAAACGTACGTTCGACTGTCCGATGGCTCCGGGAACGGAGATCGTCCTGAGAGCGTAGAAGGGATCCTCGCCGGGGTCGGCCAGGGCTCCGCGATGGTAGGAGAAGAGGACCTCCGAGGTCGCGCCATCATCGTAGCTGACCAGCACCTCCTGGGTGGCGGACGAAGCCCAGACGGTCTCGTCCCTGAAGTGGAGGTAGACGCCCTGGGCATCCGAGCAGTCCAGTGACGGGGTCGCGAGGATCTCATCTTGCTCGGCGGGATCCGGATCGCAATCGGAGTCCATGATCGCGAAGAGGCCATCGAGCCTCGAGGCGCCGCGTCCATCCAGGTGCGGGAAGCCATCGTCACCGTGGCCGCGGCCGCAGACGTCGTTCGTGGTCCAGGTGCTGTCGCCGCTCTCGGCGTTGGGGCCGAGGAGGATCCAGTCGGCAGGGATGCCGCCGTCGAAGCCCTCTTCGAGGAGGGTGATGTTGCCGCCCTGGGGAGGCGCGACGTCATCGACGAGGACGTCGTCGATGGCGATCCACCAGTCCCATCCCGGCTCGAAGTGCCGTGCGCGGAGGCGCACCTCGGGTTCACCGGCGAACGCGGACAGGTCGACATCGAGCTGGCCGAAGTAGCCATCGGAGTTCGAGGTCGAGGCCACCGGCTCGGCGGTCCGGCTCGGAGCGACCCGGCGGAANACGTTCCTCCAGGANCCGCCGCCGTCGANGGAGNCGTCGATATCGAAGATCGCCGTGCCGTTGTTGTTGAGCTGGGCGCTGACNNNCATGTGCAGCCAGGCGCTGTCGGTNCCTTCGAGGCTGAAGATCGGNCTCCAGATNTCCCAGCTTCCGCCGGAACCCTGGGCGATATCCCCGCCGCCCAGGTCGTTGTCAGAGATCAGGTACTGGCCGTTTGACGGCGAGCCGTCGGCGGTCGGAGGGTTGGCTTTACGGCCGCTGATGACGCTGAATCCGCTGGCGTCCTCAGGGGTGTTGACGTGGTCCCTGAACCAGCCGCCATCGACCTCGAGGGCGACA
>NZOA01000024.1 GCA_002695115.1 Planctomycetota bacterium
GTCGACGTAATCATCCAGCATGTCGAGCTTGTGGGCGAACTCGTGAATGACGACGTTGCGCCCATCCTCCCAATTCGCTCCCCCCTGCCTGGCGCTCTGCCACGAGAGCACGATGATGTTGATGTCAGAGTGGGCGGTGCCGAGGACCTCGGTCTTTCCTTCGACGACGACTCCGCCCGGGCCGAGGTTTCGCGTGGAGACCTTGTAGGTGGTGGGGTGGATGATGATCTCATCAACCCCGCGGTAGAACTGGTGTTCAATTCNCAGGAGGGGAAGAGCGGCCTGCGCCGCGATCGTTACCTTCACCTCGTCCGTGACGTCGAAACCATCCATGCCGCTCCATATCTTATTGTCCACGATGACNCAGGTGATGGAGAGCAGGTGCTTTTTTTCTTCCTCATCAAGCCACTGGTAGAAGGGCAGCGCCTTGACCCAGGGCAACCAGTCGGTGGGGAAGTCCCGTCGTATATTCGCGGGAGCGTCTCTCCGAGGGTTGCCGACNAAGGTCGCGAGCTTCCTCAGTAACCTGAGCAGGGAATCGAGCATGTCATATTTCCTCGAAGGTCTTGANCNGTCTCTTCAAGCTAACAGTTCAGCGATGGGGATGGAAACATATCACGNCCCCCCCTGGCTGGTGAACGAGATCGTAGGTTATGGAAGCCCTGTAGCTTTCGTGCGAAACTCTACAGGCTGTAGCAGTTTCTTCTTCACNCGGGATTTTTGAGGCAAGGACTTGGCCATGAAACGGTTGGTTCCGTCACCAAGCGGATTGGGCAAGAAGGTCCGTTTTGCCGTTCTCGCGGCGCTTTCGCTGCCGGCCGCGGCCTCTCTTCAGGCCGGTCCCGCTGTGCACAGCTTTAAACGCCTGGTCCTCTCTGAACAGTTCTTCAGCGAGGGGGCCTGCTTCGCTGATGTCGATGGAGATGGCGCCCAGGATGTTGTTTCCGGGCCNTATTGGTACGCGGGNCCTGATTTTCGAAAACGTTACGCCTACGCGCCGGCCGCTCCCCTTGACATCAGGAACTACTCCGATTTTTTCTTCTCTTTCGCGCATGATTTCAATGGGGATGGTCATGCGGACATTCTCGCCATTGGCATGCCTGGACGCATGGCCCACTGGTACGAGAATCCCGGGGGGAAGGAGGGNNATTGGAGGAAGCGCGCNGCTATTGATGATGTTGGAAACGAATCNCCGGAGTTTATCGATCTGACAGGCGATGGTCGCCCGGAGNTGGTCTGCTGCCGGGGCGGGGCCTTTGGCTACGCTGAGCCGGACCCGGNGAAACCGGGAGCGGCGTGGAGGTTTACCGCCATCACCCCNGCGCGTGGCTATGGAGGTTTTACGCACGGCCTGGGGGTGGGTGATGTCGATGGAGATGGCAGACTCGATCTTCTGGAGACCAATGGCTGGTGGCGCCAAGGGGTAAAGAAGGGAGAGCTCTTCGAATTTTATCCTGTCCGGTTTGCCCGCTCAGGTGGCGCCCAGATGTACGCCTATGATTTTGACGGNGATGGAGACAATGATGTCCTCTCGGTACAGAACGCCCATGGCTATGGCCTGACCTGGTTCGAACAGGTCNTCGATGCCGATGGGAAACGAAAGTTCCTGGNAAACTCGATCATTACCAGCCGGCCTGCCGACAGTTCCTATGGCCTCAGCATCTCCCAGATGCACGCCGTGGCCCTGGTGGATATCGATGGCGATGGGGTTCGGGATATCGTGACGGGCAAGAGGTTCTGGGCCCATGCCGGTGGAGATACCGGTTCCCAGCAGTTACCTGTCCTCTATTGGTTCAGAACGATCCGATCGCCAGCCGGTCTCAGCTTCGAGCCCTGGCTTATCGACGAGCGCTCCGGTGTGGGAACCCAGGTGGTGGTTGGGGACATCAGCGGAAACGGACACCCCGATATTGTCGTGGGTAGCAAGATGGGAACCTACCTGATGCTCCATGAAGCTCGGCAGGTCACCGCGGGGCAGTATGAAAGGGCCCGGCCGAAGAGAAGGAAGGAAATGGCNCACACGCCGGGAACCCATCTCTTCGCCAGCCACGTCCGTGCGACAGGNCCCCGGACACCNCTCTCGGAGCTCGACAGCTTTACCCTGCCNGAGGGTTTCGAGGTCCANCTCTTNGCCTCTGAACCGCNGATCNACAAGCCNCTGAANATNGCCTTCGATACNCGNGGNNGNCTNTGGGTCAGCAATACNCTNGAGTATCCTTANCCNGTGGGNCTCGANAANAANGGNCGNGATNCGATCNGGATNCTCGAGGATACCGATTCCGATGGCCGNTCNGACAAGGTGACNACCTTTGCCGATGGCTTGAACATACCGATGGGGCTCTATCCNTACGGNGATGGGGTTATCTGCTTCAGTATCCCTAATATATGGTACCTCCGCGATACCGATGGAGATGGGCNGGCGGACCGTCGCCAGAAGCTCTACGGACCTCTGGGCTATGAGCGTGACACCCATGGCCTGTGCAATTCCTTCACCCGTGGCCTGGATGGTTGGCTCTACGCCTGCCATGGCTTCAACAATATCACTGAGCTTGCCGGAACCGACGGGCACCAGATCCGGTTGCGCTCAGGTAATGTTTTTCGCATGCGGCTTGACGGCTCGCGCGTAGAGCGATTCTCCAACGGCCAGGTGAACCCCTTCGGTCTCGCCTTTGACCGCTTCGGCGACCTCTTCAGCGCCGATTGCCATACGAAACCGGTATCGCTGCTTCTACAGGATGGTTACCACGAATCTTTCGGGGCTCCCCATGATGGGATCGGATTCGTACCCGGGATCATGGAGCACAACCACGGCTCCACGGCGATCTGCGGAATCGTGCTCGGCAGTTCCACCGCCTTCGGGGAGTCTTACGCCGACAGCGCCTTCGGAGGGAACGTCACCACCTGCAGGATCAACCGCAACACCCTGGTTCGCAACGGGTCGAGCCTGCGGGCCCGCGAGGAGCCGGACTTCCTAGTCTCCGGTGACCCCTGGTTTCGGCCGGTATACCTGCAGGTGGGTCCCGATGGAGCGCTCTACGTGGCGGATTTCTACAATAAGATCATCGGTCATTACGAGGTGCCGCTGGGGCATCCCGGGCGCGATCGTCATCGGGGCCGGATCTGGAGAATCTCCTACAGGGGCTCCAGTTCGCGACGCGATGTCCCCGCCAGTCTCCAGCGGCCCGCGCAGGGGGTATTAGCGAAGCTGTCGACCGGGGAGTTGGCCAGGGAGGTTGGCTCAGAGCTGATGGCCCGCAGGGTTCTTGCCCTCGATGAAATCGAGCGGCGCCCCGTCGCAGAGGCCGCTCGCGCGTTGCGGGGGAGGCTCTCAGAAGGGAACGGTCTGGGGAAGGCTTACGTCTACCGCGCTCTTGGCAGGCTCGGGGCATTGAGTGAGGCAGACCTCGTGGGCGCCGTTTCCCATCCCGACGCTGTCGTGCGATTGCACGCCCAGAGACTTCTTGCCGACACCCCCCTTGCCGGGGAGAAACACCTGGTGTGGATTCTCGGGGGCTTCAAGGATCCCGATCCCATGGTGAGGAGGGCCGCCGTGCAGGCCGCTTCGAGCAGGCCCGGGCAGGGCCTGGTTCGTCCTCTCCTGGGTCTTTACCATTCGACCCCGGGCGGGGATGTCCATCTACGGCACTGCATCCGCATAGCACTTCGCAATCACCTCAGGAATACGGAGTGGTTCAGGGCGCTTGGCAAGGAAGCTCTCTCCGGGGCGGAGGTCGACCTGCTGATCAGCCTCTGCCTGGCTCTCAAGAATCGCGGCGCGGGAGAATATGTTATCACCCACCTTGACCGGTTGGCCTCTTTCCCGGCCGACAGGATTGGAGAGTATCTCCGTTTCGCGACGCGTTATATTCCCGAGGACTCGATTACCGGGGTGGTCGCCTTCGCCCGGGAAAGATACAGGGCGAGTCGGGATTCCCAGGGGGAACTGGTCGCTTTTATCCGGCAGGGGCTGGAGGAGCGGGGAGTCGCCGTTCCCGCGTCCGTTCGCGGCTGGGTGCTGGATCTTGCGAAGGATTATCTTGAAACGGGCGCGGCGGCCCTCGCTATGCAGGGCCGCCTCGCCAGGCAGGTCGCCTGGGATTATGTGCCGCATCCGGAGGCTCCCCAGCAGGAGAACCCCTGGCAGTTCTCTACCCGGGACAGCTTCAGGGCCCAGGTCAGGTCCGCTTCCGCCAGAGAAGAGGCGGGGCGGATTGGCTGGACCTATGTTCCATATCCCGCGAAATCGAAACAGAGGAATCCCTGGCAGCTTTCGACGCGGCGCAATTCCAGCGATGGGAAGAAATCGACCCTCTTGTTCAGTAGCTTCCCTGCAGGAGAGCAGAAGACGGGGATCTACCGTTCCGGGGTTTTTACGCTCCCGAAGACCTTCGGTTTCTGGATGGCGGGCCATGACAACCCTCCGGGCGGCAGGAACTATATCTGCCTGAGGGAGGCCGGCAATAAGGTCGTTTTACGGCGAGCGTCGCCGCCGCGAAACGATATCGCCCAGCGCCTCGAGTGGGATACAGCCGGGGAGGCCGGCCGCCGGGTCTATGTCGAGGTGGTTGACGGGAATAGAGAGGAGGCCTTTGCCTGGATCGCGGTGGGCCGTTTCAATGTCGAAGCCTTGAATCCAGCCTGGGAACCTGTTTTGAGCAGCCTTCCTGCCGGTGAGCAGAAGGCGGGGATCTATCGCTCCGGGTCGTTTACGCTCCCGAAGAAGTTCAGCTTCTGGATGGCGGGTCATGACAAACCGCCGGGCGATCCGTCGGGTAAGAATAACTTCGTTCGCCTTAGGGGTGCTCTCAGTCACGCCGTCTTACGGCATGCGCCGCCGCCGCGGACCGATATCCTCGAGCGTATCAGGTGGGACACGGCCGACATAGCCGGGCGCAGGGCCTATGTCGAGCTTGTCGATGGGAATACCGATGGCGCCTATGCCTGGCTGGCTGTGGGCGGCTTCTCTGTCCCGGGGCTCAGCCCGAGTCGAGTTCCGGAGGGTACGAGGAAAGGGGCCGGGCTGATTGGGGCCTGGGGCCTTTCAGAGTTGCGTCCCGCGCTGGTCGCCATCCTGGAGAATACCGCTCTCGATTACCGGCTGAGAGGGGAGATCGCCGCGGAGGTGGTCAGGCTGCGTCCGGATGCCCGCCTCTGGGCTCTGGCACGTGTTCCGGTGATGGCTGTGGCCAGCGAGGCCAACAAGAGACATGCGCTGAAGATGATCGCGGCGGCTGATGCTGGAGGAGCCTTCGATGTGCTGGCGTCGGTCATGAAGGCGGCGAGCGCCCCGGGGCAGCGGCGTCTCGCCGGTGAACTGGCGACGGATGCCGTAGGGGTGGCGACCCTGATCTCCCTGGTGGAGGAGGGCAAGGCGGGGGCAGGGCTGTTGAAGCTGCCCTCCATCGCGCAGAACCTCTCTGCCGTCACCAACGGCGCACAGAAGAAAAAGATCGAGGTTCTGGTCAGCGAGCTTCCGTCTGCGAGCGAGCGGCTCGACGAGATCATGGAAAAAAGAAAGCAGAGCTATATCGACAACTCGGGCAAGGTCGGTCCCGGGCGTGAAATATTTCAGAAGACCTGCTCTGCTTGCCACAAGGTAGGTGAGGAGGGCCGGGAGTTCGCTCCCAACCTTGATGGAGCCGGTAATCGCGGCCTGGATCGGCTCATCGAGGACATTCTCGATCCAAATCGCAACGTCGATGTCGCCTTCCGCTCCACGACGATCGTTACCCGCAAGGGGCAGGTCTACAGCGGCCTTCTGCGGCCTGGAGACGGGAAGCGAGTCGTCCTGGTCGACAGCCAGGGCAAAGAGGTTTCCGTGCCGCAGGCTTCAGTCGCCCGTCGCGCTCCCTCACGGCTCTCGCCGATGCCGGCGAATTTCTCTGAGACCCTGGGGGAGGAACAATTCCGCGATCTGCTGAGCTACCTGCTCTCGCTGCGGAGCTCTTGAGAGGGCTTCTCAGGACCGGGGAGCTTGCGAGGTAAGAATTGGTGCCGGGAGGGGGACTTGAACCCCCACGACCGTAAGGTCACCAGATTTTGAATCTGGCGCGTCTGCCAATTCCGCCACCCCGGCACTCGGGTGTAAGTGGAACAGGCGGGCAGTTTACGCCCTCTATGCCGTTCCCGCAAGTGGGGCGGAATCGGCCAGTAGAATGGCGGGCCGGGCTTTTCAACGAGATCTCGTATTCTCTTTGCATCTTAACTTTAGCTTGAAAAGGTTGCTGCAGGTTAGACTGACACCGTACTTCAGGAGAATTGAAATGCCCGGAGAGAAAACTGAATCACGCGGAGTGATGCGCCGTCTGGCTCGACGGCTGGTGCGGTTCTATTACCCCCGGCTGGAGATATCCGGGGTAGAGAAGATTCCGCAGAGCGGGCCGGTTCTACTGTGCGCGAATCACTCCAACTCGATGGTCGACCCTGTGCTGATCGGGGTCACCGCCGGGCGACCGGTGCGGTTTATGGCCAAGGCCACCCTCTTCGATATGCCCGTGGTGGGGCGGGCGATGTACGCCCTGGGCATGGTTCCCGCCTACCGGGGAATGGACGATGCGAGCCAGGTGCGCCGTAATCTCCAGAGCCTGGATACCGGGGCGGAGATCCTGGTCGAGGGGAAGGCCCTGGGGATCTTCCCCGAAGGCAAGACGACGGACAAGGCGCGTCTCGACAAGGTCCGGTCCGGTGCGGCTCGCATGGCCATCAAGGCCTTCGATGAGGGAACCCGCGGAATCCAGGTGGTTCCCCTGGGAATCAATTACGAACGAAAAGAACAATTTCGATCAGCCGTCTGGGTCCGGGTTGGAGATCCCATCGATATCGATGAGTGGGTGCAGCGTTACGATGGGGACAGCCGAAAGGCGATGCGCGCCCTGACGACGGAAATCGCCGATCGTCTGAAACAGTTGATGGTGCACCTCGATGAGCCCGAGTGGGAGCCTTGGCTGGAAGATCTCGAGATCATGGTTCCTGACGTGGTGGATACCGCTGAGGTCGCGGCCGGCTCGCTGCGCCAGCGCAAGCGGATCGCCGATGCGATGAACCACTTTCTGCAGGTCGATCGGGAAACAGCGGAAGGGTTCGCCGGAGAAATTGAAAACTACCGTGAGACCGTCAGGTCTGCCGGGCTCAAGATAGGCACACCTGTCCTGGAACAGAGCGGAATTCCCGCGGCGCTCAAGGTCTGCGCCCTGATGTTACGGTTGTTGGTGTTTTCTCTTCCGGCGCTGCTGGGAACGCTCTGGCACCTGGTTCCGTTTCTCGCTGTGCGTTCCATCGCGAGGATCCTGGATCAGCCCGGGCTGGTGACCAGGGCTACACACCGTATTGGAGTCGGGGTGCCCCTCTACCTGGCCTGGTACGCGGCGCTGGGCTGGCTCATGCTTGATCAGGACTTTCTGCCGAGCGTAGTCCTGAGCACCCTGGTTTTCATGCCGTTCGCCGGTGTGTTCGCTCTTGCGTTCTGGAGAAGGGCGAGGGAGGCCACGGTCGTGTTGTGGCATCAGTTGCTGCTTTCCGCTCAGCGTAAGAAGCTGAAAGAGATCAGGCAGCTGCGGACCGATCTTCGCGGCCGGCTCGGCGGCCTGGCGAAAGAGTATGCGAAGGTTACGCCGCGTCCCGAACCGGCTCCGAAAATGCTGTGGCGCCGAAAGGCCTCAATTCTGACCGTCGTTTTCTCATCTGTATTGCTGGTCGCGGCCGCGGTCTCACTGGTCGGGTATTGGGTCTACGCGCCGAAAGGTATTGGAGAGAGAGAGAGTACGAGGCGGGTGAAGCCGCTGCCGCCTCCGCTCGAGTTGGCGGAGCTTTTGACGACGGAGAAAGGTAAGGCCGATTTAGAACGGGACCTTGAAGATGATGAGAAAGTGCTCATCGATCGTATCGGGGATCTGAACAAGCTGGAAGAGGATGCCACGAAGGTCGGTAAAGAGAAGGAGTTCGCAGAAGCCGGGAAGCAAGATTGGGACTGGTTCCAGGTGCAGGAAAACAGCGACAGGGTCCAGGATCTGTTGCGGCGTTTTTACATTTTCCGCGAAGAGTTGTTCCTTATTTTCTGGAGATATAAGAAGATCGGAGAAGCTGGGATCGAACCCGATAAACCACCTGATCCACTCCTGCTTCACGCATTTTTAGTTGAATACGCCGCAGGGACGGTGCTTTTCGAAACCTCCCTGAAGTTCGTTCACCAGTTCCACACGAAGAATACCGTTGCCAAGCTGAATGAAGGAATACCGCAATGGGGAATTCCGCCGGGCTTCTACAATTTCATCAAGAAGGGGCTTGAGAGCTCCGACAACATGGGCCTCTTCCAGGAATTCCAGGCACGCTACCAGGTGATGCAGGACAGCCCAAAAATCCAGGCTGAACTGGTTAAACTCGCTTCCTACGAAAAACTTGATGAGGCGATCGGTGCTGCGGAAGACACCATCAATAAATATGCTGAATCGAGTGGTCTCCGAGTTGTGCGCTTAGCGCGTGAGGACATCAAAAACAAAGGTAAGGAGGTTATCTACGAGGCGCAAAAGGCCATCTCCTCCTGGATCGGTGACTTCAAGACCATGACGGGCGTTTCGTTGGGCCAGAGCAGCCCCGGCCAATTTGATGAGTTGAAGAAGCTTCTGGAACCGGGTGACATCCTGTTGGAACGGAGGAATTACTACGGCTCCAACGCCTTTCTACCCGGCTATTGGCCGCATGGGGCCCTCTATATCGGCACCGCTGAAGATCTGGGAAAACTTGGTGTGGACGAGGAGGACCTGCAGGATCATCCCGGTTTTGGCGATGATGAGGAGCGAGCGAAGGAGAGAGCGAACAGGTCCTGGAAGGCATACACCGAACTGGATCACTCAGGGCACGAATGCACGATTATCGAGGCCGTCAGTGAAGGCGTGATTTTTTCTTCGATGGAACACTCCATTGGAGAGGCCGACTCTGTTGCCGTTCTGCGGCCGATACTGGAAAAAGCCGAGATCAAGGAAGCTATCAAGCGAGCCTTCACCTTCTGGAATCTCCCGTATGACTTCGAGTTCGATTTCACCTCGACGGATAAGCTGGTCTGCACCGAGGTCGTTTATCGAGCCTACGGCGGTAATTCGGGAACGATCAAATTCGACGTCGAAAATATCATGGGACGCCCGACGATGCCGGCCGTCAACCTGGTCAGGAGATTCCAGAAGGATCGACTTGCCGGCCAGCCCCAATTTGAATTCATAGCGTTCCTGGAGTTGCCGGATAAGCAGATCAATTTCAGTCTCAAGGCGCTGTTCGTTGCCTGCACCTTCTGCGCCTTCATGATGGCCCTCCTGATTTGCCACCTGGGAGTGAAGACCCTGAAGAGACGCCTGGTGTTCGTGGTTCTCCTGGTGGTGTTCTCGGCCCCTGCCGTCATTTTCTTTCCGGGTGAGGATGGAAAGACCGGTGAAGCCGTCTTCAAGAAACCGGAAGAATTAGAGGAAACGCTGAAATTGAAGGGGCTGACCTGGTGGAATTACCTGGAGAAGGGGCTGATTAAGTAGGAGCCCGAATTGAAGGAAAGGACGTCCCTCTTGGGGGAAGCGCAACAGACAGAAATGGATGTTTCTTCGGCTACCGCGGAATCCACCTGCTCGGTGGATGTACACACGCATATTTTCTGCTGGGGGGAGAATCCCGAGGAGGGCTATCTGTCCGAGAACACTCGCAAGGCGTGGAAGACACGGTTTGTTCTTCGATTTTCAGGAATACTGAAGGAGCCTGGCGAAACGATCAGCGAGAAGATGCGCAACCGGCTGATTCGACACATCCAGACCTCGGGCCTGGATTACGCCGTGGTGCTGGCGCAGGACGCCGTGTACCACGAAGACGGCTCCCGCAACGATCCTGATACGCACTTCTACGTCTCGAACGACCACGTCTTCAACCTGGCGAAGGATTGTCCCCAGGTCCTGCCGGGCTGCTCGATCAACCCGATCCGCAGTGACGCGTTGAAAGAGCTGGAGCGTTGCCGCGCCGCGGGGGCGCGCCTGGTCAAGCTGCACACGGCTATCCAGGGTGTCGATCCATCGCGAGCTGAGTTTGACCCGTTCTACAAGCTGGCCAACGAGCTGGGCGTGGTGCTGATGTTCCACACCGGCTGGGAGCATTCCTGCAAGGTGGTTTCTCAGCAATTCACCGACCCCCTGAAGCTGGAGCGTCCGCTCGACCATGGAGGGCCGGTGATCGCCGCTCACTGCGGAAGCTGCGCCTGGTACGATAAGGAACAATACTACCCCCGGTTTGTCGAGATGATGAACCGCTACGAAAACCTTTTCGGTGACACGGCCATTATGGCGAGCATGAATCGCTGGTTTTCTCTGCGACGGATGAGCCGTGAAGAGGAATGGCTCAAGCATCGTATCCTGCACGGCAGCGACTATCCCTTTCCAACCGCTCGTCTGCCGTTCCTGCTCCGTACCGGCCTCTTTCCCCCGGAGAGAAAAAACCCGCTCGATCTGGATCTGCGGGTCAAGAGATCGTTCAAGTTCGGTCCGGGCTACGCCGGCCAGGTTCTCAAGCTGCTCGGGGTGGAGCCATCATCCTGCGTACCCGAGCCACCTCCATCTCCTCCCGGCGCCCGAGAATAATCTCCAATCCCGGGAAGCTCCTCAGTCCTCGTCGTCGGCATCCGGCGGCAGTGGAGGCGGCTCGGGTACGGGGGGTGGCTTCAGGGGGGGGGCTTTTTCGGCTTCTTTCCTTCTCTTTTTTTTCGATTGTTTTCGTCTTTTTCTACGCTTGCGGTCGTGAGTTCTCTTGGCCCATTTAACCCATTGCTGATGCTGGGAAAAGAATTTCCAGNNAAACCANCCGCAGACAAGGCTCAGCAGGAAGCTCATTGGNCCCCAGGCGGTTGCCCCGAAAAGGAAAAATATGGAGAGNANGGCGAGCCCGATGAAGGAGANCTTTCTAAAGAGTGGCCGGAAGATTCCGGCTTCGCCACAGGTAGCGCAGGCAGCTTTCCCACTTTTTATTGAGCTCTTTCTGTGAGCCTCGCAGCTTGGGCACCAGAGCTCGACTTCGTTGACCTGATCGGTGATTTCCGAAGATTCATTGCTCATCGTCAACTCCCGGTGGAGGTTCTTGAACTTGCTTGCGATCCATTTTGGCAGGCAGGGGAACGCACTACTGGCACCATCCTCTTTCACATCCCAGCGCGATGTCTCCAGGCCTTGAAGATATACCACATTCGNCNGGTGGAGGCAGGGGGCTTCCTCCCATAAAGAGCCACACCATCATCCAGATCGGGTCGCTGATGTCGATTTTCCCATCGGCGTTTGCATCTGCGGCTGCCAGGCAGGGCAGCGTCGGCTGGCCGAGGTAGAGCCAACTCAATATAGTGAACACATCTTTTGGTGTGACGAAGAAATCCTGCTCCGTGTCGCCGCGGATGAAGGGCCCAGCCCACTCTGCCGGTTCGCAGGGAGCCGCCTGGAGTTGATCGGGNTTCCACAAGCCGGGGCAATTGTCGACATCTCCACAGATCNGGTCATGGTCGATGTCGTTGTCCGGATCGGCCGGGCACTGATCACAGACATCTCCTCGCCCATCGCCATCGGCATCGGCCTGGTCCGGGTTCGATGTCAGGAAGCAGTTGTCGTCATCGTTACAGATCCCATCGCTGTCGAAATCAGGGCAGCCGCTGAGCGCGATGGGCTGATTGGAAGCCAGGGTAAATAAAACGAAAACCGATAGTAGAGTTGTCGCCAGGAGGTTCTTCATCGAGACACTCTGGACCGTAGCTTGAGACGGGAACCNCTGAACTCTCAGAGGTCTGCGGCCATCCTACTGGTGGTGGGAGGCGGGAGGCAAGGAAATGGAATCGAGGTTATTCGGCGTTGGCCTGGGGGGAGTGTTTGTCCGCCAGGCGCTTCCAGAAGCTCTTCCAGTACTTATCGTAGTAGTCGTTGGCAGCCTTCTTGATATGTTCGAGTTGTTCGACCTTCGGGGCTTTGTCCGGGTCAAAACCCCTGAGGTGTCCCCTCCCGGATCGTTTGCGTGGCGAGACGAAGCGCCAGGCGGAATCTCCCATCACGTCCCTGCACAACGCGGCAAGAAGAGGATCGTATTTCTCGAGCTGTCTGCGGGTATGGATGTGGTTGTGATCGTGGTCCATGGTCCGGTTGGTGTCGTACCAGGTCTGGAAACCTTCCGCCCAGTATTCGAGATGGTTTCTCGATGCGTAGCATTTCTTCTCACCGCCAAAGACGATGATTACCTTGTCGTCACGGGTAATCCTGACCTTTGAATTCGATGGCTTGCCGTTGACGAGGATGTCGCCGCCATCGAGACACTTCCTGATGAGCTCGGGAGANTGGTCGGGGAAAGCTCTCACCAGCTCTTTCAGCAGGCTTACAGGCTCAANGCTCTTGANTCTCCGGAAGCGCTGCGCTGCCCGGCCATCGTTCCACAGGCCTTTATCCGCGGCGTTCCTGAATGCCGTTTTTGCCCGCGCATGCAGCTCTTTGTCAAACCCGGCTCCTTGCACGACATGGCCGAATTCGTGGATCAGGATGCTCTCCANNCGCATGCCGCCCTCGTATTCGAGGACATCCTCCTCGGCGAAAACCACGGTNGGCCGGTCCTTGGGCCAGGCCAGGAAGCCCCTGCTGCGCCAATTGTAGAAGTCGAGCTCTTCGCCTTTCTTGTCGCTGCCAAACTGCGGGAGATCCGAGGTGAGCTCCTCGTGCCCGATGAGAATGCAGAGCACCTTTCTTTNCCGGATCCGGCGGGCTATGTCTTCATCGATGCTCTTCATGAGCATGTCGAACTGGTAGGCGGCCTCGCGGTGGGCGTGGTCGCTGACCCTGTCCGAGGTGGCGATGATGATGCCCTGGACCAGGGTGGTTTTGGTATAGAAGGAGGCGTCAAGCTCGTAGGCGCTCGCCTGCTCTTTGCTCAGCGCTTCGACCCGGTACACCGAACCAGNCGTGGAGCAGGCCGATGCGCTCAGCGCGAGGAGGAGGCCCGGGAAGACGAGCGGAAGTCGATNGGGTGGGCGACGATGCCGGNTCTGTAGGTTCTTACCCCGNGGCCGCATTTTTCTTNTTCTGNTCTTTCTTTTTCNGATTCTTTTTNCNCGGGTTCGGCCGCTCGGCCGAGGAGGAGCTCNTTTNCCGGGGCATGGNGGCCGTGGGACGCCTGTTCTTCTTGATCTCGGCGATGTGGGCCGCATAGGCCGCCTGCAGNCGCTNGACGACATCGGCGTTGGCGGCGGCGAGGTTGTTCTTCTCNCCGATATCGGCGACCGTGTCGTAGAGCTGGACGGGGTAGGGTGAGGGGTTGACGGGAGGCTTCACTCGCCGCCGGCCNCCCTTGCCTTCCTTCCATGGATAGAACTTCCACTTGCCGCTTCGCACGGTGCCGGGGCCGTGCATGAGGACGTAGAATTCATGCGGGCTCCGGGCGNCTTCTTTTCCCGACATCAGCGGCCAGATATCAAGCCCATCGATCTTGCGATCCGGGAGCTTGCCTCCGCAGAGCCCGGCGAGGGTGGGNAGGATGTCGATCGTGGCGGCGACCTCGCGACAGGTCTTGCCGGCGGGAATCTGGCCGGGCCACCACATCACGGTCGGNTCGCGGATACCGCCGTCATAGACGCTGCCCTTCTTGGCGCGTAGAGGCAGAGAGCTGCCGACCGCCGCGCCGTTGTCGCTGGTGAAGATGACCAGGGTCTTCTCGGAGATCCCGGCCGTCTTGACGGCCTTGAGAATCTCTCCGACCGACCAGTCAACCTCCTCGATCGCGTCCCAGATGAGCTTNCCNGTGCGCCCGGCGAAGGCCTTGGANACNGCCAGNGGCAGNTGCACCATCGTGTGCGGCAGGTAGAGGAAGAAGGGNTTGTCCTTGNNNGCNTTGATGAANCGGATGGCCTCCTCGGTATAGCGCTTCGTGAGGGTGGCCTGGTCCGCCGGGTATTCGATGACCTCCTCGCCTCGAAAGAGCGGTACCCAGTTGCGCTTCTTGTGTCCTTTCTTGAGATCCTCGCGGGTCAGCCCGTTGCGGATCTCGATGTCCTTGGCGAGCTTGTTGGCGGGATCGATCCACATGTCGTTGGAGTAGGGGATTCCGTAGTAATACTCGAAGCCCTGGTAGGTTGGCAGGCAGGGAGGCAGATGGCCGAGGTGCCATTTTCCGATGCAGGCCGTTCGGTAGCCGGCCGCCTTGAGCATCTCGGCGATGGTGATCTCATCGGGGTGCAGCCCCTTGCCGCTGTTGGGGAAGAGGACGGCGTTCATGCTGAGGCGCTGGTAGTGGCAGCCGGTCATGAGCGATGTCCGAGACCCGGAACAGACCGCGCAGCCTACGTAGAAGTCATTGAAGATCATTCCATCGGCGCCCATCTTGTCGAGATTAGGCGTTTTCGGCCCCTTGGCGCCGTTGAATCCGACGTCGCCGTAGCCCATGTCGTCGATGAAGATGATGATGACGTTCGGTTGCTTCGG
The DNA here is from genome assembly GCA_002695115.1 of Planctomycetota bacterium. GTDB lineage: Bacteria > Planctomycetota > UBA8108 > UBA8108 > UBA8108 > UBA8108. Next base: position 14,457 of record NZOA01000024.1, read on the forward strand.
GGGCTCGGCTGAAGCCGTGGCAGCGAAGAGGACGCATGCAAACAACGGGGTGGCTGCGAGCCAGGTGATCCATTTCATGACAGGTGCTCTTTCCGGGTTTTAGTTACTCAGAGTGCCGGCGGCAGACGCCTGGTGAACAGGATAGCCTACCCCCCGTAGCCGAAGGCATCAATCACCAGGGTGGGCTGAGGTGAACGGGGCCGGGAATGCTTCTCCCGTTTTTCTTCAGGGTGGGAAAGGTTATCGCTCCGGCTTCTTTGCTGATACCTTAGTGAATCAGGAAATCAGGGTTCCACAGGCTCCTGCCGGGAGGATTCNGGGGTCCGTAGCTGAAATCATTCAATCTCCATGGAGTAGCTGATGGCTGTCTATCTTTTCCGCGCCTGGATGGGCGCTCCGGTTTTTCTGTTCGCCCTTGTCTCTCTCGCCCTGCCTGTTTCGTTGCGGGGAGATGAATCAGGGCAGGCCCGTTCGATCCTCGATGNCACAGGNGTCAGGGGAGGTCTTGTCGTCCACCTCGGCAGCGGCAATGGAAGGCTTACNGCNGCGCTTCGCAGGAACGCAGGCTACCAGGTNCACGGTCTCGATACCGATCGGGAGAAGGTNGAAGACGCCAGGGAGNACATCCANGCCCTGGGAATCTATGGAGACGTAGCGGTCGANCGCTACGACGGTGACNGCCTGCCCTATATCGACAACCTCGTCAATCTCGTCGTTGCCGAAGACCTCGGGGACGTGAGCATGGAGGAGGTGCTGCGCGTGCTGGCGCCCCGGGGCGTCGCCTACGCCAGGGTCAAGGGGGAGTGGAAGAAAACCGTAAAACCTCGCCCGGAGAATATCGACGAGTGGACGCATTTCATGCATGGCCCCGGCGGCAATGCTGTGGCGCANGATACGGTGGTNGGTCCACCTGAGCATCTGCAGTGGGTGGGGAGNCCGCGCTGGTCAAGGCACCATGACCGCATGGCCAGCATGAGCGCGCTGGTCTCTTCCAACGGCCGCATCATCTACATCATGGACGAGGGATCTCGCATCACGATCCAGACACCGTCAAGCTGGAAGCTCATAGCGCGAGACGCCTTCAATGGAGTGATCCTGTGGAAACGGTCAATTGGAAAATGGCATCACCATCTCTGGCCGCTCAAGAGTGGTCCGACCCAGCTCGCCCGCCGTCTCGTCTCCATCGGTGACCGAATCTACGTGACCCGCGGCCTGATAGCTCCACTGGAGGAAATCGATGCGGTGACCGGAAAGACCCTGCGTGTCTATGAGAACTCCGGGGCCACCGAGGAGGTGATTGTCTCCGATGGGCTGGTCCTGGCTCTTGCCAATGACGAGCTGACCCAATTGGCCGGCTATGTTCCGAAGTTCAACGTTGGGGACCAGCGCCGGGTACTCACCGAGTTCGTCTGGAATAAGAAGCCGCGGCGCGTNGTNGCCTACGAGGCNGGCTCGGGGAAGAAGCTCTGGCAGAAGACGGCCAGCGTCGCTCCGCTTACCCTCGCGGCTGATGCGGNNGGGGTNTATTTCCACGATGGCCAGAAGGTCGTTTGTCTCGACAGGAAAACAGGCGAGGAGGCCTGGCATTCGGAGCCGGCCGGCCGCGGCAAGAACGGCAGCTTCAACTTCGGTCCCAAGCTGGTTGTCCATGAGGGAGTCGTCATCTTCGCGGGCGGAAACCGCGAGATGCGGGCCTTCGCCTCGGCCTCGGGGAAGCTGCTCTGGAAGGCTCCGCATGCCCGCGGCGGCTACCAGTCGCCCGAGGANCTGCTGGTCATCGACGGTAAGGTCTGGTCCGCTCCAACCACCTCCGGCCGCGATTCGGGCGTGTTCACCGGNCGGGACCTGAAGACCGGGGAGGTCAAGGTTGAATTTTCACCCACGGTTAAAACCTATTGGTTCCATCATCGTTGCTATATGGCCAAGGCCACCGACAACTTTCTGCTGACCTCGCGTACGGGCATCGAGTTTGTCGATTTCAAAAAGAAGGATTGGGATATTCATCATTGGGTGCGGGGTGGTTGTCTCTACGGCGTCATGCCCTGCAACGGGTTGACCTACGCTCCGCCGCACAATTGCGCCTGCTATCCCGAGGCGAAGCTCTACGGGATCAACGCCCTGGCCGCGGGCTCCAAGAGCAGGAAGGCCGCTGGGAAAATTCCCGCGGCGCGGCGTTTTGAGAGCGGACCTGCCTGGGGGAAGGTGGCTGGAGCCGCGGCAAGGCCTGGCGATTGGCCCACCTATCGCGGTAATGCTACCCGCACCGGCTACTCGGCGACGAAGGTGCAGGGCTCCATCAGGCCCANCTGGGAGGTGAAGCTCGGCGGCAAGGTGACGCCCCCTGTCATCGCCGATGGGAGGTTGTTCCTTGCCCGGGTCAACCAGCACGCAGTTCACGCGTTCGATGAAAAAACCGGCCGGCAGCAGTGGATGTACACCGCTGGTGGCCGGGTTGATTCTCCTCCCACGGTCCATCGCGGACGGGTTCTCTTCGGCTCNGCCGATGGCTGGATCTACTGTCTCAGGGCTACCGATGGTGTGCTCGCCTGGCGCTTCAGGGGGGCTCCCCGCGATGAGCGCCTCATGTCCTTTGAGCAGNTGGAGTCGGTCTGGCCGGTTCACGGCAGCGTGCTGGTGAAGGATGATTCGATCTACTGCGTCGCTGGGCGTTCGAACTTCCTCGACGGAGGCCTGCGTTTCATCCAGCTTGATCTCTCCGGCAAGCTGGTGAAGGAGTCCCTTATCGATGACCGCGATCCCGACACAGGCAAGGATATCCAGGACCGGTTGCAGACCCTGCAGATGTCCACCGGCCTGTCCGATATCCTCTCCAGTGATGGGCAGTATATCTATATGCGCTCGCAACAATTCGACTCGGGCGGTAACCGCATCGGGATCGGTCCCCACTCGGGTGATGTCACGAAGCAGGGCGCGGTCCAGAGCGGCAGCACNGCCCACCTCTTCGCTCCCATGGGCTATCTCGACGAGACCTATTTTCATCGAGCCTATTGGGTCTACGGGCGAAGCTCCGCAGGCGGCCACAACGGCTATTACCAGGCTGGGAAATACGCGCCGGCCGGCCGAATCCTGGTCTCCGATGGTAAGGATGTCTACGGCTTCGGGCGCAAGCCGCAATACCTGAAGTGGACGACGACGATCGAGCACCAGCTCTTCTCAACCAGCAGGGAGGCGCCGCCCCAGGCCCTCAGCGATGTAGGCTCCAGCCTGTTCAACAAGGCCGCCCGCCGCACCGGTGGGACGGCGATGGTCCAGGTCCCCATCAGCAAGAGTCTTGACCCGACCGGGAAGTCCCTGACTGTCGAGGCCTGGGTCAAGTCCGCGGGACCCAACGGTGTCGTGATCGCCCGTGGCGGTCCCGCCCAGGGCTATGCCCTGCTGCTTCAGAAGGGGAAGCCCCAGTTCAGTGTGCGCTCCAATGATGAGCTTTCGACGGTTAGCGGACCTGCCAGGGTGGTGAAGAGATGGGTACATCTCGCCGGTGTCCTCGGCGATGATAAGCAGCTCAGGCTCTACGTCGATGGGAAGCTTGTGGCGGCGGCGAAGGCTGTCGGACCCCTGACGGGAGATCCGGCCCAGCCGACCGAGGTCGGGGCTGATGTCCAGAGCGCGGTTGGGAACTATACAAGTCCTCTCGGTTTCAAGGGCATCATCGACGAGGTGCAGGTCTACTTCCGCGCGTTGAGCGACGATGAAATAGCCAGCCGGTATTCCGCTACAGGCGCGACTCCCGATGCGGCGTTGGTGCTGTCGCTGTCGTTTGACAATGGCCGCGCGGCGGATGCTTCTGTCCACAAGAATAACGGAACGGTCTCCGGGGCGAAAGCCGTCGACGGGAAGTTCAAGGCCGGGATGCAGTTCGCCGGCGGGAAGGCGGGAGGNAAAAAAACTCCCGCGCGCGGCTCCTTCGTTCAGCGAAAGTGGGAAGCCGATATTCCTCTCTATGCGAGGGCTATGGCCCTGGCCGGTAAGACGCTGTTCGTCGCCGGCCCACCCGATCTGATCAATGAGGAGGAGACCTTCAAGAAGATCATGGATCGAGATCCGAAGGTCGCCGAGAAGCTCCGCCAGCAGAACGAGGCGCTGCTGGGAGACCAGGGAGGTATTCTCTGGGTGGTCGATGCGACCAGTGGAAAGAAGCTCGCGGAGCTCAAGCTCAAGTCCCTGCCGGCCTGGGATGGACTCGCGGCGGCCAATGGCCGCCTGTTTCTCTCAACCGCCGACGGCAAGATCATCTGTTTCGGGGAGTGAGCGGTTTTTCAGCCAGCCCTGGTTCGTCTCTTTATTCGGTGGTGTTGTAGCCATCGAGGAGGAGCTCCCAGTCCGGCTGGGCGAAATGGAAGGTGTCAACCAGGCGCCGCCACTTGGCGAGTGAGCGTCCGAGGCGGTCGAGGTTGGCTTCTTTCCAGCCTTCATCTTTCCTGATGGCGCCCCCGTCGAAATCGAGGAGGAAGACCTCTTGATCTCGAAGGAGGATATTGGCCGCGTTCAGATCCTTGTGAAAGGCGCCCTGATCGTGAAAGCGCCTGATGGTCCTGCCCACCGCTTGCCAGCTCTCTTTTTCCAGCGCCGCTTGCCGGAGGCGGTCGCTCAGGGGCGCTGCGTCCTCAACCTGGTGGGTCAGCAGATCACCGCGGTAGAATCCCATGCCCATGGTGAGGCGGATTCCGGCCGGCCGGGGAACCGGCAGCCCGAGCTCGCAGAGTTTCCCCAGCAGCTTCCACTCGAGGTAGGGCCGGCTTCCCGCCAGTGAAAAGCCGAGGTAGGAGTCCTCGATGATCCTGCCGAGGAGACCTCCTCGTCGATAGTGGCGCAGGACGAGCTTGTGATTGCCCCATCGGAAAAAACAAACCGGGCCTCTGCCCTCGGCTGTAGAGGTTGCCAGGCCGTTCTTCTCGATGAATTCCAGCTCGAACAGATCGGGCCAGGTACCGGGATCTATATCCTCGAGAGAACCATCGCAGACGATATATCGGTTGCCCTTCTTCAGCTCGATCTCTTCAATAGCGTTCACTTCCGGCACCAGTACGTTGGTTTGTCCGTAGTTCGCATCGCGGGTATTGCTTTTTTCCCTAGAGAGCCTGTATTGAGAGGTTATGAAACCATCACTCCCGCTGGCTCAACCACCCAAATCCATTTGTATCCTCAGGCTTTCGGCCATCGGGGACTGCACCCACGTGGTGCCGGTGGTGCGGACCATCCGGAAACACTGGCCCGGGACGGGGATTACCTGGATCGTCGGTAAGCTGGAAGCCTCGCTGGTGGGGGATATCGAAGGGGTCGAGTTCATCGTTTTTGACAAGAGCCGGCGGCTCAGGGCGCTCGCTGATTTACGGCGGGCTCTCGCCGGTCGGAGCTTCGACGTCTTGTTGGACATGCAGGTGGCCCTGCGCGCAAGCCTGGCGAGCCTCTTCGTCAAGGCGCCGATCCGGCTGGGCTACGACAAGGCGAGAGCGAGAGATGGGCAGTGGCTCTTCACCAATCACAGGATCAAGCCTGTGGAGCGACAGCATGTACTCGATAGCTTCTTCGAATTCACCGGGGCGCTGGGGCTNGAGAGCCGGGAGCTGGAGTGGGACCTGCCGATCCCTNCGTCGGCCAGGGAATTCGCCGAGGCGAGCTTCAGCGGCGACAGGAAGGTGCTCGCCATCAATCCCTCGGCCAGCAAGCCGGCNCGCAATTGGAGTGTCGAGGGCTACGCGGCCCTTGCCGATCATGCGGCCGGGAAGCTGGACCTCGACGTCGTTCTGACCGGGGGGCCTTCGGCGGCGGAGGCCGGGCTCGCCGATGCCATCGAGGAAGCCTGCGGCAGCAAGCTGCTGAACCTGGTNGGCAAGACCAGCCTCAAGGAGNTGTTGGCTGTGNTNGAGCGNGCCAGTGTTCTCGTGGCGCCCGATACGGGTCCCGCCCATATGGGNACCACGGTCGGCACTCCGGTCATCGGTCTCTACGCAGCGAGCAACCCGCTGCGTTCCGGACCCTACCTGAGCCTCGATCATACCGTGGATAATTACGCCGAGGCGCTGAAGGCGGAGTGCGGCCGCGAGGTGGACGAGGTGCGGTGGGGGACCCGGGTGAGAGGCTCCGCAGCGATGGAGACCATCACCATCGACCAGGTCATCGCGAAGCTCTCAGCGATTCTCGGCTGAGCTTTCGTCGTGAAAGGGTAAGCCGAAGGGCGGCGCAGTTGCGGCTCTCCGATCAATTCCCGCGATCGGCGCGGTAGCAGAGTACCTGGCCGNTGGCCAGGGAAACGAGGATTCGGCCGTCGGCGTCGATGGCCAGGCCGCCCTTGACCGGTAGCGAGGGGAGGGGCTCGGACCAGACTTCTTCACCGGTCTCAGTCCGGATCAGGCTGAAAAAAGGAGCTCTCTTCCGGGCGCCGGCGTCTCCTGTTGCGATAATTTTTTCGGGGGCGACGATGAGGCCGGAAAAACGGCGCGCTTTCTTGTCCTGCCAGAGAACCTNGCGTTTTTCAGACCAGCCGCGTCTCGTGCCCCAGCGGGCNGCGTNCTTTTTCACTTTTGAAGACCCGGGAGGAAGGGGGGCGACCAGGGTCAGCCAGGTGAAGCGATTGCCTTCGTAGCTTGCGTCAAAGACCAGTGAGCGGCCATCGGGGAAGGAGTGGTCGAGTGAAACGTAGTTGCCGTACTCGGGGTAGTAGGGATAGAAGGCGGTTCGATAGCGGGAGCTTACGTTTTCCAGGGGCTGGTTGAGACATTTTCCACTGTCGAGATCGAATCNGGCCGTCTCGTAGATTCCGCCGCCGAGGAAGCAGAGCTGTCCCCCGTCCAGGAAGAGGCTGCCCTGCATGCTGACGCCGCTCTGAACGCTGGCCGACTGCGTCCCGGAGCTGTCGTTTTGCCATTCGAGCTTCCCGGTGGCGGCGTCCAGGGNGACGACATGAGTTCCATCGTAGTGGGCGATGCCCGCGGCTGCGTAGACCCTTCCGTTTTCAACCAGCACTCCTCCCGCAACAGGCCAGGTGGAGATGAGACGGTTGAACACGGGGAGCCAGCGTTCGGTCGGCGCTACGCGGTAGGACCACAGCCNCCGGCCGGTGGAGGCTTCGAAAGCGTAGACCCNGCCATCGGCGCTGCCGGCGNAGACCCTGCCGCCTGAGACCGCGGGAGGGAAGTAGACCGCCCCTCCCGTATAGGCCTTCCACACCTCCCTGCCATCGCCGTCGAGGGCGCGAACAACGCCCGCGCGGTCGCCGAGGAATACCAGTCCGCCGGCGGTGACCGGGGCGGTCGGCATGGCGGCGCTGGGGGGGGTGAAGGTCCAGGCGCGTCCCAGGGTGTCCGGCAGCGCCATGGCTGTTTTCGGCATGCGCCGGTTGTTGCCCTGGTAGGCGGGCCAGTCGTTTTTTCGAACGCTGAGCGCCGCGACGGTTTTCGTGTCTCCTTCTCCCGGTTCGTGCCGGGGGCTGGCGCTTCCCGGGCTGGCAAGCTGGTCGCCGGCGGCGCAGAGGCTGATATGTCCGTAGAGCGAAAGCTGGCAGCCGCACATCCAGGGTCCCCAGTACAGGTGGCCGTCTGAGATGATGACCCCGTCCTGGCAGGGAGGCCGCATGGGGGCGATGTGAGTGGCTGTATTGGATTCCGTGTCGATCCGTACTGTGCCGCCGTTGGCGCGGAAGAAGACGCTGTCGATGCTTCCCGTCGCCCGGGTACAGGCGCGGCGCCAGGGCATCTTCTTCAGCACCTTCCCGGTGGCGTAGTCGAGGATCATGCCCCCGGATGAGCGCTGGGGTCCGGCCGCGTAGATGCCATCTTTCCTGAGAACCAGTTGGAGGTTGCCGACGGGGTTCTGCCACAGGAGCTGCCCGTCCCTGGCGGAGGCGCAGACCAGGCGGCTTCGAACCGGACCGGCGAAAAAGAGGAAGTCATCGGTACACTTGATGTAGGTGGTGGTGGCGTAGCCCGTGACGTAGTGCTGGGCGCGGGCGTTTGTCCCGATTGCGTCGAGGAGGTTCTTGTCGGTATTTTTCCATGCCTGCTTTCCCTTTTTCGTATCCAGGGCGGCGAGGAACTTCCGGGGACTGCAATAGTAGATTTTTCCCGAGCGCATGCAGACACCGCGGCTGTCGAGGTATTCCTTTTCAGAATGGCTCCAGTTGAGCTTTTTCGTGGCGAGGTCGATGGCCACGAATGTGCGGCCGTAGCCGAAGTTGGTCTTCGAGTTCTTGTAGTCGTGTCCCTGCCACATGCCCCAGGGCCAGTGTCCCAGCCCGGGATTGTCTGATTTCCTGGTGGTTACGTCGATCTCGGTCGCGCCGACAAGGGCGTAGAGAACCCCTTTTTCGATGGCCATCCACTTCCAGACAGGACCATCGGCAATTCCCTTCGCTATGGAGATCTCTGAGATTATCTTCCCGCTGGCTCCATCGATGACCTTGCAGGACTCGTTGTCAGCCATGTAGAGGTGGTCATCCGTGGCGACCATGGTATTTCGGTGGATCATGAAACCCGGCTTGAGGGGGCGCTTCCAGAGGATTGTCCCGTTGTAGGCGCTGGCGCAGATCAGTGTATTCAGCATGGCGTTCTGGTTGGCCTTGTGGGCGATATGGCCGAAGGCCCGGTAGATGCGCCCCCCGGCCCCGACGGAGATCTGAGGCATGGGACTGAATTTCGGTGCCGCGATGAATTGGGTGAGATAGGGCGCCTTCGCTACCCGGTCGGTTGACTGCGGGTTGTTGTCAGGACCGTGATAGGGGTGGCTCCAACTGTCGGAACCCTCGAGCCGTGGCTTGGAGAGCTCCTTTACTCCCAGTCGGGCCCTGCCCCCGGGACGCAATACGCGGAGAATTTCTTTTTCGCTGACGTCAGCGGCGACGGCCTCGTCGACAAAGGCGACGTCGGCGAGATTGTCCGCGAGGTGGAGCCTGTCCAGGCTTCCCAGCTCGACGAAGATTCGCTTGCCCAGGAGCCCGGCCTGGCTTGCCGCCTCCCGGATCCTGCGGACCTGCTGTCGGCCGGGAGATTGAAAGAAAACGGTCAGCTTGCTCCTCTTTGCCAGGTTGACGACATAGTCTGAAACTTCCGTCCCAGGCCTGGCGATGACCACGGCGATGCCACGTTGAGCGGTGGACCACTGGAGGTCATCCTGGACGTCCCGGGGAAGTGGAGCAGCCGGATCCGCGGAGAGAAAACCCGTTGTCGAGCCGAATGTTATGATGGCCAGCGCAAAGATCAGCAGAGAACGCCATTGATTTTTCATGGAGGAGGTCCTGTGCCAGTGATTCAACTGAAGAAGGTTCATTCAGACAACGGTCTATAGTGCTGTCTCGCTCCATGAGAGAACCATAGAATTATCTCCGAGGAAGCTGATTTCACCGGGGTTTTCAGAAACCCCGGCGCGGGTAGCCGAGGCGTTTTTCGAGCGCCTTGGGAGGGCCGAGGATGACCTGGCCGATGATGGCCTGTCGAAGGCTCATCTTGCCGACACCCAGCGCCGCGGGCAGGCGTAAATATCCATCCCTCTTGCGCGCATTGGATTGGGTGCTCGTATGGACCGTGAGCTCTTCCTCGATGCCGATGGCCTGCTCCCGGACATGTTCCGTGGAGGTCCTGGGTACGGAAACTCCCGCCTGCAGATCGGTCGAGTGGGGATTGAGGATTTCTTCACGGGGATTGCGTATGGTTCCCGGGATCCGATCTCCTGAACGCCGCTTCTTTCGCTGGGACGCCTCCGCCGCGACCTCAACCGATTTCCATTCCGGTTCCCCCCCGGCATCTTTCGTCCCGGGTACGGCGCTGACCTCGCTCGAGAGCAGCGCGGGGGCTCCCTCGAGATCATCATCTCCGTAGTAGGCATCCTCAGGATCTCTCGGGGGCGGTGTGGGTGCGCGAGCCTCCCGGGCGGCAATCGATTCGTTCTGCTCACGGATTTTTTCTAGAAATTGGAGGGCCGGACTTTTTGGGCGGTTAGCTTCACCCGCCTGCCCCTGGGGTTTCCCGGCGGCGAAGAGGTTCTTGGCGATGAACCGGATGATGCCGCCGCCGAAGATGATCAGCAGGATGATGAGCTGGAGCCAGTCGCCATTGCCGGGCATCAGGTGACGGCTCCACCGTTGTCGGAGCTTTCATCGTCTTCATTCGAGAGGCTCTCTCTCATGTCGGTGTCGGCCTGGATATTGCGGAGATTGTAGTAATCCATGACACCGAGATTGCCTGTTTTGAAAGCTTCCGCGATCGCCTTGGGGATGGCCGCTTCGGCGAGGATGACCTTGGCCTGGTTTTCCTTTCCGAGAGCTTCCATTTCCTGGCCGCGGGCGACGGCGCGGGCCCGCTGGGCCTCGGCTTCAGCCTGTGCCCGGCGCTTTTCGGCCTCGGCCTGGTTGGCCATCAGCACGGCGCCGATATTCTCTCCCACGTCAATGTCGGCGATGTCGATCGAGACGATCTCGTAGGCCGTTCCCGCGTCGAGGCCAGCGTCGAGGACCTCCTGGCTTATCTTGCGGGGATTGGCCAGCACCACCTTGTGGCTCTCAGCCTGGCCGATTCCGGAGACGATTCCCTCTCCTACCCTGGCGATGACAGTCTCCTCGGTGGCGCCGCCGACCAGTCTGTCGATGTTGGTGCGGACGGTTACACGGGCCTTGCACTTCAGCTGGATTCCATTCGCCGCGACAGCATCCACAGTCTGCTTGCCGGATTCCGAGCTTGGGCAGTCGATCACCTTTGGATGGACACTGGTTCTGACCGCGTCGAGAACGTCCCTGCCGGCGAGGTCGATCGCCGCCGCGCGCTCGAAGGTGAGATCGATGTTGGCGCGGTCGGCCGCGATCAGGGAACGGATCGTGGCCGTCACGTTGCCGCGGGCCAGCACGTGGGCCTGGAGCTTGTCGATCGAAACGGGGATGCCGGCCTTGTGGGCCATGACCAGCACATCGATGATCAGCCTGGAGTTGAGCTTCCTCAGGAACATCCCGATGAACTCGAACACACGCACGGGGCACCCTGAAGCCCTGGCCTGCAGCCAGAGGGATCCGAACTTGATGAAGAAGAAAAGAAAGAAAACACCTACCAGCAGCCCGAAAATACCGACGATCATCCATATACTGTTATCCATTACCGGGCTCCTGTGCTTGTTTGCCGTTCTCGGACAGTTCTTTTACGACTACCCTGTTACCACTGGTTTCTATCACTTTAACCTGCTTGTCTTTTTCGATAAAGCCGCGCGAGGCGACCACGTCTACTCTCTTGCCATCGATCAGGGCCACACCCGCCGGCCTGAGCGCGGACTTCGTTACGCCGGACCTGCCCATGACCCCGGCGATCTCATTGTCGACCGAGCTGAAGGCGTCGGCGTCCTGGGTTTCCGTCAAGCTGATACGTCTGAGCATGAAGGAGAACATGGAGATTACAAAAAAGATCGAGGCAATTGCAATGATGGAACCGAGCAGGATCAGCCCCTGGTGGAAAAACCCGTAGATGCCCAGCGCCAGCGAGGCGAGAGCCACGATGCCGATGATCCCCCCCGAGGGTATGAAGACCTCGAGGAAGATGAGGGCTACGCCGATTCCCAGGAGGAGATAGGAAAAGAAGGGATCAGAAATAATCGCGTCCATGTTTTCTCCGCCCTAGGCGCCCGATTCCATACGGGAAACGACTATGCGTGTCGATGTGCATTCCCGGATGATCACCTGCTCGCCTTTTTCAATAAACTCTCCATCGGCGACGACATCCACCTGCTCGCCATCTTCGAGGGAGATAATTCCCGCCGGACGCAGCGGCGATTCACAGAGCCCGGTCTTTCCCAGGAGGTGGACGTTTCCTCTCAGGGATTCTTCAGCGGTATCGGCATCCGGAACCCCGGTGAGGATTGAGCTGGTCACGAATCCGCCACTGACCCCGGCTGGTAAAAATCGCAGGATCACGAAGAGCAGGGCGAACGAGGCCCCCAGGCCGGTGGAGATCAGCATGAACGCCTCCTGGTAGCTCAGGTGCTCTCCACCGGGGAGCGTAGTGCTTGGCACCATGGCCATGACCAGGCTTCCAAAGCAGAGGAGACTCCCGGCTACGGCGAAAATTGCGATCCCCGGCACCAGGCCGATCTCGATGCCGATGAGTCCGATGCCGACGAGGAAGAGGACGACCTCGAACCAGGTGGTGGTGGGCTCCAGGGCGCCGCTTTCGGGGTACATGCCCCCGACGACGAGCAGGGTGAAACAGGCGATTCCGATGAGCCCGGGGACCATGGTGCCGAGCATCTTCAGCTCGATGGTGATTCCGAGGATGATACCGAGGACGAGAAAGAACCGTACCAGCGGGTGGTTCAGGAAATCAATCAGCCCCTGGCCGCTCAGGGAGTGTTTTTTCATGGCGCCGCGGCCGACGACGAAGACGGACTCCTCCGGCAGGTCCAGTTTCATCTCGAGCAGGAGACTCTTGTAGCGGTCATCACCGGCCTCGATTCCGCGGTAGCGGACCCAGTCGTATTCGAAGGCTCTCTTCTGGTCCAGGCTCAGCAGTTCTCCCCTGTTGAGGATCTTTTCCGGATCGTGGTAGTCGCTTTTACGCTCGACAGGGTCGGAATTGTTGAGGTCGGCCTGGTACCAGAAGACATAGCGGCTGCCTGGATCCGGCGCTCTGCGCCGAAGCGAGTGTACGGCTTCCCGGGCGGGCATGATCATCAGGCTTGCGAGAAGTTGCGACCGTTTCCTTCTCTCACTGTAGCCTACGACCGCCTGCAGGGAACTCTCGAGAACCTCAGGGGGAGCCCCGCCACCCTCACCGGCTCCCAGCCTGGCATCGGGGCCCATGGCGATCTCCCGGCAGGCCAGCACTGGTATCACCGCCGCGCCCGTGGCCTGCGCCTCATCGGGGATGAAGGCGACCGTCGTTTTTCCCCGGAGCTCACCGAAGATGTAGTTTCCCAGCTCGATGGCGGCTTCGTAGGAGCCGCCCGGGCTGTCGACCTCGAACACGATCCAGTTGATGGAGGGCTCGCGTTCGATCCAGGCGCTCACCTCCGAGATGGAGCCGGCGACGCTCTTTTTGTCCAATGCGCCGCTGAGGGGGACGATGAGCAGCTTCTCATCGGCGACTGTACCAGCGTCATTCTGCGCGCGCAGACACGCGCCTGCGGCCAGGACAATCAGAATCGCCGTGGCAGGCGCGACGGGTCTTTGTGCCGCCGAACACTCTCCAGGTACCGGGCTGGTATACAACTGCCAGAAATGCACTTAAATGTTTCCCGTAAATCAGTTTGTGAAGAAAGCACCGAGGGCTGATTTTCGGCTTTAAGGAGCCATCCTGTCAAAAGAAAACAGAAGTGGTCGCAGAGCGCTCAGTCCCCGGGCTCGAGGTATACCGATTCAGGAACACGCCCCCGCTCCCGGACCTCCCCGATGACAGCGGCGCAGGGGTAGCCTAGCTCCCGGAGTCGTTCGAGACAGTGGTCGGCTTTTCGGGCTGGAACGCTTGCAAGGAGCCCACCGGAGGTCTGGGGATCGAAGATCAGCGGGTAGCATGGAGCGGCGGCCGCCTCCTCGGTATTGGCGATCGCTCGGCGCAGGCGCAGGTTCTGCGGCTGGAGGGTGCTGAAGATACCTCGCGACACGGTCTCGATGGCTCCATCGAGCAGGGGGATTCTCTCGAGGTTGATCCTGACGTCGACCCTGGAGGCCCGGGTCATTTCGACCAGGTGGCCGAGGAGCCCGAAACCGGTCACATCGGTACAGGCCGTCGCATCGAATTCGTGGAGGCAGGTCGCTGCGGCGAGGTTGCTCTGGAGCATCGAGGCGAGGGCTCCCTCTATCCAGCGTCCTTTCGCGGCCAGGCGCATATCCGCCGCGAAGAGGGTCCCGGTGCCGAGCGCCTTTGTCAGCAGGATGCGATCTCCCGGCCGCATACCGCTCTTCTGGAGGATCTTCTTCGGGTCGACCAGGCCGTTGACGGAAAATCCCAGGGAGAGCTCATTGCCTTCGCTGCTGTGGCCTCCGACCAGGGCGGTTTCCGTCTCAGCGAAGATCTCCAGGGCGCCGCTCAGCATCTGCTCGAGGAGGTCCTCGACCTTCTCCTCGGGACCGTAGGGAACGGTCGCCACCGCGAGCGCTGACTGGGGCGCCGCGCCCATCGCGAAGATATCTCCGAGGCTGTGATTGGCGGCGATCTTGCCGAAGACGTAGGGATCCTCGACGATGGCCCTGAAAGAGTCGATGGTCTGTACCAGCACCTTGCCCCTTGGAGTCCTGGTGACAGCGGCATCATCGGGAGCATCGAGGCCGATGAGCACATCTTTGCGTTGAACAGGCGAGAGCCTGCCGATGACCCGGGAGAGCACTGTCGCTCCCACCTTGGCCCCGCAGCCGCCGCAGCGCATGGNGATGGAGGAGAGCTCCTTCAGCGCACTTTTGGATGCGAGCCCCTTCGGAACATCCAGCTCCTCAACGGGAGGCATGTCGGGAAGGGAGTTGTATTTCTTCATAAAACGGTGGTCGATCCAGTTCTTCAACAACCAGACCAGGGCGCCTTTGTAGAACCATTCACCCTTTGATGCCACGGCCCGCTTGTCGCCTGTGCTGATGAGACTGAGAAACAGGCGCTGGGGAACGAAGGGCTTCAGGCTCCTGGAGACGAGCGCTCTGCGCAGGTTCTTTGCCAGCGGCATGCCCTGGCGGACGGCGAAAACACCGGCCTTCGGCCTCGGATGGTTGACGACCGCGGCGACGTCGCCGGCGGCGAAAATATCGGGATGCGAAAGTGTTCGCAGGCTGTCGTTGACCTTCACGAAGCCGTTCTCGTCGACAGCGAGCCCGGAGTCTCCAAGCCAGGAAGGCGCGGCGGCCTCTGTTACCCAGAGAATCTCGTCTAGCGGCACCTCCATGCCGTCCTCCCTTCGCAGCTTTCCCTCGCTGACGGATTCGACCCTGCTGCCGGGATAGAGCTGGACATTCCGCTCCTTAAGGACCTTTTCAAAATAGTTTCGAACCTTGAAATTATGAGAGGGGAGTATCTCGGGGCCGTCGTAGAAGAGATGAAACTGCGGCTCCAGGGCGCTCTTGTCCGTCTCCGCCAGCAGCTGCTTCAGGGCGTATTGGATAGCCAGGGTGATCTCCACTCCACCGGCGCCGGCTCCGACCGTGGCGATTCTCAAGGGGTGGTCGGCCTCGAGCACCCTCTGCCTGAGAGCCTCCCAGCGGCCCAGGAAGTTGCTGATCGGCTTTACCGGGATGATCTCGGTTCCAGCGCCGCCGGCATTTTCGAGTTTCGGGGTTGAGCCGATGTTGATCGAGAGAAGATCGTAGGGAACCGCGGGACGGTCAGCGCAGTGGATCTTCCTGTTCTCGGTATCGATGCCGACCGCCGAATCGTGGTAGAGCCGGGCGCCGGCGAACCTGCACAGGGGGCCAAGGTCGATATGGGCCTCATCGAAGTCGTAATGCCCCGCGATGAAACCCGGCAGCATTCCCGAGTAGGGAGTGTGAATATCGCGGGTCAGCAGGGTCAGGCGGACGCCCGGGATCGGTTTCATGCCGAACATCTTGAGGACGGCGATGTGGCTGTGCCCGCCGCCGATGAGCACGAGATCCTTGATGATCGGAATGCCCGATTCATTCATGTGAGGCGTTCCCTGCAGGGCCCCGGGAGGAATCGACGGCCAGGCTCATTTCTTTTCATCCAGGGGGTCGTCTTTGAAGCGGAAGGCGGAGCCGCCCATGAAATCGGTACTCTCGATCGTCGGGCACCAGTATTTTTCAACATGTTCGACAACCAGGTCCGTGCCCCGGAAGTGGTTGACGAAGGGCTTCTTCCGGGAGTTGTACATCGTATCGGTCATGTCCCGAATGAGCAGGACGTTCTTTCCCACGTTGACCATCTGTCGAATCGCGAAGGGCCGGCCGAGAACGCACATATTGAGATGAACGCCCATCAGGATGACGTTGTCGATGTCGCGGCCGGCGAGCAGGTTGTAGGTCTCCTGCCCGTTGTCGGTGATCGCGTCCGGCTCCCTGATGTCGATGGTCTTGATCTGGCGGGTCCAGGGGGGGACGATCTCGCACTTCTCCTTACAGTCGCAGCCCATATCGGAATCGTCAATCGGCATGCCGGGCTCACGTTCATCCTGGGGCCAGCACCAGGCGGTTCCCCAGCGCTCCCTGGCGGCGAGCTTGACGGGAGGCCTGGCGTAGACGGCCTCGATGGCGCGGTGACGCTGGTCTGTTTCCTTGTAGAAATCCACGCAGGTGCTGGGGGCATGGATGATCTGGATTCCCAGGCCGCGGGCCGTGGAGATCAGCCGGTTCATCGCCGGGGCCATCTCGGCCACCCGGGCCTCCGCTCCCTTGCACCAGTGCCGGTCCCACATGTCGCAGATTATCAGGGCGGTTTTATCCGATGCCCACCTGAGAGTTTCGTGGACCGACTTGTAGTCGCCACTCTCTTTTTTCACGCCCGGATCCAATATCATGGAACGGGTATGAAGCTCGAGCATGGTTGTTTTCGTCGGCGCCCGGGCACAGCAGCTGGCGCAGAAGCCGGCAAGGAACATCATTAAAATAAAAACGGCCAGTCGGGTCATGTCCTTGATTCCTGGGGTTGTCTTCTTGCTCTGGCTTTGAATCCTGTCAGTGCTTTAGGTTGTTTCGCCGGGCTTTGGTCTTCCACCGCAGGGGTAGCTTCTCGATGGTTTTCGTATCCCCTGTCTCAGGCGATGATGTTCCTGATGACCTTCCCATGCACATCGGTGAGGCGGAAGTTGCGCCCCTGGTACTTGAAGGTCATCTTCTCATGGTCGATTCCCAGCAGGTTGAGGATCGTCGCGTGGAAATCATGAACATGGACGGGATCTTTGGCTACGTTGTAGCAGAAGGGGTCGGTTTCACCGTAGCTGGTTCCTCCCCTGATTCCGCCACCTGCCAGCCATACCGAGAAGCACCTGGGATGATGATCGCGTCCGAAGTTGCTCGAGAGCTTACCCTGGCAGTAGTTGGTGCGTCCGAACTCTCCTCCCCAGATGACCAGGGTGTCTTCGAGAAGTCCCCTTCGCTTGAGATCGCTTACCAGGGCTGCGGAGGCCTGATCGGTCTCCCGGCATTGGCCTGCCAGGCCCTTGGGCAGCCCCCCATGTTGATCCCAGCCGGGGTGATAGAGCTGGATGAAGCGGACTCCTCGTTCTGCCAGTCGGCGTGCCATGAGACAGTTTGCCGCGAAGGTGCCGGGCTTGCGGGCATCGTCGCCGTACTCCTTGAAGATATAGTCCGGCTCGCCTGAGAGATTGGTGACCTCCGGAATCGAGGTCTGCATCCTGAAGGCCATCTCATACTGGGCTATGCGTTCTTCGATCGCGGGATCGGAATTGTTCTGGAACTCGGCCTGGTGGAGCTCCTTCAGGCGGTCGAGCATCCTGCGGCGGTTTGAGTTGTCGATGCCGCCGGGATTGTTGAGATAGAGAATAGGGTCCTTTCCGGAGCGGAAACGGACGCCCTGGTAGCGGGAGGCGAGGAAGCCGCTGCCCCACAGCCTTGTCAGGAGCGGCTGGCCGCCCTTGTTCTTTGTGACCAGCACGACGAAGGATGGCAGCTCGGCGTTCTCGGTGCCGAGCCCGTAGCTCAGCCAGGCTCCCATGCTCGGGCGACCGGGAAATTGTGAGCCGGTCTGGAGCATGGTGACACCGGGTCCATGGTTTATGGCTTCGGTAAACAGGCTCTTCACGACGCAGATCTCATCGGCGATGCGGGATGTGTGGGGGAGCTGGTCGCTCATCCAGGTGCCGCTCTCCCCGTGCCGGGAGAACTTGAAGGGGCTCGATACCAGCGGGAGGCTCGCCTGGTTGCCGCTCATCGCGGTGAGACGCTGCCCCTTGCGAACCTCTGGGGGCAGCTCCCGGCCATGCATCTTTTTGAGCATGGGCTTGTGGTCGAATAGATCCATCTGGGACGGGCCGCCGCTCTGGAAGAGGTAGATGACGCGTTTTGCCCGGGCGGGGAGGTGCGTGGTCGGGAGGGCTCCGCCGAGTGAATGTCGTTCATTCGCGCGCAGCAGGTCAGCCAGGGCGAGGGAGCCGAGTCCCATGCCGAAGCGGTCGAGAAAACGCCGTCGGCTCATGCCCAGGGGGGAGTCGTAGCCCGTGCAGGTTCCAGGTTTCATGACTTCATACTACCTTTTCATGACCGCTTCGTCGAAGTTCAAGAGCACATTCGCCACGGCTCCCGCGGCCGCGAGCCGGGCAGGGGCGAGGTTCGTGTCTGCGGCGGCATCCCCGGTCTTGAGGAAGGCCTTCGCGTTTTCGGCGTTCGCCTCGAAAAACTCGAGCTGCTCCCTGTGGAGCCGAGCGAGAATGTCCTTTTCGCTTTTCCCGGGGTGTCTCCCCGTCAGGATCCGGAACATCTCATCAAGCATCGCCGCGCTATTATCGGCGTGTTTTTTCAGCATCTCCTGGCCGAGAATTCTCGCGGCCTCCACGAGCTGCGGATCGTTCATGAGCACCAGCGCCTGCAGGGGCGAGGCTGTTCTCTCTCGCCTGACCGTGCACACTTCTCGCTTGGATGCATCCAGGGCCATCATCACCGGGGCGGGGGCGGTACGTTTCCAGAACGTATAGAGGCTGCGCCGGTAGAGACCCTCTCCCTTGTCGCGCTTCATCGGTTTGAAGGAGACCGTTACCTCGTAGGGACGGACCGGGGCGCCACCGACCTTTCTGACCAGGAGTCCGCTGGAGGCCAGCGCGTTGTCCCTGATCACCTCCGCGGGGAGCCTGTAGCGGCGCCCCCTGCCCAGGAGCCTGTTCTCCGGGTCTTTCTCGAGTAGAGCCGGAGAGCTCACGGAGTCCTGGCGGTAGGTGGCGGAGGTGACGATTGTTTTGATCAGCTTTCGAATATCCCAGCCGCTTTCGATGAAACTCATCGAGAGCCAGTCCAGCAGGGCGGGGTGGCTGGGGGATTCTCCCTGGCTGCCGAAGTCCTCGGTGGTGCGCACCAGGCCGCGGCCGAAGCACATCTGCCACAGGCGGTTGACCATTACTCTCGAGGTGAGCGGATGGCCCGGGTCGGTGAGCCAGCGGACGAGACCCAGGCGGTTGGCGTCATCCGTACCCTTCATCGCCGGAAGGATGGCGGGCGTTCCCGCCTCAACGGGTTCGCCGGGCTTGTTGTAGGCTCCGCGGACAAGGAGATGGGTCTGGCGCAGTTTGCCCTTTTCTTTCATGACCATGATCTCGGTGGTGCCGTCGACAACCTTATTGTGTTCTTCGCGCAGTGAGCGCAGACGTTTGAGGCCTTCTTTCCAGGAACCATCGGCGGTGTGGAGGTAGTGCTCGCGGAGCTGCGCGATGATGTTGGCGTCGAGCGCCGCCCTCGGTTGTTTCAGGGCGGCAAGGAGGCTCTTGCCATCGTGTATCTGGGATATCTCCAGGGAAGAGAGCTGGCGGTTGAAGATCTGGAATTCATCGACCAGCCCTCCGGCGAAGCCCTTGTCACGGAAGCGGGCTCCGATGGTGATGCTGTTGCGTCCGCCGCCGGTAATGTTCTTGTAGAGATTGTCGCGTACGATCTCGCAATCAGCGGGCGTGCCGTCGAGGAAGAGCCGCGTTCCGTCCGCCCGGCTGGAGCCGTCGTAGGTGATCCCTACATGGACCCAGCGGTTTACCTCGAAGGGCGCCCTGGTGCGAATGCGCAAGGCGTTGCCCGGCCAGAAGTGGATCAGGGAGAAGCTGAGCTTTCCGTTTTCCAGCAGAAGCTGGTAGCCGCGGCTGCCGGCGTCTGTCCAGGCCTGGGAACGATGGAATACGATGGCCCGCTCCTTGACCTCCGGAGTCTTCATCCACAGGGCGATTGAGAACGGGGCCGAGCGGCGAAAGTTGCCCTGCTTGAGATGGTATTCGTCATCGCCGCTGAGCCTGATGGCCTTGCCGACGACTCCGCCTACGCTGGCATTGGCGCCGCCCTTGTGCGTGTCGAAGTCCTGGTGCTCGANCCTGCCCGGGATGCCNGCCTCGGCGGGCCTGTCGNCGAGCCACTTTTCAAAGNCGTCTTTCCTGCTCGCTGGGAGCTNCGCCAGCTCTTCTTCGGNNCGGGTGACCTTCTCNGCGGCATCCGCGATCTTTCGCTTGTGGGTGTCGGAAGCNTAAAAGAGCGTGGGNGTCGGTACCGAGCTGGTGAAATAGGCGTAGAGCCCAAACTCGTCAATNTTGTTGAAGAAGGCGAAGAGNTTGTAGTACTCCTCCTGGGTGACCGGGTCGTATTTGTGATTGTGGCATCTTGCGCATTCGAGGGTCAGGCCGAGGAACGCCGTGGCGAAGGTATGGGTCCTGTCCGCGACATACTCGACCCGGAATTCTTCAGGGGTGCTGCCGCCTTCCACCTTCTGTGAATGCAGGCGGTTGAAGGTCGTNGGCAGGATCTCTTCGTCTCCCGCGTTCGGAAGCAGATCGCCGGCAAGCTGCAGGGTGATGAATTCGTCGTAGGGGATGCCCGCGTTGAAGGCCTTCACGACCCAGTCCCGCCATGGCCAGACGAAGCGGTCGCGGTCCACCTGGTAGCCGTAGGTGTCGCTGTAGCGGGCGAGGTCGAGCCAATCGGAGGCCATCCTCTCTCCATGGGCGGGCGAGGAGAGGAGACGGTCGACGAGCTTNTCGTAGGCGTCGGGGCTNTNGTCTTCGAGGAAGGCGTCGATCTGCGNGAGGGTGGGGGGCAGCCCGGTCAGATCCAGGCTCAGCCTGCGGATCAGCTTNTCCCGCCCGGCNTCGTTCGCGGGTTCCAGGCCCTCCTTTCGCAGCCGGCCCTGGATGAAATTGTCTATGGCATTGCGCNCGCTGGCCGGGTCGTCAAGGGCGGGCACCGNGGTTTTTTCCAGCGANCTGAAAGCCCAATGNCCGCTCCAATGGGCTCCCTGTTCGATCCAGGCCCGGATCNACTCGATCTCGCTCTCCCTCAGCTGGAGCTTGGACTTGGGGGGAGGCATCCGCTCCCTGGCCTTTTCCGCGGTGATTCGNCGGTAGAGNTCGCTCTCGCCGGGCTTTCCCNNGACCACGGGTCTGTCNCCATCGTGTTCGGAGTAGAGGCCGGCNTTGAGATCCAGCCTCAGGTCNGCTTTGCGCTTGTTCTNATCNGGGCCGTGGCAGGGATAGCAATTGTTCGAGAGGATCGGCCGGATGTCGCGGTTGAAGTCGATTCGCTTTACGGGGGGCTCGGCACGGGCCTCGCTCCGCAGGCAGCAGGTAACCAGCAGCAGGGCCGCCATTGTATTGCCCAGGTTGCGGAAGTTCATTCGGTCCTCTCGATTCGACCGGGTCATACGCCCTTCAGGCACATCTGTCGCAGGATGCGTCTACCGCATGATTTTCTACCAGTCTGCCCGTCAATTCCATACTTCCTCCGGCCTCGCATGAATCATTTCGCAGCAGGCTGTGGGAAAATTTCTTCCAGCTTCGCGTGACGGTAGCTGAAAATCCTGTCGAGGTCGGGCTTCACCAGCAGGCGATTGATGATGGAGCCGCCCACCACTGCGTATTCGATCCTGTCGCGGACCAGGGTTCCACCGTCGCCTTCGACGAAGGTGTGTTCATGGACCCATCGCCTGTAGGGTCCGCGCACCTGCTCATCCACGAACCTGTGGGGAGGCTCCCACACGGTAATTTTCGAGCGCCAGCGCACAGGCATTAGCCTGATGCGAAGCCTGTAATCGATGAGANCTCCCTCTCTCAGCTCGACAGGGAGCTCGGTCTGGATGGTGAAATGGAGCCAGGGAGGGGTCAGCTCATCCAGGTTTTCAGCCCTGGAAAAAAAAGGAAAAATCTCTCCGGGTGAACGAGGCAGGTAGAGCTCTCGTTCGAGGACGTGGATTTTCATTCGAGCCGGGTNCCTGCCTGGGGANGTGGGGGGGNGGGCCGGGGTTTATTCATCCACTGGCCGGCATGGAATCGCGGGAGCCTTCGTATTTTTCCCGGCGGGTTCTTTTGAGAAGAGGGCATCGGCGGGAAGCTCCTGCTTCTTGATGGAGGGTCCATCCCATGAGGCCGAGAGCTTTTCATCCCCTGTCGCCTCGAAGTAGGTGACGGTGAGCGGATAGAAGCCCGCCTCCAGCCTGATAGCTCCGGAGGACTCGGAGTAGGCGTGCAGGCCATCGTTTTCAACGATGACCCGGTTTCCGATCAGCAGCCTGCTTCCATCGTCTGAGCCCGCGTAGAAGGTGTAGATTCCGGTACGGGGAACCCTGACAAAGCCCCGGAACCTCAGGCCGAATCCTTCCGTTTCGAGGAGACCGGCGGGGATGGAAACCGACTTGTGTATTCCTTCCTCTGCCACCTTGAGCTTGTCGAAATCCGGCAGGTGGCTCCAGCTTCCCTTATAGCCCTGGTAGCGCAGGCCTCCCGGTTTCCCGGGCGGAGAGTCCAGGGGAAGCGCTGAGAGCAACTGGGCCAGCTTCAGCTGGACAGTCTTCTTTTTTCCCTCTCGGAGTATGGAAAGGGGCAGCTCCTGGCCGGCGGATTTTCCAATGAGAGCCAGCTGGAATTCGAACCCGTTGGATATTTTCCAGCCACCCGCGCCTGTGACGAGATCTCCGGCGAGCAGCCCCTTCTTCGCGGCGGGAGAATCCGGTAACACCCGGCTGATCCGGGCACCCGGATCCAGCATATCCAGCTCGATTCCGAGCAGGAAGCCGTTGAGGTTTTCGGCATTGATCAGCCTCGGGAATTGCCGGCGGATATGGTCGATGGTGATGGCGAAATTCAGGTTCTGCCCGCTGTGTTGGGAGGTGATGATCCCGATGAGCTGTCCCAGGGCGTTGATCAGGGGGCTTCCCGAGCTCCCGCCGCTGATAGGCGCGGTAGTCTGGATGACGGAGGGGAGATACGAGGCGTCGGTCGAGGTGGAGCGCTCGAGTCCGCTGACGATTCCCGTAGAGACCGAGTGAGCCAGNCCGTTCGGATTACCGATGACGAGAGTNGGCTCCCCCAGGACGAGATCGTGACTCCTTCCAAGCGGCAGGAAGCCAANGGCATGGCCGGTCTCGATCTTCAGGATGGCGATGTCCTCCTGCGGCAGGCGCGCCAGTATCTTGAAGATGTACTGGCTGCCATTGTTGAAGAGGGCGAGGCCCTGGGGCCTGTCGACATTGCCAGCCACTGCCTTGATGACGTGATCGTTGGTCAGGATATATCCGGCCGGATGGATGACCGCTCCGCTTCCCGCGGCGAAGTTGACGAGCCCCGGCTGCCCGCCGGGCTGGAAGGTGCGTAGTGCCACGATTGCCGGCATGCAGCGCTTGATCAGGCGCACAGTCGGATTGTCGCGCTCTGCGGGCAGGGGCGCCGGCTTTCCATCTTTTCCGGGTACGTCGCGGGCCCACAGGCCGGCGGCGGCACAGGAAGCCAGGACAGCCGCAGCCAGGAGCAGGCAGGCCCTGCGCGCGGCGGGTTTGCCTTCAGCGTTGTTTCTTTTGGGAATCACAGCACAGATCTTCGCCTCGGGGAGCTTTCATGTCGAGCAAGATTTTGGGGAGTGGATCGGTTCACTCGCAGGGGGCATGGGCGGTACAGTCGAGGTCGTCTTCGGTCGTATCCGTCCGGCAAGCCCGGACCCTGCCCGGGGCGTCTCCTCCCAGGAACAGGAAATTGAAGATGAGGATGCCGTCGCTCAGGTCTANCTGGCCGCTGTCATCGGANTCGCTCGAGTCGAGACAGCCCGGCTGGCTCTCGCCGAGGAAGAGATAGCCGAGGATGCTGATGCCGTCGCTGATGTCGATGGATCCATCGCTGTTGGCGTCGCCGCGCAGGAAGGGTGTACGGCTCTGTGCCGGTGCCAGGTCGGCGACCCTGGGCAGGTGATCGGAGGCTACGGCGGTGTCGTCGGCCCGCAGGCCATTGGCGGCCAGCNCGTCCGGCGGCATCGANCTCGTCTCCAGGGTGAAGGAGCTCACGGGNCGGATGGAGCTGGNTGTGTAGAGGATGTAGTCAAGCTTCCCAGGCCAGAATGTCGAGGNGTCGGAGCGCCAGGTGTAGCCCAGGCGGTCATGGGTGTGCCNCGATGGGAGATCCGCCAGGGGCGCNCCATCCCAGTCCGGCCCGAAGTCCGGTCCGTAGGTCTGTTCATCCTGGATGTCCCCGTCCGTGAGCGTTCGCAGCTGGCTCGAATAGCCGACGAGATTGAAGTCGCCGGCATGGATGATGGGGGTTCCTCNGGGCAGCTCGAAAGCGCCATCGCCGGTTTTAAGGATCCTGATGGCTTCCATCAGCTCATCGGCCTGCTCCTGCCGGCCCTCGTCGTTGGAGCAGCAGGGCAGATGCGAGTTGATGACCAGGATGTGGGTCCCGAGGACGTCGCTCGTGTCGAGGAGGGCGGCGATGGTCCTGCGTTCAGCTGTGAGGGGCCCCTGGTAGANGATCGGGTATCTCGAGACTGTGAGATTCCAGCGATGATCGGCGGTGACGTACCAGCGGCTTCCCGGAAACCAGGAACTCAGCCGGGCGCTCAGCCCGGCTCCCGTACTGTTCTGTTCCTGCAGAAGCCAGATGTCGGCATCTATCGCCTCGAAGATCCTTCGGAAATGAGGAGCTCGCTCCTCGTTGAGGATGCCGGGGTTTTTGACGTTGTAGGTGGTAAGGCGGATCGAGCCCTCCGGCCTCGGACCGAGGCTGATTGGCTCGGCGGGAGGTACGCGCTCCGGGTCGATGGTATAGGAGACTCCTCCCGGCAGGTCGGGAAGGAGATCTCCCTCGCTGTTCGANCTCGAGAGCACGATGGATATTCTCCTGCCGGCGGACACGAGAGCGATGGCATCGCGGGCGATACAGATTTCGAAAATTCCCGAGGTGACGGTGGGGGCGCTGAGGATAGAGAGGTTGGTGTGCCGGAGTCCGCGGCTGCCGTTTTCGCTATGCCGGGTTCCCGACCGGCAGCCGAAACACCACTCGATCTCCGCCCCGATGCCGTGAAAGGATCTCCCTGTCCGGGAGTCGCCATCGGTATCGATGAAAAGACGCATTGTGTTCCAGTCGTGCAGAAGCTTCTCTTCTCCATGAAAAGCGAGGTAGATGAAGAGACGGTCTTCATCATTTGTGATCCTGAGCTCGGAGAAATCTTCGCCGCCGGCCGTCCCATCTCCGGCGGGATCGAGCTGGGAGGTCGAGACCTCGTTCCAGTCTTCGAAAAGNCCATCGAGGACGACAGGATCGGANGGCACTGCCNGCGCCGGGAGCAGCGTCAGCGCGGACAGCANGAGCGTCCTGGGAAAGGATTGGCTGTACATTCNGGGAAACCTCCAGAGNGGGCTCGCCTTTGGTNGCCGGNGCNGAACTTNCCCGGCGCATGGCCCTGCAGGATGATGTTCATGCCTTGGAGCTTTGGGGTCAAGTACGGTATCGGGTCCGTGAAGCGTCGGGAGCGGGCGCAGCGAAACCCGGCGGCTATGGATGTGGGAGGGACGGCCACGCCGACCGGACCGGATTTTCGCGGAGCTCTCAGAGCTCGGAGATCTT
Source organism: Planctomycetota bacterium (assembly GCA_002695115.1). Classification (GTDB taxonomy): domain Bacteria; phylum Planctomycetota; class UBA8108; order UBA8108; family UBA8108; genus UBA8108. The sequence continues at coordinate 39,900 of NZOA01000024.1, forward strand.
CGGCAGCTTCCAGGGGGCGCGGTATTCAGCGCGCGTCAGGTAGCGGTCGGCTTTGCTGTCGCCCTTGAAGCTGGTCGTTCCGGGATCNAATTTCAAGGTCCGCCCCGAACGCCATGACGCATTGGCCAGGTGGCAGAGCATGCTGGAGGGGTGCCCCACCGTGGCCAGGTCCGCCGCCGGTTTCTTCCTGGTCTTCATGCAGTCGAGGAAATCTCGAACGTGGATACTCGTCTGGTCGAGGTTGGAACCCCCGGAGGACTCCTTGACCAGCGCTCCCCCGTGGCGGTATGCGCGCCAGCGNCCGTTGGCGAGGATCACGTAGCCCTTGTCGCCGTAGACCGCCGCTCCCTCGGCTTCATCGTGGAGTTTGTAGGGNGACCAGATCCGCATCTCGTAGGTGAGCAGGCAATTGCCGTAGTCGAAGNTNGCCATCAGGGTGTCGGGCCATTCCTGCGCATCATCGAAATACAGCTTGCCGCCGCTGGCCGAGACACTGCGGGGAAGGCTCGGGAGCTTCTCGCCCTGGGCCTCGAGTCCCGTCTGCAGCGCCCAGCGGGCGTAATCGATCCGGTGGACACCGTCGTTGCCGACGTCGCCGGTGCCGTAGTCGAAGAACCAGCGCCNGTTGCCGTGGAATCGCAGGCGGTTGAAGNGNCGCTTTGNAGCCGGGCCGAGCCACATGTCGTAATCGACCTCTTTTGGAGCCGGTCCATCCGCCGGATGCCCAAGGCTGCCCTGCTTCATGCTCTCCCATGCGGTCGCGTAGCGNACCTTGCCGAGAGAGCCTCTCGCGATGTATTCGTTGGCTTCCTTCATGTGGGGACCACTGCGTGCCTGGGTTCCCATCTGGACGACACGCTTGTGCTTCGTGGCGGCGGCGGCCATGGTGCAGCTTTCGATGACGTTGTGGCTGTCGGGCTTCTCGGTATAGACATCCTTGCCCGCCATGCAGGCGAGGATTGTCGGGATNGCGTGCCAATGGTCAGGCGTNCCCAGGACGATCGCGTCGATGTTCTTGTCATCGATCGCTTTTCTGAAATCACCGAGGCCGNCGGGGTTGTGGCGACCGTCTTTTTTCGTTTCCGAAATCCTCCTGTTGAGCACGCGGGAGTCGACATCGCAAATTCNGGCGATCTCGACATCTTTCATCGACGCGAAGGTCCGCAGGAGATTGTTGCCCCGGCCGTTGACGCCGATGACCGCGANNCGGATGCGCTCGGNGGCNGGGAGCTTCCGCCCGGCNGCGGAAANGGATGGGAAACCGNCNGCCAGGGAGAGCCCCAGCAGCCCACTGGATNTTTTCAGGAACGATCTTCGTTTCATCCGCAGGTTCTCCTTTGACGNCGCAGAGTGGAAACAGATCTCCTATAGGGAAACCTCCCAGCCCTTTCTGAAGGTTGAGTGGGTGTAGGCCCTGGCCTCTGGGGTCCCGACGGCTTCGATCTTTTCAGGCTTCCAGTCNAAGCTCTTNCCACAGCGGTAGGCCGCGTTGCCNAGCAGGACGGTTTCGGTCATGGGGCCGGAGTAATCAAAATTACAGGTGGCCGGCNCGCCNCCCTTGCAGGCAAGGATCCACTCCTTGTGGAAGCCCGGAGAGTCCGCCAGGAACTTGTCCGGAGCCTTGAAGTCCTTGAACTTCTCTTCGGGGTAGAGCTTCCGCTTGCCGAAGTCACAGAGGAGCATACCCTCGGAGCCGATGAAGAGGGTGCCTGATCCGAAGTGAGGCAGCTTGTGCTTTTTGAGGACCTCCGGGCCGCTCCTGGAGTGGTACCAGTGGAGGGATACGGGCGGATTGTCTCCACGCGCGGGGAATTGGAAGCGNGTCTTCAACGATTTCGGGGTGCGGTCGGCATCGACTTCCGGCCCTGAGGCCTCGACCCGCACGGGGTGCTTCAGNTCGAGGGCCCAGTAGGGAATGTCCAGGATGTGGCATCCCCAATTACCGGTTTCGCCCGTTCCGAAGTCCCACCAGAAGCGCCAGTTGTAGGGGGCGTAGGCGGGGCTGTAGGGGCGTGAGCGCGCGGGNCCGAGCCAGAGATCCCATTTGAGATGTTCAGGAACCGGCGGGTTGCCCTTGGGCATTCCAGGCATTCCCCTGCTTCCTCCTACCCAGGAATGGCACTCCCGGACCTCTCCGATGGCCTTTTNCCGGATGAGCTCGACGACCCGGTGAACGTTTCCGATCGTATGGCGCTGGACGCCGAGCTGGGTGGCGACCTTCTGCTTGCGGGCGAGGTCGGTCATGATGCGGACCTCCTCTACCGAATGGGCCATCGGTTTTTCGCAATAGAGATGCTTGCCGAGCTCCAGGGCCGCGACAGCCGGATGGAAGTGGGCATGGTCGGGCGTGCTGACGGATACCGCGTCGATGTCCTTCGACATCGAATCGAACATCTTGCGAAAGTCGTAGAATTTCTTCGCCTTGGGGAACTTGGCGTAGGCATTTCCCGCCCTGCTGTCATCGACATCGCAGAGAGCGACAATGTTCTGGTTCGCAAGGGAATTCAGGTTGGCCCGTCCGCGGCCTCCGATGCCGATGCAGGCGATGTTGAGCTTCTCGCTCGGGAGCGATCCGTAGCTGGCCGAGGTGCTGCCCGCGATCCAGGCCCCGATTCCGGCCATCGCCGTATTTCGAAGCATCTCCCGGCGGCTGATTCGTTGCGTCATGTCGTCTCTCCTGGGTATGTGTTCTGCAGGGAGGGTGGTATCAGACAGATGTAAGGTTACTACAGGGTATCAGGCTGAAAACCCGATCTCCACAGCCAGCCCTCGGCGCGGGGTTTTTCCATGAAAAAGAGAGCGATGGAAAGGTCATTCCGTCGCTCTCTTTAAGCGTGTCCTGGTGGAGGATACGGGACTTGAACCCGTGACCTCAGCACTGCCAGTGCTGCGCTCTCCCAACTGAGCTAATCCCCCGGATGTTTTTATCTGCGGATCGATGATACCTCATGCGGTACCTCAGGGAGGCCCTAATATCTAGATCACTTGGATGGGTGTCAAGGCTGTTTTCAGGCCTGTCGCGGGGGTTTAGGGATCGTCACAGGCTCACCGGGTGTCTTTTCCGTTGAAACTTGCCGGTGGGGGTCTTATGTTCGCCCGAATGGCGATCAATCCCTATGACAATTCAGCCGTTGAGGAAAAATGGCAGAAGGCCTGGTCTGAAGCCATCGAGTCCGCGGATGCTGAGCAGACTCCAGTGGACTCCGCCGGCAGCCTGGTCCTGCAATGGCCGTTTCCGGTTGGAGGCTTGACCTGGACCGAGCTCCGTTGCCTGGTTCTCGCTGATGTCTATTCCAGGTTTCGACGTATCAAGGGGCAGGATGTTCGTATTGGCAGGACAGTGGACGGATTTCACGAGGAGGCCCTGGAGGAGGCTCTTCAGCAGGGAAAGTCGCCGACGGAGCTCATCGGTGAAAAGATCGACCGCCTGGAATCGGTTGAGAAGGACCTGGCGATCCAGGCAAATTCCCATGCCGGTCCCGGAGCGGGGATCGGCAGCACCTCGGCTCCCGCCTATTACCGTTTCACGCAGTGGCTCTTCCTCGAGCTCTTGCGTTCCAGGCATATCCAGTCCGTTCGCGTCGCCGGCAAGGCCGCTGCCGCGGAAGAGTCGGCTGAAGCGGAGCCGGTCATAGAGGACGAGTTCTTCCAATGGAGCCTCGACCTCGTTCCTTTTGCCGAAAAACTCCACTCTGATATAGATAAATCACAATGGCCGGAGATGTTGCGTAAGGAGCAAAGGGCCCTCATCGGGCGCCGTAGAGGCACCGAGTTGCAGCTCGCTTTTTCTCAGTCTTTTCGCAACGAGTACCTGCAGTTGCCGGTTTTTACCACCAGGCTCGAGGCCTTGTACGGGCTCACGTTTATCCTCGTGGCGCCCGGGCATGAGATCATCGATTTTGTTACGGATCCGGATTATCTCGAGGAGGTCGAGAGCTACCAGGCCCGTTATGAAAATGGACAGGAGTCGTATATTTCCGGAGTGAGAACGGGGGGGTTCGCGCTGAATCCCATCAATCTCGAGAAGGTACCCGTCCTGGTCTCACCCCTCGCATTGGGCCTGTATTCCGATGGCGTCGTTCTCGGGATCCCCGCCCATGACAGGAAACAATTTGAGTTCGCCAAACGAGTGAAGCTTCGAATCCGAGAGGTGGTCCATTCCAATTCCGCCAGTTTTGATCATGAGGGAAGGCTTACCGAAGCCTATGAGGGTGCTGGCAAGCTGACCAATTCCAGCTCTTGCAGCGGTATGAGCCCTGTGCGTGCCCGCGAGCGGATCATCAAGCTGCTCTCGCGGCGGGATATCTGCAGTAAGAAAACCCGCTACTCCCTGAGGAGTCTGCCGGTTTCGGGGATGAGCGCCTGGGGAACGCCGGTTCCGCTCCATCATGGCGCCGTGGGCGCGGCGGAAGGCGCCGAGGTCTCTGGTGTCGATGAGGATAAGCTGCCGTTACATGGTCCACAGCTTGAGCTCGGGTCGATCGAGCCGGGAGACCACCCGGTCCTGCTTCCCTGGCTGGGCCGTGCCTGGAGCTATCTCCAGGCCGCTTTGCCTGGTCTCGATGGCGTTGTTGATGGATTCAGGGAGGACTTCGAGAATCCCTGCGTGGAGCCGGATCTCGCTGATGAGGCAGGGGATAGTGAGCCTGGTGCTGGGGTTTCTGACATCCCCGCAGCTTCCCAGCAGGCTCCANCNGNCTNCNNNNCCTNCCGAACCTGCCGAGGGTGAGATCGTGGANCTCGNTGAGGCNCCCGACAANGATTCCGAGAGCGTCCCGCAGGAGCAGAAGCCCGCCTCAACGGATGAGGAAGGCGAGCCGATTCCCGAGAGTGAATCGGACGGTGAACCTCTCCGGGAAGAGTCANAGNCGNCTGCCGCCGCCGGTGAGGCGACTGAATCGGCCGGGGATTCCGATGATGACCCTGGGGAAGACGGCGCTCCTGTCCTGGAGGGAGAGGCCGTATCGGAACAAGGCGAAGAGGATGCGGAAGAGGAAAGTGCCGCTGGAGAGAGCGNCCCTTCCGGACAGGAATCGCCGAACGATGAGGACGCCAGTGAGCCGCCCCAGCAGCGCCCGAGGCCTTTTTTCAGCGACGGTCTCGAGGGATTGCTTCCCGTGGACGTGGTCTTCGCCGGGACCCGGTTATCTCCAAAAGAGATCGTAGGCCTTCGCTGCATCACGAAGTTCCTGTACAAGAAACAGTACATTCCTTCTTTTGAACCGTTCAGGCGATTCTGCCAGGTCGGGACTCTCAGCTTTGCTCCGAAGGATCAGCCGGAAGGGGGAGGAGATGAGACCCTCGCCTCCTCTTACGGAGACCTGTTGGGGCGATTCGGAGNTGATGCCCTTCGCCTCCAATTGCTTGAAGCNCCCGCGGGCAATAGCGCGAGTTTTGACGCGGACAGTCTCTACAGGACCCGGCGTTTTCTNGAGAAGATCTGGAGATCGGTGANCGGGCGTATTGGCAAGGGCCGTTTCGTCTCCAGGAATGTCCTCGTGGCCAAGCATCGTCTCATCTACGATGTGTCGAGACGGCTCCAGGAGCTCAAGTTCCATACCGCCGTCAGCGCCATCCGGGAGTTCGTGAATTTTCTTACCGCAGAGGCCACCCTGGAAGAAGTTGATAAGAGCACNCTGGAGACCTTCCTGGTCGTGCTCAAACCCTTCGCTCCACATCTGGCTTGTGAGCTATGGGAGCTGCTGGATAATGCGGAGACGATTGACGATACTCCCTGGCCTGAGTACAGCAAGGAGCTCGTCGAGCCGGCCGAGCGCGAGCACGCGGTATTCGTGAACGGAGAGCTCATCGATCGTCTGACGGAGTCGATGGAACTCGATGCGAAGAANCTCGAGTCCAAGGCGCTCTCCCTGGACTCGGTTCGGGAATTCATCGGGCGAAGGAAGGTCGGCCGGGTCGAGGTCGTGCCGGGGCGGTTGATCTGGATCTGCCTGGGCAAGAAGAAACCAGCCGGGGACAATGCCGCGAAGGCAGGCAAGGGCGGGGGCGACAAGCGGGCCTCGGGGAAAACCGCGGCCGCAACGTCGAATCCCCAGCAGGATTCGCCTCCAGGTTCCGAAAAAACCGACACTCCCTGAACGGCGGGTCTTCGTGGGTCTGAACTTCCGGTATTCTTCTTCCGGATTCAAAAGGGGAACCTTCCATGCGCCAGGTTTGCCGCGCCCCGGGGGCGCATCGTATTCTTCATACGGGTGGATGGGCTATCTATCGGGAAGAATGATGGGGTGAGAAATGGCTGTCGGAAACCAGGAAGAGCGGCCGCTGTACGCGTGTTTCAAGGCGCTTGGATTCATATTGTTGCTCTCGATGATCGGAATCCACACGTACCGGCAGGAGCCCGGGATGGANGGACGAGGTCCNGGCGTGGCGTTTGCCAGGCAGGAAGATCCTCTCAGCGGCCTGGAGACCCGGGCGGCTCTTGAAGATCTCCTTGAACGTCTCGATGAGTCGCAACGCAGGATCGAGCAGGCCATGGGGGACCTCGATACCGTCTCAAAGGACCTGGGTCGGGAACAGACGGGGTTCCAGCGACGCCTCGATGTCCGCAATTCTCATTTCGAGACCTCGGTGCTCGATGATCTGCGGCAGGGCCTCGCTGATGTAGCCGCGGTGAAGGCCATCGCTGAGGTGAACTCTNCNCGCCTGGGGCTCATCGAGAGCGAGACGGAATTCCCACAGGAGCGCGGCAAGACGATGATGATCCATCCTACAGTTCAGCTCCGNGGCAACGGGACCGTCGGCAGCGCGGTNCTGGTNTACTCCGGACCATTCGCGGGGGAGGGGCNGGCGGGACGTCATTGCAATCTGGCCCTGACGGCATTTCATGTCGTGGCGGAAGTNCTGGGCAGCAGGCTGGAGAGGGACATCGATGTCGTGAGGCTCTATGCGCCGGGGCTCAGTAAGGGGCAGAAGGCTCTCTCGGCCCGCTTGATCGCCTATGACAAATCCAGGGATATTGCCCTGCTTTATCTCGACACAGATCAACAGCTCGCTTCTCTCGCCCGTCTGAAAAGCGATAGTCTTTTCAAGCGGCTGGACATTTTCTCGGAGGCCTGTGTTGTCGGGTGTCCGCTGGGAAGCAATCCGGTTGCCACGATGGGACAGATTACAGCCATCGATAAGGATGTCGATGGAGAGAAGTTCTGGATGATCAACGCTCCAACCTATTTNGGAAATTCAGGTGGCGGTGTTTATTCCGTTCCNGACTGCGAGCTCATCGGCATCTTCAGCATGATCTACACCTACGGCAAGNCCAAGCCCCGGCTGGTCCCTCATATGGGNTTGTTTCTACCTCTTGCGAGTATCCGCTCCTGGCTCGAAACCGAGGGTTTGGGTTTTGTTCATGAGGGCATTCCCGTGCCCTCGAGCTCCTGGAGAAAAATGGGTTATAGCCCCCGCACCGGTCTCCAGGGGGAAAATAACAGGGGCTGANAGGGGAGTCCGGAGGGGCGCCTTTCAGGTTGCCAAGAACTGTCCCTGATGATACAAGTGTCTGAATTACAGGCAATTAGAAGGGATCGGCAGGGTNGGCAGCTCTCTGGTACAGGAGGGGGCGAGAGAATGAGGACCCGGGTCCGTGAAAGTCTTTGCGAATGTACCCGGGGATGGGGTACCAGTACTGCANAGTGCGAAATTTGGTTATTTAAACAGTTGGAGAAGACGGGAATGTCCAGGTTAACAGGGAATCTCTTTTGTGGGGCGCTCNTGGTGNGTTCGTTCCTCGTGACACCGGTTTTGTGGACCCAGGAAGAGCCGAAGAAGGGGCCTGAGCAGGTAGACGATCTGTTCAAGAAGGTGGATCTGAAGTCCCAGGATGAAACAAAGGTCTTCGGNCAGAAGGTCGACAAGGCTGCTGAANCGGTCGTCAATCGGTATNTCGAGGCGGTCGGGGGCCGGGCGGTGCTCGCATCGGTAAAAGACCGGATGGCCAAGTTTCGCAACATCAAGTANTCCGCTACCGGTGAGACAGAAGCCGTGATCGCTCTCTATCTCAAGCGCGGTCACAAGTACCGTGAAGAGTGGGAGATCAAGGGCTTCAAGATCAAGGATGAGAAGCTCGCCTTTACCCAGGTCTACGANGGTGANAAACAGGAGGGTTGGGTGCAAATGCTTGGCACCGTTTCACCATTGGAAGGCAGGACTCTCAGTGTTTTTGTCTGGGACAAGCAGGTCGACGATTTTTTCCTCCACTGGCAGGAGGATGGNTACGGTCTCAAGATGATCGGCCAGGGGCTTGTAGATGATGAGGCCGCCGATATTGTCGAGGTCGCTGATTTCACCGGTCGCCAGAAGATCCGCTATTTCTTTTCCAAGAAGACGGCCCTGCTGCTGAAGAAAGAGTGGTTTGACACCTCCGGCAAGCAGACCGTCAAGAAGGAGCAGTTCTACAAGCTCTACCGCGCGATCAAGTTCAAAGACAATTCCAGGCAGGCCGTGAAGTTTCCACTCAAGCTCGAGATCCATGTAGATGGAGATCTCGATACGAAGCGTGAGTATACCGACATCCAGTTCAACCAGGATCTCAAGGATGCCCTCTTTGCAAAGCCCGAGGGGGTGCCCTTTACCGGGGGGATCGATGGTACGAAGAAGAAGCCGGCTCTACCGACAGCGACCAAGGTGGGCCCCGCGCCTCCCGTGGGCGTTCATGCCGGACGCGGNCGCTCACGCGGCAGGAGCAGGACNTCCANGAAGGGAGNCCCGGGAGGGCCCAAGCCCGCTCCCGTGAAGCCCGCTCCCGTGAAGCCNGGCTCGAAGGTTCCCTGAGATTCCTNCGGGGNGGTNGTTTCTTTTCCCNTGAGCTTCAGGTAGCTGGGCNNTTCTTCAGGCTGAGTTGTCNGCAGGCGCCCTGGATGTCTTCGCCACGGCTTCTTCGGAGGGTGACCTCTCCAGCGAAGCTCCCGTCGAGCTCGTCACGGAAGACGAGCATCGATTTCAGGGCTGGTTTCCTGTAGGGAGCCTCATCGAATGGGTTGAAGCCGATCAGGTTGATCGAGGCCGGGATTCCCCTGACCTTCGACGCCACCGCCTTCGCATCATCCGCGCTGTCATTGACCCCGGGAAGGATCACGTATTCGAAGGTTACCTTCTTNCCGGTGNCATCGCAGTGCTCCCTGACAGCGTCAAGAACCTCATCAAGCGGGTATTTCAGGTTCAGCGGGACAAGCTCGTCGCGCAGTCCCTGGTCCACAGCGTGTAGCGACAGCGCCAGCTTCACCTGGGGGAAGGCCCGGGAGAGCTGGCGGATTCGCTCCGGGATACCAACGGTCGAAACCGTGATCCTGCGGGAGCCGAACCCGAGCTGGCGGGAATCGGTCATGATCGAGAGNGCGCGCAGGAGCCCGTCAAAGTTCANCAGCGGCTCTCCCATGCCCATGAATACCAGGTTTGTCGGNGCCAGGGATGTGCGCNTGCGGATCTGCACTACCTGGTCTATGATCTCGGCGGTGCTGAGGTTGCCGGAAAAACCTCCGTAGCCTGTGGCGCAGAAGGTGCATTTGACCGGGCAGCCGGCCTGGGTCGAGATGCAGTAGGTTACCCTGTCGCCNTCGGGAATGAGCACGCTCTCAATCCGTCCGGCNNCGTTNCNNTGCTCCCGCTGCCAGAGAAATTTCCTGGTTCCGTCTTNAGAGAGCATATCCAGATCGTAGTCGAGAGGATGGAGCACGAACNTTTCCGCCAGGTGGTCCCTGAGAGAGAGGGGGAGTCCCTCCATGTCACTGAAGGCCTGGGGGGTTCGCTCATAGAGCCAGCGTCGTAGCTGGTCNATACGGTAGGACGGCTCTCCGGCTTCTTTCACNGNNCTGGCCGCGNTCTCGANAAATTCATCCGCCAGCAGCTCGAGCANNNCCGTCAATTTCCGGCCTTCTGCGTTATTCGGCAAAGCGAACGATCCCCTCGAGGACAAGTGGNCTGCCGGGATTGGGACGGTAGTTGCGTTCGTTGATGGTCCAGAAGCCNCCGTGCCTGGGNTCGACNCGGATGGTTGTTGTTCCGATCTGCAGAATNTCACCGAGCCAGACCGTTTGTTTNCGCGGACGNGAGCGCCTCGAGGGTTTGACCCCGCGCGANCTCTCGGTCGCNGAAGTATATTCGACGGTGCTGTAGAGCAGGGAGGGTTTCCATTTNNTNCCGGCCTTGATGACGATGTCCTGCTCATGAAAGCGGAAGNTGAAGTCGCCGGNGCGCTCCCTGAACAGGAAGAGCCTGGAACGNTTGCGCGCGGTATAACTGAAATCCCCGGTCTGGAACCTGCCGTTGGAATAGGTCAGCTCGTATTGATTTCCTATTATCCAGACCTCCGCGGTGCCGCGGCGGTAAGGCTGGGCCCGGTAGAGATCCTGGTGCAGCCTCTTTTGCTCCGCTTTTTTGAGATCTCCATCGGCCAATTCAACGATCAGGTTGACTCCATGGGGGAAGCCGACAGGCCAGAGCGCTGTGTTCCTGATGGAATCCGNGAAATCCAGGATCTTCGGTCGCGAGCTGGTGGAGATGGTCTCACGGACGCATCCGCAAGCCAGGATTGGCGCCAGGCAGAGAAGGGTAACCCGCATTGTGGTATTTTTCATCCTGGTATGGATTGTAGTCGGCTTTCCTTTTCTGGCAATCCCCCGGCCTTTCTTTGATGCGGCGGGGACGGGCGGCCTTGCTCCGCGGTGGCGCTGGAGAGAGCACGGGTTCAGCCCATCCTGTAGAAGCCGGAAGGGGTTTTCAGGATATACCCATCCATCTCCAGCCGGCCCAGGGCGGCAAGGAGAGGTCCGCAAGGTACTCCGAGGCGGGCCGAGAGTGCATCGGGATGCCAGCCATCTTCTTCCTTGAAGAGGGCCTCGATCGGACCTCCCAGCTCNCCCGGGAAGGGCCTTGGAGCGGGCCCGTTTTTTCTTCCCNGCTGTCGCGGCGGCTCGGCTATCTCGAGCTCCAGTAGAAGATCCCGGGGGGAAATGGCTGCCCCGGCTCCGTCGCGAAGCAGGTGTAGTCCGCCCCTGTTGTGCTCTTCATCTACCCTTGAGGGCAGCACGAATATATTCTTCCCCTGTTCCAGCGTCCAGCGGGCGGTGCTGAGGCTTCCGGATTTCCGTCCGGCCTCGATCACGAGCAGNGTCGTGGAGAGGCCGCTGATCAGCCTGTTTCTCTGTGGAAAGTGAAAGGTTCTCGGTCCCATGGAAAATGGGAATTCGCTCAGGACAGCTCCATCTCCGGGGATCCTTTCCGCCAGGGCTCGGTTCTCCCGTGGATAGATCCGGCCGAGGCCNGAGCCCAGGACAGCGAGAGTTCTTCCTCCGGNTTCCAGCGCCGAGATGTGCGCGCGGGTNTCGATTCCTCTTGCCAGTCCGCTGACGATGGTCGCNCCCATNCCGGCAANGTCGGAGGCGAATCGGTNCGCCTGTGTCCGGGAATAAGGCGTCGGGCGCCTCGATCCCACGATCCCCAGTGCTTTTGAGTCGCCAGGCTCGAGCTCTCCCTTTGAAAACAGCACCAGGGGCATCTCGGGCAGGCTTCTGAGGGCTGTGGGCCAGGAGGCGGCCGGGTGGATAAGGATGCGAATCCCTTCCGAGTCGCATTTACGCCACTCCTCTTCAGCCTGCGTCTTCGTTTTTCCGCAGCGAAGGCGTTTTTTGACGCCAGGGCTCATTCCCTCGACCGCGAGGAGCTTACCGATGTCCGCCCCCAGGACACTTCCGGCGCTGCCGAAAGCATCGATCAACCGCAGCGCCAGGCCCGCCTTGTAGAGCGTGGCCAGGTGCAGTCGAAGATTTTCGATGATTTCTTCCGGGGTCATTCGGGTCCGACTCTGCCTGGCTGGCGGAAGATGTAGCGAAGGGAAGGCCGGCAAGGGGAAGCATAGGGGCTCGGCGGGAAGCCGCCAATAGAAGGGCCGGAAGTCCAACAGGTTCTTTTGGGTATGGACAAGGCAGGGTTGAAAACAGAAAATACCGCGCATGTCCAATAACGGCGATTCCAATAAACGTACCCATACTTGCGGCCAGGCTCGGCTTGGCGATGCGGACGAAACCATTACCCTGAACGGCTGGGTCGAGAGCATTCGTGACCATGGAGGACTGACCTTTCTCGATCTCAGGGACCGCTATGGCCTGACCCAGGTCGTTCTTGATCCGGAGCTCGAGTACGGGGCAATTCTCGATCAGATCAGGGTGGAGTTCGTTCTCTCGGTGATCGGCAAGGTGAGGGCCCGTCCCGAGGGGATGCGCAATCCGAAGCTGGACACAGGAGACATCGAACTGGCTGCCACGGGGGTCGAGATTCTCAATCCCTCCGAGGTTCCTCCTTTCGAGATTGCCGAGTCCAAGGAAGAGCCGGGGGAGGAGATCCGGTTGAAGTACAGGTATCTTGATCTGCGCCGCCAGGCAGTGCAGAAGAACATGATCTTCCGATCCAGGGTTACCCGCATCATCCGGCAGGTCTTCGATGAGGAAGAATTCCTCGACCTGGAGACACCCTTCCTCACCCGGAGCACTCCCGAGGGTGCGAGAGATTTCCTGGTTCCTGCCAGGGTTCACCCTGGCAGGTTCTACGCTCTTCCCCAGTCACCGCAACTCTTCAAGCAGCTGTTCATGATCGCCGGTTTTGATCGCTACTACCAGATTGTCCGCTGCATGAGAGATGAAGATCTTCGCGCTGATCGCCAGCCCGAGTTTACTCAGCTCGATGTGGAGATGGCCTTCGTAGACGAAGAGGACATCCAGGAACTGATCGATCGGTTGCTCGAGAGGCTCTTTGACGAGCTGCTTGGAGTCGAGGTGTCATTGCCGATCCCCCGGATGAAATACGATGAGGCGATGTCACGTTATGGATCTGATCGCCCGGATACGCGCTTCGATCTTTTTATCAGGGATGTATCGGAGCAAGCCGGGGCGACTGAATTCCAGGTTTTCAGCAAGACTGTCGAGTCCGGCGGCGTGGTGAGGGGGCTCTGTGTTCCCGGGGGGGCGAGCCTCTCGCGTAAGGACATCGATGGTTGCGAGAGCATAGCCAGGAGCTTCGGCGCGAAGGGATTGGCCTGGGTGAAGATCCAGGAGGAGGGTTCCAAGGGCCCCATAGCGAAGTTCCTCGGAGAACGGGGAGTGGCGTCTCTTCGCGAGGCGTTCGGGGCCGGCGAAGGAGATCTGCTGCTGATGGTGGCGGACAAGGCACCGGTCGCAGCGACCTCCCTTGGAGAGGTGAGGCTCCACCTCGGCGACAAGCTCGATCTCATTCCGCAGGGGCGGTTCGACCTGCTCTGGGTGACGGATTTCCCCCTGCTGGACTGGAGTGAAGACGATGGACGCTACCATGCGTGTCACCATCCCTTCACGAGTCCCCGGCTGGAAGACCTCGAGTTGATCGAGGATGATCCCGGAGCGGTGAAGGCGCGGGCCTACGACATTATTCTCAATGGAATCGAGCTTGGCGGCGGCAGCATTCGTATTCACAGCCAGGACGTCCAGGCCAGGGTGTTCAAGGCGATCGACATGTCTGAAGAGGAAGCCCGCGAGAAATTCGGCTTCCTGCTCGACGCTCTCTCCTTTGGTGCGCCGCCCCACGGTGGAATAGCGCTGGGGCTCGACCGGCTGGTGATGCTCCTGTTGGGGGCCCCCTCGATCCGTGATGTGATCCCCTTCCCCAAGACGGCCAAGGGCGGCTGCATCATGACTGAAGCTCCCGGCGGTGTCAGCCGGGAACAACTGGAGGAGCTATTCCTCGAGTTGAACCTGCCGGAGGAAACGGCAGAGGAAGAGGCCGGGTGAGGGCGCCCATCTGCTCTTTTTCAGTTGACGGGCTTTTTTCTCAAGGATTAGTATCAGAGTACACTTGTTGTCAATCGGGTTAATTAAACCGGGAATGCCAGTATCCGCTGGCTGCCTGTCGCGGAATCTCCCGTGAGGATGGGCTCGACGTTCCGGATTTCCCACAGTTCGATTTAAAGGAGCAGGTTTTATTTCCATACAAAATTCCCGTGGTAGAGCACCCCTTCGTCAGAAAGGGCCGCGTATTCTGACAGAACGTGATTCGGGCGGTAATTGCCGTCTTATCGATGACAAGGGCGAGCAGTTGGGGATCATGGAGGTCAGCGAGGCCCTGCAGATTGCGAATGAGCGGGAAGTCGACCTTGTGGAAATAGCTCCGAATTCGGACCCCCGTACCTGCAAGCTGATGGATTTCGGAAAGTTCAGGTACCAGCAGACCAAGAAGAGCAGGGGTCAGAAGAAACCTGTCAACAAGCGCAAGGAAGTGAAGCTCAGGCCCAAGGTTGGCGAACATGATTTCAGGGTCAAAGTGGAGAGAACTCGCCGCTTTCTTGGCAAGGGTCACAAGGTCCTGGTGACCATGATGTTCCGTGGGCGTGAGATGGCCCATGTCGAGCTCGGCATGGAGCTTCTCGAACGTTTCGCGGGAGAACTCGAGGATTGTTGCAAGGTAGAGAAGGAACCGTCACGTGAAGCGCGCAACCGTATGAATATGATCCTGGTAAGCAAATAAGCCGCCGTGGCGGGCTTCGAGGTGAGCTGAGGGTTACGGTTATCGGTATTCTTTCGAGTTCGGGGTGGGGGCTGAATCGGGTAAAAAAAGCCTTCCATAGATCAGAGCCTGCGGTAGAATCTCCCACTTCCGCTGTGTTCGCGGGTACTGTCGCCACAGGTGGCGTTTCGCGTTACTGCCAGCGGTAGGGTAAGTTATTCGGGAGTGTGATTTTCGCGGAACGCCCAGGGGCGTCCTGCCAGGGAGGAACTCAAATGCCTAAGCAGAAAACTCACCGGGGCGCGCGCAAGCGCTTCAAGATCACCAGCAGTGGCAAGGTGAAGCGTTGGAAGGCCGGAAGGCGCCATCTCCTCGAATGTAAGACCACCAAGCAACTTCGCAATCTTCGCAAGGGAGCCATGTGCGCGCCTGTAGATGCCAAGAAAATTCGTAAGCTGCTCTGCGAGGACTAGTCCTCGAATTCGGAGCCTGATCGCAGGAGTACTGAGAAATGCCACGTGCCAGATTTGGGGTAGCCCGGCTGCGCAAGAGGAACAAGCTCTTTCGGAGAGTGAAAGGCTTCCGTGGTGGCCGTGGAAAGCTCCTGCGTACCGCCAAGGAGGCTCGCACAAGGGCTGAAGCTTACGCGACTCGTCACCGCCGGAAGAAAAAAGGCGATTGGCGTCGGCTCTGGATCGTCAGGATCAATGCCGCCTGCAGGGCCAGAGGAATGCGCTACAGCGAGTTCATCCATGGGCTCAAGCGCGCCGAGGTCGACTTGAACCGCAAGGTGCTCGCCGATCTCGCTGTCAGGGATCCGGAAGTTTTCGACGGCCTCGTCGAGACCGCCCGCAGCGCCTGAGACGGCTTCCGCCGGCTTCCCGGCCGGCAGATGGGTGGAGAGCGATGCTGGATCATCGATTCGCTGAATCGTGGCGGAAAGCAGGTTATCCTGCCGCTTCCCGGCGGCGCGTCCTGTTGATTCAACTGAAAGCCCTGAAAAAATTTATGTCTTTGTTTAAGGTGCCAGCGTGCTAAAATTCGCGCCAAGTTCAGGTCGCCTGGAGGCCTGTTCCGAAAAGAAGTGGTAATTTTCGTTCCTGGAGAGAAGAGAAGAGAAGAGATTTCCCGGGAGCAATTCCCGGGAAGAGGGAGAGAAACACAACGACTTTCGCGTTCAGGGTCCCTATGGAGCCGAGGCGAAATGTAGAGGAGGCTAATTGTGAAAACCTGGATGGGTATGTTGCTGGCTGCTGTGGTAGGCGGTGGAGTCGCGCTTCTTGGCGTCAATTTTCTAAAGGATGACGGTTTGCCTGTCGCTCCCGGGGACGCCCGGGAGACGGGGAACGCCGCGTCGAGGATGGTCAGCAGCAATCCGCCGCCGAAGGCCGCCCTGGCGCCGATCGCGATTCCCAGGCGACCGATTTTTCAGCGCACCGGCATCGTCCTGCCCAGGCCAGCCATCGCGAAGCCAGTCGCCACGGTCCAGGATTCTGAGATCCAGGCCCTCCTGGCCGAGGCGGATCGTTTTTTCGCCAGGGGTGAGGAGGGCCAGGGGCTGCGGCTCTACAGGGCGGCATTCTCAAAAGCTCAGAATCGAAAAGACGTCAATCTCACCAGCCAGGTTCTGAAGCTGCTTGAGGCCGATGATAACCTGACCCTCTGGCGTGAAAAGTACATCGGCTATCTCGTTGAACGCGGAGAGGGGAACAAGGCTTTCGAGAATCAACTGAGCAGGGGCAACTCGATCCTGCTGCAGGGAAAAGAGGATAAGCTGCTCAAGGCCTGGACGGAGCTCTCCCAGGCTCATCGCCTGGCGACGAACGAAATCCTGCGCAGGCGTGTCTACGATATCGTGGGTCCGATGCTGAAAAGGAACATCTTCTCGCTGCGAATGTCGCCCCTGGTCGAACGCTACAATGTTCAGTCCGGCGACAACCTCACCCGCATCGCCAAGCAATACCAGACCACCTCGGATGCCATCATCCGTTTGAGCGGGTTGAGCTCCGAGGTGATCCAGCCGCGCAGCCGTCTGAGAGTCCTTGGTGGCAAGATGAAGATATTTGTCGATAAGAGTGACTTCCTCCTCTGGGTGACCCTGGATGGCAGGCTGCTCTACCAGGCCCGCGTCGGCCTGGGCAGGGACAATACGACGCCCGAGGGGCAGTTCAGCATAGAGGTTCGCCAGAAAGACCCGACCTGGTTCCGGCCCGGTTCCGATCCTGTCGAACCGGGCGATCCCCGCAATGTGCTGGGCTCGCGCTGGCTGGGATTCCGTGATACCAACCGTGTTTCCGGCATAGGTATCCATGGGACCATGGATACTGATTCCATCGGCAGGGAGTCTTCGGCCGGCTGCATCCGGATGCTCAAGGACGATGTCGAGATGATCTTCGACCTGGTTCCCCGGGGTACCATGGTCGAGATCTCTTCCTGAGAACAGCCCGTCGTCTCAGGGTTTCTTCGGTGTCTTCAGCTTCTTCTGGAGCTGTCGGGCGCAGCGCTCGGAATCCACATAGATCACCCCGCCTCCCTGGGTGAACACCCTGCCCATTTTCTCCGTCTCGCCGCGTGTTTCGCAGATGGGGCAAATGGAGAAGGTGGGTGTGTCGAGAATTCTTTCAGACCCGGCCGGCAATTCGAACAGGCTCGGCATCATTTTTTCGCTCTTGAGCAGGCGCGTTTCCACGGAGATGGTGTACCGGGGCAGCTCGGTGATGACTGTTATCTCGGCCTTCATGGGGATGCCCTCAACTCCGCGGATTTTCTCGAGCACCTCTTCAGAGAAGACTCCAAGCCTGCGATACATCGCGAAGTAGCTGCTGGCGCTGTCACCTCCCTGCCCCGGCAGACTGTTGGTCAGCACCGCATCGATAACGACTATTTCGTTTTCGGTGACGGTGAGGCGTCTGCAGGTGAAGCCGAGGTGGTCGGCGGCCTCGTTCCAGCGGATCCTGACGTCTCTTTTCCCACCCTCTCGCAGGCCCAGCTTTTTCATGGCCAGCTTGCGTTCCTTGGCGGAATAGGATTTTAGAACTCGTAATTGCTCCAGCTCGTGAACCCGCCGGTTGCGCTGGTTCTCGTTCAGGTCGCCTCTGTACTCACGGTATTTTTTCCCTCCACCCGGGAGGGTGAAGATAGAGGTCTCTTTTTTCTCTCCACAGTGCAGGAGGTAGAGAGTATCGAGGACCTTGTCGTTGCCGGCGGTATATTGCTCTAGCCTCAGGCGGCGGCTCTTGCCGTCGATCCACAGAACCTGGCGAACCGAACGAGGCTGCCTGGAGGTGCTGCCGGGAAGTCCGCTCGTCACCTGTTCGATTCTCACTGTGTCGATCTTCTCCGCGGCCCCGGTCGCGGAGGTCGCGAGAAGAGCGGCTGCGAGAAGGGGAGACAGCACGATTCCTCGAGTGATTTTCAGTGACTTACCTTGCCGCATTTTCGGATGTGGTCAGAGAATGGAGCTCGCGTGTTTCCCATTCTCGCGCCCTGGCGTAGAGAGGATGGGTTTTTTCGCGGGTCTGGAATTCAGGTGAGTGTTTGACCCAGCGCCCGTGTGATCGAGATATGGAAAAGAGATCATGGAGAAGTTCATGGTACACGATGTATTCGATGTAATAGGAAGGCACGCGCTCGTCATCCAGCAATCTGTTGATCACGATGATGTTCGCCTCTTCCCGCGGTGTCTCGATCCATTTTCCCATCAGCTCGGTCGTAGCCCGCTTGGACCAGCCAATGCTCGGTCGGGTTCTCTTCAGCCTTCGCTCGGGAACATACTCTCTGATCACGTGCCACAGGATCTCCTCGAGATCGTAGATGGAACCTTCCGGAGCGTAGCAGGCAGGTCTCGCCACCGTGGCGATTGCCTGGTTGCGGTTCTCCCCTACGTAATCGAGGATCCGGGACCTGAGTGTTTTCGACTGGGCCTGGTCCTTGCAGGTAAAGCAGAACCGAATGACATCTTCGAGGACTCCGGCAGGGGCGCTGCTGAAGAGAACATGAAGCCTCAGCGTTCCATGACCCTTGCGCTGGCTCAGGGAGACCAGGGTGCTCGAGTTCCTGGTGAAAAGAATCTCGAGGCTTCCAGCGAGGACAAACTCGGGCTGGTAGCGCCAGAGAAGCGACCGGATTCTTTCCTCGGTATTCTCTTCTCGAGCCGCCTGGCTGCTGAGTGGGCGGGCCAGGCTCTTCGGCGGGACGGTCACAGAGCCAGGTCCGAATTCTCTTTCACTTCGTTCCATACAGAAATCTTAGGGTGAATAAGGATACACAGCAAGAAATCTGACTGGGTTCAACCAATCCGATGCTATCGGTTGAGCCGACTCTCGAACTCGACGTCGGCCTCGATGTCCAGCAGGGTCTTTACCGCTGCGGTCGGCTCCAGGGGGCCCAGGCTTTTTGAGACGGTCTTTCCGGAGTTATTGTCGGTGATGTAGCGGTAGGTTTCTCCGCTGGGAAGAAAGAAACCGACAGGAGTTTTCATGTCTTTGATGTCGTAGACAAAGAAGCTTCCCTCCGCATGGTCTTTCAGTCTCCGGTGCTCTACAAAGCCCCTGGCGGAGCGCTTGACGTTATTTCCCTCTACAGCGGATTCGTAGACCTGTCGCCAGGACGAGAGCTGTTCGGCCTCCTGTGAGGGTGGCGCATCCTTTGATTGCGGGGTGGGAGTATTTCCGCAGCCGGCGATCAGAATCGCCGCGGCAACCATTGAGGCCAGTCTATTCACGATCATTCGCATTTTTAATCTTTCTCCCTGGAGGAGGCGCGGGACTCGATGTCAAAGAGCCTCTCGAGGGTTTTCTTTACAATCGGACCGACAGGCTCCTGCCTGCAGTACGCCGAAACGGCATCACCGACAAGCAACCTCCAATCCGCGCCATATTTTCCCAAACGCTGGTCTACCCATTCTTCCACTTCCCCGGCCGACTTTCCAGCAGTGAGTTCAGAGACCAGTTTCGGCATCACAGACCCGGCGAAGTCTTGTTTCCATTCCAGGGGTACGAGATCGGATATGTCCAACGCCCAGGGTGGCAAGCTGATCCCTATGCGGTCGAGCATCTGCGTGAGGAAGTCATCGGCAAGGTTTCTGGCGATAGCGTCGCTCTCGGATTTGCGGACGCGCAGAGCTTCGGGCGGGGCGCCGACGCCCATGGGGTCGGAGAGGACCTCGACATAGATCTTGTGTTTCGGTTCTGTGCCGCTGGGTCTGGAGATGACACGGGCCCCATCTGCAAGTCTGAACTCGAGGATGTCCCTGGCTGTGCGATCGGTATCCGACAGGATCGGGCCGAAGGAACCCTCCTCGTCCATATAGTCGATGAGGTTCTCCACCGCCTTCTCGCCTATCTGTTTCAGCGGCGAGCTCCTGAGGCTGGCCTGGATGGCCTTGATGTTGAGATGCCCCCTGGCCCCCAGCATGACGGTTGAGGCGTGGCGGGTCGCGGTGTAGCCGAATTCGAGGTAGAGCTTGTCGAGGCGGCCGAGGAGGGTGTTCCCGTGTTCCTTGAGCCGGGAGGCGAACTCGGCCAGCAGCAGGGATGCTCCNGTCGCATCCTTGTCCCGGACGGAATCCGTGACCAGGTAACCGTGTGATTCTTCGGTGCCGAGGAGGAAGCCGTCGAGGGAGCCCCTGATCTTCTCCTTATAATGCCCATGCTCTTCGATCGATCTGAGAACCTCGCAGATGTACTTGAAGCCGGTTGGAAGATCGTTCACCGACTGGGCGCCCATGCCGCGAACCAGCCGGGGGAGCAGGGAGGTCGTAACCGTGGTGCAGACACAGAAGCGCTCACCGCGTTCTTCGGGGGGACAGGATTCCAGGAGATAGGCCGCCAGCAGAAGACCGATCTGGTTTCCATCCAGGAAGCTCCAGCGGTCTTCATCGTCCGGGATCGCTACGCCAAGGCGGTCTGCGTCCGGGTCGGTCGCCAGGGCAAGGTCGAAGCCTTCCTCCCTGGCGAAGCCGGTGACGAGATCCATGGATTCGCGAACCTCCGGGTTGGCGCTGTGGAAGGGGACCGTGGGGAAGGTCCCATCCGGCTCTCCCTGGCTGGGCAGACATTGGATTTCGAAGCCGGCCTTCTTCAGCGNATGTTCTACCGAGGTCCTTCCTGTGCCGTGCAGCGGGGTGAAGGCTATCCGTGCGGAGCGCGCGGAAGGATGGATGGAAATCGCGAGATTGGTCTCGATGTACCTCTCGTGAATCTCGGGAGGAATCGGCTTCGCGAGGCCGGCCGCGACGGCCTCATCCCAGGAAATGCTNGAGATCGATGTTGTACGTTCGACGCTTTCCGCGAGTTCCTGGTCCAGCGGGGAGACGGCCTGCGCCCCGGCCGCGTTGTAGATCTTGGCGCCATTGTCATCCGGATGGTTGTGTGAGGCGCTGACATTGAGGCCTCCCAGCGCTCCGAGNTCCCTGATGGCGAAGGAGAGCTCCGGGGTGGTGACATAGCCGTCCTTCCCGCCGGGGGCAAACCAGACCCTGATTCCATTGGCCGCATAGATCCCTGCGGCGATNCTGGCGAAGTCCTCCGATAGCATCCCCACCAGGGGATTGGGGATGAGGCTATTGTAGGTCTCCCTGATGTCGTTGAAGACCCGTACATCGTAGGCGATGACGACGCCGGGGGAGTTCTTCTTGCCGCGTGTTTGCAGGAAGTCGCAGTGCCCCTGGATTGAGGTGCCCAGCGTGAAGGGGTTGAACCGGTTGGTTCCGTAACCTACCGGGCCGCGCCGGCCGCTGGTGCCGAAGGGGATGTGCCGGAAGAAGGAATCAAAGAGCTGGTCGTATTGTCCTGCCTGCAGAAGATAACCAAGCTGGGGGCGGGTATCCTGAAAGCGGCCATCGTCCAGCCAGCTTTCCAGGTTGGCCAGGGCCTGGGACCTGGTCTCGGCGGGGACATCCATACGGCTGAAAGCCTCGCTGGTTTTTTTCAGGTCATCANTCACTGACGTGGTTCCCGATCCTGTCGGTCGCGGNTAATCANTCCGTGAAGAAAACTCCGCGCCCGGATTTCCTGCAAGCATCTTGTCNCTAATTATTTCCGNNCGTTCTTCTCGANAGGTGCNCGGNCCCGGCNGCGGCGGCGGCTGAACAGCGGGGNAAGTTTTTTCCGGGAGTCGAGTTAGGACCATGGGCNGACTCTGTGGCAGCTCNCGTGAGCAGCCTNGGGCTGAGGATGTGGGGGANGGTGGAGCCGGATCTCCTCAAATCAGTGTTCTGGTAAGGTTGTGTTACATAAATGTTTTGAGAAAAAANTGGAGTCTGAATATACTTTGTCGCAAGCAGATTGGGAGAAGCNCNCAGTTTTTCNCAGTTGCGGNCNGGGGGGAGATNANNGGGTTTCCCACCCGGGAGCGGGCTGCGGTGTGCTGCTTCGGCAAACCTGCCAGGACACGGNATACAGGTGGTGTGNCGNCCTCAGTAAAAAGCNGAGCAAGCGGGTTGGTTGCTCGGTGGTCGTTTTNCCTGGTTTGCCGGGAATTGAGTGAAGGGAGATCGCATGGAGTGCTGTCTGTAAATGGTCATGGACCTGAATGAGTATTGACAGGTTGTGACGTTTCAGACCGGTGGGAAGGGCGGGCTGCCCCGTCCGGGTGGATTCAGGTCAGTAGGCAGGATTGATAAAAGAAGTATAGAGATCATGTTATCAAGAATTAAAGAAAAGAAGATAGAGGAGTTGACGGTCAGGGAGCTTGAAGAGCTCCTCCATCAGAAGAAGAGCAATAAGACGATAGCCGCGCTCCTGAAGGAGCGGGATCTTTTGCGCCTGGAGCTTCGAAGATTAGAGGACCAGATAGAGGTTATCGAACGCTCGGGAGAAAGTGGCCAGGAGGCCCAGGCGGATTCTTCGCAACGCGATGATCCTTTTGGCTCTGGTTCCCGCAGGGGTGGAGTTGAAGAAGGTGACGGGCGCAGCTTTCTCGCCGGCAAGAGAAAAAATAACCTGAAGGATTATATCGCCCAGGTTCTTTTGCAGGCCAAGGGCCCCCTCTCCGCCTCCGAGATCCAGCGCGAGCTGCCTGATGTCGGCTATGTCTCCAGTTCCACCAATCCGAGGTCTTTCTACAACACCGTTTTCCAGGCTCTCCAGCGTTACGATATTTTCATCAAGGAGAGAAAGAAGTACCGGCTCAGCGATGAGGCACTCAGGGAGGATGGTGTTCGCCAGATCCTCCCTAAGAAGAAGACCCGGTTGAAAGACTACATCACCGATGTCCTGGACAAGGCGGGGGGGCCGCTGAAGGTCTCAGAAATTGCCAGCAGGGTTGTCATCGCGGGCTACGACACCGATCTCGAGATGGAGGAATTGAACCAGCGGGTGGCCGGTACGCTGAAAAAATACCTCAATAAGGATTTTGACTGGGACAGCCAGAGATATCGGCTCGCCGAGCGTGTATGAACGCCGGAGTTTAGGAGGTCATTTCAGGGCAATTGCGGTGATCTGTAGTAGAATGGCCCGTCCTTGGTTGGCGAAATACGGTTTGACAAGCAAGGCCCAACAAGTTAAAGAATCTGACTTCGAAACTAATGGGGATGTAGCTCAATTTGGTTAGAGCACCGGACTGTCGATCCGGAGGTTGCGAGTTCGAGTCTCGTCATCCTCGCCAGTTTTCAGAGCCCTCGCAACCTAGGTTCCGGGGGCTCTTTTTTTCATTGCCCGGGGCTCTCAGCGCAATTTGACCCGTGGGAAAAACTCCGGGATCATGAATCTCCAGATCCAGACATTTCGCTGTTTGCGCGGGATCAGGTGGCAGGGATTGATGCTGAGGGTCTTCGTGGCCCCGCGGCCTGTATCATCATCTGTCAAGAGGAGACTGAGTCCGAAGTTGAATCCCGCCGGTGGTGGGGAGCCGTTTTTGAACAGAGGAAAAGAGGTCCAGGGAAGGGCCACCTCGTAGATGGCGCCGCTGGAGTCGTTCTTTTTCTTGACCGAAAAGAGTCCCTGCGGCTGATCGTCCTCCTCTTCGCTTTCCTCGAGGTCGCCCTCCTCTCCTCCCTCCGCGGGGTCCTGATCCTTGGCTTCCTTCCGGCGTTTGGGGATGGTGAGTCCGAGGGTCATCAGCTGGTCGTCACTGCCCTGTCGGTAGCCTCCATCCCCATCGGGATCCAGGCCGATCAGCAGGCAGTCACCTTTCCAGTTTTCCGCGTCGCGGTCATAAGCCCTGAGAACATCGTCCTCTACATCCAGGGCAAAATAGAAGTAGGACTCATCCCAGCCCGTGTAGAGGATAGCCGAGAGATCTTCTTCGCCTTCCCATTGGCGGCTGAGCCCGGGAGCGGGGATCAGGTTCAGGTTGCGGGGAGCGGTGAGGAGCACCCTGTGGGCGTAGCTCCAGGAGTCCTCCAGCCTGCCATCGATGACAGGAGGCAGCTCGAGCTTGCGGGCGGTGATCTCTCGTGGGTTCACATGTTTCATCGCCTCCTGCTTGATCCCCTCGAGGAGGTAGGCGATGTCCTCGCGCCCCCTGGCGTCGTCGGAACTCTGGATTCCCTCGGATTTCAATGCGAGATCAAGCAGGACGACGGCCGTGTGGTGGTCATTGGCCTGGAAGTACGCCAGGGCCAGGTCGATGACGGTGGCGGCTTTTGTCCGGTCGCTGACATACCTGTTGAGCAGGCCCATCCTTTCGCGGGCGGTGTCGGACTGGGCTGAGAGGCCGGCGCCGCTCAGTCCGCAGCCTCCACCGTCTGTCAACAGCACCAGGCGCCCGGCTGTCACGGCGCTGCGGTAGGATCTCTTCTCGGCAAGGAAGCTGCTGAGGGGGTTGGGCTCCACAGGCCTCAGCAGCGTTCCCTTCACGCGGTCGTAGATGGAGATCGACTGGCCGGGGTCGGGGAAGATGACCGCGTTCTCCAGGATATGCAGGTGCCGGTTGCGCAGGCGGCCGAGGTAGGTGCCAAGGTGTATTTCCTTCTGCGGCCACAGAGAGGACACGCTCATCCTGTCGGTGGCGGGGATGCGGCGAACCTCGAGCGCCAGGAGCTTCAGGCGGTCACTCCCGTGGATGATGAAGAGCTGGTGTCCATCACGGAAGATGGAAAAATACGAGGGGCCATCGTCGAATTTTTCATAGCTCCAGTCCAGGCTTCCATCCGCTATGGAGAGCCCTGCCAGGGAGGGCTTTCCCCCCTCCCGGGCCAATACGGCGATCACCTCGCCAGGTGCTTCGGAGGAATGGAAGATCTGCTCGATGGTGCCTTCGACGGGTTGGAATTCCCACAGCACAGCCCTCTGGGCGAGGTCGAGCAGAAGAACGGCCCTGGTGAGCGGCAGCAGACAGAGCCCCTTGCCTAATTGCACGGGCTCTCCGACCCTGCGGGCGCTATTGTAGGCGCGCGCGAGTTCGAAGGGTCTCCCCTGGCTGCCGTCGCCGATGGCGAAGCCCTTGTAGCCCATGTCGCGCTGGTTGAGCACGAAGACTTCAGAGCCGGTCGCCGAAGGTCTGGCCTGCGCCGGATCGAACTCCAGCTCTTTTTTCCAGAGTTCCATCCCCAGGTGGTTGAAACAGTAGAGTTGCCTGTGGCTGCTGGTGACGAAGACCCTGTCAGGAGTGACCAGGCATCCCCGGATTCTTTCACTGAGTTGTCTGAATACAGGCTCCTGGTCGCGTGGATTTCCCGGGGCAGGTTTTTCTTTCTTCATTCCTATCGGAATTGACCAGCGGACCTTGCCTCCCTGGTGATCGACAGCGAAGAGGTTGCGATGGTCATGGAGGATGAGCAGCTTTCCCGCGAAGGTCCCGCGGATTTCCTTATCGCCGTTTCTCGCGAAGCGAAAATTCCTGTATTGGATAGGGTCGATCACGTAGCCGGGGATCATGGAGAGGTTGATGGTCCAGAAGGGAATTCCCGTGCGGACGCTCCTGGACTCAATGATCTCGCTGCCCTGGGTGAAGAAGCTGTCCCTGGCGTTTTCCGGTCGCTCCCCCTCCGGCTCCAGGAAAATTTTCTCGGGCGAGAGGAGATCGGCTGGAGAGCGCCAGGCCATACGCAGCGGCGTGTGCAGNCGATGGANCTTGCCGCTCTTGATCTCCANCAACCCGGGATCGGCGAGGCGTCGCCGGATGTAGGTNCCGACGGTATCCGNTTNATCCATCCCGGGGATCGGNTCGACCCGCTTGTCGGCATGGGAGGCCAGGAGNTCNTCGTAGAGCGCCCGGGCTCTTGTCCTTCTGCCGGATGAGTAGAACAGCTGGGCTGCGCGCAGCGCTGTGCGAATGGAATCGTATCGCAGTGGGTAGTCATCCACATAGCCCATGAGCGCCCTCGCCGCCCGGACGGAATTTCCCCGGTCGATATAGGAAACGGAGAGCTCCTTGTAGGCATCCGCTGCCGCCTCGGTGAAGGGGTAGAGGCGGATGACCTCCCTGAGGCCGTAGATCTCACCGGATTTCCTGGCCGCCTGGAGTCTCCCGGCGGCTCTTGTTTCCATCTCCTCGAATACCTGTCCTGGCTTTGAAACCGATTGCCTGAGGGTGCGAATCTCAGAACGGATGAATTCCTCCGCGGGGATCGGCAGGAAGCCGTCAATCCTGTAGACGGCCTTGTTTCCCGCGATNCCGCGCNGGCGGATCCCATCAGGGGACGGTTGCTCCACATCGNAGNGGAGNGCGTCATGGAAGGCCATCAGCGCCTTCTGAGGACTCCCGGCGGCTTTGAGGAAGAGGCCGAACTCAATGTTTGCGCTGACCTTTCTCGACGGGTTGTTTTCGACCAGGGTGCGAAATCGGAGGAGCTCCCGCGCCGAGGCCGGCTCGGCTCGCAGCGCCAGGTGCCCGAGGGTTTCGGCCGTCGCCAGCTGGATCTGGTCCAGCTCGGAGTTGGCTGGTGGTGGGCTCGGTTTGCTCGCCACCCAGGACTCCAGGGCCTGGAGCCCGGCTCTCAGGTCTCCGGATCTCAGCCTCAGCCGGGCAAGCTCGAGCCAGTGCCGGGCGTCTTTCTCTTGCTGGTTCTCAAGCNGCGCGAGATCTTTCCGAAGCTCGCTGTAGGCCACGAATCCTCCGGGGTGGATCACCACGAGCCGGCCAGCCGTCAACAGCAGGTTTCCTCCCGCCTCGGGGAAGTCCCACAGGTCACGGGAGAGCAGCTCGCCGCTGTGCGCGGAGAGCTGCAGCAGGCTCTGCCTGGTACTCAGGAGTATTTTNNCGCCGGCATGNAATGCCCTTCCCTGGGGAGCCAGGCCGGGAGCTGGGTTCGAAGCTCCAGAGGGTCTTTCCGCGCTCAGCGCCTGAGAGCCCGATAGCGCTGACCTTCGAGCCGGAGAGGAAGCACGCGGTATCGGACCGGCCGATGAGGCTCGAGTATTCTTCCCGTGAACAATGCCACCTGGTCGCNCCGTCGGACGNTCGAATCGAGAGAAGGCGGGTTGAGTCCTGGGGGGCGGCNAGGATCTCTCCATTTCCAATGGGAAGGAGAGCGTTCGGGTGCCATCGATTCTCTTCCCGGATGGACTCCTTGAGCCCGCTGGGGGAGAGGGTCTCGTATTCCTTGATCCAGAAGATCGAGCCGTCCTCGATATCAACGCTGGCGATGAACCCGTGGTTGCTCAGGTAGAGGGCTCTCTGGGCGATGACCAGGGGAGGGGATGGGGTTGAACCCAGCCCGAGGAAATCGGCATTCTGTTTGCTCCCCAGGAANGTTTTCCANAAGAGCCGGCCCCCGGCATCGACCATCGNCAGGTAGCAGAGNACCTGTTTTTCAACCCTGACGTTTACCGGCAGGAGAAGCCCTCCGCGGTGNCCTGTGCCGCCGGCGGGGGNAATCATCACCGCCGCTTTTTCATCGNTCGCATTCGGGGCGGCGGCGGCGGCGGCGGACAAGCCGAGNTCCTCGTCCTCGGGATCGTAGGTCAGGATGCGCTTCCAGTTCAGAATGCCGGTATCCAGGGAGAAGGCCTGGACGCTGTTTCCATGAACGGCGAAACATGCCTGCCCGTTGCACACGGGGGCGCCCGGCTGTAGGTAGCCGCCCGCCCTGGGGCCCAGGGCGGCCTGCCAGTGGGGCTTGCCGGCCGCGGAGTCGAAGGCCGTGAGCTGGCGTTCATGCTGCAGCAGAACGATTCCCGAGGTGAGAGTGGGATGATATGGAATCGGGATATCGATATTGTCCTGGGCGGCTCCGTCGCGGGCCGTTCGTCTCTCGCCTACAAAACGGCGGAAGTCCTCTTCGCTCGACTGTTGCCGCCACAGAACCCTGCCGGGCCTGTAGCTCTCATCAAGGTCGGTCCTGGTCCTGCTGTACGTCACTGGGTCGAGGAAAGGACTCAGGGAGGCGTCGGCTGCCGTGTCCGGGGGCTGGATGGAGTCGGAGGAGATCTCCATCAGTCCGTTGACAGNCGTTTGCCACTCAGGGGGGATCGTTCCGCCGGGGTTCACCGAGAGGAGCTCTCTCAGCCTGCGCTGGTGGAGAGAGAAGGAGACTGGATCGGAGATGGCGAGGTCCGCCTGCAGGGCCCAGACAAGAGCCCTGGTTTCTTGCCGCGCCGNGAGCCCGGCGATTCCCCCGGGGCCCGGCTCCAGGAGGCGCCGGCTCCAGTGGCTGGCAGCCGGCCAGTCNCCACGGAGTATCCTGTAGCCGATCTCTTCCTCCAGGATCTTCGCGGTGAGCCCGGAATCGGGAAAATCTCTCAGGATCCTNTGCCTCAGCAGGGCCCGGGATCGATCTGTGAGAATGGACTCGGTATCGTTGGAATAGGCGCTCCAGAANCCCTCTATGATGCCGTCACTTCGCTCCCGCAGCCGTTGTCTCCATTGGNNCGGCAGCAGGAGCCTGTAGCGTCCCAGGGCGTTTCNCACTCCAAGNGATACCCCNGCATCGTTCGATACGACCAGGTTGATGGAGGGCTTCTCCAGGAGNCCGATCCAGGTTTCGAGTCCTTCGGAGACACTCTTCCAGTCGCTCTCGGCGGATCTCTCCCGGAGNTCCTGCCAGAGNACCTGGAAGTCCTGGGAGGTCGGNGGAAAGAGCCCCGAGGCTTCCTCNTGCTGGGCCCTGGGTGGANCGCCTGGAACGAACGCGGCCATGGNGGCGNAAAGCGCAAGGACTGTTTTANTGAGTGCTCGCATGGATTGCTGGAAAGAGGAAGCTTCGCGGCTTGAAACAGAAGCNGAACCCGTATTTTTTATAGGGAGCTATCTGCTGGCCGTCAAGTCCAGCTATGGATCACNTTCGANTTTCCTGCGCCNTCAGGAATTGAAATTCGAGTNCAGGGCGTGNGCGGGGGCGCCGTCCGNGGTGTTNTGNCCGNTCCGGGCGCCGCGGTAGACATGGCTGAAAACCGCCGAGAGNGTTNCGATGGGAACCTTCGTGCCGCCGGAGNTGGCCANGTCCCTGTAGAACAGNAGCAGGAGATAGTTTTCGCCCNCTTCGCCATCGAAGGGAACGTGCAATACTCCGGACCAGCCGGAGNCGGNGCCNGCCTCACGGGGTTCCTCTTCCTCCGCGTGCCAGAGGTCGCGGGGAGCGCCCATGTCGATGAANCCCCAGTTTTGCAGNCATTGCCAGGCGCCGCCTTCCATTTTACGAATCACCAGGGCCGCATCGGCTCCGAAGCCCCTGTCCAGGGTGTTCCAGGCAAGGGTCTGTTCCCGGGGGGTCNGCAGCCTGCTGCCGGNGAGGCCGGCGAGGGTTTCGAGAAACCCGGTTCGGGAGGTCTCATCCTCGATGGGATCCGTGCAGCCGGCCGTCTTCCCGACATCCACTGCACGCNGGGNNNCCGGCTTCTCNCGGGNTCCAAGTGCCGAGTCTACTGTTTTCAGGAGGTCCTCCTCGAAGTCGAGGATGGGTTTGGTTATGTAGTCGATGGCACCGAGCCGGAGGGCCTCGAAGGCGTTGTCCATGCTGTTGCACCCGGTGGCTATGATCACCTGCACGCCCGGGTCGGTTTTCTTCAGCTCGCGTAATACCTCGAGGCCGTGCATCCCGGGCATCACGAGGTCCAGGAGCACGAGGTCTATGGAATCCGCCTGCCGGGCGAAGAGCTTCAGAGCCTCGCTTCCGCCCGATGCGGTGGAGACCTCGAAGTCGTTGCTCTCGAAGTAAAGCTGCAGGGCGTCCCTGATGAAGATTTCGTCGTCTACCAGCAGGATGTGGGGAAGGCCTCCTCCGCCGGCGTCCGAGCTGTTCTTCCCGGGATTTTCCCTCATACCTCTACCGTCATGTTCAGGATTGTCGAGAGGTCATCGAGCTTGAAGGGCTTGAGCAGGTGCGCGTGACAGTTCTCCAGGACCGTTGCCGGGATGTTCTCCGCCAGGTTCCCGGTACACAGGATGATCCTGGCCCCGGGGGCGGCCTCCCTGAGATGCTGGAAGGTATCGAGCCCGCTGGTGGAGTTTTTCATGCAGATGTCGAGCATGACGAAATCGAATCGTTGCCGTTGGCATGCCTCCAGGGCCTCTTCTCCCGAGCAGCAGCAGACAACGTTCTTCGCGCCGAGGAAATCGCTGAGCATCTGCCTGATCTGTTCTTCATCGTCGATGATGAGGATTCGGTGTTCGCCCCCGGAGATCGTCGAGCCCGGTTCATCGCCGCCGCCCGGGGATTGTTTGTGCAGGGGAAGCAGGATCGAGAAGGAGGTTCCTGCGCCTTCGGTGCTCGCCACGGTAATTCGTCCGCCGCGGGACTGGATGATGTTGTAGCAGACCGATAGCCCGAGGCCGGTTCCTTCCTGCTTGCCTCCACCGAGCGCCCCCTTGGTGGTGAAGAAGGGGTCGAAGATTCTGTTCAGATTTTCTTCCGGGATTCCACCACCGGTATCGCAGATCCTGATCTCCACCAGGTTGTCGGGTCCGGGGGCGTAAACCTCCAGGGTGATTTTTCCCATGGAGCCAATAGCGTGGATGGCGTTGATGAGGAGATTCAGAACGACCTCCTGCAGTTGGCCTGCACTGATCG
Source organism: Planctomycetota bacterium (assembly GCA_002695115.1). Taxonomy (GTDB): domain Bacteria; phylum Planctomycetota; class UBA8108; order UBA8108; family UBA8108; genus UBA8108. Next base: position 70,270 of record NZOA01000024.1, read on the forward strand.
CCGCGTGCGGGACAGCCTCGATGTCGAGGGCTATCTCGATCCCGTTCGATTCGATCTCTTTTTTGACCAGGCAGAGGGCGTTCTGGATAACCTCCTGGACATTACAGGCGGGGCTCTCATCTGCCCGGCGATTGTAGGAGGAGAGGCTGCCGGTCAACTCCTGGGCTCTTTGGGCCTGGGTGAGAGCGACCTCCACCAGCTGGGGCATGTACTTGGGGTTCTTTTTCGCCAGCTGGGCGTATCCCGAAATCCCGGCCATGATATTGTTGAACTCATGGGCGATGCCTGAGGCGAGAAGGCCGATAGTGGCGATCTTCTCGGTCCTCACCAGCTCGTATTGTGATTCGACCAGTTGGCGGTTGCGCTCGGTGAGCTCGTCGGTGGCCTTCTTCAGGCGAAGTGAAGAGCGGATCCGGGCCAGCAGCTCGGGATGTTTAAACGGCTTCGGAATGAAATCATCGGCGCCGGCATCCAGGCCCTCGATCCTGTTGTCTACCGAGCCCCGGCCGGTGACCAGGAGAATCATGATCCCCCGGGTCGATTCCTCACTCTTGAGCTTTCGGCAGACCTCGATGCCGTCAATTCCCGGGAGGATCCAGTCCAGCAGGATGAGATCCGGGGATTCCTTCCGCGCGATCTCCAGGGCCTCTTCTCCGCTCAGCGCTGTCAGGGTAGAGTGTCCCTGCAGCTTCAGGAGCCGGGAGATGGCTCCAAGGAGTTCCTCATTGTCGTCTACGATCAGGATTTTTCCCGGCTCGCCCACCTGTTTTTCTTTCCCGGTCTCAGTCATGAGCGCTCGTCTCCGGCCGGCTGGGACTCGGTCTCTTCACGGTGGAAGTTGACCTTCGAGTCCAGGGTCTCCAGCAGCACATTGGCGTTCGTGATGATGTGCTCAATATCGGTTCGAACCGTCGGCGTGAGGTGTTCATCCATCAGCAGCAGCTCGGCGTAACAGAAGACCGCGTTGAGAGGGTTCTTCAGATCATGCGCAAGCCTTCTGAGGGTTTTTCGATGAAGCAGCTCCTGGTGCGCGGGGTTGAGCAGGGTAGATTTCCANCTCATCATGGCGCCGATGCGGCTGTCCANCTCTTCACGCCTGCCGGGAAGAACGACAAAGTCCATCGCTCCATGATCGAGCCAGCGTTTGCCTTCCTCCGCATCGCTGACGGCGACCAGCAGCAAGGGAGGAAGCCCGTCTCTTTCAAGAAGGCACTTCACCTCTTCGACGTTGGAGAAATCCCCATCGAGCACGATGCAGAGGAGATCCTCGGCGCGGCTTTTGCTCTCCAGCAGGCTCTCGATGCCGCTGTATTCATACACCTGGAGCGAGCGCAGCATGGTGCTGGCTGACCGCAGCCTGCCGGCCGGATCGATCAGAGCCGTAGTTCTTTCCTTCATCACTTCTTTTCCCCTGTATGTCACTGCATACAAAGAAGATAGCGGATCTGTTGAGAGAGTTTCTCACGGCCTGCTAATCCGCCTTATTTCCCTGCATATAAGATTACGATGAGGGGAATATCGAGGCAAAAGAGGGCCTGTAGAGCTTCAGGAGGCCCGGTTGGGAGCTTTACCGGACCTTCTCAAGAAGGTCTCTCAGAGCAACTCCTGGAAGTCGGGTGGCACAGGCGCCCTCAATTCGAGGTTCTGTTTCAGGCGCGGATGCCAGAAACGGATGGATTCCGAGTGCAGGAGATAGCGCAGCGGCCAGCTTTTCCGTCCGGGTCGTTCACCAGGGGAATCACCGCCGTATTTTTCGTCGCCGGCGATCGGATGGCCGAGGGCCGCAAGGTGAACCCGGATCTGGTTCTGACGTCCCGTGCAGGGTACGCAGCGAAGCAGGCTGCAGTCTTCGTAGGTCCCGAGGACAGTGACGAGGGTGCGGGACTTCCTGAGCACTTCGTGCTCGAGAGCCGATTGCAGGCAGCGTCCCTCACCGATGGGGATGTCGATTTCACCGCGGTCCGGGGGGAAGTGTCCGTTGGCGAGCGCCAGGTAGGTTTTCGAGACCTGCCGCTTTTCAAACTGCCGTTGCACCTCCCGGTGGACATAGGGCTTTTTCCCGACGATGACCACTCCCGTGGTGTCGCGGTCGAGGCGGTGACAGAGCTTGGGCACGATCTCTTCCCCCTCCGAGGCGGGGGAGTGGTACCGGTGATGGAGGTAATTGATCAAGGTGTCATAGACATGACGGCCGACCGGGTGTACGAGCATTCCCGGCGGCTTGTTCACGGCGACCAGCCATTCATCTTCGTAGATGATGTCGAGCTTGCGCTCCGAATAGTCGTCCGGGAGCCCGAGACCGTTCGAGAGGCGTATCTCGACTACATCGTCGAGGCGGACACGCCGGCTGGCCTTCGTTTTCTCGCCGTTTACGGTGACCCGGCCTTTCCGGATGAGGTTCTGGAGACGGCTACGGGATTTCCAGGCGAGGTTGTTGACCAGGAAGTTGTCGAGCCGCTGGGACTCGCCGGTCCGGACCACCAGGGCAAGCTGGCTTCTCTCCTCGGAGAGGTTTCTGCCGCGGCCGATCACGGGCTCGTCTCCGGAGAGAAGACGCGGTTCTTCGTCGGTGGTGCGGGAGCCGTGCCGGAGACTGCTGGCTTGTTTTCAGGCAGGGTCATTTCCGGTCCGCAGGGCCGCGACAAAGGGTTCGTAGCTATAGGGGAGCTCGAATCTCTCAGCCAGCTTCCTGATCTCAGCGTGGTATTTTTCGTAGATAGCCTGCAGCTGTTGCGAGTAGTTGCCGTCACAGAAATAGGTACGGCAACCCAGCGGTCTTCTCTCGCGTTCCACGCACAGGCCCTCTTCCCAGAAGGGGCAGAGGATGCTTCCCGATGGGAAGGGGGCCGGGTGTTTTTCTTTTACGTATCCAATCTCCAGGCTCGATGCGAAGAGAGTATGGTCGACCTTCTCGAAATTACAGCAATCCCCGCGCAGCCAGCACTCCACGCCGCTGCCGCTGACCTCCTTGTCCACACGCCGGTAGATATCTTCCAGCGCCGCGGCGGCCTCAGCTGAAAGCTCCGTTTTCCGGGCCCGAGGGTTATCGAGTGAGTTTGGATTTTGAGTCATAGACCTGCATTATGTGCTTTTTTCCACGGGTTGAAAGTCCAGTCATCCTGTCGAATCTGCCAGATGTCAGGATATCTGACGCTTCGTGACCTGATGGATGATCCGTAGGGCATTCCACATCTCTTTTCATTATATAGGGTTGTGACAAATTAGAGGATGTGGAATGGGGGTTGCGTATTAAAGAAGGTTCGGGCCCTAGGCATTTTTAGCCAGGATGGGCTCCAGTACCCGACAGATTTCGGGAACCACCTGTTTAGATTCAAGTTATCGGCTCATTTATTCCGAAAAAATATAGCGTGTAGCAGTCTTTTTTGTCGCGATGAATCATTTGGTTGGAGGAGGCCTTGACGGGCCCAGGACCATCGCAGAGGAGAGAGCTTCGTTGTCGCTTACAGTGCATTTGCTGCGCTGTTTGCTGTTGGTGCATCGTCGCGCAAGCCTCCCCCTGGCAGGGGTTAGAGCGCGAGGGTGTTTCCATAATGCGGGCGGCGACCGAGGCCTACGGCAAATCGAACGATTGCTGGTCAGAGATAGAGAGTCTGGCTGAAAAACTCGCCGAGCCGAGCTTGCAGCAGACCTCGAGGGCTCGTCGCCTCAATTTGGCGGTCAGTATGCTTGATTCGAAAGAATTCAGCGTATTGGCTGCGGGTGGCGACGACCCTCTGAGGGTCCCTGTCCTGCTTACCAGGGCGGGGCGGAAGATGGATGAGAAGGAGCTGAGAGAGATCATCAGGATCCTCTCGCTCGCTCGTCAGCGCTACCCTCTGCAGGAGGGCGCGGAGGCTCGGGATCTTCCCCTGATCTACGAAGCCCTGGCGGTGCTTCACAGGATTAGCGGCGACGTCATTCAACACAAGGCGGATGCCCTTTTTCGAAGGTCCCTCGAGAGCATCGAATCAAAGCCGGAGCCATCGGCCGAAGAGGCTGCCGCCTCGATCAGGCTCCGGTTCCTGTTGCGTGATTTCAAGGGGGCGTGGGATCTCTCCAGGCTTCACTTGGAGCTCCTCGGTAAGCTCGACCGCGATTCGCGCCTCCGCAACCTGGGCTATCTCTCCAGGACGGCGGGCTTTCTTGGTTATGCCGATAGGCTCCTCCAGTTCAAGAGGCAGATTACCGAACTGGGAGGCAAGGCGGAGCAGCCGCCGAGACCGCGGTCTCCTCTCGCCGGGCTCTCGGTCGGCTCTCGTGCCGATATGGCCCTGCTCACCGGTGGAATCATCCGCCTGCTTGCCGCCTGCGAATTAGAGAAGCGGGAGAGGCTCCTGCTGGCTTTCATCGCATCTCTGCCCGCTCTCGAGCTGGGAGAATACGCCCTCGTACAGGAGTTGCTTGAAGGTGATACGGAGGGACTGGGCTATCCCTGGCTGGAGGCCGCGGCTTCGGCCCGCCTCGGCTCGGCCTGCGAGCTCCTGGGAGATTTTGAGGGAGCGCTTCATTCGCTGAAGCGCTCCAGGGAAATCGCCTCGGGCGCCGGGGGATCACCCACCTTCACCGCTCGTCTTGACCTCATCACGGCCTCCGTGCTTCTCGCCCTGGGGAAGCCGGTCGAGGCGGGGGAGAAGGCCAGGGCGCTGGTGCGAAGCTCCGCCGCGCCGGCCGGGATCCGGCTCAGGGCGCGGCTCCTGATGGGTGGCTCATTATACGAGAGGGCCCGGGACGATCCGGAGCGGTTGGGACAGGCTCTCCGTGTCTTCGCGGCCGTAGAGCGTGAGCTCGACGCTCCCGGGGCGAAGGATTTTCCTGGCAGGCTGGAGCTCTCCCTGGTCAATTCGATCCACCAGGCTAACGTTCTTCGTAAACAGGCGGCCGCCCAGGGCGGGAGTGAACGGGCCGGCCTCTATCATAAGGCGATCAGCCTCCAGGATGATGCGATGCGCCGCGCCGGCAAGGCCGGGAACTACCGCCTGTCGGCGATCGCGGCCTCGAACCTCGGCGAGCTTTACCTGGAATCCGGGAAGTACGAGAGCGCGAAGAAATTCACCCTGTGGTCGCTGGAGAGGGCGGCCGATTCAGGACAGTTTGAGACCGAGTGGAGATGTCATTGGTACCTGGCGAGGATAGCTGACGCGATGGGCAGGGTCGAGGAGGCCGACAGGCGCCTGGCTGAGGCGGTTCGGCTGGTCGATTCTTACCGGGCAAGGATCCTGGATGTGGAGTCGAAGACAGGGTTCATGACCGACAAGGTGGACCTGTACCGTTATATCGTTCGCCGTGAAATGCGCGCCGGGAGGGCTGTCCGCGCCCTGGAGTTCGCGGAACGCTCACGTGCCCGCGCCCTGGTCGAGTCGATGGGCTGGCGATTCGTCACGCTCGCTGATTCCGGCAGCAGCGGGCTCTATCGGCAGTACGTGTCGCTCAATGGGAGGGAGAGCGCGTCGCGCGGCGGGCAGGCCCTGAGCGTGCTCGGCGTTGGCGGTAAGCGGGAGGATTTCAACGTCCTGCGCGATCGGATGGCCTCGGTTAAGAAGAGGATCAAGGCGGCGGCGGGCAAGGAGCCGCTGCTGGGGATGCTCGTGGATGGGGCGCCCGCCACGGTGGCCGAGATCGTCGCCGAGTTGCCCGCGGACACGGCCCTGCTGGAATACTTCTCGCTTGGCGATTCCCTCGCGGTATTCCTGCTGCAGGATGCGAAGGTGGATGCCCTGGAGCTGAAGATCAGCCCCGGAAAACTGAAAGACAAGGTCAGGGCCTACCTCGCAGGCTCCGCTTCGGACCCGGCGCTGGCAGGAGAATTGTACAAGGCGCTCCTCGAGCCGGTAGCCTCCCGGGTAAAGAAGACCCGGGTCCTGGTCATCCCCCACGGTTCCCTGCACCGGCTGCCGTTTGAGACCCTGGTGGGGCCGGAGGGATTCCAGGTGGAAAAATGGACGATCTCATACCTCCAGAGCGCCAGCCTGCTGAGGTATCTCCGCCTGAACTCGGTTCGCGGCGGGGCCGGAGGGGCGGGCGCCGGGAAGAGACCTCTGAAGCTGCTCGCGCTCGCCGATCCGGATACCGACTACGACCGGGACGGGAAACCGAACAAGGTTCGCCTGGCCCATGCTCGCAAGGAGGTCGCCGCCTTCTCTCCCGGTTTCCGTGAGAGTGTCGTGCTGAGCGGGAACCAGGCCAAGGAAAGCGTGATCGCCGGTCTGTGCAGGGGGCAGGACGTGATCCACTTCGCCTGTCACGGGGAGTTCTATCCAGCCAGGCCCTGGGAGTCGAAGTTGTTTCTCGCGCCGGGAGGGGGTGGCCGCTCAGCGAAGCCTGGCTCCCGGGATGGTCTGTTGAGGGCCTGGGAGATCTATTCACTGGACCTGAAGGGGAACCGGCTGGTGACTCTCTCGGGTTGTGAGACGGGGCGCAATAAGGTCCAGGGCGGTGATGACCCGGTCGGGCTCGCCACCGCGTTTCTGCATTGCGGAGCGGGCGCCCTGCTGGTGAGCCTCTGGAAGGTAGAGGACGCGGCGACAGCCGAGCTGATGAGATTGTTTTACGATAACTGGATTCGTCACGGCAGAGAGCGTGTTGAGTCATTGCGGCAGGCGAAGCTTGCCATGCTGAAGGGAAAATACAGTCACCCGCGCCAGTGGGCGGCCTTCGTATTTGTCGGAGACCGTTGATGATGAGCTTGGAGAGCAGCCTCCCAGGCGGGTGAAAGGAACTGAAAGTGAAGAGAACCAAGGAGCCAAGAATGAAGACCAGAGGAAGTACCTTTTTCGGCTGGTTGGGTACGTTTTTTCTGCTTTGCGCGCTAGCGGGCGGAATCGTAGTCAGCTGCAAGACCACCGAGCCCCCGGTCGGGGCTCAGAAGGAAGAAACCACCAGGAATTCCACCGAAGCTGAAGAGATCGCCACGGCGCCGGAAGCCGGTGAAGAGCAGGCCCCCGCCGAAGACGCCGCTGTAGAGGCCGGAGCCGAAGAGGTGATCGCTGAGCAGGCCGAAAGAGATGAGCCTCCAGTGCCGGTAGTGGATGTCGGCGAGACGAATCCCGCAGTCGTCTCCGAGGTGGTCGCTGTCGACGATGAGGTTCCCGTTCGGATCCATGACAGCCGCGCTCTCGCGCTTCTGGAGGAGCTGAATCGTGACAGGACTCCCGCTTCGACAGCTTCGCCTGCAGACCCGGCTGAAGCCGGGGCAAAACCGGAGGCCGTCTCGGGCGAGGCCGCGTCGGTGGAGGTCGTCGTGGAGACTGAGGAGAAGGCTGAGGATGAGACCGTGGAAGCTGAGCCTCCGGGCGAGGAAAAGAATCCCGATATTGACCAGGATGTCCTGGCTGCATTGAGCCGGCTGAAGGCCGCCCGGGCTAAGACGCCCGCTGCCGAGCCGGAGCCCGCGGAACCCCCGGCTGCCACGTCGCCCCCTGCAGAGGAAGCGAAGCCCGAAGAGGCCGCTCCCGCCGCTCCAGCGGCGCCGGAGAAGAAGGAAGAGCCTGTTCTTCGCGGCGGAGAGCCCCCTCCCGAGCCGGCTCCCAAGGCCGAGCCTGCTGCCGCCAGGGCCGAGCCCGCGCCCCAGGAGACGCCGGCGGCGAGGCCCCAGGGTTATATCACCTTCAAGACGCTCTTTCACAAGGGCTCCACCGAGGCGATCAGCTTCATCGAGAGTCTCCGGCCGGACTGGGTCCAGAAGGGCCATCTCAGCAAGGTCGAGGGAAAGAAGCAGTCACTGGTGATCTTCGGGGAAACTGATGCAGCCACCGATCCGCTCTCCCTCAAGATCCTCGATATGCTGGATCGCTACGACCAGCTCGATCTCGACCTTCAGCGTGAGGTCCTGAGGCCGAAATATGTGGATGTTCGCCTGGCGATGGATGCCCTGCTGATGGCCGGGGTCTGCAACGTATGGCAATTGACCGCGGCAGATGATGCTCTTACCTGGAAAGAGGGGAGCAAGCAGCGCACCCTGTCGCGCAAGACCGAGATGTACATCGAGAAGGGCGGCGGCATCGCGAACTCGCCGATCTCTTCCGCTCCCAGGGTGCCGTTTGTTTACGACATGCCCCGCAAGGACGCGATCACCATGCCGGAAGGCTACGGAGGCAGCACCAACACCGGGTCGCTGGTGATGAGCTTCGACAAGACCTCCTCCACCGAGGCGCGCGGCGGCATGATGGCTGTCGGTACCGTCGCGGATCTAGAGAAGATCAAGGCCTTCGTCGAGACGATTGACGTGCCCGCCCGGCGCATCATGATCGAGGTGCAGCTGATCGAGCTCGAGGCCAACAAGCTCACGGATTTCGGTATCGATTCCGCCCAATTCGGCGGCGGGCATACCCTCGGTTCGGTGGGATTGCCCTTGCCGGGCGAGGCGGTTGTCCAGCCGGGAGTCCCGGGCGCCAGGGCTGAAGGGGAGTTTGTTCCTGACGTGATGAACGAGGGCCTGAAGCTGCTTTTTGATGACACCAGCCTCGATATCCAGGGCCGCTTCATGGCGGCGGTGCATATGCTGGTTCGCGAGGGAGAGGCCAAGGTCCGGGCGCGACCGAAGATCCTGACCCTCGATGACCGAGTCAGCGCCCTGCATCTCGGCCGCAACGTTCCGACCTTCAATTCGACCGGGGTCACGCGCGACTCCGTCAACGGCAACCTGATCAACGAGGTCCAGAGCGTGGGTACCGTCTACTCCGGCATCACCCTCCACATTCGCCCGCGGATAACCGGCGGCAAGGATGACCGGATCGCCCTGCAGCTCGAGGTCATGGACAACCAGATTGTAGGGCGCCAGAGAGTGTTTGAGACCGATCTCGCGGGTATCCCCGAGGTCATCAAGCGCCAGTACATCGGTGAGTGCGTAGCGCACAATCACCGCCCGATCATCCTCGGCGGGCTGATCCAGGAGCAGGAGATCGAGACGNTCAACAAGATCCCCTTCNTCTCCGAGATACCCTACCTTGGAGANCTGTTTCGCCGCAAGGTGACCCAGAANGAGCGNCGGGAGGTCATCATCGTCGTGACTCCTCACATCCTCAGCGAGGAGGGGATCGATGCCTCGGCCACTCCNAAGGAGAGCATGCACTTCGACACNTTTGACAGCGTCCTCTTCAATGACAGGCANATCCTCAAGGGAGGNGATGTGCTCGGNCTCGATCCCGTCAANAGCGTTCCCGCGGTGGGGCCTGACGGGAAGCGTTTTACCGAGGANGACGTGGTCGATCTCACCCTGCTGAATATCGTCAAGAGACGTCANCTCGTTACCAAGCTGGAGATGCTGAGGGACTACCTNGGTGAGNNGGAGCTCTCGGAGCTGAGCTGGATGCAGCGCAAGTGGCCCGAGGGTACGGTCCAGGACTGGCCCGAGGAGGACAAGCCGCTCTTNTTCAAGGTCGCCGCGATCTGTATCGAGAATCTCAAGGAGNTGAACCCGACCATCAGCTTCCAGGANNTCAGCCTGCCCCGCAGGGAGATCGTTCTGCCGAACTCGCCTTACAACATCACCCTGTCCTACGACAGGGTCAAGAAGGTTCAGAGTCTCGGTCTTCAGCAGGTATTCAGAGGCGAGCGGGTAGAGCTCGAGGCCGCNCACATCGAGCTGGTCCGCCGGGCCANCTCCCACAGCCTGAGAGCTTTCGGGGATTTCCTCGAGCGCCAGGAAAGAAAGGACGGCACCAGGGGTCGCGAGGCCGAGGATCACGGCATCTTCAGGGACGAGCTTCTGCGTCTCTGTGGCGGGGCCGGCAAGGATGACGAGGCCCTGAAGAAGATTCCCTATACCGAGCTGTTCAGGGCGCTGGAGAAGGAGAACCTCTCGTTTGACAGCATCGCGACCTTCNTCGAAACCAACATGAAAGAACGCTACGATATCGAGGGGGCTCCGGACGTGGGAGCCTTCCCATCGGATCTCGAGGCGTTCCTGAAAACCACCGTCAGCCTGAAAAACCGTGCCAGGAAGCTGCAGGATCTCGATGATCGCTGGATCATGGTCAATACGGATGAGGAGGAGAGGTGATGGTTCGTTCCCCCGCGGTATCAGCAGCGATCCTGGCGGCGATNGTCTTCAGCGGTTGCTCGTCGACNCCCCCGGAGACGCTCACCTCGACCGACTGGTTGCGCGAAAACTCCAGCGTGCTGCGGGATCTCGAGAGCTTCGAGAAGGGACGCCAGCAGCAGGCGGTGGCGCGCCTGAAGAGGCTGGGGCCTGACCGGGGCAGCGCCGTCGCCATCTCCCTGCTGGCGGATTCCCAGGTCGATTATCGAGGCGAGGTGCTCCTCGCTCGTCTCCTGGCCGATTGGAGAGACGTCCGGGGAGTCGGGTATCTTCTCAAGTATCTCCGGCACGAGGACCAGGGGGCGATGGAAATCGCCAGCCAGGGCCTGCTGGCCTTCAAGGGAAACCGCGCCGTGATCCGCGCCCTGCTCGAGATGCTGGAGAGCCCATCCGCCAACCAGCGGCAGGCGGCGGCCGGTGTCCTCTCAGAGATGAGGAGCGAAGAGATGCTGAAGCTCTTCCCGAAGCTCTACCCGAAGGAGAGCGAGAAGATGGTGCGGGGAATTTTCGTGCGGACGGTTCTGAGCAGCAAGCACTCCCGGCGCGATGAGTTCCTGGTCGAGGCGCTGATGGACACCGAGCAGGCGATCCGGGAGATGGCCTGGGGGGCNCTCAAAAAACGCCCCCGGCTACCGGAGGTCCGTTACGATCCCGCCGCGACCGAGGTCGCCCGGGCCCGGGCTGTCGACAGCCTGCGCCGCTGGCTTGGCGGCAATGGCTGAGAGAGGTTGTACCCGGGCGGGTTGATCAAAGTAGTGAAGCGGACGCTAATGCCGCGTTGTTTCCTGTGAAGGATGGACTATACTCATTCTTACGAGTCGGTCTTAGTCTTCAGGCCATGCGGCTTCCTCAAGGGTGCGAGGCCGGGAGTTCCAGTTTCCCGAACAGTGATGGGGGCTTCGCCGCGGCAGGGGCAGGAGAAACGGTTTTATGAACAACGANGTTTGGAAAGAGTTCGCCGCGCACGAGGTCACCCACAGTGTCGCGCACTANCTGACCACGATCCAGGANCTCCGGCAGCGCAAGGGCTACGCCATACTCAAGGACGTAGCCGAAGATCTGCAGGTGACCAAGGGTTCCGCCTCAGTGCAGCTCAAGAACCTCAAGGATCGGGGGCTGGTTTCCGAGGTGGATCGGCACCATCTCTGCCTGACCGAGGATGGTGAAAAGGTCGCCCTGCAGGTGATCTACAACCGTGAAGTGGCCACGAATTTCTTCCATAAGGTGCTCGGGCTTGATCATGTGGATGCTGAAATCAACGCCTGCAAAATTGAACATCTCCTGAGCCATGAAGCCAGCCAACGTCTTCTCGGCCTGGTGCAGCTGCTGTCACAGGATGACCCGACCGTGGCGGGTTTTCTGAAGAAATTCAGTTCTTTCCAGATTACCTGCCCTGATCACGAGAACTGCGGTGTTTGTGAAGATGCCTGCATTGGGGATTCCTAATCCCTTCTGAGGGCTTCGGGGGCTGAAGCGACCCCATTCTATTAACTGCATAACTTTATGCAGTAAAGGGGAATAGAGACTCTCTGGAGGGGTCTCAGGCGATGGGTGTTTGGGTTGTAATGCACCAGTTTGGAGTAGTGATCAGTAGTTTGGCTTGCAAACCTACAGTTAGACAACACAAACCGTTGTGTCACAATAGCTTACAAAATAATTATGTTGAAAAGTGACCTCGTGAGCCGAATAATGCTCTAACGGCTGGCGGAGCTCAGGTCTCTGCTGCCGAAATAGGATTTATCGTAAAGAACGCAGCGTGAGAGCAGGGAGAAGAGAGAATGGATAAGGTTATTGAACTTCTGAACAAAGCGCTCAGTATCGAGTACTCGGCGGTCATCCAGTATTGCCAGCACAGCGCCCTGGTGCAGGGGACGGACAGAGTCGTTTACGAGGNTTTTTTCAATGAATCCAGCGAAGAGGCCCGTGCNCATGCCAAGCTCGTCTCTGACTGGATCGTATCTCTCGGTGGAGTGCCGACGATAGAGGCCGCCCATATCAAGCAGGCCACCTCGGNAGTCGACATGCTCAAGCAGGACCTNGAAACAGAGCTGGAAGCTCTCGANACCTACCGTAGCGCNCACGCCGCGNTCGANGGNGANGAGCCGATCAAGTTCATGCTCGAAGAGCAGATCATNCAGGAACAGAAGGATGTCTGGGAGATCGAGAAGTTCCTNNNGATGCACAAGATCGAGGTCAAGAGCAAGAACATCAACCTTGCTGCCAACGACTGAGGCCTGCCTTCGATACGCCCAGGTTCCTTGTCAGCGGTTCTCAGCCAGCCGTTGAATCAATGAAGTCGGCCAGCTGGAGAATCCGTTCGGCGGTGTCCGCGGAAATGTTGTTTCCGGAGAATTTCCGCTGACGGCGGGATTCCTGCTTCGCGCAGCACAGGGAGCCCATCAGGGCATCGACCTGCTCGGGGTCGAGGCGGATGGTTTTCTGGACGTACCAGCCGATTCCCGGGCCGTAGCTCAGATCTTCGAGAACAACCTGCCGGCGACCATCGTCGTCCGTTTCGACACGAACCTCGATTCGGCGCTGGTCATCTTTCGCGCCCGGCTGGAGCCGGCTGTATTTCCTGGCGTTTTCACCGCCCATGAGTATTTCAGCCCGTTGTGGGGGGGTACCGAAGTGTAGTTAGGTAAACCAACTATTAGTTTGTATAGCCGAACTTTGGTTCGGTATCAACTACTCAGGACGATTTTTCCGGGAAATAATCCGGTCNCTTTTTNCAGNCGCTTCAGCGGGCGATCTTGCGATCTTNCCTCCTCTGCGGGAAAATACCCCGACTTTATGGCACGGGCGTGTAACTCAATTGGCTAGAGTGCCACCCTTACAAGGTGGAAGTTCCCAGTTCGAGTCTGGGCACGCCCACCATTTTTTCTGCCGCTCCTCTTCCGATGGGGATGCCTGGCAGCTGGCGAGGTACATCCATGGCCTGGATACCGAGTTGTCCTGAGGAACTGCCTGGGGGGCTACAGAATAAGCTTCTGAACCTCGCTGCAGGTTGGGCCCGAAGCAGGCAGCGTCCGCGGGTCCTTCCAGCGGTACTGGATGCGTGGGATGAACTTATCGAAGCCTGGCTGTCGGACCACGCGCTTCCCATCTATCTGCGAAGGGCGCGTGATCCGCGTGGTAAGCGGGTTTCTCTTCCAGGCGGCCGGTCTGTGGTGGCTGTTGACAATAGCCCGCCGCAGTGGGCCTACGCTCTCGCCCTGAACCGTATTTGTCCGACCCTGGAGGAAATCAGCACCTTGCAGGAGCGTGACCAGGTCCCGGTTGCCATGGTGTTTAAAAAATCCGAAAAGGAGACCGCTACCTATAAGTGCCCTGGGGGTCGCGACACCTTGAATTCCAGCGGCTGGAAGCTATGCCATATCGAGCCGGTAGGCCTGGGCAGACGCGGGGAGACAGTGGAGCTTCCACTCAATGAGATCGAAGATCATTTCCGCAGGCTGATGTCGCCGCGGAATATGTTCGTGGTTCCGAAGAATCGCTCCGGCCTTGGTGAACTGCCTGAGATGCTCGAGGCTGTTCGCCGGGAAAACGAGCGCCCGAAAAAAATGAGCGGCAAGGTCCTGCGGGTTTCCGATCTTCTGCCGCTTACCTTTGGGGCTGGTATCGGCGGTTATAGCGGACCATCTTTTAATGTCAGACTGGAGAGATTTTCGGAGAAGGAGAGACGCTTCCGGGAGAAGGAGAGACGCTTCCGCCTCGAGTCCGAGGGCCGGTACGCCGAGGCCCTCCGGGAATCTTTAGACAAATGGAAGAGTATCGAAGAAACGGGCACCGCCGATCCGCCGACCTGTTTCTTTCAGGACACATTCCTCCAGTGGGGAGAGGCTGGCCATAGCTTCGAGGAAAAGGACAGGAAGAAGATCACTCCCTCCCCGGAGGACTGGCTGCGATTCTGGGAAGAACTCGAGGAGGCCGGAGTTTGGAGTTGGGAGGAATCTTACCAGAGCAGGGCGCCGATTTGCGATGGCACCAGCTGGGGGGTGGAGATCAAGAAGCCCGGCAGGAGGAAGATCGATTCGGGCGGCTCCAACGAATATCCGGATGAGGGCTTTGGGGAATTCCTGGGGGCGGTCAGCGGGCTCCTGGGCGGGCTGGAGTTCTCCTGAGGTGGAGCGGCTCGTTCGCTGTCTAATTCCGGTGAGTCGGCCTCAAAGACTGTAGCCGGTCTCGGCATGCTCAGCCAGGTCGAGGCCCTGCTCCTCGTCCTCTTCGCTGACGCGCAGGCCGACCAGCTTGTCGATCACCCAGAACACCGCGATCGAGGCGACCAGGGTGTAGACGATGGTGACCCCGCCGCCGATCAGCTGCGCCTTGAGCTGGGCGCCCATTCCGACACCCTCGGCGTAGCCGCCGCCGCCGAGAGCTTCGGAGGCGAAGAAGGCGACCATGACGACGCCGATGAAGCCGCCGACTCCGTGGACGCCCACCACGTCGAGGGAGTCATCGTAGGCGAAGCGTTTCTTTACGGCGGTAGAGGCGAAATAACAGAGGGCGCCGGAGGCGAAACCGATCGCCAGGCCTCCCTCGGGACCGATGAAACCCGAGGCGGGGGTGACCGCCGCGAGCCCGGCGATGGCGCCGGTGGCGGCGCCCAGCACGCTGGGCTTGCCGTTGAGCTTCCATTCGATGAGCATCCAGGTGAGCGTCGCCGTCGCCGCCGAGAGATGGGTGACGAGCAGTGCCATGGCGGCCTGGCCATTGGCGGCCAGGGCGCTGCCGGCGTTGAAGCCGAACCAGCCGACCCAGAGCATGGCGGAGCCGATGACCGTATAGGTCAGGTTGTGNGGGATCATCTGCGTGTCGGGATAGCCCTTGCGTTTGCCGACCATGATGCAGGCCACCAGCGCCGCCACGCCCGCGGTGATGTGGACGACGATTCCGCCGGCGAAGTCCATGACACCCAGCTCGCTGAACCAGCCGCCGCCCCAGGTCATGTGGCAGATCGGCAGGTAGACCACGATGAGCCAGAGAGCCGAGAAGAGCATCACCGCGAGGAATTTCATGCGCTCGACAAAGGCGCCGATGACCAGCGCCGGGGTGATGATGGCGAAGGTCATCTGGAAGGCGCAGAAGAGGGTTTCGGGGATCTTTGTTCCCGAGGCGAGATGGTCTCTCACTCCTCCGCCAAGCAGGACCTTCGACAGGCCGCCGAAAAACTGGTTTCCATCACTGAAAGCCACGCTGTAGCCGAAGACCACCCAGAGCACCGAGATCAGCGCCGTCATCGCGAAGCAGTGCATCAGCACCGACAGCACGTTCTTGGTCCGCACCAGGCCGCCGTAGAAGAGCGCCAGCGCCGGGATCGTCATGAAGAGGACGAGCGCGGTCGAGACCAGGATCCATGCCGTGTCACCGCTGTTGGCGTTGGCGACAGGTTCAGGGTCAGCCGCCAGCGCGGGGTTCGCCAGGAAACCCAGCATCAACAGGGCGAGAACGGACAGGCTTAAAATGAACGAGACGGGTGAACCGAATGGTCTTCTCGACGGCATGTTTCCTCCGCGGCTTGGAATATGAGGACGCAGAGATTATCTAAAAACCATCCGTCCAAGTCCAGAGCCGCGCCCTCAATAGTTGTCCGGCCGGTCCGCGTTCCCGGCGCTCAGGTGGTGCGCTCTTTTTTCTTCGACTCGCTCTTCTGGTTCTTCAGGGCCTTCTCGAACTTGAAGAGTCGGTCCTCCATCTCCTCGCGCTGGTTTTCAGGGGCGAGCTTGATGGCCTTGCGCTGAGCTTCGACGGCTTTCTTCAGCTTGCCGTTGCGGAAGAGACACTCCCCGAGGGTGTCGAGAATGAAGGCGGCCTCGGGCTGGAGCGCGAGGGCCTTCTCGGCGAGCTCCAGGGCGTACTTCAGCTTCGTGTCGTGGGTAACGAGGAACCAGGCGTAGTTGTTGAGCAGCGTCGCGTCAGGCTCTTTTACGTGCTTGATGAGGTATTCGCCCACGGCGACCACCTTGGCAACCTCATCTCCATCCTGGTAGGCCCGCATGAGCAACCGGGCGTGGTCGACGACGCTGGCCGTATCCTTCTTCTTGTCGAAGTAGGCATGGAGCCCGGCGATGTCCCTCCCCCGGCTCTTCATGAAGCTCAGCAGGGCCAGGCGACCCTCGGCGTTTTCGCGCAGGGCGTCCGTGGCATCCTTGGATTCGAGGACCCTCTTGTAGAGGGCCTCGGCCTTGGGGTACTGGCGTCTTTCCTCTTCTTTTTTCCCGAGCTCGAGCGCGACCTCGAGGTTCTTCGGCTCTTTCTCGGCCTTCTTCTTGAGGGCGCCGTAGGACTTGCCGGCGAGGATAGGCTTGATGGTGCTGATGAAACGATCGGGCGGCCGGAAGCCGCTGATGCGGTCGAGCTCTTCACCCTTGGAGTCGATGATGAGCAGGGTGGGGAAGCCGCGGACGCCGTAGCGCTTGGCGATATCCTTTCCCTCGCCCTTCTCAGCGTTGATCTTGAGCGATATGAAGTTCTTGTTCAGCAGGGCGGCGACGTCTTTGTTCGGATAGGTCTCACGGACCAGTACTTTGCACCATCCTCACCAGTCGGTGTAGAAATCGATGTAGACCATCTTCTTGGCTTCAGCGGCCTTTTTCAGCGCATCGTCAAAGGAGCCCTCAGCCCATTTGACGCCTTCGGCGGGGGAGGAGAGCAGCACGGTAGAGAGCAGTAGAGCCAGCGACATGGTTCACCTCGCGAGATAGGGTTGTTCCGGGCAACGGCCGAGGGTCAGCCGCGCCATGACCGTTCTTATTTTTCCCGATCGTACCCGCGCGGGCGCGGACTGGCAATCGATCCTGCCCTGATGCAACCGTATTTTTTCCGCGGACAGTCCGTCGCCGCGGCTGGTTCCCCGCCGAGCCGGCCGCCTCAGGGATCGCAGGCGTCCGGGCAGTCCGCGATCCCGGTGCAGGCGATGCCCAGGGCGTGCGCCTGGCCTCCCTGGAAGAGGTAGGCCAGGGAGGTGATCCCGTCGGAGATGTCGATCCCTCCGTCGCCGTTGGAATCCAACCCCGGCGGGCAGCGCGGCGCATTCTGGCCGAGGAAGAGATAGCCGAAGAGGGCTATGGAATCACTGATGTCGACATTCGAGTCCTGGTTGAAGTCCCCGGGGACCTGGCCTCCCGGCGCGCCGCCGGCGGCGGTGGCCGTTGCGGCGGCCGAAGGCGCCGATTCGTTCCCTGCCGTGTCGATGGCGGTTACGGTGTACTGGTAGGAGGCACCTGCCTCGACAGTGGTGTCAGCGAACACATTGTCGATGATGCCGTCGGCCAGGAGCTCGTTGTCGCGGTAGACATTGAAGGTCGCGAGGTCCTTGACCAGCTCCATTTCCCAGGCGAGCTCGATGGAGCCGTCGAGGGCCGTGGCCTCGAGCCTCGTTGGCGCCGGGGGCGGGAAGTCACCCCCGCCTTCGGCTGTGACTCTCAGGATAAAGTTTCCGGCGCTGGTGTTGTAGCCGTGAACCAGGATGTAATAGGCCTGGTCTCCAAGCGCGTCCCAGGTGACGCTCGCCTGCAGTCCGCAGGAGTCGTCGTTGGACACCACGCAGAGCGGCACGTCGCAGTCGCCCTCGAAGACGCTGAGGCGGGTGTCGTAGCCGCTGCCGCAGGTCTCGGCGGTCAGGATCATTCCGTTCAGGCCGGTGACCGCGTACCAGAGCCCCGGAGCGGTGCTGCCCCCGCAGGAGGCGCTCTCGGGGTCGGGGCTGGCTTCGATGGCCGTCTGTCCCTCGATCTCCACGAGGCCGTTCACCAATTCGAGCTCGAGGGCGCCGTCACAGCGGTCGTTCTCCTGCATATCGCAGACATCGCCTTCTCCATCACCATCGAGGTCCAGCTGGTTCGCGTTCGCGGTTGCGGGGCAGTTGTCATCGACATCGGGGACACCGTCGTTGTCCTGGTCGTCTTCAGAGGGGGGCAGCTGGGCGCTGACGCTGAGCAGGTAGTCGCCTGCGCGGGTGGCGTAGCCATGGACGAGGATGAGGTAGGTGGCTCCGTCTTCGGAGTTCCAGCTGACCATGGACTGGAGGCCGCAGGCGTCATCGTTCTGGGTGACGCAGGCGGGTACGCCGCAGTCGCCCTCGAAGATGCTGAGCCGGGTGTCGTAGGTGCTGCCGCAGGTCTCAGCTCGCATCGGCTGTCCGTTGCCGATGACGGAATACCAGACGCCGGGAGCGGTGCTGGCTCCGCACTTGGCGTTTTCGGGGTCGATCGCGGCGCCCGTGGTCCGGCCCGTAGCGTCGGCGGCCAGGATGGCTCCGCCATTGGCGTCGATGTCCTCCTCGAAGACCAGCTCGAACGCGTCCGGGCAGAGATCATTGGGCGGAACGTCGCAGGCGTCTCCGATGCCATCGTCATCTTCATCCAGCTGCCCTGGATTGGCTAGGTTGGGACAGTTGTCGTCATCGTTGATGAGCCCGTCGAGATCAGGGTCGCGCCCATCTTCGAAGAAAACCCTGAGGGTATAGGCCCCTGTTGCCTGGCCGAAGCCGTGGACGAAGATGAAGTAGGTCTCGCCCTCATTGGCCGCGAACCTGACCTGGGCGTCATCTCCGCAGCGGTCATCGTTGTTCACCACGCAGGTCAGCTCATCGCAGGTGCCCCTGAAGATGCTCAGGCGCGTGTCGAAGTCGCTGCCGCAGGTCTGGGCGTAAACGGGGCGACCGGTTCCCACGAGGCTGTACCAGACTCCGGGTGAATCGCTGGGGCCGCAGGCGGCGTCCTCATCGTCTCCCGTGGCCCCATCTGCGGTGCTGCCTTCAGCCTCGGCCGGGATACCGGAGCCGGGGGCCAGCACCTCGGCATCGAGACAGAGATCATTGGCGGGCTGCGCCTCGAGGACTCCCGTGAACAGGCAACAGAAAAGTACGGCGTAGAGCGCCGGCAGGGGCGGGAAAGCTCTCTTACCCATTACAACCTCCTTGGATGGACCCGAATTCCTTCGGATAGACCCGAAATGCATTTCAGTGAGAGCCTCTATTTTACCAAGGGATGCGGCCAGCCGCACTCTCACAGGGAAAATGTGTCGCAAAAAAAAGAGAGGCCCGGATCCCTCGGGATCCGGGCCTCTCAGGCGAACAGGAGCGCTCTCGCGTTCCCGTTTACAGCGAGCTGTTATTCGCAGGTCGCCGTGTCACACCCTTGCGCCACATCACCGTCGTCGGTGCTGTTTCCACACGTTGTGGGCGCGGGGTGATCAGCACCACCGAGGAACAGCCACCTGAGTGTGTAGCTGGGGTCGGAGATGTTGACGCTTCCGTCCTGGTTGGCATCGGCTGCCGCCAGGCATGGCGGGTCGCCGCCACCGAGGAACAGCCAGTTCAGCGTGGAGCTCGGGTCGGAGATGTTCACAGTTCCATCTCCATTGGAGTCGCCGCGGGTGAACGGTCCGATACCCGGATCGAAAGGCGTAGCCTCTGCAGCGCCCGAGGCATCCGACTCGCCGCAGGAGTCAGAGGCCGTGACGGTGTAGCTGTAGGTGGTGTCGTTAACGGCGGTGTCGTCAACATAGGAGCTCTCGCTGAGCCCGGAGGCGAGCTCGGCGCCGTCTCTGCTGACGGTGTAGCCGGTGAGATCACCAGCGGCACTGTCATCCCAGTCGAGGCTGACCTGGCTGTCGCCCGCAACGGCCGCGAGGCCGGAAGGAGCGGCAGGAGCTTCGACGTCGGAGCTGACCGTGTAGCTGGTCGTACCGAGGCTGGGCCTGTAGGTCTGACCCTGCCAGGTGACGATGCTCGCTACCGGACGACCGCCTCCAACGAGGCCGTTGACCACGCTGAGGCCGACCGTAGCCGCGTCAGCGGTGTCGGGATTGGCGGCCTCGACGGTCACCGTGGCGACCGAGGAGGATCCGTCAGCGGCCAGTGAAACAGGCTGCGTGAAGGACAGGATGACGGCCGTGATAGCGCCCTCATTCCCGTCGCCCGAGGTGAGCTCGGAGAGCTCGAAGCCACCGTCGATCAGGCCGCCGGCATCGGTGCCGTCGGTCGAGATCGCGCTGATGGAGCCACCGCTGGCGCTGACGCCGAGCGAGTAGCTCTGGGCGCCTTCGGCACCGGGGTTGTCGCTGGTCACGAGGACAACGTCGACATCAGCGGAACTGGTGTCGCCCGCACAGCCGCCACTCTGGTCGGCCGCGGCGCCGAACTCATAAGCGAAGGTGGGTTCCTCCGCCACGGGTCCAGCAAGCGAATAGAGCGTGAGGTTGGCGACCTCCTGGTCAGCCGTGGCGCCGCCGGTTCCGCCGGTGAAGCCGAGCACCATGTCGCCGCTGGTGGGCGGGATATGGGCGTCGATCACGGTCAGCTCATCGTTGAGCACGACGGTGACGTGTCCGTTGGGCGCGTACTTGATCGCCACGTGGACACCTTCCTCGGTGAATAAGTTCGGCAGGTCGCCGGGGCCGACCCCGAGGTCCTCGTTCACCTGGACGTGCGCGTTGACCATCGTGTTGGCCAACAGTCCAACGTGGTAGTTGCAGTCGTTGTTGGGCGAGCCGCCGGTGATAGGATCAAAGCCTCCCACCCAATTGTCGAACTCGACCGAGAAGCTGGCGTGGCCCTCGGTACGGCCCAGGAGCGCATTGCCCCACAGGCCTTCCGCGCCGCCGCCGTCTCCACGCAGGGAGTCGAGGCCCAGGTCACTGGGCCAGGCGCCGAGCGGGTTGCCCGTGCCGCCGACCTCGATCGCCGTCATGGTGAAGCCGTCAGCGGGGTTCGGGTCGGCACCGGGGTCGCAGCCCACCGGTCCCATGAACGCGTCGAACTCGAGAACGAAGCCAGCGCTCAGCGGGAGAGCATCGGCCAGCCAGACCGCGTTGGCCGAGCTTCCGACGGCGTTCGAGGTGATGCGCAGGTGACCGTTGTCGAGCACCTCGGGACGGTAGCCACCGCCCTGCACCACGACCAGGCCGCTGTTGACCGGGTCGCCTGCGGCGAGGTCCAGCGCGCCGATCAAGTCGCCTCTCACGGAGTCGTCAGCGCCGGGATCGTAGGACTCGATGCTCAGCTGGTCGAAGACGGCCGAGCCGGGATCTCCGGAGTGGTTGGTCAGGGCCAGGCCCACCAGCAGCGCGTCCGGACGGTCCGGATGCGAGTCGCCACCAATGGTCTGCCACTGCATGGGCTGGCCATCCTCATCCTCGAACGCAAGCTGCGTCGAGATGAGGTCGCCGGTACGGGTCATGCGCATCCAGGTGGGACGACGGTTGACCCGCTGTCCAGCGTCGGGATCGAAGCCCACAAGGGCTCCATCGTCAACCTGGTAGACGTCGTTGCTTGAGCCGTTCTCCAGGTGGTTCCAGCGCCAGGCGTGGCGCGGGAGGTCAATCTCAGCCTCGTTGACTCCGGAGAGATTGGTCTGGATCATCGAGTAGCGCGAGTTGGAGTGACAGCTCTGGCGGGCCATGAGGCCGTGCTTGCCCCAGCGTCCGCTCGCTCCATCGATGCGCTCGGCAACGTGGACTGTAGCGACGAAGTCACCGGTGACCGACTTGTAGGCGAAGGCCATGTGGTCTCCACCGTTCCAGATGTCGGAGCCGTTGGCTTCGAGGGTGTAGCTGTCAGAGTCGGCATCGTAGGTGGCTCCACCCGTGTTCGCATCTCCAATGAGGTGCGAGTTGTCGAAGATACCGATAGGACCGGAAGCGTCGGCCGCGAAGGGAACGCCCGTGGTACCGCTGATCGGCAGCAGGCCGCCGCCGAGGTCCATGGTGCCCGAGACGCTCGAAGAGCCGCTGCCGGCGTAGGCGAGCGTGTAGCTCAGTCCCGCGTTCACGTCCGCGACGGTGGTCTCCCACACGATGCTCAGGCCGGTGGTGACCTCTTCATCTGTGGGTGAGAGAACCTCCACCTCGGCGAGGCTCAGGTACGCTCCCGGCATCGAGACGCGGACAATCTGTCCGTCAGCGTCAACATCGCTAACCGTGAAGTTCACGGCGCTGTTGGCGTTGAGGCCGGCGCTCTCGAAGACCACGTTGCGGTCGATATCGAGGACCTGGACCGTGAAGTTGGCCAGCCGCTCGCTGCAGCAATCGAGACGGTTCCAGAGCCTGATGGCATCGATGTAGTAGGTGTCCTGGAGGTCAACCTCCCACCAGGAGTTATCTCCATTGGTGTGGGTGACTGAGCCGCCGCCCCATTGGCCATCGGTGTTGCCGTCGATCGCGCGCCCGGGAGCGCCTCCCCAACCCTCGGAGGACTGGGTGGCGACGCCGTTGGGCCCGACGTTGAGCGTGGCGAAGCCGCTGGTCGACTCGACCGTTCCGCCGTTGGAGATGTCGCTGATCGTGTAGTCGTTGAGGGCGGCTACGGGGCCGAAGGTCTCGACTACGGTTATCGCGTCGCCGGCCACTCCGCCACCGTTACCGGTGATCTGGAAGGGCACCGACGCTACCGGGCAGGCGTTGTCGGCGAGGGTCGCCGTACGCGCGGCGCAGAGGGTCGGCTGCCCGACGGTGTCGGCATCGCCGGCACCGAGGAAGTGGATATCGTCATTGACGGGGAAGCTTGAGACCTTCGCACCGTCGCGCTCGATGGCGACGCGCATGTTCCAGCCGCCGCCG
Organism: Planctomycetota bacterium; assembly: GCA_002695115.1. Classification (GTDB taxonomy): domain Bacteria; phylum Planctomycetota; class UBA8108; order UBA8108; family UBA8108; genus UBA8108. Next base: position 92,870 of record NZOA01000024.1, read on the forward strand.
CCTTCCCATACCAGCGCGGAGAGCTTGTTGATTCCCGGCAGGAGACTCGCAGCGCGGCGCTCCTGGCAGTCCCCGCCGCTTCCGCGGCAGGCGCTCACGTTGGTGATGATGTTGCAGTTGAGCATGGTCAGGACCGAGTCGTCACTGGCGGTACAGATGTCTATCGCTATGGGCGAATCAGTCACGTTCTCGATATAGGTCGTGGCGATACTCATGACGTTGTCATTGGGTACCGCGCCGCCGATCCCGGCGTTCTGGATCGTCACGGCCATGCCCTGGAAGTCGACCAGGTCGCCGTTGGGCAGCTCGATGCCGAGGTTGTCGGAGATGAACTGGGTGGTCACCCAGATCGGGCCGTCGCTGAGACCGCCGTTGTTGTAACCGGCAGCCGGAGAGGCGCCACCGAAGTCGATGTCGAGCCACTCGTCGCCGGCCTTGGGGTCTTCAACGCCGAGATCGTGGGGAGCGACCCAGTTCTGGCCCATGACTCCCGTACCGCCGCCGCCGCAACCTAAGGGGTTGAGGACGGGGAAGAGCATGTTCCAGCCGCTGGTCTGGATCCAGCCCGAGGGGGCGGGACCGAAGTCGATATCGCAACCCGCAGCACTTCCAACCTGGCCCTCGAGATCTCCACCGCCTGAGCCGTGGAATACGATCCCGAGATCGTTGCTGTCGTTGATCACCTGGTTATCGAGGGTCCGGAGCCCGAAACGCATGTTAAAGCCACCGCCGCCTTCCCAGACGTGGGTGGTGATCTTGTTCATGCCGGGATCCAGGGTCGCGCAGTTGGTCTCCTGGCAATCGCCGGCGCTGCCGCGGCAGGCGCTGACGTTGGTGATCAGGTTGTCGTTCACGTCCGCACGAATCGAGTCATCACTCGAGGTGCAGAGGTTGACCCAGATCGCCTCATCTGTGGTGTTCTCAACGTAGGTCGTCGAGATCGCCACGAGGTTGTCGGTGTTGGCACCCAGGGCGCCCACGTAGGCGTCGAAGTTCACCAGGTCGTCCTGGCCGTTGACTCCAATGCCGTTGTCGTTGAGGAAGGCAGTGGTCCCCCAGGTGGGGAGCTCCGCCACGGCGGTCAGGGTCCAGCCCCTGGACTGCGCGGCACCGAAATCGATGTCCCACACGTCGCCGGCCTGCGGCTCCTCGTCAAATATGTTGTAGGGAGAGGCCCAGTTGCCGGCCATGCGGTCCAAGCCGCCGCCGCCGCAACCACCGTCCTGGTCAAGGATCAGGAAGTTCCAGCCCTCGGCCTGGATCCAGCCGTTGGGGTTGACCGGTACGGCACCGGGCTCGCCGAGGCTGACGTCGAGCTGGAAGGCGCCGTTGCTGGTGTTCCAGCCGTGCACGAGGATGTAGTAGGTCACGTTGTCTTCTGTTTCCCAGCTGATGGAAGACAGGCAGCACTGTCCGGGACGGACACAGGCATCGTCGTTGTTGAGGATAGCTGTGAGTCCACCGGCCGAGGTTCCAGAGCCGCCGCCGGCATCGTTACCGACGAACGCGCTGGTCTCGTTGAAGTCGTCGTTGAGAGAGCTGTAGGTGACGTGCTGCGGGATGGCACCATCGGAGTTGTGATCACTGTTGGCCAGACCGACAAAGACGGTGTCGCCCATCGAGGCGCGATCCTCGGCATGTCCGGCATTCCAGGAGGCATCGTCACGCGGGTCGGCGGGGGCCTCGGCGGACCACCACGACTGGAAGATGTTGCCGCGACGGGTCAGACGGGTGAAAGCGGGGCGCGGTCCTGCGCCGTCCAGGATGATCTCGTACATGCCTCCACCGGCGACGCCGTGCTCACGGCGTCCGGCCTGGCGGGCAATGTCATCGTTGGCGGGTCCGTGGAACTGGGTCTGCATGAACTCAGACTCGCGGGTCAACTCGCGGCGGGCCATGAGGCCCATCTTGCCCCAGCGCCCGGCGCCGGTGTCGTGCGAGTAGTCGACCAGCTCGATGGCGACGTCGAAGTCGCCGGTCATCTCGGTGTAGTCGAACTGGAAGTCATCGCCACCGGTCCAGATATCGCCACCGGAGGTACTGGTGTTGACAACCGCGTCGCCGCAGTTGCCGGTGAAGATGCTCAGGGCCGTGTCGTAGGAACTGCCGTCACCACAGGTGCCGACCGTGGCTACTCCGCGGTTACCGACCAGCGTGTACCAGACGCCAGGGGCGTTTGGAAACAGGGCGCCTTCATCGGGCGTCGCATCGGCGGTAGAGCCAGTTACGGAATCTCCACTCTCAAGAGCGATCGCGCCACAAGGACCATCATTCTCTTGCGAGAACGCGGTCGAACCAGTACAGGCCAGGAGTCCGAAGACCGCCAGCAATACAGTAAATCTCTTACACATAACTGTGTAACCTCCAACTGGTGAGAAATAAAAACCTTGTTTGAAAATTCAGACCCGGATTGCCGGAAGCTACAGAGACTTTTCCTCTGTGAAGAACGCGCCTCTATAGCGGCAGCTCCGAGTTGACCCTAAATTGAACGCTACTGTTCCAATCCAGCAGCGTATGTCTCAGAATTCCTTTCGTACCCAAACGCAACGGTCTTTTCAACCGCCACGTACCTTTCGAGTATAACAATTGCCCAACCACTGAAAAAGCACTTTATCAGCCGACTTTCAGCGTATTTTGCGACCCGGGAGGAGAGCAATATCAGGTAAAAGTTAGTATCTCGGGGGGCGGGAATACTAACTTCTCTCCAGGATGCCCTGTAACTTCACAAGGTAGAAGAGGTTGTGTTTCCGGCTAGGAACTGACCGATGAAGTGACCTTGAGGCCGGGCGATGCGGCAATGTTAAGGAGAAGAAGATTCAGTGACCCTTCCAGGTCTCTTTGATTGTCTTAAGTTCTTTCGCGGTGGCAGTATCTGCAGGATGGAGTCTGCCCAGGGCCCGGAGGGTATTCCAGCGCTCAAAGATATTCGCGGGGTCATCCTGGAGGCTGAGAAGCTGGCGAAGCAGCGTGAGTGAATCCGGCTCCAACTGCAGGGCCAGCCGGATGTTCAGGAAGGCCGCCGGGCGGTTTTCGGCTTCCAGGTAGAGGGTCACCAGGGCTCGCCTGGCCGCCACCGATTCTTTCCACTCACTTGCGCCGACCGATTTCTTCGCCTGGGACAGGGCTTCGGTGTTCGCTGTTTTCCTGTTTCTCAAGGCTTTCAGCCCGGCCAGCTCATCTCTCCTCGCACCGATTTTTCCGGATTCGTCCAGTTCCACGAGAACCGCCAGCCGGGCATCGAACTCCGCCGGGCTGCCCCGGGCGTCGGCGGGGGTCTCATCGATGAGCAGCCGGGCCTTCTCCAGGTCCTTGCCCGTGGCGGCCATAGCCGCCGCGANCNNGGAGTTCATTTCCCANTCGCCCCAGCGGGNGTCCCCGCTGCTGATGGACTGGAACATGCCGAGCGCGGCTTCCGGGCGGTTGAGGGCGAGCATGGCCCTGCCGAGNAGCTGGGAGGCCTCCCTGTCATCCGCTCCCCGGCGAACCGGCTCGAGCAGGGCGAGCGCCNGGGCCGGTCGATCGAAGGCGAGCAGCCAGCGTGCCAGGATGAATTTTTCCGTTTCGCCGGCGTTTGGCGTGGCGACTCTTCTCTCCAGCAGCGAGATGGCCTCTTCTTTCTTTCCTTCTTCCCACAGGAGGCGGGTTCCCCGCAGGATGACATCNCCATGAGTCTGCCCGAGGATGCCGGAGAGCTCATCGAGGATTCGCCTGGCATCTTTGAGCCGCAGCCAGCGNCTGTACATNTCAATCANCTCGAGGAGNACCTNCGGCTCNCGNCGTNNNCGTGAGGAGAGGAGNGNTTTTTCGGCCTGGGCGTATCGCTTTTCGAAGAGGTANCTCTTTGANTCNGCNAGGGTCGCCTCAACNGGTTNTCCCGCNCCTCTNAATTCCCGCNCCCTGAGAANTTCNCNNTTGGCCCGGTTGAGCCGGCGGGATTTTTCAAACATGGACGCGGCCAGGTCTTTTTTTCCCAGCCGGGCGAGACAGGTACCTAATTGGTAATAGCATTTGAAGTATTGGGGCTCCTCCAGGAGCAGCCCGGTGAAGTGGTTGGCGGCCTCGGAGTATTTTTCCTGTTTCACCAGGCATAGACCGAGGTGAAAGCTGACCTCCTTCAAGTTGGCCGAACTCGCGAGCGCTTTGCGCAGGAGCGGCTCGGCGCGGGGCGCCTCGCCGAGCTCCAGCCGGGCGATGCCCTCGGCCATGACAGCCTCCGGATTGTCCGGGTCTCTCTGGCGGTAGAAGGCCGCGACCGTGGCCAGCAGACTGTATTGGCGAAAACGGTGGAGTACCCCGATGACCATCAGGAGCGCCTTCTGGCGGGGCCCTCCGGCCTTGTCCCAGGCCTTGTCGCCGGGAAATTCAATGATCTCGAGTATCTTTTCCGCCGCGGCGACCCCGGTTTCCTGGTCGCCGAGTTCGTAAGCAGCTGAGACCAGGAGCCTGTGTCCTTCGAGCTCCCGCGGCGCCAGCGCCCCGTAGCGTTTCATCAACTCCACGACGCGGTCCCATTGTCCCAGGTGCCTGTAGCAGAGCGCCGCGATTTTCAGGATCGGGCCATCTCCGGGCCTGTCCTTCAGGATCCCCAGGCAGACCGGAACACAACCCCTGAAGTTTTTCGCCTTGAAGCGGGACCTGGCAAGGAGATCGAGCGCGAATGGATCGGCCGGAAAGCTCCTGAGCCAGAGAGCCGCCCGCCGCTCTATCAATTGGGTATTTCCAGTTTTCAGCGGGAGGACCAGGGTCTCGAGGTGATAGGCCCGCAATTGGGGAACAACGGCCTTGGCCTGGTAGAGAAGATCCAGTCCTTCGAGCATCCTTTTGTCGCCGGCCTGCTTGTCCGCGGGTGTCCCCCTGAAGTAGAGTCCTCCGGCCTCGGCGATGGCTTTTTTTCCGCGATCGAGAAGGGCCCGGCGTTCCGGGCCGGTCTCCAGGCCGGCAAGGAAGGATTCCGGGGGAATGAAAGGCGGCTCCTCGAGGGGAGGTGAGGCCGAGAGAGTGGGCCCCTCGATCGAGGTGCCCGCATCGTTCTTTTCCGCCGGTTGTTTCAGCGCGAGTGACAATAAGGTCGCTCCCGCGGCAAGGAGAATGAACCCGAAGACCAGGGTCGCCGCTGAGGTCTTTCCCGAGGTTCCTGCTTCGGCTGTGGACGGGTTGTTTTTCATCTTGCCGTGGGGAGAGTCATTCCTCGAGCAGGTGCTCTTTGTTCGCTTCGAGGTTCTCAAAGGTCGAGGTGTTGCCGCCGGGCCACCTGATAGTGACCTTGTCGGCTTTCTTTGAATCAGCCAGGCCGAAATGAAGCCTGAGGTCGTTCTGGCAGACGTAGCTTCCGCCGCTGCGAACCTCGGCCACCTGTATCCGCCCACCGGCCCTGATGGTCGCCCGTGCTCCCAGCGCGTAGGGGTCTTTTTTCCCCTTGAGCTTCAGCGACAGCCAGGCGTTTTTCGCCGGGGTTTCATTGATAAGCAGCGAGGGGCGCTCCCGGGAGTTGCAGACGACAATGTCGAGATCTCCGTCGTTGTCGATGTCGCCGAAGGCCGCTCCCCGGCTCGAGAGTTTTTCCGTGAGCCCACTGCCGCCGCCGCGGGTGATTTCCCGAAACCTGCCGTTTTCTCCCCGGTAGAACTGGTTTCGCTGCCTGTATTCGGATGATTGATCATATTTGTCGATCTGGTCCTCTAAATGTCCGTTGGCGATGAAGAGATCCAGCGCGCCATCATTGTCGATGTCCATCATCCTGGTTCCCCAGCTGACCATTGGCAGGGTCGAGTCTCCGAGGCCGTATCGCAGCGCCTGGTCCGAGAACCCGAACTTTCCTTCGTTGTGGTAGAGGGCGTTGAGCTGCTTGTGGTAGTTGGTGACGAGGAGGTCAAACTTGCCATCCCCGTCGAAATCTCCGGCGTCGACTCCCATGCTGCCCTGCTCGGCGCCGTCGAGCCCCACGGCCGCCATCATCTCGGTCGCGATGTTCTTGAAGCTCCCGTCCTTCTGGTTTTCAAAGAGGAAATTGTCGCTGACATCATTGGCTACGTAGATGTCGCTCCAGCCATCGTCGTTGAAGTCACAGACGGCTATGCCCATGCCCCATTTGGGCCCGGGCTCCGAGTCCAGGGCTATGCCGGCGCTCCTGCTGGCGTTGGCGAAGGTCCCGTCCCCGTTGTTTCTGAAAAGGGAATCATGAACCGGGGTGTATTGTCCGGGGGCGCAATAGCCCGCTACGTTGTTGTTGAAGCATGGCTTGCTCGAGCCGAAGTCCACCTCGCAGTAATTGGTGACGTAGAGATCGAGGTTTCCATCACGGTCGTAGTCGAGGAAGGACGCGCCGGCGCTGAACCGGGGGTCATCCACTCCGCTCTCGGCGGTAACCTCGGTGAAGGAAAAGTCCGTCTCCGGGCCGTTGTTGCGGTAGAGATGGTTGCCTCCAAAGCCCGTGACGTAGATGTCCAGGTCTCCATCGGAGTCATAGTCGCCAACGCAGCAGCCTACCGAGAACCCCCGCGCCTCCAGTCCTTTCTGCGCGGCGACGTCCTCGAAGGTGCCATCCCCCCGGTTGCGGTAGAGGGCGTTGGGCGGGCAGGTGGCCAGGTCCTTCGGCGGCGGCAGGGGGCAACCGTTGAGGAGGTAGATGTCGAGGTCCCCGTCGTTGTCAAAGTCGAAGAGGCCTACCCCGGAGGCGAGGGTCTCGACGATGAAGTACTCGCCGGAGCTTCCATCCGTATGCCGAAAGGTAATTCCCGCGGCCTCTGACTTCTCGTTGAAGGTAAAGGGAGACTCGTTTTTCCCAGAGCCCCGGGGGGGGGGCTTGTCGTCCTTGCAGCCGGCGGCCGGCAGGAACGCGAGCAGCAGGAGTACCGCAGGGGCAACCTGGCGGTACCCGGAGTGTTTGTTTCGGTTTCCTGTCGGCATGGGGAGGCCCGCCATTGGGTCCGGCAGTCGTTTACTTGTTGCCGGACTTTATCCTCTTGAGCAATTCGTTCAACCTCTTCTGCAGGTCNGCCCTGCCGGTGGTGTTTTCTTCGGGCAGTCTCCGGATTCCCTCTTCGAGCGCCTTCCTGGCCTCGTCGAACAGCCCGCCGGTGAAGTAGGTTCTCGCCAGGAGATTGTACGCCGTGGCATTTGGAATTCTGCTGTTGTCGACGGCTTTTTTTGCGCAGGAGAGAGCCTCGTTCAGGGTGTTGGCATCCGTGGCGCCGGAGTTGAGGAGCATCTCCGCCAGCAGTCCGTTGGCCTGCGCATGGCCCGGAGAGAGCTCGAGGGTCTTCCTGACGGCCCGCTGGGCACCCACACGGTGGATGCCTGGGGCATTCGGTTTGCCCCCGAGGGCCCGCAGATGGCTCTCCGCCAGCTTTAAGGAGAAGAAGGGATCCTCGGGCATGGAATCGACCGCCTGGGAGGTCGCGGTGATCAGCTCAGCCATGGTGCCGGTTTTCGAGATCATGTCCAACCGCATGATATGGGTTGTACGGTTGGTGGGGTCTAATTGCAGGGATTCCTCCAGGGCCTCCTTCGCATGGCTGAGGAAGGCCACCATGCGCTGGCGGTTGTCCCCAGCCAGGTTGTGCTCCGTTATGAAGAGGTTGGCGGCATCTAACCAGGTTCTGGCTGCGGCCGCCTTCTGCTGCGCCAGGTCATCGGCCTGGCTCTGGCGGTGTTCGAGGTCTTCCTCTTCCTCCTTTTTCTTGATCGCTTTCCAGCGTTCGAGGTAGGTGTCCGCCTCGACGGCTTTGTCCAGCCGGCGCAGAGATTCCGCCATGCCGTAGAGCGCCTCGCGCATCCCGGGATCGAGTTCGAGGGCGCCCTGGTAGGCGGCGGTCGCTTCTTCCCAGCGATCGAGAGCCTTGCAGGCGAGTCCCAGGTTGGCCCGGGTCCAGGCATCTCCCGTTCCCCGGCGCAGCTCGGTTCTGAAGGCCTCGATCGCCTCCTCGTGTCGCTGCATGTGAGAGAGGACCTGTCCGATGCGGGTCCAGATCCCCCTGGCGTTCGGGTCGTAGCGCAGGGCCATATGGCAGGCCTTGATCGCCTCCGCGCTGCGATCCGAGAGCGAATAAATCTGGGCCAGGGATTCGTAGACGTCGACCGTGATGGGATCGAGCTCGAGTCCCTCCCGGAAGAGTTCTTCAGCCTTTTCTTCCATTCCGAAGCGTTCGTGGACGAAGCCGGTATTGAACAAGGCCCGTGCCCTGCCGGATGGCACCAGGGATCGTGCCCGCCTGGCCACGCCGATGGAATATTCGTAGAGGTTCTCCTTGGAGGGCAGGGAGAGATCCGTCGGGGGGGCTTCGCCGCAGCCCGCCAGCGCCGTCAGGGCGGCAGCCAGCAGGNCCGGAACGGCTGGGGAACTCCGCAGGAAGCGAATGAAGGTGGTTCCCGTTTTCATCATGGGGATGGATCCTGTGGGTTTCGCGGACCACTCGCATCGGGAGCCTGCCCGTGCAAGTTTTCATNCGTCCTCGATGCCGGGCCACGGCGGCGGAAGAAGAGGTAGGTGCAGACGCTGGTGAGGATGAAGACCCCCGCCGCTACGGGAAAGAAGGTATCAAAGCCGAAGGCGATCGGCAGGAAGAAGGCGGTCATCGACCCGAGTCCTGCTCCGACTGCGTCCATGGCGAAAACCGCGAGAGGATTGTGGGAGGCCTGCTCGAAGAGGACGGGGAAAAAGCTGCCGGTAACGAAGGCGACAGGCGCCAGCAGGAGGATCGTCGCTGTTGGCGAGAGGGTGGGCTGCAGGAAGAGGAGCAGGACGCAGAAAACCGAACCGATCAATTGGAACAGGGGGAGGAGACGAATCGAGATGAAGATGCTCCCGAGTCCTGAGAGGACCAGGAAGCTGATGGCGCCGAGGACCAGGGCGTCGTGGAATACGTAGAGCTTCTTGAAGAGGGCAAGGATCAGGTAGTGCTCCAGGATGAGGAAGTTGGCCCCGATGAGGAAGCTGATCGCTATGACCTGCATGTAGCTCCGGCCCTCGATTTTCGGATCGCCGCGTTTTCGAAGCGTCAGGACGAGCACGATCCCTATAGCCAGGAGGAGCCCGGCGGTGATCGAGAACAGCTTGCTGACCTGGCCGAGTGAAAAGATGTGGCTGACGTTTCCGGCGAGGAACGGCTGGTCGTCACTGATCGCCGAGAAGGTGTCCCGGTCGATGACGGTATAGGGGCCGCAGCGCGCCGCCGGGTTGGGAGGCAGATCGAGCCCGTCATCTGTGGCCAGGAGGAATTCGTCTACCTTATCGAGATCGAGGAACCTGGCGTCGCCGCTGGGACTGGCGAGAATGAGGAACTCCTGGGAGTTGAAGTAGGCCCGGACCGTGAGGTTGACCTGTTCGCTGCGCAGGGTCTGTACGTATTGGTCCGTCAGGACCCCTTCCGGGTCGAGCCCGGTGGGATACCAGATCGCCAGGAGGCCGTTTTCGCTGAGGTGATCGCGCAGCGTGACGTAGGCATCGACTGTGCGGATCATGTTTCCGGGTTCGAGCATCATCTGGGGGTAACCGCCTACGCTGGGAAGATAGATCAGGTCGAATTTCCTGGTCGATGTTTCCATATACCCCCGGGCTTCATGGCGGATGGGCTTGACCTCTTCTCCCTCGTAGACGTTGGCGAATTTCGCCTTCAGCTCTTCGCCCCGCACGGCCTTGAAGACAGCGGGCTCGAGCTCGATCGCGACGATCTCGCTGAAGTTGAAGCGCGGCTGCCGGGCCCAGCGGACCTGGCGTCCGCCGCCCGATCCGATGATGGCGATGCTTCCTCCCCCGGGCGCCTGGTTGATCGGCACCATCCCGAGGGATCTCTCGGTAAAGCCGTAGCGCGGGGAGAACTCCCACTGCATCAGGTCGTTGTAGAAGCCGGTGAATTTCGGGCCGCCGTCTTCCGGCGTGTAGGCCTTGTTCTCCATGATCTCGGTGAGGCTGTAGTCACCCCATTGCTGGAAGGCGAATTCGAATCCCCTGGCCCTGTAGGCGGCGGTCGACTGGGGGCTGTCGCCCTTGTAGAGGCGCAGGAATCCCTCCTCGACCGGGCTGTAGGGGATCAACGCCGCGCACAAGAGGAGCGCCGATTCGATGGCTAGGAACTTTCGGGACGGACCTCGGTTCGCGATGAGGCACGAGGCGAGGGTTACCAGGAAGATGGACATGCAGATGATGCGGGCGACCCCGAGGACTGGAAGCGCGAATTGGATGAAGATGTACGCGAAGGCCGCGCCGAAGAGATAGAGCCCGTAGACAAGTGGCATCCTGCCGCGCAGGCGTTCGCGCCCGACCTGGTAGCCGAGGTATTCGCTCAGGCCGTAGGCGCAGAAAAACGGCACGAAGAGTCCCGTGAAGGTAGCCATCTGGGCGAGCAGTTTGAAGAGGTCTACCTCGAAGAGGTGCGCCCGGAGGTAGTCGAAATGTTTACAGGACAGGGCGGCGGCGACAGAGAGGATCATCACCAGCTGCACGAGCCATAGGGTCTTGCGGAAGGAGCTGAGCTGGATCTTGAAAAAACGTACGCCGATAAAGGCTCCGATCGGGAAGCCCACGAAGAGCAGATCGAAAAACAGCGACGGCATGATGAAGAAGCTGAGGAGCTTGAAGATAGCCAGCGTAAAGAGCACCGTCGCGGTGGAAAGAAGGAACAAAGCCGCTGCCACCCGGGCAGGGGAAAGCGGGCTTTCACTCCCAGGGGAGCTATCAGTTACTTCCTGTACGTTTTCCATAACGAAAAAAAACCTATCTGAAGCTCAATATCATGCAAGGAGTTTCCCATTTTTTAGGTTTTTTTATTTTCGCAACTCCTTGCATCGTAACTATATATGATAGCGTTAGCGTGAATTTTGGGGATGGAGTCATTAGCTGGGCTTTGCAAGCGGTAAAATCGTTATTGTGTTTGAGCAAGGAGGATTTCAAGTTCCCTTGCACCCTTTTCAGTTCCGGCCTCTGGGCAGTTACTCTCTGTTGCCGGAACCGGCCTCGCCAGAGGCTCTCATGGGCAAGACTCATGAGTACCGTGAATATGAAGAGAATCGAAGCTACACAGAGCGCATCGAGGAGACCAGGCATTATTCCCTGTTTCCTGAATACAGTGTATGCATTTTCCAGGCGGTTAATAGCCTCCCGGGGCATTGCCGTATTCGTCGCCATCGTGCTTATGGCGACGACAGCTTCCCATGCGCAGGTCGGTCCCCAGGGAGGAGGAGCGTCTTTCTTCGTGGGCTCCAGCCAGCGAGGGGAGGGAGGCTCTCCTCTTTCGATCAGGGGCTTCCCCAATGAGAGGGTAGAGGTATTCTTTTACTACAATTCACCCGAGGATGGGATTCCGGGACCGGAGCAAAACGATCATCTCCAGGGCTTTTCCATGGTCTTCTGCTACGACTGCAGGCTGAGTTGCGTCGAGGAGTCTTTCAGGATCCCGCCTGAGGCGATCACCTCCGTGGTTTCGGCCGACTTTGTCGAATTCCAGTGCGACAACGATCCTGCCGATGGAGACGGCTGCGAGATGCTGCTGGCGATGCTGGTCGAGACCATGCCGCCGTTCAGGGGCGACACGCTGCCGCCGACCACCCAGCCCCTGATGGTGGGCAGCGTCCAATTCGAGGTCGACTCCAGGGTTCGCTGTGGTGACGAACTTCCGATCGAATTCTGCGATGGCGTCAATGTCAGGGGACGGGTTCCCCTGCAGAATATCTACTCCGCGGCGAACCAGTCTCTCAGCGCCCAGACGGTCGATAGCCAGGTCTTCATCAACGCGGCAACCCTTTTCCAGAGGGGCGATTGCAATTCCGACAATAGGGTGAATATCAGCGATCCGATCTCGGTCGTCATGGCCACCATCCTGGTGGAGGAGTTCGATTTCGTGCCGGCCTGCGAGGATGCCTGTGATGGAAACGATGATGGGGTGCTTGACATCGGGGATGCGGTATACCTCCTGCAGTGGCTCTTTCGTGGGGGACTGATCCCGCCCGCCCCCGGTCCCTTTATCTTCGGTCGGGATCCTACAGAGGATGCCCTCGACTGCGCCATGCCGTGTGAGTAGGGAGCGGGGGTCTCCAGGCACGGGGTGGTGGGAGAGCGGAGGAGGCTCAGTCGCCGGTGCTGATGCGGACCTTGTAGGTCCCGGTGGCCTTGTAATTCGTCCGGAAGGGAACCACGCCGAGCTGGAGCGTGCCTCCAGTCCTGGCCTGGGCCTTGTAGTTCGCGCCGATTAAGAACGGGGTTCCGTTTCGACCGATCTTGCCCACCAGCGACAGCATCGGGAAGTTCTTGTAGGTGGTGCCGGAATAGCGGGTCGTGCCCTGCGGGCCGCTGTTGAGGTTGTAGTTCTGGACAAACAGGCTTCCAGACGCCTTGATTCGCAGCGTTATACCCGCGGAGATGAACAGCTTGGTGTTGCTCCAATTGGCGGGAACCAGGTGCTTGCTCCCGATGGTGACGGTCTCTTGAATCGCGCCGCCGGTGCGAAAGTCGACCCCCAGGATGTCGGCAACCTTGATGGCGAGGGTGCCGTAGCGGCTCTTGACGCTGAAGCTGGTCTCCTCGATAGCTCCCCGTATCTTGAAACGCCGGGTGATGATTTCATCCGCGCCTCCAACGAGGGCAGGGAATTCATCGTCATGCTTGTTGGCCTCTTTTATCCTGGACCTGATTTCACCTATGAGGAGCAAGCTGCGATTGCGAAGCTCTTCGTCGTCCGAAGTCGCCAGCTTATTGAGGAACGGCAGGGCTGGTGTGCCGAGCTTGCGCAGCGCGTCCATGGCGGCTTCTCTCTCATCGAAATCGGATCCACCCAGCCGCAGAATTTCCGCCTCGATGAGCTCGCGGGACTCGTTCCCGGTTCTCGGGGTGAGCCGCAGGCGAACGAGGTCAGTGGATGGGACATTCAGGGTGCCGTACCTCGTTTTTACCTGCAGGGAATCGAAGTCGGGCAGGCCGGTTATCCTGCTTCCATCCCTGAGAAAGAAAACAGGCTGCGGAGCCTCTGCCGCGGTCTTGTCAGCGGCAGGCTTCGCCTTGCCCTCTTCCTGGGCGTTGAGGCTCGAGGACGCTCCAGCCAGCGAGATGGCCAGCAGCCAGAGGATGTGAGCGGGCCTGGATTCGGGGAGTGAAAACATTCCGGGGTATTCGTATTGGACGGCCTGCCGGCGGTCCTTTGCGGGGATCTGTTAAAGCTGAATTATGCCAGCACCTGCGGATATCGTATAACAGTACCGTGGGGTGAACCAATGTGATTGCCGGGATTGTACCGATAATAGTCCGCTGACTTCTGGCAGGAGTCTTCGGAGACCTCATGCTATAAGGAGTCATCCCGGCTGAAGCGCTTTGCTTGACCGGGACCGGATCGAGGCCTTAAAATCTACGGGCGGTCGTCTTCCGCCAGTGAACAATAGGACCATTAACTGCCCATGAGAAAAATACTTACCGTTACGTTGATTCCGCTGTTTCTTTTGGCCGGCTCCGTCTGTTTCGCCGATCCGATCAAGGATGCGCTTGATAAGGGCGTGAAATTCCTGGCAAAGAACCAGAACGCCGATGGGGGCTATGGTCCCTTCGGAAGCGAGTCGCGTGTCAAGAACACCTCAGATGTGGGCATCACCGCCTTCATCGTTTACACCTGCGCGATTCACCCGAGAAAGTACCAGGTTGTTGACGGACCGTTCATGTCCAAGGCGGTGAAGTACATCCTGTCGCATCAGCAGCCCGATGGTGGTTTCTACCATTCGAAGGATCCGGTATTGAAGAATTACCGCACCTCGGTCGCGCTGATGGCGTTGGTCAAGCTGGACAGGGTCGGCTATTCCGAACCCATCCGCCGGGCCCGGGCTTTCATCGTCTCCCAGCAGCGAAATGAACGGACCAATTATTCCAAGGGAGAGCATCTGAGCTTTGGCTCGGTAGGCCACAGCGGGTCGCTGCGGGGGGATCTCTCCAACGCGGCCTACGCGGCGGAGGCGATGCGCGAGGCGGGGTTCTCCGCCAGTGAGCCCTTCTGGAAGAAGCTGGAGCTCTTTGTTTCGCGTTGCCAGAACAATACGCAGGTCGATTCTCTCCTGGGCAAGTCCGGCATCGGCTCCACGAAGGACTGGGGCTTTCGATACGCTCCCAATGACACCAGGGGGCCCAGCGAATCCCTCGACGATGGCAGAACAGCCTATTCTTCCTACGGGAGCATGACCTACCAGGGTCTCAAGAGCCTGCTCTACGCCAATGTCGACAAGAAGGATCCGAGAGTGCAGGGAGCCTTCAAGTGGATCTCCGACAACTTCACAGTGACGGAGAATCCCGGCATGCGGACGCCGGGCAATCCCAAGGCCGGTCTGCAGGGGCTCTACTACTACTACCACACCATGGCCAAGACGCTCTCGGTCTACGGTGAGTCCGTCCTCGTCGATTCCAAGGGTGTGAAACACAATTGGGCCGAGGAACTCTCCGGCCATCTCATGAAACTGCAGGGTGAAGACGGCCGCTGGGAGAATACCAGCGGCAGGTGGTGGGAGAACCTTCCGACACTCGATACCGCCTACTCTATGATCTCCCTGTCGATCTGTCGTGACGATCTTGCCCGGCAGGCCGCCGACAAGCCCGGAACTGAGAAATAGGATTGGCCAGGCTGTCCGGAAGGCCGGCCGGTAAAGGCCGGTGGTTCACAGAAACCAGAGACTTGATCCATGGACATCGCCCCCCTCAGAGGTTTGAGGTTCGACCTCGACAAGATTTCCCAAGAGGGTGGTGAAGCCGCTGCCGTGGTGACCGCGCCACCCTACGACGTCCTCTCGCCGGAAGCCCACCGGGCTCTTCTCGATGCATCTTCCTGCAATATTGTCCGGCTGACGCTCGGTGACAAGCCCGGGGAGACTCCTTCGTACGAGGACCGGGCGCGATTGCTCGAGAGCTGGATCGAATCCGGCATCCTGGTCTACGAAGACAGCCCTGTTTTTTACGTCTGCACGGTGGACTATACCGTTCCGGGAACCGAGCTGCAGGCGCGGATGGTCTCCCTCGTCGCGCTCGGAAGACTCCACGAATTCCAGGAGCGGATTGTCCAGCCTCACGAACAGACCTTCCCGAAGATCGTAGCGGACCGCCAGAGCCTGCTGGAGGCGACCCGCTGCAATCTCGAGAGCATCATGCTTCTCTACAATGACGACTCCGGAGAGCTCGACTCCCTGCTCGAAGATGCGGCCACCGGCGAGCCTGTCATCGAGGTCGAGGCTTCCCCGGGGGAGGTGCATGGCCTGTACCCGGTGCGGAACCCGGCCACAGCCCTGCGGCTGACGGAGCTCATGGGTGAACAGCACCCGATCATCGCCGATGGTCATCATCGCTACACCACCGCCCTGCTCTATCGTGCGGCTCTTGCCGAGAGCGGGCGGCAGGTGCCCGGCTCCGACTGGAAGATGATGACCTTCGCCAACCTCAGGAGCGAGGGGGTGTCGATTCTCGCGACCCATCGCCTTCTCAAGCTGCTCGATCCGGCTGAGGTTCCCTCAGCCCTGGAGCTTCTTGATGAGAGGCTTGAGCCAGCCGGTGATGATGATTGGGAGATCAGGGTGGAGACGGCAGGGGATGCCAGGAACTACCGGCTTGGAGCTGAGGCGCTCGCCGGCAAGCAGGGGGCGGCCGCTACGAGCTACGGGTTGGTGCAGGATGAGATCATAGGCTCCTGGCTCGCTCCCTTTGCCGGCGATGACCCGGAGGTGTTCTTCTACAAGGAGGGTACCGGGGAGGATGACGCCTTGCGGGAAGGCAAGGGAGAACTCCTCTTCCGCATGCGTCCGGTAGGCAGGAGCGAGTTCCAGGCGGTCATCGATGGCTCCGAGGTCTTTCCCCATAAGACCACCTACTTCTATCCCAAGCTGTGGAGCGGCCTGGTGCTCTGGCGCCTGGAGGATACCGCGCCCGTGACGGACTGACTGGCAGCCTTCCCACACCGGCGCGCCGCCCTGTTCAGCGGGATCCACGGGCCGCCAGCCACCTCTTCCATTCACCGACCTCGACGCTCCTCTCCTCGATGGAGGCGTTGGTCCAGAAGAGCGGGCTGACGATGGTCGGCTTGGCGGCCATTTTCGAGAGAGCCCCGGCGGCAGCGGCCCGTACCATGGGGCGGGAGTCTTCCAGCGTCTCGATCAGCAGGGGGATCCAGTCTTTTTTCAGCGTGCGGTGATGGTCGATGTTCCCGACCAGGAGCGCTCTCAGCCGCGGTTTCGCTTCGCGATCGGCGATAACCGACTGGAGCCTGGTGAGGGCTTTCCCTGTTTTTTCAGGATCGAGGAAGGGCATCTGGGGATTGTTGGAGAGCAGCTCGAGGAAGGCGACATAGGACGCCTCCCGGAGCTCCGATGCTTCATCGTCAAAGAGCTTCGTCAGGATTGCCAGGGAGCGACGGACATTGAATCCCCTGCTTCTACCGAGCTCCTGGATCGCCCAGAGTGCGGTCAGTCTTTTCCCGGGGGCGCTTTCACGGGCCAATTCGCCTAGTTTTTCGACAACATCCAGCTTCAGGATGTTGTTTCTCCACCGGCTCTCCAGGGCGGTGATCGTCTCCTCGTCCATGGCGTGGATCCTGTTGATCCGGGCCTTGAGAGGCAATTCGGCCGGGAGCTCCGCCTCCAGCAGGTGGTAGACGATGGCCCAGGAGAGCGCGTAGTTCTTCTCCCGGGTCTTTTCGTCGTGAAAACTTTTCCAGTCGCTTCGCAGCAGGTCCCTCAGCTGGTTCCTCTTTTTATTTCCGGCTAATTCCCTCCGGGCGATCTTCAGGAGGACAGGGTTCAGCAGGGGGAATTCCGCCCGCTTCTCGTCGATGATCCCGACCTCCAGGTTTCCGGCGAGGCCCTCGTTCAGCCAGCACTTGCCTGAAATGCCCGGCAATTCGCTGACCAGAAAGTGATGGACGATCTCGTGCAGGAGGACCTGGTCAAGGTCGGAAACCAGGTTGGATGCCGCGGCCCGGCTGTCGATTCGGATCATCTGCAGGAAGGGTACGTAGTAGCCGAGGAGATCGGGGTTGTAGGAATAGTCGAGGAGTCCATCTGCCCGGCCATCGAGGAAGATACGCGTCGTCCAGGGAAAGGGCCTGGGTATTTCGAAGACCTCTGAGAGGCAGGTGTAGATTCTTTCGATCCGGACACAGGTTCTCTGGAGAAATTCAGGGCCATCGTTGGTGTAGACGATGAATCCATCCCGGCTGAGGCTGTTCTTGTAGGCAAGGCCGCAGCCGCAGAACGCCACGCAGATGGAGACGGCGGCGGCAAGCCTGGCCACGGGACGGAGGGAAGCTGTGATCCTGGAAGACATGGTTGGCGGCTCGGTTCGGCTCAATAATAGATGTAGGTGTTGGACCTCAGGGAGAGCTTCAGCCTTCCCAGATCTTCGCAGCCGGGCAGCAGGGTGGAGACTTTCACCCTGGCGACGCGCCCGGGCGTATCACCCGCTTTTTCCTTCACGAAAAAATCGCAGGAGACTTCATACACCGGGTGATTGGAGGGCGAGGGCGCGCTGAAGAACTTCAGGGCCTCNGCCGTCGCGATCCTCCTGTATTCCTCGACATCGAGTTTTCTCGAGAGGCTGATGGAGGCCACCACCACATCCTTCTGCGGCCAGGAGGCGCGCAGCGGGTACGAGGGGATCGTCCCGCATCCTGCCAGGCAGGAAATGGCGATGAGCGGGATGGAAAAACCGCGCAGCGGGGAGGAAGCTCGCATGAAAACCTCGATACGGTAGGAAGCCGCGCCCCGGAGCGCTCGAGAGCAGCCTGCTGGTCTCGAATGTCCTGGAGCCGAGCTTCGGTTATTTCAGGTCTGGACGCCGCCAGGGTCGCCCATACGTCGATTGTACCAGCCGCCTGCGGTCTGCCCTTGATTACCTTCGGTTGGACCGCGTCTGGTAGCGACCTGTTAGGTGCCTGGGCG
This sequence comes from Planctomycetota bacterium, assembly GCA_002695115.1. Lineage (GTDB taxonomy): Bacteria > Planctomycetota > UBA8108 > UBA8108 > UBA8108 > UBA8108. The sequence continues at coordinate 110,753 of NZOA01000024.1, forward strand.
GGTCGGGATCGCTCTATGGGCTTGGAAAACCGGCTGGATTCAGGCGTTGATGAGCATGCCCTCACGAAGGGCGTCCGCGGTCTCCTGGTCTTTGAACTGCGAGACCAGGCAGAGCGCGAAGTCCAGCGAGGTGCCGGGCCCGCGGCTGGTCGTGATATCGCCATCGACGACGACCCTGTCCTCGGAACATTCGGCCCCCGTGAGGCCTTCCTCGAAGCCCGGGTAGCAGGTGGCCCGGCGTCCCTCCAACACCCCGGCGCTGCCGAGAACGATCGGAGCGGCGCAGATGGCCGCCAGCTTTCCACCCGCGGCATGCGTCGAGCGGATCAGCTCCAGCACGATCGGATTGTCGCGCAGGTTGGTCGCGCCGGGCAGGCCTCCGGGCAGCACGAGGGCGCTCCAGTCCGAGCCCGGGTCTTCCTCTAGGACCTGGTCCGCCTCTACCTGGAGTCCGTGAGCCCCGCAGATCTTCGCCCCGCCGACTCCGAGAATGGTAACCTCCAGCCCGGCCCGTCGCAGAACGTCGATGATCGTGACCGCTTCAATTTCCTCAAACCCCTCGGCAAGCAATACGCCAATCCTGGACATGATCCCGGCTCCCTTATTCGACCTGTATTGAACGTCGTTGTTTTACAGAAACCGTCCTCCGGCTTCCACCCCCCGGGGCATGAAAACCGCGGGGGATTCAGTCGAGGCGTCCGCGCAGGATCTCCACATCGGAGGTCTCGACCAGCTCGCGTACCTCGGCCTCGGTGTCGAGAGACTCCTCGGCGGACTCCANCTGTCGGGGAGTGGATCTCGTGGCGGGTTTCGGCGGCATCAGGTAGGAGCAGCAGTCGTCGTGCGGCTCGATAGAGGTCGCGAAGCTGCCCAGCAGCTTCGCGTCATTGATGATCTCGGCTTTGTGCATGCCGACGAGAGGCCTGAGAATCGGTAGGCTGGAAACGCTGTCGATGGTGCGCAGGTTCTCTAGGGTCTGGCTGGCGACCTGCCCGAGGCTGTCCCCGGTGACCAGGGCGTGGGCGTCCTCCTTTCGGGCGATGGCCTCCGCTGCTCTTACCATGTAGCGACGGTAGAGGATGACCCGGAGCCGGGATGGGCATTCCGTGATGATGCGATTCTGGGTGGCGGCAAAGGGGACCATGTAGAGCCTCGCGCTGCAGCCGGGCGGCAGGATCCGTTCGCCCAGCTCCCGGACCTTGTCCTGGCTCGCCAGGCTGGTATGCGGGTGGCTGTGGAAGTGAATGAAGATGACCTCCGCTCCCCGCTTCAGGATTCTCGCGGAGGAAACGGGTGAGTCGATGCCGCCTGAGAGCAGGCAGGCGACCCTTCCCGTCGTTCCCGTCGGCAGCCCGCCGGGCCCCGGCAGCCTGTCGAGGGCCAGGAAACAGTCGTTGTTGACGAAGAAGAGATAGAGGGGAAGTTGCGGGTTTTTCAGCCTCACCTTCCAGCCGGTCTTTCGCTGGACGTGCGCCCCGATGATCTCGTTGGCCTCCGTGGAGGTGAAGGGCAGCTCCTTGTTGGCCCGCCGGGAAACGATCGCGAAATGTTCCGGCTCCTCGCCCTTTTCGAGTAGCGGCTCGAGGATCGAGTCCATGGCGGTCTTCACGCTGTCGAGGTCCGCGGAGGTCGACAGGCAGGGTGAATAGACGGCTATTCCAGGTACCCGCGAGAGCCGCTCACAGACCTTGTCGAGGGAGGTCTCGCCGGCAAGCCTGAGGAGAAATCGTCCGAAGCGCGGCTGTATATGCGAGCCCCCGAGGTCCTTGATCGCGGCCCGGATGTTTTTCCGCAGGCGGTTTTCGAAATACCTGCGGTTGCCGCCCTTGAGAGCGATCTCGTCGTAGTTCACCAGGAGGTGCCTGGTTTCGCCGAGGCGGGGGGAGGTCTGGATGAGCTTTTTCTCGGATAGGGACACTGTAGCGGCCGCCCAGGCGCTTTTGCCTGCAGGTTTGATATGGAAATAAGAGACGATTTGGGTTTTCCTTCGAGGCCATGAGTGAAACACCCGAAGGTGCCTCCCCCGGGACGGCCCGCGAACATTCTAACCCGCCGTCCTATACAGTTCCTACGCTGGAACTGAAAGCAAAGAAAACTCTCACAGCGCACCCCTGGATTTTCCGGCGCCTGTTCAAGTTCTTTCCAGCGGGCCTTTCGGATGGGGACGAGGTGGTCGTTATAGCCTCCGATGGAGAACCTGTCGGGCGGGGTTTCTACCATGGTCGATCCCAGATCGCCGTACGGATCATGACTCCGGATGCCGAGCGGGAGCTCGATGCCGATTTTCTTCGCGAGAGGCTGCAGGTGGCCCAGGCCCTGCGTCTCGAAACCCTTCGGCTTGACAGGGTGACCGATTCCTGGCGGGTGGTCCACGGAGAGGGAGATGGCCTGAGCGGGTTGGTGATCGATAAATACAACGACCTGCTCGTCGTGCAGCCCTACAGCTACGCCTTCTACCGGCGCAGGGAGGAACTTGCGGCGATCCTCGAGGAGATATTTCCGGACCATCGACAGGTGATCAAGCCCGCCAGCGTGGCCGCTCGCCGTGAGGGCATACCGGAGTACGTGCCTCCTCCGGCCGGAGAGGAGCTGGAGGCCGAAATCGTCGAGGGCAAGATGCGGCTGCTCGTAAACCCCGCAGGTCATAAGACGGGCTTTTTTCTCGATCAGCGTGAAAACAGGGCTCGCCTGGTCACCATGGTGCGGGGAAAGAAGGTGCTCGATGGGTGCTGCTATACCGGGGCCATGTCCATCGCCGCCCGGACGCTCGGCAAGGCCGGCCGGGTGGTGGGGGTGGATCTCGATGAGGAGGCTCTCGCCCTGGCTAAGCGCAATGAGAAGCTCAATCGAGCCAGCATCGAGTGGGTGCATGAGGACATCTTCCACTACCTGAAGCGACAGCGGCATGCGGTTGAGCCATTCGAGGTGATCATCATCGATCCGCCAAAATGGGCGAGAGAGCGGGATCGGTTTGAAGAAGCCGAGCGCCGTTATCTCGATGTCAATAAGCTGGCGATGCAGGCGATCGCTCCCGGGGGCATTCTCCTGACCTGCTCCTGTTCAGGCCTGGTCTCCCAGGAGCACTTCCTGCGGATTCTCCAGCATGCGGCTGAGCTTTCGGGGCGGGACTTTCGCATCTTTCATCATGACGGGGCCGCCTCGGACCACCCCGTTTCCTCTCACTGCCCGGAATCAAGCTACCTGAAGGCNGTCTTCGGCAGGGTTTTTTANGCTTTTCCCTCAGNGTCAGATCGAAGGCGCAAAAGTGTCAGATAATCTGGCACTTGGCAGAAAGACTTTTCTGCCCNGTCAGATCCTCNCTTTGGAAATAAGGACTTATGACAACCCGGGCCGGTTTTTTCGAATGGTATGGCAATTGCACTTATCAGTACAGAGACCCAAAACCCAACACCCTACGTTTCTCCTTAATTGGAGCCCTCCATACAAAGGGCCGTGCGGAAGGGACTGACAAAGTCCTTACCTCGCGGCCCTCCTCACATCCGGGGCGGCTTCGCGGGTTTTGTTCAAGCCGACATCAGTGGGAGCAGACCCTCCCAGGCGAAGGCCGCCCCTGAAACAGCCACCTGCAGGGTGAAGTTGTCAGTCCCGTGGGGTGACAGCGCTTCCACTAAAGTGGCGATGGCGGCGATGGCGGCGGCCGGAGCCAGGCTGGCGCTGAGCGACGGTGCCGACAGGGGGCCTGCCATGACGCATTGAACGAGGACCGCGGCAGCGAAAGAGACGAAAAAAACCGCCAGGCTGCCTTCGAGCGAACGATGGGAGCGCTCGCAACCGGGCAGGTTCCAGGTCCTGTACTTGTGCTTCCCCAGCCGGATACCGATCGGCTCGGCGACCGCATCCGCGAGTCCACAGATGGCGAAACCGAAAACGGCATGGCCCGCGAACAATGAGATGGAGCAGATGCCGCCGGCGGCGGTTGCCAGGAAGGGGACCAGTATGTGAAGGGACCTTCGCGGTCGGTCGGATTCCCGGGCCATGGCCTCGTAGAGCGGGTTGCCATCGCCCCTCAGCAGGCAATAGCCGATATAGATTGCCGCGAGACCGCCCAGCAGGTTGACTCCCGGCGGTCCGAGGGTGGCGTGAAGCGCGGTGGCGAGAAAGAAGACTGAGAAATGGAAGAGCTTGCGGGTGTCGCCCGTTCTCAGGCCTCGGCGCAGCTTGAGCCAGCCGGCCAGCAGTCCGCTGCCCAGGAGGCACAGCGCCAGGAAGGGAGCCAGCCACGCGCTCACGCCGAAGCCGGGCAGCTCGGGTTTCCAGACCTCAAAACTCATCGCGGGATCTCCTGCGCGAAGCCGCCCCGGTGAGAGTCTCTGCTCAGTCTCGCTTGTCCTTGCGCCGGAGCTTTGCGTTCAGGACACGCTTTCTCAACCTGTAATTCCCGGGGGTGATCTCCAGCAATTCATCCTCTTCAATATACTCGAGGGCTTCCTCGATCGACATCACCCGGGGAGGACTCAGCAGGATGTTCTTGTCGCTTCCGGCGGCCCGGACATTCGTCAGCTTTTTCTCACGGCAGAGATTGACCGTGATGTCGTCGTCCTTGCAGTGCTCCCCGACGATCATTCCTTCGTAGATGGGCTCCCCCGGGGCCACGAACATGGGCCCGCGGTCTTTCAGAGTGAACAATGCGTAGCCAACGGCTTTTCCCCTCTCGCTCGAGACCATGACCCCCGCTGAGCGCCTGGGAATGTTTCCCTTGTGCGCCTCGTAACCATCGAAGTTGTGGCAGATGATCGCCTCTCCCGCGGTCAGGCTCATCAGGCGGGAGCCCATCCCGATCAGTCCGCGGGCTGGAATCTTGAATTGCATGAGGATTCGCTCTCCCTGGAGCTCGTACCTGGACATCTCGCCTTTTCTGGAGCCCGCGAGCTCGATCACCTTGCCCGCGCTTTCTTCAGGCGTCTGGACATGAAGCAGCTCCATGGGCTCCTTCCTCTTGCCGTTCTCCTCGATGAAGATGGGGCGTGGTTTGCCCACCTGGAACTCGTAGTCCTCTCGTCTCATGTTCTCTATGAGGATGCCGAGGTGGAGGGTCCCTCTTCCCGAAACCTCGAAAGAGCCCGCTGTGGGCAGGCTCTCGACGCGCAGGGCCACGTTTGATTCAAGCTCCCTATAGAGTCGGTCGCGAAGCTGACGGCTGGTTACGAATTTCCCTTCCTGGCCGGCGAAGGGACTGTCATTGACCTGGAATACCATCGAGATGGTGGGGCGGTCGATGTCGATAAGCGGAAGCGGGTCCGGCGCCTCAGGGTCGGTGATGGTGTCTCCAATTTCGACATTGCCGATGCCGGTGACCGCGCAGATGTCGCCGGCTGTAACCTCATGGATCGGCGTCCTGCCGAGCTTGTCGAAGATGAAGAGNTCGGTAACGGNTTCCTNCCTCGTTTCTTCCCGGCCGCAGACCANGATCNTGTCGCCGGTCTCGATCGANCCCTTGGTTACCCGGCCGATGCCGATACGGCCGACGTAGTCGTTGTAGTCNAGGGTCGTTATCTGGAGCTGGAGCGGCGAGTCCTGCTCGACGTTCGGCGGAGGGATCTGATCGATCATCATATCGAGCAGGGGGGTCACGTTGTCGTTGTCGTCTTCGGGGCTGAGGCGTGCGTAGCCCCCGGTTGCCGAGGAGTAGATGATCGGGAAGTCGAGGACATCGTGGCCTCCAAAGTCAGTCACGGTGTCAAGCTCGAGCTCTTCGGANAGCTCGAGGAAGAGCTCGCCGATTTCNTCGACAACCTCGTNNAGNCGGCTGTCGGGGCGGTCGATCTTGTTGATGACGACCAGCGGCCTCAGTCGATGGCCAAATGCCTTCTTCAGCACGAAGCGGGTTTGCGGCATGGGGCCCTCGGCCGCGTCGACGAGGAGAAGCACTCCGTCCGCCATCTGCAGAACGCGCTCGACCTCCCCGCCGAAATCGGCGTGCCCCGGAGTGTCGATCAGGTTGATCTTCACTCCCTTGTAGGGCANGGAGATGTTCTTGGCGAGGATCGTGATTCCTCTCTCCCGCTCGAGATCGTTAGAGTCAAGGATGCACTCCCCGAGATCCTGGTGGGTCGGCAGGGAGTCTGTCGCCTTGAGAAGCTTGTCNACCAGGGTCGTTTTNCCGTGGTCGACNTGGGCTATCACCGCGATGTTGCGGATACTTNCGATGGGTTNGANTTTTTTGGTTTCGGNCATATCGTCATGCTNGCGAGGCGGTTTTACCCCCTGTNAACAGGAGGTGAAAACCCGGTATTATATCGACANATGANCGGTTGGCAAATGAACGCCATCCGGGTCTTTTTTTTCTTTGAGNGGAGTTTGTTCCCTTGGATCGGACCGNNGTCGTCAAGATTCTCAATTTCATGGCCGATTTGCTCGATCTCGAGTCCGATAATCCTTTTCGGTCGCGGTCGTTTCGCAGCGGGGCAAGGGCGCTCGAGGGCCTCTCAGGCGATCTTTCGCAGCTTGTNGAGGCCCNGGAGCTGACCTCGGTGAAGGGAATCGGCGAGTCGATCGCCGCGGTGATAGCCGACCTGTTGACCACCGGCAGCACCGGGCGCCTCGATGAGCTGTTGGAGGCGATACCCGAAGGGGTCCGGGACATGCTCTCCATAGCGGGCCTGGGCCCGAAGAAGATACGCGTGATCTGGAAAGAGATGGGGATCGAAGATNTCGAGGTCCTGGCGGAGGCCTGCAGGGAGGGCCGGCTGGCCNGCTTCAAGGGCTTTGGCGCGAAGTCGGAAGCGAAGATCCTGCAGGGGATCGATTACATGGAGTCGGTCTCCGGCATGTTCCTCAGGGTGGAATGCGAAAAGGTCGCGGCGGAATTGCTCGACTATGTNGCCGGCTGTACNGCTGTCGNCCGGGTGGAGGTCGCCGGCAGCTACCGCAGGGCGAAGGAGGTCATGAAGGACCTCGANCTGGTGATCTCTACCGCCGACCCGGCGGCGGTCGTCGAGCATATCTGCTCGTGGCCGCGGAGCGCCGAGGTCNTCGCCAGGGGNGAATCGAAAACCAGCCTGAGATGTCCCGGCGGGCTCGGGGTCGATTTCCGGATCGTNGAGGATTCNCAATTCCCCTTCGCGCTCTGCCACTTCACGGGTTCGAAGGAACACAATACGGNGATGCGGGCCCGGGCGAAGAAGCAGGGGCTCAAGCTCAACGAGTACGGNCTCTTCCGCGGNGATGAGCTCGCCGAGTGCGGCAGCGAGGAGGAGATTCANCGNGCCCTGGGGCTGGACTTCATNGCCGCCGAGCTCAGGGAAAACTTCGGGGAGATCGAGCTGGCCGCCGACTCCAGCCTGCCGGAGCTCNTCGAGGAGGNTGACATCAGGGGCCTGGTGCATCTGCACACCGACTACAGTGATGGGGAGGCGGGCATCGAGGAGATGGCCGAGGCNGCGCGCGCCCGGGGGCTCAGCTATATGGGAGTCACCGATCACAGCCAGTCGGCTTTTTACGCCGGGGGGCTCAAGCCGGATGACGTGAAGAGGCAGCACGAGGAGATCGACNGNNTCAACGCTTCAATGAAGGATTTTCGAATCTTCAAGGGAATCGAGTCCGACATACTCGCTGATGGATCCCTGGACTATGAGGATGAGGTGCTGGAGCTCTTTGATTTCGTGATCGCNTCGCTCCATTCGAGTTTTAACCAGCCGNTNGAGGAGATGACGAACCGNGTGCTGAGGGCGATCGCCAATCCCTATACCACCATGCTCGGCCACGTCACGACCNGGNTGCTGTTGAGGAGAGATGGGGTGGCGCTCGATATGGAGAAAATCCTCACCGCCGCTTCCGCCGATGGGGTCGTGGTTGAGGTCAACGCCAACCCCAGGCGCCTGGACCTCGACTGGCGGCACGGACCGCGCGCTCGCGAGCTGGGCCTGCTGACGAGCGTCAACCCCGATGCGCATACGGTGGAGGGAATCGGGGATATTCGTTTCGGGGTGGGGATCGCCCGCAAGGCCGGCTTCGAGGCCTCGCGCGTGGTCAATACCCTCGATGCGGATTCCTTCGGAGAGTTCATCGGGAGGCGAAGAGCGTGAGGAGTCGCGGGCGGGAGAATCCAATTGGCCTTTGTCCGCCTCGCCCTTATTCTTGGGTTGTGCCGGGTGCTCGAACGGATTCGGCTCCAGTAGGGCTCATCATGCTACGCACCGTACCCGGCAGAAGGCCCGAAGATGGGGAACCATGCGCCGCAGCTACTCAATCCAGCTCTCTCTAACCTGTTTGCTCGCTCTCTTCGCGCTTCCGGGGTATGCACGGGGAGCTGAAGGTCCCGAAGTTTCCGCCGAGCTGTCGAAGACGCTTGCCGCTGAGGGCAAGGTGGTCGTCTGCGTGCAATTGAAGGATCCGGCTCTCGAGCGTGACTCGCTGAACGTACGCTGCGGGAAGTACGCTCGCTGCCAGGGGCTCTTCCTGGAGTCCCTGCCCCCCGGGGGCTGGCGCCTGCGCTACAGGTACAGGTTCTCACCGGTCGTGGTGCTCGAGCTGCTGAAGCCCTCCGTGCTGGATCGATTGCGCCAGGCTCCCGGAGTGGAGCGCGCTGAGCCCGATCTCGAGGGNGGGGGAGGACTGCTCCAGAGCCGCCAGCTGACNGGNACCAANAGGGTTCACTNTCTCGGTATCGAGGGAGACGGGACGGTGGTCGCTATTCTCGATACGGGAATAGATGACGGCAATGAGAACTTCGATGGAGCCATCATCCACCAATATCATTTCACCAGCTCGGGAGACGAGGTTGGCGAAGGGGCCCCGGATGAAAATGGTCACGGCTCCCACGTCGCGGGAATCCTCGCATCGCGCGGGCTGAGCGCGCCGCGCGGGATGGCTCCCGCCGCCAGCCTGGTGGTCGTGAAGGTGCTCGATGATGACAACAGGGGCTTTGCCTCGGATTGGGCGCGGGGTGTCGAGCACGTGATCGAGCTCCACGATGCCGACAACGGNATCAGGGTGGATGTGATCAACATGAGCCTGCAGACCGACAGCGAGTATGTNGGTTCCTGCGATGGAGCGCGCCAGGCNTTTTCCANGGCCTGCGGCGNGGCNCGNTCNAGGGGAATCTCGGTGCTGACCTGCGGGGGGAATAACGGCAGCACCACGATGCTGACCCTGCCGGGTTGTTTCTCGACAACGACCACCATCGGCTCGGTCATGGACACTCCTCCTCTGCGGCTCTCGACCTTCACCAGCAGGACGGAGGATCTTGTTCTCCTGGCCCCGGGGCAGCCGATCCTGAGCGTCGGACTCAACGGCGGTACGCGCACCCGCTCAGGTTGCTCGATGGCGGTTCCGCATGTCGCGGGTCTCTACTGCCTGCTGCGCCAGGTGGATCCGGCCATCTCTCCCGCGGGGCTTGACGACCTGGTCTCGGAAACGGGAGTGGAGGTTTTCGATGAAGGAACAGGGCTGAGTTTTCCGTTGATCGATTCCGAGGCGGCTGTCGCGTGGCATACCGGCAATGACTGCAATGGAAACGGGATCGGGGATGATACTGATGTCGGAGGGGGGGGAGAGAGCGGCGACTGTAATGAAAACGGGCTCCCGGATGAGTGTGACATCAGCGCCGGCACTTCCCTCGATGCGGATGGAAACGGGATTCCCGACGAGTGTTTTTTCGCTTCCGTATTCCACCGGGGAGACACCAACGACGATGGCCTCGTAGACCTGGCCGATGGAGTCACAGTGTTCCTCTTCCTCTTCCTGGGGGACACCTCCATCGACTGNCTGGATTCCNCCGATGCCGANAATGACGGGNGGGTGGAGATCACGGATGGCATACGGATTCTCGTCTACCTCTTCGCGGGTGGAGAGCCTCCCGCCGAGCCCGGCGTCCCGCCGGGATCCTGCGGTTCGGATACCGAGGAGCCCGGCACCCCGGGTCACCTCGGGTGTGAATCCTATACGAGCTGCCAGTGAGTCGCGCTCTTTCGCGCAGCTCTCAGCGTGGTCCTTCGANCGTNATNGCCATGACNATNGGGGCTGTACGATCCGGGCCCTTGATCAGNTCGATCTCGCGGATGGCNTCCACGCGCCCNGGATGGATCGCCAGGTAGCGGAGCTGCTGTGAGCGAAGCTTGAAGGCCAGCTTCGAGCCGGGTACGTCGAATTGTCCGATGTAGTCGGCGAAGTGGATGCCGTCAAGCAGTGGATGGTCCTCTTTCTTGCCGTCGGCGTAATGGAGCCGGACGATCATGCTGACGGTGCGTGTGGCCGCTCCCTTGGAGCCCCAGCCGCTGATCCCGCTGAGGAAATGGATCGCCTTGGCCGGCGCATTGCAGGGCAGCCTGACCAGCTTCGGCATCTTCGGAGGGAAATTGCCGTTGGGGCCGTTGAGCATGATGACGTTGGGAACCGTGTTTCCCCGGGGATCGACGAGCTGGAAGGGGACACCCTCGAAGGTCTTAGGCTTCCAGTCGGGGAATATGAGACGCTCCTGGCCGGAGCTCTTGCTGAAGAACATCCCGCTGGTGGAGACGATGGTGGCGTNTTTCGCCAGCGGGATGGGCAGGAAGCGGCCGCGCTGGGTGAGGAATTCGAGCAGGTCGCCCAGCTCCGCGGGCNGCATCTGTTTTTCGAATCCCTCCGGCATGAGGGAGAGCCTGGATGAGTCCAGCCGCTTGAGATCTTCCCGCAGGACGACGTGTTTCGCCCCCTCGGCATCGTAGATCTCCAGGGCGTTGCGGTTCTCGGAGGCCAGCAGGCCGGTCAGGATCTTTCCCTTGCGGGTGACGGCGGTGTACTGCCTGAAGTTNCCCTCGACGCTCCTGTTGGGGTCGAGGATGTGAATGAGCAGCTCCTCCTTGGGATGGACAGCCGAGCCGGTGAGCTCCGGGCCGATGTTCGTTCCCTCGCCGCNGTGAACNTGGCACTTCGAACACAGCTTCTTGTAGAGCTCCTTCCCCCTGGCCGGGTTTCCCGTCTTGCGGGTCACCTCGAGCATGCCATCGATCACCTTCTGGCGGTCGGGATTGGGGAGGGAGCCTGTGCTGGCGAGCAGCTTCGTGGCCAGTGCCGCCACCTTCTTGTCGGGGTGACGGGCAAGTCCCTGCTTCTGGTCCAGCGACAGGGCCGAGAGGTCGACGCCGCCCTTTCGGGCGCTCTCCAGCAGGTTCCGTGACCAGTCGGCCCGCTTGAGAACGACCTTCAGAATCTCCTGTCTCGTGCCGGGGGTCAGCGTATCGTATTTTTCCAGGAGGGCCGCGCCCGTGCCGGGAGCCTGGCTTCCGGAAACAGCATCGATAAGCCCCCTGGCGAGGCTGGGGGAGCTGGTCGGGGTGATCTCGGCAATGATCTCATCGGCGATGTGGCTGTCGCTTCCATGGAAGGAGACCAGCTCGCCGGCNGCCTCGATTCGNTCCTTTTCCGGAGCTCCGGAGGATTTCANGGTCTTTACGTAGCCGGAGATCACCTCCGCGATATGTGTGTCGAGCGCCTTGGTCTCCCAGCGGGCGGCCAGCGAGAGGAGCTGTCCCTTGACCGGTCCCGAGACCCGGGTCAGCACCCTGGCGAGGGCGGTCTCCTGGGCGTCATCGAGCTTTACCGCCCGTCCCTGCGGCCAGCCCTTCGCCAGGCCGCGGACGATGGGGTCGGCGATCGATCGCGACGCNGCGGCGCAGGACAGGACGAGGGCTCCGGCGCTGTCCTGGGGGGCGCCGCGCGCGTAGTGCTCGGCGATTCTTTCGGTGATCTCGAGCCGCTTGTTNTCCTGTCTCGCCGCGGCCGCGGTGTTCACCACGGCCTGGAGGTAATGGATGTCGTGGCGCGCGGCGGCGCTGGTTGCCGCATCGGGAATCCAGCGNTCGTCGGAATTGGCCGGCAGGCCGATGGTCGCGGCGATCGCNGCCGCGGCTTCGGGCGATGGGGGCATCTCCGAGAGAGCCAGGAACGCCGCCAGGCGAACCTGCCCATCGGAGTCCTTGAGACTGCCGGAGCCGACGATGGCGCTGATGCCGGCGGCCGTCCTGGGAGCGACCTTGAGCGCCGTGCGGCGGACTCCCGCCGAAGGGTGCTGCAGGGCGTCGATGGCCGCCTTCGTCGCTGCGGGTACCGAACCATCCAGGGCGCCGATTCCGTGCAGGGTCCAGAGTGCGTGGATCGCTGCGGTGTTGAGGCCGATCGCATCGACCTTCCTGTCAGCGGCGAGCCTGCCGAGGGCCGGGATCACGTCGTGTTTTCCCCGCTCTACGAGCAGGCGCTGGGCGTTCATCCTCCAGAACATATTGTCGTTGGACAATTGCGAAACCAGCTGCGNCGCGTCGGCCTTCTCGAGGTTGAGAGGTTTGTAGGAGTCCTGGCCNTTGTAGATGAGCCGGTAGATGCGTCCATGCACCTTGTCCCGCAGCGGNGTCACGTAGGCGTTTCCCCTTCCGTTCTTGTAGCCCCTGGGGGTGGGGTTGTGCTGGATGATGTAGTTGTACCAGTCGATCATCCAGACCATCCCATCCGGACCGACCTCCGAGAGGATGGGCGCCGTCCATTCGTCATCACTGGCCAGCAGGTTCCAGCTGTTGCGCGTCAGGTAGTCGCTGCCNATGCTCTCGATGAGAAAGGTGGCGACGAGGTGCCCGGTGGGGCCGTTGACGAAGGCGGCGCGGTTCCAATAGTGTTTTGGGTAGCTGCGGGCGGTATAGAGGGCGTGCCCGGCCCCGGCGGTGAAGTTGTCGTGTTGGTCCACCTGCCTGACGTTGGGCGTGATCGGATAGAAGCGCGCCGTCTGGGAGGTCATGCCGAGACGACTGGAGGACCACCCCCGCACCGCCTCGTAATAGCGGTTGGCGATGGGCATGTAGACGCTCGGATTGCGGTTGGCGGTTGAGCCGAAGACGGCGCCTTCCTCGCTGAAGCCGACGCCCCAGGAGTTGTTGTTGGTATTGCGGATGAACTCGCCCCCGGATCCATCCGGTCTGAACCGGTAGAAGCCGGTGGAGAAGCGGTGCTGTTCTTTTCCGATGCGGCCGTTGAAGCCCGAGTAGCCGACGATCCCCCAGACCCAATTGTCGAATCCCCAGCGCATATTGCTCGGGCCCGCATGGGTGTCCCCGGTGGACCAGCCGCTGAAGAGGACCCTGCGAACATCAGCCCTGTCGTCCCCATCGGTGTCCTCCAGGAAGAGGGTGTGGGGAGCCTGGTGGACAATGAGACCTCCGCCCGCGAAGCAGAGGCTGGTGGGGATGCTCAGCTTGTCGGCGAAGATGGTGAACTTGTCGGCCCGGCCGTCGCCATCGGTGTCTTCGCAGATCTTGATCCGATCTTCTCCCTTGCCCTCGGGCTTGATCTCGTTGGGGTAGTCAGTCGTTTCGCTGATCCACAGGCGACCGCGGACATCCCAGGTCATGGTGATCGGCTTGGTGATGTCGGGCTCGGCCGCGAAGAGCTTCGCCTCGAAACCTTNCGGCAACACCATGTGCTTTTGAGACNGCGNGGGGGAGACAGGCTTCTGCATCCGGTTGAGNTCCTTGCCGAGNGTTCCCCAGCGCCTGTTGGGCAGGTAGTTTGGCAGNNNGGCGTTCTNGAANTCGAAAGGCTTNGAGNCCCNGGTGNGGTTNGCGNTTGTGNGANANGNGGAANTCNTCNNNTCCCGTGCTCCAGCGGATNCCNCGCTCNACGAGNTCGTGNAATCCNGGGTNTTCCCAGGTGCGCTGGTCNTGGCCCCAGGCGGTATAGAAGATCCTGCCCTTGCCGNGGGTNCGAACCCAGGTCCAGGGCTCCNGNCNNTNGCCTTCNNNGCGGGTCTCCAGNAGGNTGCGNTNNTTTTCNTTGTGGTGGGTGTGNACATAGGTCTCATCCCAGCTCTCAAANCCCTTGAANCCCTTCATGATGGGATGNTNNGGCNGGACGTTGCTGACNNNGANGACNCCGGTTCCATGGCNNTTGAACTGGGCGCCNACNAGCGCNANNTACTTCGGNGAGTTGAGNAAACAATAGGAGGCGCAGTGCAGNGGNACNAANCCCTTGCCGCNGNCGACNAAGTCGAGNAGGGCNTTTTCCTGCTGCNGGCTGATCTTGCCGATGTTGGCNTAGATGATNAGGCAGTCGTANGANGNNAGCTTNTCNGNGTTNAGGTCTTCNACCCGNCCGGTGTACTCGATATCNATTCCGCGAGGCCGCAGCACGGGGATCAGCTGCGCGGCGCGGTCGAGAGGGCGGTGATGCCCATTGTCACCGAGGAAGAGAACGGAGATGCGTTCTTCGGCGGCGCCGGGAGCCGTGGCTGAAACGGAACCGAGACAGAGCAGGAGGACGCACAGCAGAGGGTTTTTCATGGCCGGTACCTTTTCGAGGCGTCTAGGGTTTCCAGGATTTGACCTGACCGAAGGGAAAAAGCTCGATTGCCCGAGGAGGGCGTTCGCTGCGGGATTCTCGGCCAGACGGCCCGCCATCGTATCAGAGATTCTCGAGAGGAGAGGAGACAAATTCCCCTCGCGAGGCGACCGCCCTCACTTTTCGCCCAGGGTGGCGAGCGCCTTCTCGAGACGGGCGTCACCAGGGGCCAGCCGAAGCCCTTTCTCGATGAGCCGGCGCGCCTCCTCTCGGTCTCCCTGCAGAAGGGAGGCCCTCGAGGCGAGGAGGTGGGAGTCGGGATCCGGGCGGGCGGCGAGGCATCGCAGCGCCATGTCGTGCGCTTCGTTGAGCCTTATATGCAGGTCGAGGTAGAGTCCGCAGAGGCTGGCGAGCGCCTGGGAATCACCAGGGGCCGCCTCGCTCAGACGCCGCAGCAGGCGCATGCGCGTGAAATAATGGCGTCTTTCTTCCAGCTGATTCAGCAGCTTTCTCAGGACATCCGGGTTGGACGGGTCGATGTCGCTGGCGAGGAAGTAGTAGTCCAGGGCTGCGGGATTTCCCTGCCCTTCGTAGATACTTCCCAGCTCGGTGAAGATCCTGGCGCAGGCGGCATCGCCGAGCTCCAGGGCTTGCAGCCGGCCCTGGAGATCCGACAGGCGCTTGTCGGCCAGCTTGCTCCGGCTCTTCATTTTTTCGAGGTTCACGCGTTCAGAATGCTCCGGGGGCAGGGCGGCCATCACCAGCTCAAAGACCTCCGGGCCGCCCGCGGTGACAGGAAGCTGAAGCAGGAGAGAGAGAGCCGCGTCGACTTTTCCGCTCCGTGCCAGGGCCGCCGCCTTCCAGGCTTCCAGGGGGGCCGTGGACTCCTTCTGGAGCCGGATGGCCTGCTCGAGGTAGCCCAGGGCGGATGCGTTCCTGCCGCTCTTGAGGGAAAGCTTGCCGGCGAGGTACAGATACCTTGGATTCCCGGTGGCGGATTTTCTTATCGCCGCCAGCAGCTTGCCGGCCTCGGTGTTGTCACCCAGGTTGATCAGTGCTTCAGCGAGGTTGTTGTAGAGGGACAGCCCATCGGCCTGTCCCCGGGCGTAGCCGCCGAGGTTCCCTTCCCGGCGCAGGACCTCGGTGGCTTTTTTCAGCGCCTGGGCGGCCTCCTGGTTACGCCCGGCGAAGAGGAGAATTTTTCCGCGGGCGGCGAGGAGTCCCGACCGGGGCGCGGGACCGGGTGGCTTTCGCAACTCCCGGTCGATGAGCTGGAGTGCCTGGCCGTGACGTTCGAACTTGAGGCAGAGGTCGGCATAGTAGATCTTGATTCTCGGGTCCGCGGGATTGAGCGCAAGGGCCTCCTCGTAGGCGTTGAAAGATTCGAGGAAACGCTTCTGGTTGCGCATATTCCAGGCGCGCTGTCCCATCGCGATGCCATCCCTGCCGCTGGCGAACAGGCCCTTCTCGACATGCTCCTCGAAGGCCTGCTCGGAAAATACCCGGTAGATTTCTTCCAGCAGCCTGGCCTGCGGCCGCTGGCGCATCCTGTAGAGTGTGCTGGAGAGCTCGGAGTAGTAGATATTGTTGCTGGGCTCCTCCTCGAGCAGGCCGGCGAATTGGTCCGCGGCGTCCTGGTGGCGCCTGAGCGAGCGCAGAGCCCTGCCGTATTCGAGCCGTGCCGTCTCCGCGAGGTGATGGTCGGCGGGAGCATCCCGCAGGTAGGCTTCGAAGAGGGGAAGCGCCTCCGCGGAGCTGGTCATCCTCTGCAGGATGCGTCCGAGGGACAGCTTGGCCTCCCAATGGTTCGGGGCCCGCTCGAGGATTTCTTCGAGTATTTTCCTGGCGGCCTGGGGCTCCTCGATGCTGCGGAGACCATCCGCCTTCAGGTAGAGCAGGTCTGGATCTTTCGGCCGCTCGAGCAGAGCCTTGTCGGTCGATTCAATCGACTGGTTCCATCTCTCGCTACGATGGTAGGCCCGGGCGAGGATCGCCTGGGCCCGCGGTCCGGCTTCCGGGCCGAGCTTTTTCAGGATAGAGATGCTTTCCCTGGCCCTGCCCGAGTCCACCAGCTCCCTGGCACGCTCCAGGGATCCTGGGCTCGAGTCCGTTCGTTCACCAGGAGAAGCCTCTCCGGGGCCTCCCGCTTCGCCGCTGCAGCCCCCCAATACGAGCATGGCGAGCATGGCGGCGATGGCCGGCACCGGGTCTCTGTAGGTGTCAGTTAGATGGGAAATTGGTAGAATCAAGGCGTCACCTCCTGGATGGGCGCGCGGTTACAGTCCAGGCGCCCCGGACAGGAAAATTTAGACCCCGGGTTCCCGGAAGTCAAAGCAGAGTCTCTTATCAACATGTTCCGTTTATCCCACGTGAAGAGCAGGCCGTTACTCCCGCGTCTTGCAATGGCGCTTTTCGGTGTCTCCATCGTCTTCTACCCTTTCGGTGGGGGCGCCGCGGCGGATGCTTTCGTAGATGTAACGGCCGAAAAAAACATCTCTTTTCTGCACGTAAACGGCGCTGTGGGCAAGAAGCTGCTGCCGGAATCGATGATCGGAGGAGCCGCCTGGATTGACTACGATGGGGATGGGCGGCTGGACCTCTACCTGGTCCAGGGCCACGGAGACTCGGGTAAGGCTCGTAATCCGGGCGCGCAGTCGAACGTTCTCTACCGCCAGGGAGCCGATGGCAGGTTTACTGATGTAAGCGCGAAGGCGGGAGTCGCCGACCGGGGCTATGGCGCGGGAGCCGCTGTAGGTGATTATGACAACGATGGAGACGCGGACCTCTACGTCACCAATTTCGGCCGCAACACGCTCTACCGCAACAACGCCAACGGAACCTTTACCGATATCTCGCGTGAGGCCGGGGTCGAGTGTCCCTATTGGAGCGCCAGCGCCGCCTTCGCCGATGTGAACGGAGATGGACTGCTCGATCTCTTTGTCACCAATTACCTCATCTACGACACCCTGGTTCACAAGGCCTGCACGGGGAACTCCAGGAAGCTGCCGTCCTATTGCCACCCGAATAAATACGATGGCGCTCCGGATTCGCTCTTCATCAACCGCGGGGGGGGGCGGTTCGAGGACATCTCGAAGCAGGCGGGGGTGACCCGGACCGGGCGCATCATGGCAAAGGGACTCGGGGTTCTTCCAACCGATTATGATGGAGATGGAGACGTCGATTTCCTGGTCGCCAACGACTCGGTGCCGAATTTCCTCTGGCGCAATCTCGGCGGAGGCCGCTTTGAGGACGCCGCCCTCGAGGCCGGCGTCGCGCTCAATACCCATGCGCGCAGCGAGGCCTGCATGGGGATCGATGGGGGGGATGTCGATGGAGATGGGCACATCGACTACTTCATGACCAATTATGCCGAGGAGACCGACACGCTCTACAGGGGAGAGGGAGATGGTTTCTTCTTCGATGGCACCTACAAGGCGGGTCTTATCGAGGCGACGTACAAGCCCCTGGGCTTCGGGACGCGGCTCTTCGACTACGATCTCGATGGGGACCTCGATATCTACGTCACCAGGGGACATATCGTCCAACTCATCGCCGAGCTCCAGCCCGGCAAGGGGCTCAGCTACGAGCAGCCCGATCAATTACTCGAGAATGATGGCAGGGGTCGCTTCAAGGATATTTCCGCCCGCTCCGGGGCCTGGTTTTCGAAGCGTTTCGTCGGCAGGGGAGCCGCCTTCGGGGATTACGACAACGATGGGGATATCGATGTCTACATTGTCAATCTTTCGCAGAAAGGGGTTCTGCTCCGGAACAACACGATCGAGGGCGGCCGGGGAGGCTGGGTTGGCCTGGCGCTCAGGGGCGGCGGTCCCTGCAATCGGGATGCCTACGGCAGCCGGGTCGAGCTGAGGGCCGCCGGACGGACCCTCGTGGCGGAGGTTCGCTCAGCGGCGAGCTACCTCGTGGCTAATGATCCCCGGGTCGTGTTCGGGCTCGCGGCGGCGCCCGTTGCCGGCCTGCAGGCGAGGGTGCGCTGGGCCGATGGGCTGGTGGAGGTCTTCGAGAACCTGGAGGCGGGACGCTACCAGGTTCTTCAGCGGGGCAAGGGCCGCGCGGCACGGTAGGCATCCGGCCGCGGGGAAAAAATGGTGCGGGAGGGGGGACTTGAACCCCCACCCCTTTCGGGACAGGATCCTAAATCCTGCGCGTCTGCCAGTTCCGCCACCCCCGCACTCGAATTCAGCGGTTGATCCAGGGCTGGAGATTCTAACTGATTTCCGGGCGCTGTTCACGCCTGGAGGGTCGCGAGAAATTCCGACATCTCGCCGAGGGCATGCTCATCGCCGCAGCCGCGGGCCCGCTCGATCCCGGCCTCGAGAACGGCTTTCGCTTTTTCGGTCTCTCCCAGGGCCGCCAGGAACATGCCCTTGTGGAACCAGGCGGCGATATAGTCGGGCTCCAGTTCGATGCAGCGGTCGAAGCTCGCCAGCGCCTCATCGTCAAGGCCCTCTTTTTTCTGCACCATGGCGAGGGAATAGTTGAGAAAGACATCCCCGGGTTCTTTTCGAAGGAGATCCTGGATTTCATCGATGGTCGGCATGTTTTTCCGCTTTCATTCCCGGTGTCGAGGTCGCACCGCGAATAGTAGCAGAGAGCCCGCGGGGCGGGAAGGGCTTGTCAAATACCCGTGAGGCTGGGACTATGATGCTTCCTTTCGGCGATGGATGAGGCCGCATTCGTGAGTCAATTGCTCGAAGAGTTGAAGAAAACCTATCCGCCCGGCCGCCTGCTCACCGCCGCTGCCGAGCTGGCTCCCTATGAGTCGGATGCCCTGACCGCCTTCAAGGCTCGACCGAGGGCCGTGGTCCTTCCCGAGAGTGCCGAGGAGGTGATCACCACGGTGCGAGCCTGTCATCACCACGGCGTTCCCTTCATGGCCCGCGGCAGCGGAACCAGCCTCTCGGGAGGTTCGCTGCCGGTTGAGGATGGGGTCGTCATTGGGCTCAATCGTCTCAACAGGATTCTCAGGCTGGATCCCCGCGAGAGAATCGCCGTGGTCGAGCCCGGGACGGTCAACCTGAAGGTATCCGAGGCCGCGGAGCGCTACGGCCTCTATTACGCTCCGGATCCATCGAGCCAGCTCATCTGCACCATCGGCGGCAATGTCGCCTTCAACTCCGGCGGCGTGCATTGCCTGAAGTACGGCATGACAGCCAACCATGTGCTGGGGATTCGTGCCGTCCTTCCCGATGGGGAACTCGTGGAGCTCGGCTCGGCGAGCCTCGAGGGGGTGGGGCCGGATCTCTCCGGATTTTTCGTGGGCTCTGAGGGGCTCTTCGGCATCGCCCTGGAGATCACGCTGCGGCTGCTGCCGCGTCCGGAGCGCTACCACACTGTGCTGGCCTCCTACGACAGCCTCGAGGGGGCGGGGGGCGCGGTCGCGCTGGTGGTCTCATCCGGTCTTCTGCCGGGGGCGATGGAGATCATGGACCGGTTGGCGATCGAGGCGGCCGAGGCGGCTGTCGATGCCGGGTATCCGCGGGGCGCCGCCGCGGTTCTCATCGTCGAGCTCGAGGGGCCGGCCGAGGAGGTCGAGGCCGAGCGTCTGCGCCTGCTGGAGATCATCGAGGAGTCGGGGGCCAGCGAGGTGATGGAGGCCCGTGAAGAAGAGGAGAGGATGAAAATCTGGAAGGGGCGAAAGAGCGCCTTCTCAGCCGCCGGACGGCTGAGCCCGGACTTCCTGGTCCAGGACGGAGTCGTTCCCCGCGGCAGGCTGGGAGAGGCGCTGCGGACAATCGAGGAGCTCAGCTCGATCCATGGACTTCGCGTCGCCAATGTTTTCCACGCCGGGGATGGAAACCTTCACCCCCTGATTCTCTACGATGGCAGGGTGGATGGGGAACTCGAGAAGGCCGAGGANCTCGCCGGGGAGATTCTCCGGCTCTGCGTGCGCCTCGGCGGCTCGATCACCGGTGAGCACGGTGTGGGAGTCGAGAAGCTAGCCTATATGAAAGACATGTTCTCAGACGCGAATATCGAGGTGATGAAGAGGGTCCGGTCCGCGATCGATCCGGGGCGGCTTGCCAACAGGGGCAAGATGCTGCCGGAGGGAGAGCCCCCGGCGCTGAAGTTTCATGGTCCTCATCCGCTCGAGAAAGAGGGAAGGATCAGCAGGGAATGAGCACCTTCACCCCCGCCAACTCAGCTGAAGCCGTGGAGGCGGTGCGCGAATCGAAACGGCTGCGTCCCCGCGGGGCNGGCACCAAGCCGGCGCTCTGCGCCGTGGATGACGAGNCCTCCATTCTCGATCTCACCGGGCTCAGTGGAATCANCGAGTACGATCCCNGNGANTACACCTTCACCGCCCTCGGCGGTACGCCGGTGGCGGAGGTCGAGGAGGCGCTGGGGAAGAATGGACAGTACCTNCCCTTTGATCCGCCGCTGCNCGANGCGGGCTCTACCCTCGGAGGGACCGTCGCCGCCGGGCTCAGCGGNCCCGGCCGCTATCGCTACGGNGGCGTCCGCGATTTTCTCATCGGCGCCAGCTTCATCGATGGAGATGGNCGCGAGCTCCGTGGCGGCGGCAAGGTCGTCAAGAACGCGGCCGGTTTCGATTTCCCCAAGCTGCTGACCGGCAGCCTCGGTGAGCTGGGGGTGCTGCTGGAGCTCACCTTCAAGGTCTTTCCGCGCAAGGAGGCCTTCGCGACCCTGGAGGTCGAGACCGGCGGTTTCCGCGAGGCTCTCGACACGATCGCCCTGCTGAATTCATCGACCGAGGAATTGTTCGCCCTGGAGCTGAGGCCGCCGGGGACCCTGGAGCTCAGGATCGGCGGGGTCGCCTCGGTTCTGCAGGCCCGTCTCGATCGGCTGCGCTCCCTGGTGAATTTTCCCTGCGTCGTGGTCGAGGCAGATGAAGACCGCTGGCGCGCCGCCGGCGAGTTCTCCTGGGCGGGCGCCGGGGACAGTCTCGTGAAGGCTCCAGCCACCCTTGGGGTGATCGAGGCGCTCGATGAACGCCTTGAGGAATTGGGGGCGGAGAGGCGCTACGGTTGCGGCGGCAGCGTCGCCTGGATCGCCTGGCCGGCCGGCGAGTCTCTCGCGGATCTCGAGGAGCTCCTCGTCGAGTCGGGAACGAGTGGTCTCATCCTGCGTTCGCCCGGGAGGACGGTCGCCAGCGTGTTCATCAACAGGTCTCCCGGTCCGTTCGAGAAACGGGTTCGTTCGGTTCTCGATGGGCCGGGGACTTTCTCAATGCGGACGGCTGGGCAGGCAGGGTAAGAGTCATGCAGCACAAGATACCAGCCGCTGACCTGGGAGCGCAGGGGCCCGCCATGCTCGGCGCGATAGAGGCCTGTGTCCATTGCGGATTCTGTCTGCCCGCGTGTCCGACCTACGAGGCCCTCGCCGAGGAGATGGATTCTCCCAGGGGGCGTATCTTCCTGATGAAGGAGGTGCTGGAGGGAGGACTCGAGCTCGAGGAGGCGGCTCCTTATATCGATCGCTGCCTCGGGTGCCTTGCCTGTGAGCCTGCCTGTCCATCCGGGGTGGAGTATGGAGCTCTCCTGGCTCCTTTTCGTTCGATGGCTAATGAGCGGGGGAACTCCTCTCTGTGGAGACGGCTGCTCCGCTCCCTGGTGCTGAAGACACTGCCGTATCCGGCCCGCCTGCGACGGGCGCTCTTCTTCGCCCGGCTCACCGGCTGGGCCAGGGGGCTGTTGCCGCGATCTCTCGGCGCGATGCTGGAGCTGTCCCCGGGCCGCCTGCCCCGGAGCTCCGGAATTTCCGAACATGTTCCAGCCGAGGGTGAATGCCGCGCCCGGGTCGGTCTCCTCCTCGGTTGCGCGCAGAACGTCCTCGCCCCTGGTATCAATGAAGCCAGTGTGCGGGTGTTGTCGCGAAACGGCGTCGAGGTGGTTGCTCCCGCGGGCCAGGGATGCTGCGGCGCCCTCAGCATTCACTCGGGTGAGACGCGGCAGGCTCGAGAGCTGGCGGGATCCCTTTTCGACGTATTCGATGAGGACCTCGATGCCGTGCTCACCAACGCCGCCGGCTGCGGTTCGGGGATCAAGGAGTATCCGGCTCTCTTCAGGGGTTCAGAGCGGGAGGAGGCGGCGCGGCGGTTCAGCTCCAGGGTCGAGGACATCTCCGTTTTCCTTGACAGGATCGGTCCGCTCCCTCCGCCCGCCCTCGAGCGTCCGCTGCGGGCGGCTTACCAGGATGCCTGTCACCTGTCCCATGCCCAGGGGGTCAAGCGACAGCCGCGCCGCCTGCTGGAGTTGATTCCGGGGCTGGAGCTGGTTCCCGTCCCGGATGCTGATTCCTGCTGCGGCTCCGCCGGCATCTACAATATCGAGCAGCCGGACCTCGCCCGCGAGATCGGCGACAGGAAGGTGAACGCCCTGCTTGAGACCGGGGCCGACCTGGTCGTTTCGGGCAATATAGGCTGCATGATGCAGCTTCAGAGCAGGTTGCGTGAGAGTGGAAGAAACCTGCCGGTCCTTCATACTGTGGAGGTGCTGGATCTCGCCTATCGGGGGTTGCTGGGCAAGGTCCGGGATGCCGGGCTTGCGCAGGGGGCTCAGTCGAGGGGTTGAAGCAGATTGCCTTCGAGGATCTCCCCCAGGAGGCCGGGTTTCTCCAATAGCGGCCAATGATCGAAATCCCCGCCCAGGATGGTCGTGTTTTCAGCGAGCTTGTTGAGCTCGCCGTAGGATTCCAGGGCGGCCAGGATGCCCGGACCGTTCAGGGCGAAATCTTTCGTTCCCTGGATGACGGTCACTTTTTTTCCGGATCCCATCAGCAGCTCGCGTAGCGAATCCCGGTCGTGGCTGCAGAGGCATGGACCATCGAGGGCCCTGCGGTAGCTCTGGTAGGCGACCCGTCGCGAGCTGAAACGGTCGGGCAGGCCACGCACAATGTCGCGGGCCTCCGGAAGGGGATTGTTCGTCAACGTTCTGCAACCGATGGTACGCGTCAGGAATCGGGCAGGGTATTGGGAGAGCGGGATGGCGAGGATGACCCCTGAGATGCGTGAAGCGAAGCCCACGAAGTCGCTCCAGGCCGGGGCGGAGGCGATCGTCAGGTCAGGCGCTCCGGAATCTTTTTCCGCATCCCAGAGCGGCCGGGAAAAACAGGTGGCGCCTCCCCAGGAATGACTGATCACGACCTTTGTTGAATCTGCGGGCAGGGAGCCGTAGACCTCTCTGATGCGCGAGACGTAGAGGCTGTTGTCGGGGATTACTCCCTGGGCCTTATCTTCAGGGTGGTAGCCGGGGGGAAGGACCGTGCCGATACGAATCGAAAACTCTTCGAGGCTTCTCCGCGAGGGACCCTCATCAGCTGCATCGGCCTTGAGCCTTGCGGCGAGCGCCCTGGCGTAGGAAGATCCCTCGAAAATCCCCGGTACGACGAGAAGGTCGAGTCTCCTCGCTCCGGAGCCGAGCGCTGTTATTTCCTCGAGGTAATTCATCTCATTGTCGCCGGCACTGATTTCTTCCGGAATCGATTCGCGGAGTGATTTTACATCCGGACAGCTATGACATGAAAACGAAAGCAGAGCGCAGGCTAATGTTGCCGACAAAGAGAGCAAGCTGCCATTTGGGTTTATCACGACACTTTCACCTTCCGGCCGCCCTCCGGGTTCTGAATCTTGTGAGAGGAATCCCTCCGGATGTCGAGGTCATCCGCGGCCGGCTTCCGGATGCTCGCCTGGTGGGTGATTTTAATACCGGGGGGCGGGAAAAAACCAGCCTGAGGGTCTCTCCCGGAGGACAAAGAGTTGTCTTGTCAGGAGCCCTCGGTTATTTTCTCCTCCTGTATAATTTTTCCTACGTTTCCAGGTTCGCCTTTTCAGGGTTTGACTGGCTGTGACTCCTCCAGATACATCGACAGGAAAGACGGAAGACAGGTCTGCGGATGCCCGCACGGCTCTCGACGCCCATGTCCGGGAGATCATCGAGTGGCATTTCAATCCCGAGACGGGCTGTCCTTTCTGGCTCGAACAGGCCGGCAAGCTCGGCTGGGATCCGCGCGAGGAGATCACCGCCTTTGCTGACCTGAAGAAGTTTCCTCTTTTTGAGGATGACTGGCTTCGTGGAGGCCCTGTGCGCCGCTGGTTGCCGAAGGGATATGAGAAAGAGCCGGCCTTCGTCTTCGAGACCGGAGGTACCACCGGCATTCCCAAGAGCAGGCTGGTCGTTAACGACCATCGCATCGACTATGAGATGTTCAGCGACACCCTGCCGGAGGAGCATTTTCCCAGGGGGGCGAATTGGTTGATGCTGGGGCCTTCGGGGCCCAGGAGGCTGCGGCTCGCGGTGGAACATCTCTGCCAGTATCGCGGCGGTATCTGTTTCTGCGTCGACCTCGATCCACGCTGGGTCATCAAGTTGATCAGGAAGCGGTGGATGGATCAGCTCGANGCGTACAAGGATCATGTCATCGAGCAGGCGATCACCCTCCTGCAGGCGGGCCATGACATCCAGTGCATGTTCACGACGCCGAAATTGCTCGANGGGCTCGCCTTCGAGCTCGAGCGGCGGGGTACCAGCCTCGAGGAGCTCGGNATCAGGGGGNTCTTTTCCGGCGGGACCGAGTTCACTCCGCAGTGGACCCGGTTCGCCAGCGAAGANCTCCTTGGTGATATCTACATGACTCCGACCTACGGCAATACCCTGATGGGGCTGGCCTGTTCGAGGCCGGTGACCCCCGCGGATGATTACAAGATCGTCTATTACGCACCCCAGCCCAGGGCCGTGATCGAGGTCGTCTCCTTTGACGATCCCGGCGAGGTCGTTCCCTACGGAGAGACCGGCCGGGTGAGGCTGACAACGTTGACGAAAGAGCTCTTCGTTCCCGGCTTCCTCGAGAGAGATGAAGGTGAGCGGGAGGAGCCTTATGATGATTATCCATGGGACGGTATCAGCGGAGTGCGGCCGTTCCGCGAATTCGCCGCGGCGACAACGGTGGGGGTCTATTGAGAGATGACCGCCGGTTTCAGCAACCTTGAGCTTCAATCCGAGGGACTTGAACAGTGTTGAATATTCCCATCCTGCGCTGGGGCACTCCTTATGAGAGTCTCGATAAGGAAGAGGTCTTCCATTTCATAACGGGAGAGCCGGTGGCCAGGGTCAGCCAGGCCAATACCGGGCTGCTGGCCAGGGACATGCGCAAGGCCGAGAGGGCGCGTGAGTGCCTGCGTGAAATTCCGGCGGCGGACCTGATCGAGATGATGAAGAAGGCGGCGGACCTCTATCTCGACGAGGCCCTTCCAATGGGCGACGGCGTGCAGACCCCGGATGACTTTGCCAGGCAGCAATCATCCACGACCGGGCTTCCCGAGCATATGTGCAAGGCCAACATGAAGAAGAATCACTTTGTGCTGACCAATATGGACAAGATGCTCGACGCGCTCACCAGGGGACTGGATCTCGACATCCTGACCCGGGGGTACGGGATCGAGGAGCGCGGGGTGGTCGTGAGCTACCAGGCCCAGACCCCCGCGCTGGGGATGGTTCTTCCCTCCAACTCGCCCGGTGTTCATACTCTCTGGCTTCCTGTCATCCCGATGCAGATCGGTCTCGTCCTCAAGCCCGGGCCGCAGGAGCCGTGGACACCCTACCGCATGGCGGCGGCCTTCGCACAGGCGGGGATCCCGGCCGAGGCTGTCGGGATCTACCCCGGCGGAGCGGCGATGGGAGCGGAGGTCGTCAGCCAGTGCCGGCGGACCATGATTTTCGGCGGCACACCGACGGTCGAGGCCTACGAGGGCAATCCCAAGGTGCAGGCTCACGGCCCCGGGTTCAGCAAGGTCATCTTCGGCGATGACATGGTCGATGATTGGGAGAAGTACATCGATCTCATCGCCGACAGCGTTTATCTCAACAGTGGCCGCGGCTGCATCAACTGCTCCGGGGTCTGGGCCTCACGTCATACCGAGGAGATCGCCCAGGCCATAGCCGAGAGGATCGGGCCGATCGAGGTGAAGCCGCCCGAAGATCCTGAGGCGCTCCTGGCGGCCTTCACGGTGCCGGGAATGGCCCAGGCACTCTCGGGGATGATCGATGCGGATCTCAAGGAGACCGGCGTCGAGGACATGACGGCCAGGTTCGGCAGTCGGCTCGAGGAGATGGAGCGCTGCGCGTACCTGCGGCCGACGGTTCTCCATTGCGACTCGCCGGCCAACGCGGCGGCTTCCAAGGAGTACATGTTCCCCTTCTGCACGGTGGTGAAGTGTCCGCAGGAAGAGATGATTCTCAAGATGGGCCAGACCCTGGTCTGCAGCGCGATCACAGAGGACCAGGCCTTTGCCGACCGGCTGGTTGTCGCTCATCATATCGACCGGCTCAATATCGGTCCGATCCCCACGATCCAGCTTGATTGGCTGCAACCGCATGAGGGTAATATCGTGGAGTTTCTCTTCCGTGCCCGGGCCTTCCAGGTTCCCGAGGAGAAGCTTTCTCCGGCCGGTTGATCCCGGCGGGCTGTCGTTGATGGTCACGGCGCTTTTTCTCCACGGGCTTGGCGTGTGGACGCGCCGGTGATAGCATGGCGGTGGTGAGGGTCTGTCGTCTGGCGTCGGCATCGGCGTCTCGAGTCCGTTTAGGGACAGGGTAACTTGACCGAAGAATACGAATACGAAATCGGCCAGCTCATCGAGCATCGGCGCTATGGCTACCGGGGAGTGGTGGTCTCCGTGGATGCCGCCTGCCAGGCCTCGCAGGAATGGTACGAGGGGAACCTGACCCGGCCAACTCGTGGTCAACCCTGGTATCACGTGCTCGTGCATGGCGGGGAGCATTCGACCTACGTCGCGCAGGAGAATATGCGCGAGGACAGCGGTGGCGAGCAGGTTCTCCATCCCCTGGTGGCTACCTTCTTCGTGTATTTCAGCGGGGGGCGGTATACCCCGCGAAAAGACGTCAGCTTTCCCAGGCTGGCTCCCTGACTGCCGGCGGGATGCCTCAGATGGAGAGGAGAGCTTCCCGTTCGAGAGCGGCCTGTTCTTTCAGGCGCTGGCGGCGGTGGTAGGCGGCCTCGTCGGCGAGGGATGCTCTCATCTTTTTCTCCAGGCCACGGGCTTCCGCGGGTGTTTGCGGCCAGCATTCATCGGCCCATTTCAGCAGGGATTCGATGAAGCCGAGCTGGGCCTTGCAGCAGGGCGCCAGGGTCCGGTGGCACTTCAGGTCGATTCGCCCGAGGACATCGAAGAGGCTGACGGTCTCCGGGTAGAAGATGTCTCCGTTCAGGAAATCGATGCAGCGTTTTTCGTACCGCTGCGCGGCCGTGGCATTGTCCGGGCCCTGGAGAGGGTTCCAGGGGGACAGCATGATCTTCGCCACAGCCTGGTCTTCCTCCCTGGTGAGGAAGCGAAGCAGGGTGAGGCCGTTGGCCATCGCCGCTGCGTGCGCCGGGTCAATAGCGTGGATCACGACCGGTATCTCGCAGAAACGCTTGCTGATCCTGCCCTGGCCGTCAGGTTCATAATTCTGAAAGAGCCACTGGAGGATCGAGCAGCCCTGCTGATGGAGTCCGCCCTGGCCTCCGTCATGGTTGAGCGAATAGTACACCGAGTGCAGCTCACCGGCCTCGCGGATGCGGGATGGGTCCTCGGTATCCTCCAGTCGCCGGGATTCGTGCTCGATGAAGGAGCTCGCGTAGGGATAGATCACCGGGTGGACCAGGCTTTTGAATTGAGCCGGATCCAGGGGGCCTCCCTCTCTCGCCTCATGCTCGAACCAGATTCCTAACCATGTCATGTACATTTCTTCGGAAGAAGTCGGCTTTATCTTGGGAACTTTCGGATGACCAGTAACCCGGGCCGTTACTTTCATTGACCGGAGGACTGGGGCCAAGTACCTTGGTGTTCCCGTAATCCGAATCTGAACAACCAACAACCCGGGAGATTTACGGAATGTCGAGTCTCAAGCTTTCGATTGCCACGTTTCTGTTCGTACAGGCCTGTTTTATCTGCACCATCAGTGGCGCCGACAAGAAGCGCAGCTATACCGATCCCAAGGCGGTGGATGCTGACTACGCCATCCAGGGTGAGTACAGCGGAGAGCTGGGCTCGAAGAAGGAGAAGTTCGGTCTGCAGGTCATCGCTCGCGGCGGCGGTAAGTTTGATGCTTACAGTTTCGAGGGAGGATTGCCCGGTGACGGATTCGATGCTGAAAACGGAAAGCGGGAGGGGCCGTTTAAGTTCGCGACCAAGGATGGGGTCATCTCGGCCGTGGATGAGGGCATGGTCGGGACCATCAAGGATGGCGCGATCTCCGTCAAGGATGCCGATGGGGAATCCATCGGTGAATTGAAGAGGGTCGATCGAAAGAGCAAAACGCTCGGCAAGAAGCCTGAGAAGGGGGCCATTGTTCTCTTCGATGGAAGCGATGCCAAGGAGTGGAAGAACGGCAAGATGACCAAGGATGGTCATCTCCTGCGGGGGACCGAGTCTCTCAGGAAGTTCCAGGACTGCTTTCTTCACATGGAATTCCGGGTTCCCTACGAGCCCACCAATCGTGGGCAGGGCCGTGGAAACAGCGGTGTCTACCTGCAGAGGCGCTACGAGGTCCAGATCATCGATTCCTTTGGCGAGAAGCCCAGGCATGATCTCTGCGGCGGCATCTACGTCACCGCTCCGCCGAAGGTGAACATGAGCTATCCGCCCCTGACCTGGCAGACCTACGATATCGAGTTCAAGGCCGCCAGGTACGATGACAAGGGCAAGAAAACGGCGAATGGCATCCTGACGGTCTGGCACAATGGAGTTCTCATCCATAAGGACCAGGAGCTTCCCAAGAGGACGACCGCGTCGCCGGCGAAGGAGGGTCCCGCNCCNGGGGCCGTGTACTTCCAGAACCATGGTCACGTTGTCGTCTTCAGGAATATCTGGGTTGTCGAGAANTGAGCAGCCGGCCTGTTGACCCGGGGAGAATCCCGATGGGCTCCAGGGGTGGCTTCTGATGGATCCCCAGGAAAGCAAGGCAGACCTGTCCGAGGGTGACGTCAATCTTTCGCCGCGNCGCGCCGANTGGGTCGAGAAGCACCTCGACGAGGAAACCCGNAGGCTTNTNGATGAGGATAGCCGCCTCTTTCTTCACCAGTCGCTNTCGACACCCTGTCTCGATGTGCTCGCCGCCTGNGAAGGCGTCCATATNGANAATCTGCAGGGCCGNCGCCTGCTGGATTTNCACGGCAACAACGTCCACCAGGTGGGCTTCTCGCATCCGAAGGTNCTCGATGCGGTGAAGGCCCAGCTCGACGAGCTCTCCTTCTGTACACGGAGGTATACCAATCGGCCGGCGATCGAGCTCGCCAGGACGCTGCGCGAGCTTGCCCCGGGAGATCTCGGCCGGGTNCTTTTCTGNCCGGGCGGCGCCGGGGCCATGGGGATGGCGCTGAAGCTCGCCCGGTGCGCCACCGGGCGATTCAAGACCATCAGCATGTGGGATTCTTTCCACGGAGCCTCCCTCGATACCATCTCCATCGGTGGAGAGGCGTTTTTCCGAAGNGGCATGGGGCCGCTCTTGCCGGGTGCGGAGCACGTGCCGCCGCCTGATTCCTATCGCTGCGTCTGGGATTGCGGGGGCGAGTGCAACCTGAAATGCGCTGATTACATCGAGTATGTCCTGGAGAAGGAGGGNGATGTAGCNGCTGTGATCGCCGAGACNGTGCGCAGCACGCCCTTCATTCCGCCGCCGGATTACTGGCGGCGCGTGCGCGCAGCCTGTGATCGTCATGGCGCCCTGCTGATCCTCGACGAGATTCCCCACTGCCTTGGCCGCACGGGTAAGATGTTCACCTGTGAGCACTACGATGTGGTGCCGGACATGCTCGTGGTCGGCAAGGGNCTCGGGGGGGGGATTTTTCCTTTCGCGGCTCTCATCGCCCGCGAGGAGCTGAATCTGGCGGCNGACAAGGCNCTGGGNCATTATACGCACGAGAAGAGTCCCGTGGCCTGCGCCGCGGCGCTGGCGGCNATCGGCGTAATCGAGGATGAGGANCTGCTGAAAAACGCCGAGCGNATCGGCGGCTTCGCCCTGGAGAAGCTGGGTGAATTAGAGCGGAGGCATGCCCTGGTGGGGGATGTTCGAGGACTCGGCCTGCTGCTCGGGGTCGAGCTCGTTCGTGACCGTGAGACCCGGGAGCGGGCAGTCGAGGAGGCCGAGGAGGTGATGTACCAGGCGCTCTCCCGCGGGCTCAGCTTCAAGCTCACCATGGGCAACATCATCACCCTCACGCCCTCCCTGACGATCACTCGCGATGAGATGGGGGAGGCTGTCAGGATCCTCGATGAGAGTCTCGGGCAGGTCGGGTGCTGATANGCTTTATTTCTTCTTGGACCTGAGCTTGACCCGGAAGAAGCCCGAGGTCGAGCCGGCCGGGGTCAGGTGGATGGCCAGCTGGAGCTCTCCGCTGGCCGGGGAGCGNCCGTTGAATCTGNGGCCTGCCAGCNGCCAGGCCTGTTTTCCCACGCGCCATTGCAGGCAGCCCATNTTCCGNTTGTTCCAGGTGTGATTGGCCAATCCCGCGGGGCCGAAGGTGCGGCCCTGCCAGATGATGTTGCCGCTGGCCTCGAGGCTGAACTTNTGGCCTTTGCGTAATTTGTAGCCCGTGCTCAGGTGGCGGTTGGCGCTCTCGATGTGGGAGGAGGTTACCTTCCAGGTCTTCGATGTGTCCAGCTCGCCCCAGGCTATGTAGACGAGGTCAGTGCTGGGTATCTCGAGCTTGAGGGCTCCTCTACGGACATGGAAGAGCGCTGTCTCGATGTTTCCCCTGATCGTGAAGCGCCCCGTGGTGACCTCATCGTTGTCATCGAGGTAGACGTCGTCCAGCGATTCGAGGTCGGTGATCAGCTCTGAGAGCTGACGGCGGATGGACTCGTTTTTTTCGATTCCCCGCAGTGAGACCAGCTCCCCGTAGCAGCCGGGGCCGATCGCCCGCAGGTCATTCATCGCCTCAGGGTCCTTGCCGCGTAGCCTCTCGAGGGCCCGGTTCATCGTCTCGCGGGCCTCGTTCGAGAGCCGCGGGGCGAACCGGACCCGAAGGATCTCCGCGAATGGTACCGAGAGCTTGCCGTAGCTGGTCGTTATGGAGATGTCCTTCTCCTCGAGTTCTCCGATGAGAATCTGGCCACCGGTGAGTCCGAAGGTCGGGGTCTCCTTGCGGGCCTCTTTCTTCGTGTCCTCGAGGGCCGTGCAGGGCACCGGGAGGAATACGCAGACAGGCGAGAGGGACAGCAGCAGGAGGGCGAGGGCCGGGAAATGAATCGTTGGCCGCGCGGGAGTCTTCTCTGTGCCTGTTGGGGAATCCATCGATTCAGTAGTCGAAGGTAAGCTTGTAGAGTTCCTCATTGTCCTCGAGGGAGAGGATGCTCTCCCGCTGGTCTTTCAGGAAGGCGGTGACGCGTGAAAGAACCTTGAGGTACTCATCCTGCTTCTGATCGGGCCCGAGAATCAT
This sequence comes from Planctomycetota bacterium, assembly GCA_002695115.1. GTDB lineage: Bacteria > Planctomycetota > UBA8108 > UBA8108 > UBA8108 > UBA8108. The sequence continues at coordinate 142,430 of NZOA01000024.1, forward strand.
GACGAGGATATGGACNGGCTGGTCATCGAGGGAGTCGAAGGGNACTCCNTCNCGATGGATNGCNAGCCCCACGATGAANTCATCGATGATATTCAATTTGGCGTGGGGTATGGCGAGGCCCAGTCCGAATCCGGTCGAGAGAAGCTGCTCTCTCTCCATGATGGCGTCGAAGATGGAGTCCTCATTGCCGAGTTCTTCGCTTTTGGAGAGACATTGCACGAGACCCCGAAGACAGTCGATCTTATTGTCCTGGTCCAGCCATGTGATTCTGTCGGGAGATATCAGTCTCGAGAGGGATTTCATTTTACCTGTTGTCGTTTCTCGTCGCCGTTGCTTGCCGCATGGGACTCAGTCACCAACGTAGCGACTATACAGGCTACGAGCTTTNCTGGCATCCGTCAACCCGTCGAAAATGGCTCGCTGGTCATCAAANAGCGTCATGGTGAAGTTCGCGCTGGTCAGCCGCAGATATCTCGAATGGCATTCGACTTCGCCGACGGATTCGAGNCGGCCGGCCAGGGCCTGCAGGTCGATATCATTCGACGATTTAGGGTGAACCTGGATCGCCTCTCGGCCGCAAAGGCTCTCGCTGCTGAGCTGCCCCTTGCCCTCGAGGAACTTGAAGCGCTGGTGGATGCAGACAGGACAGTCGGGATCCGTCTCGATGCGAGATTCTTTCCACTCCATCTTCCAGGAATCCAGCCTGAAGAGACGTCCGCAAAAGAGGTCCGGNTCATCTCCCGTCAGGATCCTGATCGCCATCGATGCCTGGATGCTGCTGATCATCGCCACCGCCGGACCGAGCACCCCGGCCGTGTCACAGGTCGGGAGGGTTCCCGGAGCGGGAGGCTCGCCCATATAGCAGCGCAGACAGGGCCCCTCCCGGCCGCTGAGGAAGAGGGCNTGCCCCCGGGTCTCTATCGCTCCTCCGTAAATCCAGGGAATGCCGAGCTTCCAGCTCAGGTCGTTGATGAGGAAGCGGGTAGGGAGGTTGTCGGAGGCATCGATGATCAGGTCGACGTCACGGGCGAGCTTCGCGGCGTTAAAGAACTGGAANTCGGTAGGCTCCGCGACGATTCGAATGGAAGAGTTGGCCTTCTCGAGATGATCCTTGAGNGCCAGCGCCTTGGGNCTNCCGNTGCGGGCGTCATCCTCGGTGAATCCGATCTGGCGCTGGAGATTGGACCAGTCGACGAANTCCCTGTCGACCAGGCGAAGCTCTCCGATACCTCCGCGCGCAAGGTANTCGGCGCTGTGGGTTCCCAGGGCGCCGCAGCCGANNATCAGCACCTTTGAACGNCTGAGCNTNTCCTGGCCGTCTTTGCCGATCACCGAGAGGATGTGGTGGCGGTTGTATCTGTCTNCGGTCGCGGACATGNCGACTTTTTAGTCGCTTCAACNGGCGATTTCCAACAGATATCCTGATTGGAGCNTAATAGGTTGTGACCTGGGGATTGCCCNGAAGCNCATTCATCGACATGATAGTCTCCTGGCCGNTACAAATGCCCGTTGACAGACTGGAGAAACTCGAATGTCCCTGAAAGATCGTGTCGCCATCATCACTGGAGCCGCCCGCGGCATTGGCAGGGCCTGCGCGGAGAGGTTCCTTGCAGCTGATGCGGCAGGAGTGGTCCTGGCCGATATTGATTCGACCGCCGCCACGGCGACTGCCGTCGAGATGGATCCGAGAGGCGGGCGTGTACTGGCGGTGCCGGTTGACCTGACCTGCCGTGATGAGGTCAACAGCATGGTCGAGAAAACTCTCGAGAAATTCGGCAGGCTCGACATCCTGGTCAACAATGCCGGCATCGCCGGCTCCAATGGCGGCCTGGAGGAACAGGACGAGGATGAGCTCGACCGGATCTTCGCGGTCAACGTCAAGGGNCCCTGGTTCGCCTGCGCCGCCGCCCATCCGCATTTCCTGGAGGGAGGCTACGGCCGTATCGTGAATATCGCCTCCATCGCCGGCAAGGAGGGCAACCCCGGCCTGGTTCCCTATTCGATGACGAAGGCCGCCCTGATCGGGATGACCAAGGCCTACGCCAAGGAGGTCGCGACCCGGGGGATCCTGGTCAACTCGGTCGCGCCCGCGGTGATCGAAACCGAGATCCTCTCCCAGGTTTCAGATGAGGTGAAGGAATACATGATCTCGAAGATACCGATGGGCCGTGTCGGCCAACCCGAAGAGGTGGCGGAGCTGGTGCTTTTCCTCGCCTCGGAGAAGTGCAGCTTCTCCACGGGTTTTTGCTACGATATTTCCGGCGGGAGGGCTACCTATTGAACGGGGGTGGTTTTTCCTGCAACCTGCGGGGTTGCGGCAGTATGATAATCCAGAGGGCATCGAAAGATCGGCACGAGGTGTCTCAGTTGGAGGGGTAAATTGAAAAAAGGATTCCGCTCATGAACGATCGCAGGTTTTTCCACGGTCTTCTCATCGTCGCAGGCTGTCTCCTATGCCTGCCTGTGGCCGGCGACGACTCCAAGGATGCTCTCAAGGGCGTNTTGAAGGCGCTGCGGTCAGGGGATGCGAAGACCCTGGAGGCCTCNCTCGAGGGGATCATCAAGGTNGGNGGGGANAAATCCATGAGTGGGTTGTTGAAGCTCGTGGCGAACGTTCCCGCCACCTCCCAGACGGTTTACTGGAGCCTGCTCGAGGGGATCGCCAGCTTTGTTGACAGGCCGGCCCTCGAGAAATTGGGTGATTATATCTACAAGAACAAGTCCAGGGCGGTTGCCCGCGACCTGCTCCATGCCCTGCAGACCAGCAGGTCACGGAACGTCGTTTATGCGTTGGCTCCCATTATCCACAAAGGCTCGAATTCTCTGCGCCTGAAGGCGATCAAGAAGCTGGCCCGGGTTCGCAACCACGAGGCGGTCGATATCCTTGTTGAGGTGGTTAAGGGAGAGGAGAAGAAGTCGCGGGAAGAGCCGACCGATGTGATGATCGCCGCTGTAGAGGGCCTCACGATGATCACCAACCAGCAGTTCGGCACCAGTGGAGTGAATTGGGAAGGCTGGTGGAATCAGAACAGGAACAAGCCCCTGCGGATCAGCGCCGCCGCCGACTCTGATTCAAATACCGGGACCGTGGTGGACCACCTCTCCGGTCTGCGCAAGAAAGGCTTTGCCGGTCTTGAGGAGGCCCCGAAGAAGGGTGTTGTCGTCATCAGCTCGATCTGGGAGAAGAAGCTCAAGCGCGATCTCAACAATGACCACATGGAGGAGGTCCTTCGCCGAATGGGGATCCCGCATACGGTGGTTCACAGGGAGGATTTTGATAAATTTGACCTGCGGGAGACCGGAGCGATTCTCATCAACTGCGCCCAGTTCCACAAGTTCTGCATCTGTCCGACCTGCAAGCCCGGGGGCAATAAGAACAACCGTCTGTACCGTTGCACCGGCTGCGACAAGCACGACATCTTTGATCCCACCCTGTCGGCCGATTCCATCGAGAAGCTCAAGAAGTTCGTGCTCTCCGGCGGCTACCTCTTCAGCGAGGACTGGATCGTCAAGGAGTTCCTCGAGAAGGCCTTTCCCAAGTTCGTGGCGGCGGGCTACAAGCTTCCCGACCACAATGTCTCGATAGCGCCGGTTCGCGGCATGGCGACCCATCCCTACCTCGAGGGAATCTACGTGGCCCGGGAAGAGGACGAGGCTGACAGCTTTGATTTCGGCCTTGACGATCTTGCTGAGGAAGCGGGGGTTGGGGACGATAACGCCGAAGAGGAGGATCTCTCCGGCCGCGGTGGGACCATCGTTGTCAAGCGGGGAGAGGACCACAAGATCGCGCCGGAGCTGCGCAAGATTCGGCACAACTGGCAGATCGATGACGAGAGCTTCGAGTTGATGATCAAGGACCGCGCAAGGGTCATCGCGCTGCTGGGCAGCTCCGAGGTCAAGCCCCGTGATCCCGAGGACAAGAAGAAGCGGGTTTCCGTCGTGGCTCTCGCCTTCAGGCCCGGCTCGGGAAAGACAGCGCCTATCGGTTCAGGCAAACGAAAAGCGCCTCCAGGTACCCCGGGGGTGATCGTCCAGGTCCTGAGTCATTTCGGCAAGCAGCACTCCAGTGAGGATGAGTTCAGCCTGCAGAACCTGCTGCTGAATTTCCTCATCGATTCCAATACCGCCCGTCTGCGGCGTACGGGAAAGGGCCGCAGACGCTGAGAGCCGGTCCCTGGATCGATCTCGCGATCAGCTCGTCTCAGGCCAGCGGATCGTTGATCTCGTAGCCTGTTTCGGTGATCCGCGCGGTGACCGGGCTGCCCCGGCCGTTCTCGAGGTAGGCGTGGTTGCGTTCGGCCACATCTGCAGCCGCCTCTATGACGGCTATGCTCGAGCGCGAGGAGCTCGCTGTCGGGTAGGTGTTCTCCAGCTCCGAGGCGGTGGAGATCCCCAGGCTCACCACGATCGCCGCCTGGGTGATGGCCACGATCGAGTCCTTACCGTAGCCGTCGTAGGCCGGGTGTTCTGAGCCGGGCCGGGTGATGTCGGTGGTGAAGTGAGGGTTGTAGGTCCGGCTGCCGACGCCGGTGATGGTCGCGCGAAGGCCCCGGTCCTGCTGGTCGAATTCCACCTTGCCGCGGGTTCCGGCAAGCTCCATCTCCTGGTTCACCGCGCCCTCGAATTCTTTCGGATTGATCCAGCTGTTGACGTAATAGACCCGCAGGCCATCGCGGTAGTCCACCGAGACCTGCATCGCATCGAAGGTGTCGATCCTGCGATCTCCTCCCTCGGAGTCCCAATTGGCCAGCAGGGATTTCTGCCCGACGGCGTGCACCGATACGGGCTCCGCCTCGAGATAGTGGGCGAAGAGGTCGAGCCAGTGAATTCCCACGTAGCTGAACGGGTTGGAGTCTTCCGCCCATCTGAAGATCTCGGTGGCGACCTCGAGCGGCTCCTCGAGGACGGCCCTGGCATAGAGAAGCTTGCCGAGCTGCCCGGCGAGCTCTTCGAAGATGAACCGATGGCAGGGGTCGTAGCGCTTGTGCATGTCGACCCCGGCCACGAGCCCCTTTTCCCGGGCGAGAGAGATGAGCTCGTCGGCCTGTTCGAGCTGCAGCGTGAGAGGTTTCTCGACCATCACGTGAGCGCCCTGTTCAAGCGCATGGAGTGCCGGGGCGTGGTGAAGGTGATCCGGTGTCGCGACGTAGAGAATGTCCACATCGTGTCTCTCGAAGATGTCGACCCAGGGGGTCTCGCCGTGGAAGGGAGCCGGGGTGGCCCCCGGGATTTTTTCACTGTAGCTGGCGCAGAGGGTCCCGGCGGTTTCCGCGGTCCGGGTGCCGATGGCGACGAGCTTCAGCGAGACAGCGCCGAGGTCCCGCGCCCGCTCATCCAGTCCGATCCTGCCAAGGTAGGGGGCTATGCCGCAGCGCTCGATATCTTCGATGGATCGGAGCACCACGTCGGAGCCGAACATGCCGCCGCCGATGAGGGCGGCATTGAGAATCTTCTTGTTCTCCACGCTATTTCAACTCTTCCGCCTGGGTGATTATCCGCAGTTAGTGTCTTGACGATCTCGGCTTCAAGGCGAAAATATACGCCTTGCCAGTAACAGTCAATCAGGCCGCCGGATGCATGGCAACACGGAACTCGGTATTGAAAGCGGAACGCGGCGAACCCGAAGTAGAATCAAGGAGATTCGATGATGTCCAGGAACTGGAATCGCTACCTGCTCGGCAGCATGTTCATTCTTTTCGCAGTGGTGTTCGTCCTGGCCGGCTTGCCCGGCAGCGGTGAATCCACGCTCGATTTCCCGGCCGCCTATGGNGAGGCTCCCTGCTATACCCCCGTGGTGCCGATGGACGANCTGATGGATGCCGTGGATGATAATTTNGAAGAAATCTCGGACCAGCTCAAGGCCAAGAAGTACTCGAAGGCCATGAAGGCCGCCTACTACGTGGCTGAGTTCTGCAATGTCCTGCAGTTTCATACCAGTGAAGAGGTCAAGGGCGCCGCGAATATGAAGAAATGGAAAACCATCGCCGTGGCGATTCGCGACGANATGCAGAAGGTGGCGCTGACGATCAAGAAAAAGGATGTCGCGGGAGCCAAGAAGCTGCTCGGCGCCGTCGAGAAGACCTGTGAAACCTGCCACGATATGCGCGAAGACTGAGAGTCACGCGCGGGTGCCGGAGGCCGAGCGAGAGGCCGGCCTCCTCCAGCCGGAAGGACAGCTATGGCACATTCAGCCCTGGGCGTCTGCAGCTGGTCGCTGCAGGTAAGCAATATTCCCGACCTGGTGCGTCTGAGCGCCGAGGTGGGCGCCGAGGTGGTCCAGGTAGGGATCGGCGATCCGACACATGGCGCCTGGGATGAGGGGGCTGACTTCGTCGGGGCCCTGCAGGCGTCCGGNCTCGANCTCAGCGGGACCATGATCGGCTTTCCGGGAGAGGACTATACCTCTCCCGCGACGATCCGGGAAACCGGGGGATTCGGNGATCCGGCTCTCCGGGCCGGGCGCCTCGAGATCTTNCGCTATGCCGTCGACAAGACAGCGGAGCTCGGTCTTCAATGTCTCTGCAGTCACGCTGGTTTTATCCCGGAAGAGGATGGNCCGGAACGGTCGAGCTTCCTTGACTGCATCNCCGAGGCGGCCCAGTACGCCGGGGACAAGGATGTCCTCTTCACCATGGAGACCGGCCAGGAGACCGCTGCCCTGTTGCGGCGGACCCTTGACGAGCTGAAGCTGCCTTCGCTTCGCGTCAATTTCGATCCCGCCAATATGATTCTCTACGATATGGGAGATCCGATCGAGGCCATCGAGATTCTCGGTCCGGATATCGCCCACGTTCACGCCAAGGATGCGAATCCTCCGCAGNCGANTGGAGAGTGGGGGGAAGAGGTTCCTCTCGGGGATGGTTCCGTCGGGATGGCCGCCTTCGCCGAGGCCCTCGCCAAGGCGGGTTATCGNGGTCCGCTGGTTGTTGAGCGTGAGGTGGGAGACCAGGCGGAGCGGATCGCGGCCATCAAGCACGGGATCTCCGTGCTTCGGGAGCTGACCTGAGGGGCCCCGGAGGCGGGTCTTTGCGCCGTCTTCCCCGGAGCATTATCCGGACGGTGGATTGCCGGAGCGGAGCGCTTTCTATACAATGCCTCGCCAATCCGGGAGGCTANGGCCTCCTGGAGAGCCGCNGTGACAAAACAGGTGATTAAAGAGATGAATATCCTCCCCCTGGCGAAGGAATTGAACACGGTCCTCGAGTCCGAGGCCCCGGCGGTTCTCGATATGTTGTCCGGCCTCGGAAAGAGGCTCTATTTCCCCAAGGGGATTATCAGCCAGGGGGCGGAGGCGAAGGCGAAGGCTGACCGCTTCAACGCCACCATCGGAATCGCCACCGAGGGTGGCGTCCCGATGCATCTCGAGAGCATGAAGAAGCTCTTTGNCATGGAGCCCGGCGAGGTCTTTCCCTACGCGCCAACCGCNGGCCGGCCGGATCTCCGTGAGCTCTGGCGCGCCAAGCAGCTCGAGGAGAATCCCTCGATGCGGGACAAGACCATGGGGATGCCGATCGTCACCAGCGCCCTGACGCATGGTCTCGGTGTCGCCGGAGATCTCTTCCTGGACCCGGGCGATCGCGTTATTCTCCCGGNGCATTTCTGGGGAAACTACAATCTCACCTTCGGTGTCCGNAACCAGTGTGAAANCGAGACCTACCCGTTCTANGACGACGCCGGCGGTTTCAACTCCNGCGCCCTGGCGCAGAAGCTCGAGGAGGTNGGTGNAAAAGCATCCCGGGCTGTCGTGGTGCTGAATTTTCCCAACAATCCCACCGGGTATACTCCAACTCCGGAGGCCGCGGCTGAGATCCGTGATGCGATTGTCGNCGCCGCCGAGAACGGCCTGCGCCAGGTGGTCATCTGTGATGATGCTTATTTCGGGCTGTTCTTCGATGACAACTGCCTGCAGGAATCGATCTTCGGTTACCTGGCNAACTGCCATCCTGACGTCCTGGCCGTGAAGCTCGATGGAGCTACCAAGGAGGTCTTTGCCTGGGGCTTCAGGGTGGGGTTCCTGACCTTCGCCGCCGGTGGAGCCGGGGATCTCGATGCGGTCCACACCGCCCTCGAGAAGAAAACGATGGGCTCCATCAGGGGCGGTGTCAGCAACGCTCCAAATACCACCCAGTCGGCGGTTGTTCGAATGCTCCAGGATCCGGAGGCGGCTGCCCAGAGGAAGGAGAAGCGTGACGTTCTCTGCGCGCGCGCGCTTCGTACCCGGGAGGTTCTCGATGATGAGAAGTACGTCGAGGCCTGGGATGTGTACCCCTTCAANTCNGGCTACTTCATGTGCGTTAAGCTGAAGGGNGNCGTCGATGCCGAAGACCTCCGGGTGCATCTCCTCGACAAGTACGGGGTNGGGGTGATCTCCAGCAGCGCTACCGATATCAGGGTGGCATTCTCCTGTCTCGAGGAGGGCCAGATCGAGGAGGTTTTCGAGCTCCTCCTCCAGGCGTGGAAAGACCTGGCGGGCTGAGCCTGCACGGTGTTTCGTCAGGGATCGAGAGCGACCTCGGTGACCGATATCCGGCCTCCCATGCAGACGTCGATGTCTCTGCCGGCCCTTCGCGCGCGCGAGTGGTAGTCATCCTGGTAGATGAAGGAATCACCCTCGAGCTCGTAGGTGATGGCGTGCGGAGATGGATCGATCCTGCAGTAGACGACCTCCAGGTCGANCGTGTCGTTGTCGGGGTTGGGGATGTTGATGTTCCAGAAGGCCTTTTCGGGCACGGGCTTTGACAGGATCTCGGCGAGGATCATCGCNGTNCGNCTCGCCGTCAGTTCCCAGTCGAGCTCCTTGTCCTTGCCGATGTACTGGGAGATGGCGATGGCGGGGCGCCCCTGGATTGCCGCTTCGCGCGCGGCGGCGGCAGTCCCCGACATATAGGTGTCGACGCCGAGGTTGGCCCCCTGGTTGATCCCGGCGATGAGCCAGTCAGCATCGCTGGCGAAGTGGGCGAGGGCCAGGCGGGTGCAATCCGGCGGATACCCAGCCACGCTGTAGCGGTTTTTTCCTCTCTCCTGGAATCGGAGGGGCTCCTGGATGGTTACCCGGTGCCCGCTCCCCGATTGCGGTAGGTCCGGGGCAACAGTGACAGTGCTGCCGATGTTGGCGCAGACCGTCTCGAGCGTCCGGAGCCCGGCGGCGTCGATTCCATCATCGTTGGTCAGGGCNAATTTCATGATCCTCGGGAGGTTTTTTTTGTTCCGGCAGNTGTTCCAGGGCCCGGCACCTGCGCCTGCTTTCCTTTATCTACCAACANGCTTTTGCAATTTCACCCTTTCTGGTAGCGTACCGCCTTCTATTTACACCCAAGGAGCCCACAAGGCCATGCTGATCCAGGATCAGAATTCATTCGAGGACCTGCTGCGGCGCTGNCGTGAGCACGGCTCGTTCGCCTTTGATACCGAGTTCCTGAGGGAAAATACATACTGGCCCGAGCTGTGCCTGATCCAGATCGGTCTGCGGGGGGAGGCCGTGGCGGTTGACCCCCTGGCTGAGGGCATCAATTGCGATCTGCTCGTAGAGCTTCTCCAGGACCCGGATGTCGAGGTGATCGTTCATGCCGGGCAGCAGGATATGGAGATCTTTTTCTGTAAGTCAGAGGCGCTTCCGGTCCGGATATTTGATACCCAGGTTGCCGCGGCCCTCTGCCTCAAAAATGCCGACAGCATCGGCTATTCGCGGCTCGTGGAGCGACTGTGCGAGGTCAAGCTCTCGAAGGGGGAGTCCCGAACTCATTGGGAGAGGCGCCCCTTGACCGGCAGGCAACTGGACTACGCTTTGAATGACGTGCTGTATCTAGAGAAGCTGCGGGATCTTCTCGGGACAAGACTCCGTGAACTCGGCCGCGAGGTCTGGCTGGATGAAGAGTTGGCCTTCTACCAGGACGGGAATCTCTATCGCAGGGATCCGATGACCTTCTATTCTCGTGTAAAGGGGGCGGCTCGCCTGGACCGCCGCGAGCTCGCGNTCCTNCGTGTCCTCGCGGCCTGGAGAGANGAGGAGGCGAGGAGGAGAAACAAGCCCAGGAAACGCATCGTGAGCGATGACAAGCTCNTCGAGATTTCTCGAAGGAAGCCTGCCAGTGTCGAGAGGTTGAGTGAGTCGAGGGGAATGCATCGGCGTTTTATCGAGCGGAACGGGAAATCCATCATAGAGATGGTCAGGAAGGGCCTCGATGTTCCCAATGAGGAGTGTCCCTCACGCGTGAACAGGGAGGGAAGGGATCCTGAGCTAGGCCTCGCTCTCGATGTGCTCGACATCTTTCTCAAGACCAGGGCTAAGGAACTCGACATGGCTCCCGCCTATCTTGCCAGTCGCGGTGATCTCTACGATCTCGTGAAGGCCAGCGCCGCCGGCCGTGCCGCCTCTGCCGATGTCCGAGTGCTGAGTGGCTGGAGACACGAGCTGGTGGGAGATGATCTCCTGGGGTTGCTGGCCGGGAATTACAGCATCTCCCTGGCGCNGGGGAANNCGGAGGTCNTCNTCCGGCGTTNAGANGGNTCCGGGTAGGGCTACCTGGACTTGCCGGGNTTNGCGGCGGNNTCCGAAANTCTCACGCAGAGGANNTCCTTGTCGCTNCNGGCNAAGATGTCCTGGNCTGAAAAGGCCGGATGGCTCCAGATCCAGCGNCCGTCGATCAGATGGACCCGNCCNCTCTCGCTATAGCCTTTNGGACTGAGCCGGGCGAGGATCAGGTCNCCNCGAGCGTTGAGGATGACCGNGAGCCCCTTCTCNTTNNCGCCCCAGACCATGGATGCGTGCGGATTCNTCTCCTTCGTTGTCATCCGATGCCCGTCACTCCATANGACGCTGCNGTCTTTGAGCGANANGCAGAGCAGGCCGTTGCGTTTGTCNANCGCGTAGAGATAGCCATCGTGGTGGAGCGGAGTGGCCATGAGGCAGTTGAGGGCTTTCGTGGNCCAGGNCTTCTTCGGCCGCAGCTCCTTGTCGATATCGAAAAAGGCCGATCCGTCCCAATAGCCTGAGATGAAGACAGAGTTTCCTATGGGAACAGGGGAGATGATGGCCACGTCGAAATTGCTCGTCTTGAAGGCCGTCTTGTAGAGCACCTCACCGGACTCGGGTGAGAGAGAGGCGAGATTGTCCGCNGTCCAGGCCAGCAGCTGTGGTTTTCCGTGCATGGAAACGGAGAGTGGAGTCGAGTAGCCCGGCCGATCTGAGAGGGCCCGCCAGCGCAGGCTGCCGCTCTTGCGATCGAGCGCGATGAGTGTCGCGTCGGGCCNGCCGCCGATGTGGAAGTAGACCAGGTCGCCACGCACGAGGGCTGAGGATGCATGCCCCCAGATCGGCCGCTTCGCCTTGAGCCTGGCNTCGCAGTCGAGGCTCCACAGCTTTCTTCCGTCAGAGAGCGCGAGACAGTGGATNAGGCCGGTCGCNCCAAGCGTATAGACGGCATCTTCGGTTACAGTCGGGGTGGCGCGAGGTCCGTTGTCGTAATCAAGATCGCCGTAGGCGGCCTTGTATTCCCATTTCCAGAGTGGTTTCCCCGATTCCGCATCGAAACAGAGAACCCGCTCCGTCTCCTGTTTGAGCGGGCGGTCCATGGTCAGGACCCTCTTCCCCTTTACGGCGATTCCCGAGTAGCCCCCCCCGATTTTCACACTCCAGCGTTTGCGCACGTTTTCAGGGCCGAGCTTTTCCGGCAGGCGGACATCCTGCCAGGTACCCGCCTGGCCGACTCCCCGCCAGCCGGGCCAATCAGCGCAATATCCGGNGCCCTGGGCAAGGGCTACCAGNAAGAATGCCGTGACCGGGGTGAAGAAAGCCGGTTTCAGGTACAAGATGGATGGGTCTCCTTTACCAGTTGAGTCGCAGGACGCGCCTCTCAGCGCTCAGNGGGCAGAACCAGGCGATGCCCGGCTTTCTTTCTCTCGATGNTGTATGTCGGCCCGGGCTCGAGGTGTTTCGAGATCAGNTCCAGNCCGCAGAGCAGGGNTCTGCCCCTGGAGGCTTCCAGCTCGATATCNAGTTTTCCATCTATGGCCAGGCCGGGGAATTCCTTCACGATACCGCGCAGGGGGCCGCCGGCCTCCGCCACTATGTCGAGAGAGCCGAGCAGCTGTTNTCCCCCTGCGCTCACGTTGAAAACTCGCTCGCCGGCTCCCTTGNCCTCGAGCTCAGCGAAATAGAGCCGCAGGGTGAACTCGCCTCGCCGCAACCCCTTGACGGTGATGGTCGACAGGCCGCTGACCCCGGAGGCGCAGACCCATGGCCAGCCCCGGCCCCCCTTGATCCACAGTGAGTGCCGATAGTGATAGCGCGCCTTGAGCGGNCTGACAGAGATGCTGACCGAGGGAGATGGTCCGCCTACGCTGGGCTCATCGAGCCAGAGGGTCCCGTTGGAATCCACCCGGTCGCCGGGGGCGCCGAGGTTGATCCCGAGCCGGATGATGTCAGCGGGCCTGCCCTCTCCCCAGGAGGCCCATTGCTCGTGCTCCTGCGGCATGCTGACGAGCGCCANGCCTACCGGCAGGGGGTAGCTGCAGGTGCAGCCCTCGTAGAAGTAGGGGATGTTCAGCAGGCCTCCGGCNGGGATGATGCTGTTGGTGCAGCCCGATCTCGGCCCGCTGATGTGGATGGTCCCGCTCTCGCTGCGAAGATCGTAGAAGGCGGCGGTTCCCGAGCGCATCGAATAGATGTGACCATAGTTGATGCCGCCATCGCAGCCGTAGCTCTTGGGAAAAGAGCGCGGNCTCTTCAGGCCCGTCAACGGGCTGACCCGGTCGCCGGTCTTNGGTTTCTCGGGTTTCCAGGCGTTTTTCTGCGTGGGGGGGCGGTACTGGGTCGGCTCCCGGCGTGTCCCGCGGCTGCCGGCAAGCTCGCCGCGGAGCGTCTTCTGTTCGTCCGGGGACAGGATGCGGCCGGTGTAGATGTCCGANAGAACGGTTTCNAGCAGCGGGTAATCCTTGTTCCCGGCCGATTTCGAGCGCGGATGGTGCCAGTCCTTGGGGCGGGAGATCATGATTCCTGAGCGGAACTGCGGCTGGGGCGAGCGCTTGAAATGCGCCAGCGAATCATCGAACCAGAGCACCCCCAGCGGAGCCCTCACCAGCTCATCCGGACTGGACCAGCCACCTGAATAGTCTGTCGAGCCCGGCAGGGGACCGTCCCGGCTCAGCAGGAGCAGGCCCGGCCGGATGCTGCGCCGGCGTGAGCCCCGCAGCTTGAGCTTGACGATCGTTTTCTCGAGTTTTTCGGCATCCGGCGCCGGAAGCTCGAAGATCGCTGTTCCTCCAAAGGGGCGAAGGATCCTGTAGGNCTCTCGGGCAAGCTCCGCGGGATCTCTGTCCCGCAGGATTCCAGCGCCTCTCAGGACGACAAGGCTCGCGAAATAGGGAGGCAGGCTGGCAGCCGGGCGGGAATCCTCGATAATCGAAANCCGTGACCCGGGCAGCCCCCTCCTGTCCAGCCTGTCCCGTGTCGCGCCGGCCTCACCGCCGGGGGCGACGAAGGCAACGACCCGCAGGCGCGAAGAGAGCGCGATGGCTTCACCCAGGGGGCCGGCCCGGTCTCCCGCGACGATGCCGTAGCCGGTTTCCTGTCCGGATTCAGAGAGGAGCTCTTTCGCCCGTTCAGGCCAGGCCGGAGCGAGCCCGGGTGGAGGAGGGCTTTTTTTCTTACTTTTCGTTTTCGCAGCCGGTTTTTCCGCGAAGCAGTAGATCCCGCCCTCCCTGGTGGTGACGATGAGCCTGCTACCGGCGGCGGCGATCGAATGCACCTTGCCCGCGACCCCCTTGATTCCCGCCTCGTAGTCGAAGACCCTGCCTCCGAGCTCTACCCTTCTGGCGACTCCGGCAGAGCCCGGGCCAGTCTTCATCTTGTCCTCGTGCTCTTCCTTGTTGACCGAGCTGTCGTGGACGATCTTCCCTCTCCGCTTGTCCCTGGCCTCTTTCGAGTCGGCCATCGCGAACCAGCCGCCGGGTATGCGGGAGAAACCCGGAAGGGAAAATTCTTTCAGCTCTCCTGTAGCCAGGTCGAACCTCGCGGGGAAGGCGGCGCTGCAGGGGACCACGAGCTCGTCGCCGTTGATGACGAGGTAGCCCTGGGGAGAGAGCCCGCCGAAGGCCCGGGCTCCATGGGGATGCGGTCCGTAGATGTAGCCACTGCGGTCGTTGAGCCAGGCCAGCTTTCCGGTCCTCGCGTCGAGGCAGTAGACAAAGACACCCTCGAAGGACCAGACACCGGCAGCGAAGTAAATTTTCCCGTCCTTCAGCACGGGGCCGCCGCGGATGGGCCAGGCGGAGATCATGCGGCCGTTTCCAAGCAGGCGCCTGGTCGATGGGGCGGCCCTGAATTTCCACTCCAGCTTCCCGCTGGATGCGTCCAGGCAGTACAGGAACCCGTCATCGGCTCCGAAATAGACTCGTCCCCCATCGGCCACCGGGGCGAAACGGACCGGTCCATCGGCGTAGAAACGCCAGGCCCGTGTTCCATCTTCGAGCTGGAGGGCGGTAACGCTGTCGGTCCGTGAGGAGGCAAGGAAGAGCAGGTCCTTCATGATGATCGGTTCGTAGCCCGCATCGAATTGAAGCCGGGCGCTCCTGTAGGCCGGCTCCAGGACGGGCCAGCTTCTGCTCCATTGCAGCAGCAGCTTCGACGGAGCGGCTTCCGGAGAGCTTCCGCTCCTGCCCGGGTCATAGCGCCAGGTGGGCCAGTCTCCCGCGCTCGCGGGATTGCCGGCCGCCGCGAAGAGGGCGGAGAGAATCAACAGGAGGGCTTTCTTCGTGAGCCGCGGCTGGAATCCTGGTTCAGCTCGGTTTTTCATCATGTCTGGCCGGGAAATTGGACTGTGGAATGTTTGACAATGGGAATCTCGTCTCTTTTTCCCCCAAGCTCCTTGTCCGCGTGGAAGAGCAGGGGATGGTATTGCCCTGAAAGCGTAGTGCCCTGGGGCAGGATTGGGAAGTTGTGAGTCTCCTTGCTGTCGAGAATCTCGGCATTCGATCGTACTCCATCGAGGGCGAGATTGATCACGATCGCGCGGCGGGGCTGTTTCGAATTATTCTCGGCCGATCCGTGCAGGGTGAGCGGGTGATGGAAAACTCCATGCCCCGCGGGCAACTCTGCGGCGAAGGTTGACTCCATCGCTGTCCGCTGCCGATCGTTGAGCACGTCGTGGGCCGCGTTCATGTCGCCGGCCAGCCCTGTTACGGGCAGGAGCCCCCAGCGATGGCTCCCGGGGATGTATTGCAGGCAGCCATTGTCCACGGTGGCGTCATCTAGGGGGATCCAGCAGGAGAGGTGAGCCATCGGTTCCGTCCAGGTCCAATACGAGAAGTCCTGGTGCCAGGCGACGACACCGCCGTGCTCGGGAGGTTTGACAAAGAGCTGGTCATGGAACAGCCGCACGGCTCCGCCGAGCAATTGATAGGCGGCCAACCGGAGGGTGGGCGACCAGGGCAGGTCATGAAGGGCGGGCTCGAGCTGCCAGGCCCCGAGAGCGTGAAAGAGCACCCGGCCGTCCTTTTCGGATTCGTTGAGATGAAATTCGTAGAAGAGCGAATTGCCCGGATGGGATGGATCGAGGACCTTGTCGAGCTCGGCCCTGAGCTGCTCGAGTTGATCCGGCTCGAGCAGCGGGATCCCGGAGAGGAAGCCATTTTCCTCAAAGCTGTCGAGCTGTTGCCGGTTGAGCGCGTAGTCCATCCATTCCCCGGGTGAATCCGGGCGGTTGAAAAGCGCGCTGACTGGCTCATGTCGGGTTGAGAGATCTGTGGGCATGGTTTTTTGGGGCCGCCGGTCATCTTAACCGCGCCCGGGTTCGCGTGAAACCTCGGTTGTGGCCGTGTTTTTCCCGATCGAGGCCGGCCGGGGGACGCTGTGGGCAGGCTCACAGAGCTTTCTTTTATACCCGCTCGGGCTCTGCTAAAATTACCGCAGGCTGATTGGCTCCCGATCTTTGTTCAGCTCACGTCCGGTCTTCGGTAGAGCTTACCAGGAGTTGGTTTTCATGCTGACTGTTTCAGGTCCATCCCGGCGTTTCTGTGATGGGTTCAGCAGGCGAGATTTCATCGCCGCCGGATCGCTTGGGATCTTCGGTCTCACCCTTGCCGACCTCCTCAGGGCGGAGAGCGTGAGGCCCGCGGGCGGACGCAAGCGCTCCGTCATTCTCATCTGGCAGCATGGCGGTCCTTCCCAGCTCGACACCTTTGACATGAAGCCCGATGCTCCCCGTGAGTATCGCGGTCCCTACGGATCGATCCCGACCAGTCTTCCCGGCTTGCGAATCTGTGAAAAGATGCCCTTCCATGCCCGGGTGATGGACAGGATGTCAGTGATCCGGAGCTTCACGCACAACAATGGAGATCACTGGGCCGCGGCCCATTGGCTGCTCACCGGGTACACCGGGGCCACCGGGTCCGACCGCAAGCCGCGGAATCCTTCCATGGGAGCGATCAGCGCTCATCTCCTCGGAGCTCATGACAAGGGTGTGCCCGCCTACGTGAACATCAATGATGGGGGCTTCGGTTTTCACGGCGCCTCTTATCTGGGGGTCTCCTGCAATCCCTTCAGGACCGGAGATTTCAGTTACGGCAACGAGGCTGGGATGCTTCCGACGGCCAGGGCCTCCAGTCTCAAGCTCGTCGAGGGGCTCACTCCTGAGAAGATCTCGGCCCGCGTGTCCCTCATGAAGCGCCTCGATGTCCTGCGCGACGGCATCGATCGGTCGGAGACCTTTGGCAGTATGGATCGCATGTTGCAGGAAGCCGTGGATATCGTCACCTCAGGCAGGGCGCGCCAGGCCTTCGATGTCTCTCTCGAGGATAAGAAGACGCGTGAGCTCTACGGCCCCGGCTGGGGGGAGCAGGCGCTGACGGCTCGCAGGCTGATCGAGGCCGGGGTTCGCTTCGTCACCCTGAATACCGGCTATTGGGACGACCATGGAAATATCAAGAAAGCCCTCGACAGCAAGCTGCCGAGGCATGACCGGGCCCTCGGCGTCCTGGTCCAGGACCTCTCCGAGCGAGGCCTCCTTGATGACACCCTGGTGATCTCCGCTGGAGAATTCGGGAGGACTCCCAAGATCAATGACAAGGCCGGCCGTGATCACTGGCCGCAGGCGCAGAGCATCGTTCTCGCCGGTGGAGGTTTCCGGCATGGGCAGGTGATTGGCGCGACCAACGACAAGGCTGAACACCCTGTCGAGCGCCCCGTCAAACCAGCTGATTTCTGCGCGATCGTCTATCACGCTCTCGGCCTGGATCCGCACCAGGAGGTGGTGAAGGATTTCTCCGGTCGGCCCAATTTCCTTCTCGAGGGAGGAGAGGTTCCCCCCGAGCTCATCTGATCGCCCCGGTGGGGTTTGCCAGGCTGGGGGTAGGTGAGCGGGCGGAAAAAAAAGCGACCGTGTCCTTGTCGAACACGGCCACTCTGAATAGCTGGTGCCCAGGAGAGGGGTCGAACCTCCACTTCCTGTAAGGGAAACTAGGCCCTCAACCTAGCGCGTCTGCCAATTCCGCCACCTGGGCACTTTTTTTCGAACTCAGTAGTTTCCGCCGGTGGAATGAACTACCGCGGAAGACAGAGTCTATAGATGAGGCGGCCCTTGCATCAAGTCTCCACACGGAAATTATGTGACTTGCCCGGGGTGGCGGTCGGGGGCTTGGACTGATAGTCTGTTTTCGTCCGGTCGGCTAGAGGGCATGCTGGTTTCTCAGAAGGAGTGAATAGAGGTTGTCAGCGCAGAGCACAGAAGATCCTCAACGGGATTATCCTGCAAGGATCGGCCTGTTGGCCGGCGGAGGGACGTTTCCCTTCGCGGTAGCCAGGGCGGCCAGGAAAAACGGGATCGAGGTCGTCTGCGCGGGAATCAAGCACGAGGTCTCCAGGGAGATCGCTGAGGAGGTCTCCGTGTTCAAGGAGTTCGGCCTCGGCCGCCTGGGGCGTGTCCTGAGATTCTTCAGGAAGCATGGCATCAACGAGGTGTCCTGGGCCGGCTGGGTGCGCAAGGATCGTCTTTTTACGCCTGCCCGGATCTTTTCCCTGTTGCCTGACTGGCGTATGCTGAAGATCTGGTATTTCAGCTTGAGGGATCGGCAGAGCCAGACGATCCTGACCAGCTTTGCCGAGGAGTTTGAGCGAGAGGGTATCACGGTGGCGCATTCAACCCGGTATTGTCCCGAGCTGCTCATCAAGGAGGGGCTGGTAGGGCGTATCAAGCCGAAGGCGAAACATCTTGAAGACATTCGCTTTGGCTGGGATATCGCCCAGCGGATGGCGGACCTCGACGTAGGGCAGAGCGTCGCCGTCCTGGAGAAAGCGACGATCGCTGTGGAGGGGCTCGAGGGCACCGATCGCAATATCATCAGGGCGGGAGAGCTGTGTCGCAAGGGTGGCTTCACGGTGGTGAAGCTGCCCAAGAAGGGGCATGACATGAGATTCGACGTTCCCACCATCGGTCCGGACACCATCGAGAATCTCAAGGAGGCGGGGGGGGCTGCTCTGGCCGTCAAGGCGGGGGGGACGCTGATCCTCGAGCAGGAGCGGGTGGTTGAACTCGCTGACCGCTATGGTATCGTCGTGGTCGCCTACGAGGAGCCGCCGCAATAGTCTCTGGAGAAGTGGTTCCGGGCACCGAGAGGCTGAATACCCGCAGAAGACAGCTTTTTTAGTTTTTCATCGGGTCGCAAGTGGGAATAAAATTCTCGGATGGTCTGAGGAAGTTTTCTTCAGTGGGGCGCTCCCATGTGCCGATATTATTAATGTGCTTCTGCGTCAATTATGCGCAGGGCGTGTATCTGTTGAATTTCAGTATATTTGCGTTGGACGCGCAGAATAATTGATTCAGCCCGGCAGCATTGGTTGGCTGCGCGTTTTATCCAGGAGATTTTGAAATGAGTTCAGTCCACAGCAAGTACCTTCTTCCGGTTTTGATCGCCGCTATCTTCGGAGCCCAGGTGATGGCGTCAGCGACCCTCGTGGACAATGGTGGATTCCAGCAGGCGCCTGTCCAATTGGACGATGATGCCGCCAAGGAAATCGCTCGGATCATCGAGCAGAAACACAAGGAGCTCATCAAGTCCATCACGAAGATGATGGGGGATAAGATGGCTGCCCTGGAAAAGAGCATCGCTGAGCGGGACAAGCGGATTGCCAGCCTGGAGAAGGAGGTCGCCGGCCTGAAGCAAAAGCTGGCCGCCGCTCCGAAGCCGAAGCCGAAGCCAAAGCCGAAGCCTGCACCGAAACCGACCAATGCCTTTCTTGGGGTAGGTCATGTCGACAATGAGAAGGGGGCGCTGGTAACCACGGTCCATCCAGGCAGCCCGGCCGCGGCGGCGGGCTTGAAGGAAGGTGACGTGATCGTCGCGGTCAACGGCAAGAAGGTGAAATCCGAAAGCCTCGGCGGGGCGGTGACCGCTCACGCGCCGGGCTCCAAGATCACGCTCGACTATCTGCGTGGTGGTGAAGAGGGCAAGGCGGAGGTCGCGCTGATCGACCGTGAAGCCTTCTTCGCGGCCCGCTCCAGCAAGGAACCGGAGAAGAAAGAGCCCGGCCATATCGTGCTGGGCGTCACGGTCGAGGAGGACTCCGATGGTGTCTTCGCCTTCGAGGTGGAGAACGGGTTCACCGGCAAGGCCGCGGGCATACAGAAGGGTGACCGGATAACGAACGTCAACGGCAAGGCCGTCAAGAGCCTTGATGAGCTCGAGGCTCTGCTCAAGAATGTGAAGTCCGGCGCGGAGGTCTCGATGCGCCTGGTGCGTGGAGACGAGACCATCGACGTGGTGGTGATCGGCTCTTCGGACAAGGGCGGGGCAAAGCTCGTCAGCACCAAGAGCACGAAGGCGGAGAAAAAAGAGACCACGCCTGCGAAGCCGCCCGCGGAGAAGAAGCCGGATCCTCCTGCCGAGAAGAAGCAGGAAGAGGCGGGCTTTCTCGGCGTGGGGGTTGGCCCGGTGGAGGGCGGTCTCGAGGTTGAGATCGTGGTGCCTGACTCGGCGGCCGCCGCCTACGGAATCAAGGTGGGAGATGTCATCAGACAGGTGAACGGCAAGAACACCACCTCGATCGATGAGCTCAAGGCGGCCCTGGGTGGAGCGCCTGCCGGGGGCAAGGCCAAGGTCTTGCTCAGACGCAAGGGTGCGGATGTCACCCTCAACCTGGTGCTGGGGGCGCGCGGCGCGAAGGTGGAGCCTCCGAAGTCCAAGCCGGCGGCTGCCGCTCCCAAGCCGAAGGAGAAACCTCCCGAGAAACCTCCTGAGAAGCCGAAAAAGAAAACCGAGGTCCGTGGAACCCTCGGGATCCACGCCCGGCAGACAGGCGAAGGGCAGGTGGTGATCACCAGGGTTCTGCCCGGTGCCGCGGCGGAAAAGGCCGGTATCAAGGCGGGTGATCTGATCCTGAAGTTCGGCGACAGCAAGGTCTCCAGCCTGAAGGACCTCCAGGGCGCGCTGGGTCCCCTGCATGCCGGCAACTCGATCACCGTGAGAATTCGCAGGGGAGACGAAGAAAAGGACATGAAGGTAACACTCGGCGAGCCGCTCTCCAGCGGGGACGATGACTGAGGCCCCGTGGCCTTTCGCCAATGGAGGGGGCCTGGGTGGAGGTCGGAGGAGGCTGTTCAGGGCCAGCTCCGGCTTTCCCGTTGATGGTGGTGACTGAAAGGTGATGAAGGAGCAGCACAAGAGCGCGGTCTACCTCATCGGGTACCGGGCCAGCGGCAAGACGAGCGCGGCGCGCGCGGTCGCCTCGGCTCTCTCATGTCTGTTCGCAGACACCGATCGCCTGATCGAGGACTCTGCCGGCAGGGATATCGCCTCTATCTTCAGGGATTCCGGGGAGCCTGCCTTCAGGCAGCTCGAGTCCGAAGTCCTGGAGACGCTCAGCGTCCGGGCCCTCGCTGGAGAAGAGCTGGTGGTGGCGACTGGAGGCGGTATCGTACTGAGTGAAGAGAATTGCGAGCGAATGCGGAAGACGGGCCTGGTGATCTGGTTGCGAGCTCCCGCCTCGGTATTGCGGGAGCGTATCGAGGGAGATCCCGGAACCGTTCGAAACCGACCGGCCCTGTCGGGAGACAGCGCCGCGGCGGAGGTTGAGGATGTCCTGGAGCGGCGGTATCCTCTCTATGACGCCGCTGCCGACCGCATTGTGGACACAGCGGAGCTTGACCGGGAGGAGGTCTGCGCGGCGATTGTCGCGGCGATAACGGAGAGCCTGGAATAGATGTACGAAATCCTGGTTGTCTCGATCACGGCGGTTTTCGGGCTCTGCGCGGGCAGTTTTCTGAATGTCTGTATCTGGCGCCTGCCGCGCGAGGGCCTCAGCGTATCGAAGCCAAGGAGATCTTTCTGCCCGTCCTGCGAAGCGAAGATCTCCTGGCGGGATAATATTCCCGTGTTCAGCTGGCTCCTGCTGCGCGGCCGGTGCCGGGCCTGCGAAAAACCGATCTCGATTCGTTACCCGCTCGTGGAGCTTCTCACCGCGGCGGTTTGCGCCCTTGTTGTGTGGAGGTTCCATCTCCAGATTCAATTGGGTGTGCTTGAACAACAACCGGGCCTCGGTGTCGTCGTCAGCTGCATCGCCCTGCTGGTCCTGGTCTGTGCGTTGCTGGTCGCGGCGTTTGTCGATGCGGATCTGCGTATCCTCCCCGACGAGATCACCGTTGGCGGTATGCACTTCGTCCTATTGGCGATGCTGGTATTTCAGGACCTGAGATTTTCGCTGGTCTCAAAAGCGGCGGAGCGGATCCTGCCTGGCAACCTGGTCCCGCCCGCGCTCGACGCCACCGGCGGGCACAGTATCACATCGATGGTTGAAGGGGCCGTGAGGGATGCCCTCGGGGGTCTTTCCGGGATCCTGCCCGGTTGGGAACTTTCGACTGGTCTCACTATTGCCGTGCTCGCCCTGCTGATTCTCTTCTTCTTCTTCAGCGGCTGCTTTTGCTATCACCGCTATCGTCGCTGGCGCCTGCCGGATGAGTCCAATGGCTTCTTCGACGTCAGCCTCGCGGGGCTTTTGTGCGCTCTCTCAGCTGGACTGCTCGGCGCGCTGTGCGTTCTTCCGGGTTTTGAAGATTCGCGGATCGCTTATAATCTCGTCAGCACCTTGCTGGGCATGTTGACCGGAAGCGGCCTGGTCTTCCTCATAGGAGTCATCGGTACCTTTGTCTTCCGGAAGCCGGCCATGGGTTTTGGAGATGTGAAACTCATGGGATTGCTGGGAGGCCTGGCCGGTTGCTGGGGCGCCTTGACCGCGTTCTTCCTAGCCTGCATTCTCGGATCCATTGTCGGCATTCCCAAGCGGCTGATTTCAGGAGATCGGCACCTCTCCTTCGGTCCGTTCCTGATCATCTCCGGCGTTTTCGTATACCTTTGGCCGGATGCGGTAGATTCCGCCTTGGATTGGTATAGTGGGCTGTTTTCCGGCTGATGACGGGGC
Source organism: Planctomycetota bacterium (assembly GCA_002695115.1). GTDB lineage: Bacteria > Planctomycetota > UBA8108 > UBA8108 > UBA8108 > UBA8108. The sequence continues at coordinate 164,835 of NZOA01000024.1, forward strand.
CCTGGCCGCCTCTCAAGGGGCGATAAGGTGGTTTTTCGCCTAGTAAGCTTGCCATTTTGATAGTGCTTTCGATAAGCTAAGCGCGGGCGTGGAAAGCGCCGGGCAAAAAGAGGCGGAGTGAAGAGACCCCTGCCTCGCCTCGGATGGCTTTCCAGGCCCATGCAAGAGGACTTTTCAGCGATCCTGGCCTGGACATCGGGAAGTGTATTCCCGCAAGGCCGGATGGAGCTAAGAGGAGAAGATAGTGATGAGCAGGAGCTTTTTTTCCACGCTTGCTCTGGTTTGTTTTCTGGGACTGTTGACTTCGGGTTGCGCGATTCCCGGTTTGAAGGAAGCCAACCAGAGGCTCAAGGAGCAGAACGACCGCCTGGTGAGCGAGAACAACCGTCTTGAGCAGGAATTGGCATCTTTCCGCAGCGGTGGAAGCCCCGGTTTGGCAGGTGGGGAGGATACGCCGGAGAGAAGAGCGGAGGCTTCCGATCTTCTGATCCCGGATGGCGACGGCATCGGCTCAAATGTCCAGGTTGAGCGAACGGCGGAGGGAATCAGGATGACCATTCCGCACCGGGTTTTCTTCGATCCCGGGCGGACCCAGATCACGGGCGTGGGGAAGGGAATCCTTCAGAAAATCGCCCAGGTGCTCAATGCGGCTGATTACAGCGATAATACGGTCCGGGTCGAGGGGCATACCGATGATGTTCCCGTCAACAAGGTTCGCGAAAGGTATCCGACCAATTGGGAGCTGTCCACGGCCAGGGCCTGCTCTGTTGTTCGCTACCTGGTCGACAAGGGAGGGGTGACGAAGTCCCGAATATATCCAGCCGGATTCGCTGATACCCGGCCGGTTTCCGATGGCAATTCAGTCGATTCACGCCAGAAGAATCGGCGTGTCGAGATCACGATATTGAATCAAGGGGCCTGACGGCAGAGCAGGCAGCAGGGTGGAGAAAACCGCGGGAGATATAGATCTCCCGCGGTTTTTTTTGCTGCGCGTGTGAGCCGAGCCGAGCCGATCCGGGATTGTCAACATCCTGGACAGCGGCGNCGTCTTTTCGTCAAAACGCTATCGAGATGATATTCTTNTCGGGTTTCGNNCCTGTTCGGGCAGGGTCGCTACCGGGTAATGNAANANGGNTATGGGGNTAACTNCNGTCTCTAGGGAGAGGAGACCNATGTNNTCGTTGGANAANTTGGCGNGCCAATTGGTTGAAANGGGAGGTTCGGACCTGCATATCGCNGCCGGTTCGCCGCCCATGATNCGCGTTGACGGCGACCTCGTNCCCTACGGGGAAGAGCAGCTCACCGCGGANCTCNCCAGGAAGCTGNTCTACGAGATTCTCACCAAGGANCAGGTCGAGCGTTTCGAGGAGGANCTCGAGCTCGATATGTCTTTTGGAATCGAGGGGCTGGGAAGATTCCGGACCAATNTCTTCATGCAGCGTAACGCGGTCGGCGCTGTATTGAGGGTCATTCCCCANGNGACGATTCCCTTNGCNGANCTGGGCCTGCCCCGGNAGGCCTGTGAGCGGATCTGCGGGCTGGGCAAAGGTCTCGTCCTGGTGACTGGAGCTACCGGTAGCGGGAAGTCCACGACCCTGTCCTCGATGGTCGATCACATCAACTCATCGAGAAATGAACACATCATGACGATCGAAGANCCCATCGAGTACATCCACCCGAACAAGGGATGCCTGGTGAACCAGCGGGAGGTCGGAACCGATACGCATGGATTTCAGAACGCCCTGCGGACGGCCCTGCGGCAGGACCCGGACATCATCATGGTTGGAGAGATTCGTGACCAGGAGACCATCTCCGCGGCGCTGACCATCGCCGAGACAGGCCACCTGACCTTCGCCACTCTTCATACGAACTCCGTGGTCCAGACGGTGAACAGGGTGATCGATGTTTTTCCGGCCCATCAGCAGGCCCAGGTCAGGACNCANCTTTCCTTCACCCTCGAGGCGGTTTTCTGCCAGCAACTGGTACCGAGGGAGGGGGGGAGGGGACGGGTGCTCGCGGCGGAGGTGCTGATCGCGACGCCNGCGGTCAGGGCTCTGGTCCGGGAGGAAAAGGTTCATCAGCTCGAATCGGTTGTCCAGACCGGGGTGCGGCTCGGTATGAGGACGATGAACCAGAGCCTGCTGGATCATTGCGGGAAGGGACGGATCAGCTTCAAGAACGCCATGCGGTATTCGTCTACTCCGGAAGAAATTGAGCGTTTGTATAAAAAGAGCGGCGGAGTTTGTGTCTGAGAGATGATGAGGATTGGATCCGGGGTGTGAAATGAACAGGAGTAAATTTGACAAGCGGCTGGGGAATATCCTCTCGCGAAGGAATATGGTCAGTGAGGCCGANCTGGATAATTACATGGAGGAGGCGGAGAGCGAGTCCTGCTCTCTGACCCAGGTTCTGCTCGAGGGTGACCAGGTGAGCGAGAGCGACCTNCTTGAGGTCCTGAGCGAGGAGACGAGGTTTCCCGCCGTCGACGTCTTCAAGGTAAGGCCCGAGAAGGGCGTGGTCGATCTGCTGCCGGAGAACCTCGCATCCTACTATGGGGTGGTTCCCGTGTCCCGGGTCGCCAACGTGTTGACGCTGGCTGTGTCGAACCCTTTCGATATTCTCCAGCTCGATGATATCAGGATCGTGACCGCCTGCGAGATCAGGCCGGTGTTGTCGACCGAGCCGGCGATTCGCAAGGCGATCCCTGAGATCTACAATCGCGGCCAGCAGATGGTCGATGACCTGCTNGATGACATGAACGAGGATGAGATGGAGGTTCGGGAGAACGCCATCGATGACTCCAGGGCCGCGGACCTGGGGCTGCTTGCGGAGGAGTCAGGCCAGGCGCCGGTGGTCAAGCTGGTCAACCTCATCATCGTCCAGGGGATCAAGAAGAAGGCCAGTGATATCCACATCGAGCCGCTGGATAACGATGTCCGGGTTCGCTACCGNGTAGATGGAGTTCTCCATGAGAGCCTCCGTCCGCCCAAGAGGATGCAGAACGCCCTGGTGAGNCGCATCAAGATCATGTGCGGCCTGGATATCGCCGAGCGGCGCCAGCCGCAGGATGGAAAGTTCCAGATCACCATGGAGGGCCGCAAGATCGATTTCCGTGTCTCGACCCTGCCGCTGGCCACGGGCGAAAAGGTCGTGATGAGGATTCTCGATTCCAGCAGCCTGAGCCTCGGCCTGGTGGACCTGGGCTTCGAGGAGAAATCCCTCGAAGACATCTACGAGGCCATCGCGCGTCCCTATGGAATGATCCTCGTCACCGGGCCTACCGGCAGTGGAAAGTCGACGACTCTCTACTCGGCGATCCGGGAGGTCATGAACGTCGCAGACAATATCGTTACCGTAGAGGACCCCATCGAGTATCAGCTCGAGGGTGTGAACCAGGTCCAGGTCAATATCAAGCAGGGGCTCACTTTCGCCGCCTCGCTGAGATCTATTCTTCGCCAGGATCCCGACACCATATTGATCGGTGAGATCCGCGACCAGGAGACTGTCGAGATNGCCGTGAAGGCGGCCCTCACCGGCCANNTGGTCTTCTCCACGCTTCACACCAACGACGCNCCCTCGAGTATCACGAGGGTGGTNGANATGGGCGTNGATCCTTTCCTCGCCGCNTCGGCGTTGGTGTGCGTGTGCGCCCAGCGGCTTGCCAGGAGCCTCTGCGAGGAGTGCAGCAGGCCGATGGATGTGGTGCCGCCGGCGGAACACCTGGAGTCCCTCGGTTTTACAGGGGAGGAAACCGGCCAGCTAGATCTGCTGGAGGCCGTAGGGTGCCAGCGTTGTTCCCAGGGCTACAAGGGCAGGTTNGCCCTGCTCGAGACGATGCCGATCACCAACGGGCTGCAGAGGGTAATCATCGATGGTGGCTCGGCGGTGGATATCGAGGCGAAGGCGCTCGAGGATGGGATGCTCAGCTTGAGGCGCTGCGCGGTTTTGAACGCATTGAAGGGCAGGACCAGCCTTGAAGAGATCCTTCGGGTAACGGTCGGGGATTGAGTAATTCAAACAGGAAGTTAAATCTGTGGGAGGCGAGTGATGACCGTTGAGGTCTTTTCATACAAGGTGCGGGGTTCGGATGGGAAAACCAGCACCGGGGTGCTGAAGGCGGAGAGCGAGTCCGATGCAGTCAAGGAACTCCACCAGGGAGGCCTGACGGTAATTACTCTCGATCGGGAGGCCGGCCGTAAGGCCGCGGCCCCAGGCGCCAAGGCCTCCCCTTTTTCCNGCCTGAAGCTCTTCTCGCGTTCGCGGTCCGTTCCCACCAACAAGGCCCGCGTCAAGGACGCGGAGATGGTGGTCTTCACCCGTCAGCTGGCGACCATGGTGGGCTCCGGTATCCCGCTGGTCGATGGGCTGGAGATCCTGGCGGAACAGATCCAGAACGTCGGCTTCCGCGGTGTGATCGAAGAGGTCTGNGAGGAGGTCCGGGGTGGNAAGGATCTCTCCTCGGCGCTCTCGATGTTTCCGCGCATCTTCCCCGACATCTACGTCAATATGATCTGCGCCGGTGANGCCAGCGGCCANCTCGACACGGTTCTCGATCGGCTGGCGGAATACCAGGAGGCCTCNAGCGCCCTGAANTCTGACATCAAGTCGGCGATGACCTATCCCATAGTCTCCCTGCTGATGGTGGTGGGGATCACCTTCTTCCTGCTCATCTTCGTGATCCCCAAGTTCGAGGATATGTTCATCTCTCTCAACGTCGAGCTGCCGGCCATCACGACCGGGCTGCTGTCGGCGAGCCTCTTTCTGAGGGAAAATTTTCTCTACTGGGGCGCGGCGGTGGCCGCGCTGGGAGTGGGGTTGACCTATTGGATGCGCACCGACCGGGGGATAACGGTCCGGGACTGGCTGCTGATCAAGATTCCCGTCTTCGGTCCGCTCTTCAGGAAGGTGACCCTTTCGCGTTTTTCGAGGACTCTCTCGACACTGGTCCAGAGCGGGGTGCCCATTCTCGGGGCCCTGGAGATAGTCTCCCAGACCTGCGGCAACCGGATCTTCGCGCGTGCCGTAGAGGATGCCGCCGAGTGCGTCAAGGAAGGAGAGCCCCTTGGTGAGCCGCTCTCCAGGAGCGCGGTATTTCCGCCCATGGTCAGCCGCATGGTGGCGATCGGAGAGCGCACCGGAGCGCTCGAGGGGCTCCTGGAGAAGATCGCTGATTTCTACGACCGCCAGGTGAAGACCAGCGTCGAGGGACTGACCTCGATGATTGAGCCCTTCATGATCGGAATCATGGGCTTCCTGGTGGGAGGNATGGTCATGGCGATATTCCTGCCCATCTTCAAGATGGTCGGCAGCATGGGCGGCTGAGAACCGGCTGGAAGTGGCGTTAATGTCACGAAAGTACCGCTAATGTCCAAAGATGAGGTAGAAGGCCTGAAAATGTCACNCCGGNAGTTGGAAACCGGTAGTCCCTGCCGATANAGGTATTGGGGAGGTTTCTGACTGGCGCTTGCCGGCCCGGGGGTCGGCAGCGGCGGCAGTTTGTTTTGGGTTTGAATTGTAGCTATGGCTGAAAAAAGTAACGGGAATGTATTGCCCGGCGCTGGTCGTCTCGTTTTGGTATCCGATGACGAGCCGAGTCTCCGGGAGCTGCTCTCACATGTACTCGAGGAGGAAGGCTATAGCGTTGTGTCCGCCGCGAGCGGGCAGGAGGCGCTCGAGACCTTTCGGAAGTACTCCGATGAGATAGTCCTCATTATCCAGGACCTCAAGCTGCCCGATCTTGATGGGGCGAGGCTCCTGGCTCGCTATACGACTGAGGCTCCTGGTATTCCCGTCGTTGTCATCACGGCCTTCTCAACATCGAATAATGCCGTCGAGGCCATGCGCCTGGGAGCCTACGACTACATCAAGAAACCCTTCGAGGTGGATGCTATCCGGCAGGTGGTCAACCGGGCCGTTGGAAAGCACGATGAGTCAAGGGGCTCTGTGAAAAGCGCCGAGGAGGCGCCGCAGAGGAAGTACGATCTGATAGGCAACCATCACAGCATCCAGGAGGTCATGGACCTGGTGAACCGGGTCGCGTCGACCGACAGCACGGTCCTCATCCAGGGTGAGAGCGGAACCGGGAAGGAGCTTGTCGCCAGGGCCCTGCATGACAGGTCCCAGAGACAGGACGAGCCCTTCATCTCGGTCAACTGCAGCGCCTTTACGGAGACGCTCCTGGAGAGCGAGCTCTTCGGGCACAAGAAGGGCGCCTTCACCGGGTCGGTAGCCGATACAGATGGCTTCTTCATGGCGGCCGATGGCGGCACTCTCTTCCTTGACGAGGTCGCCGATATGAGCCTGACGACCCAGGTCAAGATTCTCCGGGTCATCGAGGAGCGTATTGTCACGCCGGTCGGCAGCACCTGCGCCGAGCCGGTGAACGTCCGGATCGTGGCGGCGACCAATAAGAAGATTCGCGAGGAGATAGAAGACGGCAGCTTCCGCGAGGATCTCTACTATCGGCTGAACGTGATCCCCGTCGAGCTCCCCCCCCTGCGGGATCGCAAGGAAGATATCCCCCTGCTGGCTGGCTATTTCATCAGGAAACATTCGGAGCGGATGGGCAAGGAGCTGACGGGAATCTCCGAGTCCGCTATAGAGAAGCTCCGGGGGTACGAATGGCCCGGCAACGTTCGCGAACTCGACAATATCATCCAGCGTCATGTCGCCCTCTGTAAGGGCAAGGAGATCGAGTCCGTTCAGCTGCGCGACCACGTCCCGGCGTCTCCGGCCGAGGGCTCGGCCGCGCCGCGGGGATTCGGCATACCCGAGCAGGGCATGGATCTCGAGGAGCACCTCGATGACGTCGAGACAGGCTTTCTGCGCGAGGCGCTGAGCGCTACCGGCGGGAACATGACCGAGGCCGCCAGGCTGCTGGGCATGAGCTACCGCTCGATGAGATACCGGGTGCAGAAGCTGCGCGTACGCGACACCGAGATCGTCGTCTGAGGATCCTTCAGTCGCCGGCGCCCTCGATCTGCTTCTTGCCCTCCTCCATGTAGCCCTTGAGCTGTTCCCTATTGGACGCGGGGATCAGGTCGATCAGGACCTTGCAGCTTTTTGAGAGGACGGGGACCAGGGCGCTCTCCTCGATAAGCCCATCGACCCTGCCGGGTTTTTCCGTGGCGTCCTCTGCCGGTTTTTTCCATTCATCGGCGACCAGGCAGACGCAGCCCAGGAGCAGGATGCCGCTGCCCACCGATATCACGGCACCGAGGGCGCGGTCGGAGAAAGACATCTCGTCGGGCCGGCCGAGATCGAAGACCAGGGCGGCGATGATTGTCAAAGAGATGCTCATGGAAAGGAAGATGATCATGAAGGCCGATCCATCGGCCAGGGCGTCTGATTTTTGCCGGATGCCATCGAAGAGTGAAGCGGGGGAGAGCTTCAGGTGCAGCAGGGAGGCGATGACGAAGGACCCGGCGATCGTGGAGATCTGCAGGACCTGTCGAAACCAGCCCCTCATGGCCCCGATGATGAGGAAAAAGAGCAGGATGCCGAGGATGATGCCGTCGAGTGGGTTCAAGCGGATTTCCTCGCTATTGGCAGGGGTTCAGGTCGGTACGGTATTCGCAAACACGACTCCCGGGGAGTCATTTATTCTCTCTCTTCCCCGCCTGTTTTTTGCGAGCCAGGTGATACAGGAAGGTCATTAAAAAAATATATAAGAAAACCCCCGGAATCCACACGCCATAATTGGTCTTATCCGTGATCCAGGTGAGCCAGAAAACCAGGAAGGCCAGGACCGACAGGATCGCCATAGCTGTGGGGATGGGGCCCTGGATTTTCGTGCGCTTGAATTCTTCGCGGATTTTCCCGCTTCGTTCGACCCTGTTTTTCTCCATCAGCCTGCGGCGGGCGCGTTCGAGCGTTCGCTTCAGAAGAGGGTCCTTTCTGATGGACTCCCGCCGGCCGAGCTGGTTCAGGTGCTCGAGGGCGTTTTGCGGTGAGGAGTTTCCCAACGCGATGATAACGTTACGCAGGAAGCCCCGGAAGCCGGCGCGCCTGATGGGGCTCTGCGGGAACCGCTCGGAGAAACTCTCCGGCGTCAGCTCGACCAGCTCCGAGAGCCTGGGGAAGATGTTTTCCTCGCGGGCGGCGAGTCCCGGCTCGTCGCGAACTCTCGGTTCGCTGTTCCAGGGACATACCTCCTGGCAGATGTCGCAGCCGAAGACCAGGTTCTCCATCTTTTCTTCCAGCTCCTCGATGATCTCGCCGCGCTCTTCGATCGTCAGGTAGCTGATGCAGCGGCGGGCGTCGAGAACGTAGGGATCGGGGAAGGCGGCGGTGGGACAGGCCTCGAGGCAGAGGGTGCAGCTGCCGCAATGATCCAGCGCCGGCGGATCGGGCTCTACCGCGTGGGTGGTGAGAATGACCCCGAGAAAGAAGTAGGAGCCGTTGTCGGTGTCGATGGAGCAGGTATTTTTTCCAATCCAGCCGATCCCGGCTTTCTGCGCCCAAGCCTTCTCCAGCACAGGGCCGGTATCGACGTAGTAGCGGTACTCTCCCGCGAAGCGTTCTCTCAGCAGGCGGCAGCAGCTCTTCAGCCGTTTTTCGATGATCCGGTGATAATCGGTGCCGCGGGCATAGGAGGATATTTCGGCCCGGTCACTCGCGGGATTCGCGATCCCGACGGAGCCGCCGTCTCCGTAGTGCATCGCGGTCACGATGACGCCGCGGGCGCCCTCAAGCACTTTCTGTACATCCTGGCGGCGCTCGGTGTTTCGAGCGAGGTAGTCCATGTTTCCCGCGTAGCCCCGATCGAGCCACTCTCTGAAATGGTCGGCGCCTGGAGTGCTCCCGGCGTCGGCGAATCCAACCCTGTCGAAACCGTTTTCGAGAAGGAGTTTACGGAGATCCCCGGTCAACCCCGCAGGGTCCTGGGGGGTCTCTCCAGGCTCTTTTCTCTCCGGGCTTGTGTTCTCCGGATCCTTCATTTACACTCTCGGACTTGCCATTTTCAGTTTTGAGCCTCGCTCAAGGTATGGTGAGCACCCTCCGTCGACTAGGCTGTGGAGGGCTGGTGTTTCAGGAGGTCGGCGCGTACGCCCTTGAAGGCGTCAGAGGAAACCTTCCGGGATACCGCAAAGATTTCATAAACCTGAATAACTTATAGAGGAACGACAAACAGATGCCTATCGCAACTCCCCAGCAGTACCGGGAAATGCTCGATGCCGCGCAGGCCGGTGACTACGCCTATCCCGCCATCAACGTAAGCAGCATGGTGACGGCGAACGCCGCGCTGAATGGCTTCGCCGAGAAAAAATCCGATGGAATGATCCAGGTCTCGACCGGTGGTGGCGCCTTCGCTTCCGGCCTCGGGGTGAATGACCTGGTCCTCGGGGCGATCTCCATCGCCGAGCACATCCATCGCATGGCCGAGAGATACGATGTTCTTGTCGCCCTCCACACCGACCATTGTCCTCCCGACAAGGTAGACAGCTTCATGGTCCCTCTCATCGAGGTGTCCGAGGGGCGTGTGGCCGAGGGCAAGCTACCGCTGTACTCGAGCCATATGCTCGATGCGTCGAACCTTCCGCTCGATGAAAACCTCGACCTGTCGGTTCCGCTCTACGAACGCATGGCGAAGATCGGCCAGATGATCGAGATCGAGGCGGGGATCGTCGGTGGGGAAGAGGATGGGTCCGCCGGCACCGCGGATACTCCCGCTGAAAAACTCTACACCACCCCCGAGGACATGGTGGAGGTCTTCCGGCGCATGAAGGAGGTCGATGGAACCTATATGTTCGCCGCGACCTTCGGCAACGTCCACGGGGCCTACAAGCCCGGCGCCGTCAAGCTGCGCCCTGAGATCCTCAAGCAGGGGCAGGATGCCATCAAGGCGGAGTTCGGCGACGACGCGCTCTTCCACCTCGTCTTCCATGGCGGCTCAGGCAGCGTGAAGGCCCAGATCAAGGAGACCCTCGAGTACGGTGTCATCAAGATGAACGTCGACACTGACACCCAGTACGCCTTTACCCGTCCGATTGCCGCCCATATGATGACCAACTACGATGAGGTGCTCAAGGTTGACGGCGAGGTCGGCAATAAGAAGAAGTACGACCCTCGCAGCTACCTCAAGGCGGCTGAAGAGGCCATGTCACAGCGCGTCATGGAGGCCATCGACGATCTCGACTCGGGCGGGAAGACCCTGCTGGGCTGAGTCTCCGCTCCCGGAGGTCCGGTTTCCTTATCCAAGCTCGCGCTCGAGGTTGGCGAATATCTTCTCGCAGTCGAAGCGGCCGTTCTCGATAAACACGTTGCCTGTCTCGTAGCCGGCGCTGACGCTGCCGGCGAGGTAGAGACCCGGCACGTCCACTGACTCGAGAGTCTCCGGGCCCAGGGCGGGCTTCAGGGTCTCGGGGTCGGGCCGCAGACCGCAGCTCTCCATGAGCGCCGAGTCAGGGTGGTAGCCCGTCAGCAGGAACACCTGGTCGTATTCTTCTTCCAGAGGCGCTTCCCGGCCATCGGTCTCCAGGGTGACCTTCCTGTCTTCGATCGTGGTTACCCTGGTGTTGAACAGGGCGCGGATTTCTCCGGCCTCGATCCGGTTCTCCACGTCGGGGCGCACCCAGTACTTGACTCCGTCTCCGAGCTCCGCGCCGCGATGGGCGATGGTGACCTCCGCGCCCTGGCGGAAGAGATCGAGCGCGGCCTCGCAGGCCGAGTTCTTGCCGCCGACCACCAGGACCCGCCGCCCCAGGAAGGGATGCGCCTCGGAGTAATAGTGGCTGACGTGGGGGAGGTCCTCGCCGGGAATGCCCATGCGGTTGGGGTTGTCGTAATAGCCGGTGGCGAGGATGATCCGGCGGCAGGGGTAGCTCCCCGCGCCCTCCCGGTT
>NZOA01000025.1:0-56445 GCA_002695115.1 Planctomycetota bacterium
GTCAGGGNCANGGNCAAGGNCAAGGNCAAGGNCAAGGNCAAGGNCAAGGNCAAGGNCAAGGNCANGGTCANGGCCANGGNCAAGGNCAAGGTCANGGCCAGGGTCAGCAGCCCGGCCAGACGTCTCCTTCGGGAAAAGGAGGNGGAAGCTCGAAGGGCGGCAGCTTCGCNGAGAACCAGGGCGTCAAGGACGGGGCNCTGNAGGTCATNCCCAGCATTCAGCAGAGTGACAGCCGGACTCCTAACGCGGGCGCCCGTGACGTGGACAGTCAAACAAGGAAATTGAAAACGGCAGCATGGTTCAGCAGGNTGCCTCCCGCTTTGCGAAAGGCGATGAACGCACGTGCGCGTCGCCCTGCGCCGAGGGGTTACAGGGACAGGCTTCGCCGCTATTTCGAAAGTATCGATTGAGGCGGGGCGTTATTTTACTGAAGTAAACGAGGGATTTTTGGACGGAAAATCAGGAGGTTGAGTAATGGCAACAAGTGAGAAGATACCCGCCAAGGATGTAGCGGCGGTAAAAAAGTGTGAGGCATCCTACAACAAGATCCGAGATGAGCTTTCCAAGGTCATCGTCGGCCAGGATGAGGTGATCGAGCATGTGCTGATCTCCATGTTCGCCCGCGGACACGCTCTGCTCGAGGGCGTCCCGGGACTGGCGAAGACTCTCCTGATCTCCTCGATCGCGGAATCTCTGAAGCTGAGCTTCANGAGGATCCAGTTCACCCCGGACCTCATGCCCAGTGATGTGACGGGAACCGATATCATCCAGGGCGCCGGNGCGGGCCAGCGTGAGTACAAATTCCTGCAGGGGCCGATCTTCGCGAACATGGTTCTCGCCGATGAGATCAACCGGACTCCTCCGAAAACCCAGGCCGCTATGCTCGAATCCATGCAGGAGCGGCAGGTCACCGCGGGCGGAACGGTCCACTCCCTGCCGGATCCGTTCTTCGTCCTCGCGACCCAGAACCCGCTGGAGCAGGAGGGNACCTATCCGCTTCCGGAGGCCCAGCTCGACCGTTTCCTCCTCTACATCAAGGTGGACTATCCCAGCAGCGCTGAAGAATGGGAGATCGCCAGGCGGGTAACGACTGGCGANCTGGGTGGTATCAAGCCTGTCCTCACCGACAAGCAGATCATCGAGATTCAGAATCTCGTGACCCGGGTTCCTGTCAGTGACCAGGTGCTTGGATATGCCCACGCCCTGGTTCGGGCTTCCCGGCCGGGTGAAGAAGGGGCTCCTGATTTTGTGAACCAGTGGCTTGACTGGGGTGCCGGTCCCCGGGGGATCCTGACTCTCGTGACCTGCGCGAAGGCCAGGGCGCTTCTCTATGGTCGCTACCACGCCTCCGTCGGCGACGTCGATGCTGTGGCGAAGCCCGCCCTGAGGCATCGGATCGCCTGNAATTACGCGGCGCACGCCAACGACCTCGACAGCGAGAGCCTGATCGACATGTTGCTGGATTTCGTGGATGCCGGCGAGAAGTACTCGCAGCCGGCGGCATAGGTAGTCAAAGATGGCCAAGAGCATACTCTCACGTTATATCGACCCGGAGGTCCTCGGCAAGATGAAGGGGAGCCCGGTCAAGCCGAGCGGCTTGGTCATGGGAAACCTTGCGGGGGCCCACAAGTCTCCGCTGCACGGGTTCGCCGTGGAGTTTGCCGGTCACAGGGACTACGTGCCCGGTGATGACATTCGTCACATCGACTGGCGTGTCTACTACAAACGCGACAAGTTCTTCATCAAGCAATACGAGATGGAGACCAACTTCACCGCTCACCTTGTATTGGACGTCAGTGCCTCGATGCGCTACGGCGAGGAGGGCCAGCAGAAGCTGCTCTACGCCGCCCAGATGTTGACGACCCTGGGCTATTCCATCGTGAAGCAGAGTGACCGGGTCTCCATGGCGACCTTTGACGAGAAGGTNCTTGGCTATATCCCTCCCGGGAACTCCATGGCCCAGNTNCAGCGCATGACNGAACANCTCGACGAGATNGAGCCGAAGGANAAGACCGATATGTCCGAATGTCTCGCGGAGATCGCGGGGCGTACCGGCCGCAGAGAGATCGTCATGGTCTTCAGCGATTTCTTCACGGACGACCTCGATGGCCTCGAGAAGGTTCTCCAGAGGTTGAAGTATCAGCAGCACGAGGTGGTTCTTTTCCAGGTCCTCCACCATGATGAGNTGGATTTCAGCTTTGAGGGCATGATCAAGTTCATCGGGCTGGAGATTCCCGATGAAATTCTCATGCAGCCAACGGAGCTTCGGAAGGCCTACCTCGGCGCGCTCAATAACTTCAATGATCGCTTTGAGGAAATCTGCCAGGCCAATAAGGTNGAACGTGTCCTCGTCGATACCAGCCGCGGCATGGGCGANCTCCTGGTTGACTATCTCAACCAGCGGGGCCTGGCCAAGCGTTCCATCTGAGTCCCTTGCACCTTCTATGATTCGCGAAGGATGTTTGACGGATCCTGCTGCACAGCCAGGAGGGTAGGGATCCAGCTTGCAAGGAGGGTGACGAGTGGAGTCGTCACCAGGACGAGCAGGAAGAGGTCAGCGTTGGCCTTGAGCAGTTCTCCCTGGGCAGTCGCGGGGATCTTTCCGGCCCAGGTGGCTACCAGGTGACCCAGCGGCAGGCCCACAAGGGCCCCGAAGACGCCTATGAAGAGGGCCTTGACGAGGAATATGGAGTAGATCTGGGAGCTCCTGAGCCCGATGGCTCGAAGAATGCCGACCTCCGCCTGGCGTTCGCGGACGTTGAGGAAGGCGAGGAGGCCAATGAGTAGGGCGCAGCCGGCAAGAACGAGCAGGATGAGGGTGTCGGTGAAGGACTGCAACTCGTCGTAGAGTTTAGCGCGTTTTTGTCGGCTGCNTANGAGGGTTTCATCCTTGCGTTGCTTCTCGGTGGCCAGGGTTTTTTCCGCCAATCTGCGCGCGGCCAGGCGCTGCTCAGCCCTGGCGGTCGCTCGCGTTCCGCGCTCGATGACCTGCGTTTCCGGGAGGATACCGGCGATCTCTTTGCGGATGATCGGCAAGCGGTCGGCTGAGCAATTGCATTCAAGCGCCAGGATCGCGTTGATCTTACCTTCCTTGCGGAGCATCCCCTGGGCCTTGGCGAGGTCGACCCAGATCGAGATGTCGTCCTTATTGCCCCGGGCTTTGTAGCATTTGTGGATCGTGAATTCTTCTCCCAGCAGGGTGAGCTTGTCCCCCTCGGAGAGTCCAAGGCTCTGGTGGAGNTCGTAGCCCAGGACGGCNGAGCCCTTGGGGACCGCGTCAAGAAGAGGTTTCTTGGGGTCCTTGTGCATGAGCGGCACCTCTCCCCGGACTCCAATTAGAATGACTGTTCGCTTCTTTTCCGGCCAGGTCATTTTCTGGGTGAGGCTTGGCAGGAGATGGTTGATCGTGACGATCTTCGAATTGGCGAGACGATGGACGTATTCCTCCGGCATGTACTTTGAGGCGAAGTCCTCAGCGTAGAGATCCGCCAGGTTCTGATCTTTGGGCAGGATCAGTATGTTGAACCCGAGGTTCTTCATGGTCTTGCGGGTCTCGTCCTCGTGTTTGCGGGTAAGCTCGGCAAGCCGTAGGGTATATTTCTTCAGCCTCTCTTCTTCGTCTCGGGTTTCTTTCCGGAGGAGNTCCCCGGTGTCGTATTTGTGGTCCTTCAGCAGCCCGAAGGAAGCAACCACGCAGCAGGCCGAGGCGCAGACCGCCAGCAGGCTGGCGAAGAAGGACACCTTGCGCGAGGCGATCTCCCGGAGGATGAGATGTGCGAGCTTCATTGGGTGCGGTTCGCCTGGNGGGCTTATTGTTTTTTCCGGACGAGGAAGGTCATGCCCGCAAGGAGCGCGAGCCCGGCGATTCCAAGAAGTATGATATTGCGCTGAAGCGGGCTGTCCGCCGCGGTGGTCTCGTCGGAAGCGGGCGACTCCGTTTTCTCGATCCCGGCAACGGCCGGTGTAGNGGATTCATCACCACTGGGTTTTTCCCCCGCAGTTGACTCGTCGGGCTGGGTGTCGTCGACGNGCTCCGGCGTCTTCTGGACGAGATTCACCTTCGCNACGGTTCCTCCCTCGGTAACCTCGGTTTCTTCGAGGTCCACGGCGAAATCTTCCAGGCCGCTCAGGGGCGGCAGCTCCACGTCCCTGGTCTCGATCAGGCCTTCAAGGGAGCCTTCCCAATCCGCGCTCAGCAGGAGGTCCGTGCCCGGGTTCTGTCTCTTGATCTGACAGGAGCAGGCGCCGGTGAGGAATTGGGCCGCCTCGGTAATGTTTTCTTCACTGATCCCGGCCCCNATATAGGCCCAGAGGGCCCTGCCGCGGCCAAAGACCGGGAAGACCATGGGTTTGCCGCTTTCCTCCAGCAGGTCATCTTCGGTTCTCATCAGCTGATCGATGAGGCCNTTNTCCAGCGCGTCGTCGCGGGAAACGCGTATCGNGGAGAAGGCTATCCGGACCGGGAGNTTTNCAAATCGAACCTGGCTGTCGGGATCATCGAGATCTTCGGGTGTCTGCTCGGGAAGCTTCAGTTCCTTGCCGAGTTTTTCGAGGTGCGTGTCAAGCAGCTTGAAGGCCTTGTCATCCAGCTCCTTGTTTCCTGACTCGAGACAGAGCCAGACNGCCGAATCNCCNGNGAGNAGCCGNTTNACCGTCTCTCGGCGGGCCGGNGAATCAACAANNGTGTCGAANTCCTTCAGCGAGCTCTCGGCTTCGAGCTTGCCCGACCATAGAGGAGTCGGGGAGCCGGTAAAGGGGGGCGGCATCAGGAGGATNCGGGGCAGGTCAGCCGCATCCTGCTTCTTGATGAGGGTGAGCAGTTCGGGAGGCGGGGAGTCGTCAAGGTCTACCGTGACGAGNTCGACGTTCGCCATGTTCTTTCCTCTGCTGCGGTCGAAGGCATCGACGAGCTTTTTCTGTTCACTGTTCAGGGCGCCTCGGTGTACTACGATGGCCTGGAACAGATCAGGCTGCCAGCGCTCGAGCGCGTAGCGGAAAACCGGNACNGAGCAGGCATCGNCTCTTGTGGNGCAAGNCANGACAAGCGACGCTATCGCCAGCAGTGAAAAGAATCCAGGCCTCATGGGGNGCGCTCCTCCGTNAGTGGGATCTGTTCTGGTGTCGGTCCAANAAGCAATATCTACTAAAACAGTTTAACAGGAGATATCGTTGGTGGTAAGGGTTCTGTCTGTTCTGCATCCTTGCTGAAATGGAATAAAAGGCCGCTTTATGAGCANATGCTTGNGGAATCGAGGGTTGGCGCCCACGGGGATCCCTTTGTCGGCTATCTTAAGTCTGCTGCTCGCTCTCGGGTCAGCTGGGGCGGAAGACAAGGCGCCGGCGTCTGTGGAGGCTCTCTGGACGGATATCGATCCTGGCGCCGAGCCGCTCGATGTCCGGAGCGTACGGCAGTGGAAGGAGGATGGCCTGCTCCTGAGCTATGTCACCTTCCATGTCGGGACCTTCAAGGGCAGGGCGGCACGAATAGCCGCCTTCTATGGGCGCCCCAGGGGAGGTCGAAAGCTGTCGGGCCTCTTGCATCTGCATGGAGGTGGGCAGCGGGCATTTCTCCATGAGGTGAGATATTACGCTCGGCGCGGCTACGCCTGTCTCTCAATCAACTGGGGTGGGCGTGAGATGGAGGGGGCGCAGCCGGGCGATCCGAACACCGACTGGGGGGCGGTTGATCCTACGCAGCAGAACGTGTCCGGCTATTCCAATCTTCAGCCCGGCGAGAAATATCTCGATGGCTTCGAGTCTCCAAGAAACAACAACTGGTACCTGCTGACCATCGCGGGTAGAAGGGGACTGACCTTCCTGGAACGGCAGCCTGGAGTCGATCCGGGCCGCCTCGGGGTCTATGGGCATTCTATGGGAGGAAACCTGACCGTCTACGTGGCCGGGACAGACAGGCGAGTCAAGGCGGCGGCGCCCTCTGTCGGTGGACAGGGATTCCGGACGATGAGGTGGAAGCTTCTGCCTGAGCAGAGGCGGCAGGTTCCGAATGGAGCTATCGAACTGTTCCGGGCGACGATCGGTTTTCAAGCCTATGCTTCACGCATCAGNGCTCCCCTGCTCTGGCTGGGCGCGACAAATGATTTNCACGGGATCATGGATGACACCTATCGCACAGGAGCNCTGATCCCGCATGCGGATGTGAGGTACTCCTTCGCTCCTCATCTCAACCACCGNTTCACNCCTGCCTTCGCNGTCACGCGNCCGCTCTGGCTCGACCAGCACCTCAAGGGAGCCTTCACGTTCCCTCCGATGCCCGGGTCGCGGCTGCTCCTCGATGGGGTTCCGAGGTTCGTCGTGACACCATCCTCCTCTCAGCCGATCGTGAGGGTCGAGATCATGTATTCTGTCGATCCTGATCCGCGGGCCCGGTTCTGGCGGACCGCGAAGGGTGGGCGGGAAGGAGACTCCTGGTCGGCTGAGCTNCCGATTCTCTCCGTGGAGCGGCCACTGTTCGCCTTTGCCAACATCTACTACCGGCTCAAGAAACCGGTGGAAGTCCAATTCGCGCGGCCCACATCAGTCTTCGCCATCAGCTCGATGCTCCACACGGCCGCNCCGGGGGAGCTGAGNGAGAAGGGNGCGCGGGCGACCGATACGCCGTCGCGCCTGGTCGATGATTTCTCCCGTGGGTTCCGGGACTGGTACCGATTGTCAGCCGACAATCCGCATCANTGGCAGNTCTGGACCCGCAAGATTNCGGATCCGAANTGGCGGGGAGGGGCAGGTGAGCGGCTGACCTTCGAGGTGAAGACGGAAAAGCCTAATCGGCTGGTTGTCGTCATCACTGAGAACTTCTTCAGGGGCTACCGGGGTAGTCGTAAGGGCGAGTCGGTTACCGTTGTCGAACTGCCGGGCGGGTCCGGATGGNATGAGGTCAGTCTCGCGGCGGGTGAGTTCATTCACCAGGAATCGAGCAAACGCCTGGAGTCCTGGGATGTCGCCGACCTGCTCGGTTTCAGGGCCTATTACGGAGATCGTGGAGGAAAGGTGCTCGGCAGNGTTCGCTGGGCGGGAGACTGGCCTGAATTCAGGAACCTGCGCTGGGTAAAAACTGGCGAGGATGGTTGAGGCGAGGGCGAGAACACAGGATACTGTCTCGACGGCATCATAGCAGCCTCCGGCTGCGGTTAACTTCACTGGAGAAAAAGGGTGGCACCCGAGACCAACGACCTGAAAAAGCAATCACCGGACGGCCCTGGAATGCNGGGGAGGTTCGGCGCCCTCGTCTTTTTTGTTCTGTCGTTCTTCTTCATGGCAGGGGCCAGGGCCGACTGGCCCNCCTGGCGGGGAGATGCTCGAAGGAGCGCCACCACAGATGAGGAGCTTCCGGAGGAACTGTCGCTTCATTGGCGGCTGCAGCTTCCCCGGCTGGAGCCTGCCTGGCCGGACCAGGCCCGGCTCCAGTTCGACATCTGCTACCAGCCGATCGAGGCGGGCGGCAGGGTCTTTCTGGCCTCATCCCTCCAGGACAGCGTGAGCGCCTATGGGCTTGAAGATGGGGCGCTGCGCTGGCGGTTCTTCGCTGATGGCCCGGTCCGCTTCGCTCCGTTCGCCGCGGCCGGAAGACTTTATTTCTGTTCTGATGATGGCTACCTCTATTGTCTCGATGCCGGGGAAGGTAAGCTCCTCTGGCGCTTTCGGGGCGGACCAACCAGCCGGAAGGTGACAGGTAACGGCAGGGTCATTTCCAGTTGGCCCGCTCGCGGCGCTCCCGTGGTGAAAGANGGCNGGGTCTACTTTGGCGCCAGCATCTGGCCCTTCATGGGAACCTATGTCCANTGCCTCGATGCCGTCACCGGGAGGCNGCTCTGGACAAACGATACNGGCGGGGCGCTTTACCTCAACCAGCCCCACAACAGCCCGGCCTTCGGNGGGCTTGCGCCGCAGGGCTACCTCGTGGCCGTCGGCGACAGCNTGCTGGTCCCCAATGGCAGGGCTGTTCCCGCCTGCCTGGACAGGAGCACCGGACGCCTGCTCTACTACAACCTCGCCAAGAACGCCAAGAAAGAGTCCTACCACGTAGCGGCCACCGGTAGCGCCTTCATGAATTCCGGTTTGCTGTACAACCTCAGNGCAGGCGAGCGAATCAAAGGTGTCCTCGGACAGGATGCGGCCCTGGATTCCGGAGCTGTCTATTCCTCGGTCATCGAAAAGGGCAAGGAGGAGGCNTTCCTGCGATTGAAGGCGATGCGTCTTGGCAAGNGGATTCGTTTTGACCGGAACAACTTTCACGTGACCTGGTCCGATGAGAGCAGGGGNGCGAGNTACGAGGCATCNATAAGGGGAGGCAAGGTAGAGGANCTGCGCAAGCNGGTAAAGGATGGCGCCGGCGAAGTCCTCNAGAGCATCAGCTATGTGATGCCGAATAAATACAAGGCCNGGGATGCGAAAATTGTCGAGGCCGGGGTGCTGAGCTATAAGGATGCTCTCGTACCAACGAAGCGNCTTGANGATCCCTCGGTGAAGCCCGTCGAGACGATCTGCAGGACAGCCTTCTATCTTATTCCATCGAACTGGACCTGCANGGCCGAGACCCGGATACCGCTTTCGGGAAAGAGCNCGACTGCGGCGAAAAAAAACGGGNGTGGCGGCCTGGCCGCTGCCGGGANATTCGAGGTGATCACCTCGAAGGCACGGCTCGTGGANGTAGAAAAGCTGCGCAACGTGGATGGGGAGATACCCAGGCAGGCGCTCTTCAGNGNNCTNCCGCGTGGNCTCAAGCGCCAGCTTGCGCTTGGGCCGTCCTGGAAGATATCCCGGGCCCTGTTCCCGCTGCTCAAAGATGGTGANTCCGGTAAGGTCCTGGANACCCTGACNGTGAGGGCGGGGGGCAGGATCTACGTCGCCTGTGCCGGAACGCTCCTGGCGTTCGATATGCCTCGTGGCGGAGTCGCGGGGAGAAAGCGCCCGAAGTTCGCATGGAAGAAGAAGCTGCCCGGAACACCCGGAAGCCTCGCCTGCTCCGGNGGCCGCCTCCTGGTGGCGACAAGGGAAGGCGGGGTCTTTTGCTACGGGGCGGCCAGGAAGGGGAAGCCGGTGGTGAGAGGCGAGCCTGTGAACAAGCTGGAGAGCGGGGCCGGCATTTCCGCCGGCCTGGCCACGCTCCTGGCGGACTCATCCCTGAAGGAGGGCTATTGCCTGCTTGCCGCGGGGGCGACCATGCCCCTCATAGAGGGACTCCTTTCGCGTACCAGCCTGCGCCTGGTGGTCCTGGAAGATGATGCGGAGAGGGTGTCCGCCCTGCGTGAAAAGCTGGTCAGCGCCGGGGTCTACGGCAAGCGGGTGAGTGTCCACCGGGGCGATCCAGCGGATTGGGGCGCGCCTCCTTATTTCGCGAACCTGGCTATTGCAGGGGGGGGTGAGGCCGCCACAGGTGTTTCACCAGCGGGCCTCGTTTCGATTCTTCGATCCTTGCGTCCCTATGGGGGAACTGCCTTCTTTCCCGGAGGGGTCGTGACGCGAGATGCTCTCGACGCCGCGGCCGGGAGTGCGGGCCTGGAGGGGGTGGAGATCGAGAAGCAGGGTGGAGGGTTGAGCCTGCGCCGCTCCGGCCCTCTTCCCCGCTCGGGAAGCTGGACCCATCAATACGGAGATGGCACCAATAGCAACATGTCGCGCGACTTCCTCGTCAGGGCGCCGCTTGGAGTGCTCTGGTTCGGGGGCGCCTCCAATACCAGGATTCTGCCCCGCCATGGCCACGGTCCCCGGCACCATGTGGTGGGGGGGCGCATTCTCATCGAGGGACCGGACATCCTGCGGGCTCTCGATGTCTATACGGGGAGACTGCTCTGGGAGGCGGAGTTTCCGGGTATAGGGAAACCCTATACCAATACCGGCCACCAACCCGGCGCGAACTCGCTTGGCGGCAATTACGTGTCGAGGAGTGACGCGATCTACGTGCTCTATGGAAAGGCCTGCCTGAAGCTCGATCCGAAGAACGGCTCGGTAGAGTCCAGGATCCAGTTTGAAAACGAAGCGGGGAAACCGGGAGTCCAGCACCTGGGGTTTCTCGGTGTCCATGAGGACATCCTGGTTCTCGGCGCCTCTCCAATGCGGTTTTCCACGCCTGAGTTTGACCTCTACGATCTGAACGATCTCAACGACAAGCAGGTGGACAAGCTGAAAGAACTGCTCAAGTCGGTAACCGGTTTCAAGCCCGCCGGAAAATCTTTTCTGCAGGGCGAGAAATCATGGCTGGTCGGGCAGCTGAACAGGCTGTTGGACCGCGAAGATCTTGCCGAGAACCTGGCCGTGGCCGATCAGGGCAAGGCTGCGGTGAAGAAGCTCGATGCCGTCAAGCAGCTGCTCCGCCTGCATCGANAAAATGCCGGCGACTCGGNNGGTNTTAAGAGNCTGAATCGCAGGTTGCTGCGCCTGGNCTGTCCGGATGTNCCCGAGGAACGTACCGGTAAGCTGGGTCAGAAGAACGTGTGGGATGGGACGGCGAGCAGGTACCTGGGNGGATTCGATCGNCACAGCGGCAGGATGCTCTGGAAGCTGGCCGCCGNGAACTCNTTCCGGCACAACGCGATCTGNCTNGGCGGNGGCNGGCTNTTNACCGTCGACAGCCTTCCCGAATCGTATGAAAAGAAGCTGCGCAGACGGGGNCGCTCCTCGGTTGGCAGCACCCGGGTGATGTCGGCCAGCCTCGCAGANGGCTCCATTCTCTGGAAAAAAAAGGCGCCCTACTACGGGACCTTTATTTCTTATTCAGCCGAGCACGATATCGTCCTGCAGTCCAGCAGGGCATCCCGTGACATGCTTCCTGATGAAAAGGGGAACTGTCTCCTGGCGCATAGGGGCGAGACGGGGGAGGTCCTGTGGAAATCCCAGGTTGTCTACGATGGCCCCTGCATACTTCACCATGATACGATCATA
Source organism: Planctomycetota bacterium (assembly GCA_002695115.1). GTDB lineage: Bacteria > Planctomycetota > UBA8108 > UBA8108 > UBA8108 > UBA8108. Next base: position 10,897 of record NZOA01000025.1, read on the forward strand.
ACCCAGGGCAAGGCCTTCGAGCTGCTCACCGGCAAGCGCAAGCGGAGACTGAATCCCGTTCTTCAGCGCGAGGTGGATTGGGGTTTCTCCAGACACTATGGCTGCAATACGGCCATCGCCAGCGAGCATCTCCTGACCTTCCGTTCGGCGGCNGCGGGTTTCTTTGACCTCGCCGGCAATAGCGGGACAGGCAACCTNGGCGGNTTTCGCTCGAGCTGTACCGCCAATCTAATCTGTGGAGATGGAGTTCTCTGCGCGCCGGATTACACCCGGACCTGCAACTGCAGCTACCAGAACCAGTCTTCGCTCGGGCTGATTCATATGCCGGAGCTGGGGATGTGGACCTTCAATACCTTCAGTATCGAGAAGGAGCAGGTTCGCCGTCTCGGTATCAATTTCGCCGCTCCCGGAGACCGGCTAGCCGAAGACGGAACCCTGTGGCTGGAGTACCCGCTCGTTGGCGGTCCCTCTCCGAAATTCGAGCTGGAGTTGGAGCCGAAGACTGCTGTCACCTTCAGCGGGAACCCGGCAAGTCCGGGCGCAACCTCCGGCGCATGGATCTTCGCTTCGGGGTATCGGGGTCTTCACGGCATCTCCTTGAAGCTGCCGAAGGCCCCGGCGGCAACTTTTACAGTGAAGCTCTACTGCCGGGCGTCCGGGGATCCCGGCGGCGGCTACGATGTCAGCCTGCAGGGAAAGAAGGTATTGGAGGGCCTCGATGCCGCGGCGCGAGGCGCCGCTGGAGCGTCCGGTGTGGTCCATGAAATTACCGGGGTCAGGGTCACATCTGGTATAGAGGTGACCCTCTCACCCTCGGGCGAAAAGGAAGCCGGGCTTCCGCTCGTCTGTGGCATCGAGTTGATCCGAGAGGACGAATGAGCGATCGGGTCGAGGTGAGGCCCGCTCACTCTCCCTTGACCGTCAGCCACGCCTTCGTCAGCGGGGCCTTGCGGCCCGGTACATTATAGCCGGCCCAGCAGGTCTCGGCGCCGTCGGCTCCATCACTTCCCCTGATGCGGAAGGGAATGTCCAGGGGGGTGGAATCACCTTCGAGGACTATCTTTACGGCCTTGGCTGAGTCCTTCCCGTGCAGGGATTCCGCGGTAGTTGAGCTGACGCCCTTGGGAAGGCCAGTGGCCGTGATGAGGATCTTTCCCTCATAGCCGCCACGCCTGTCTACAGTGACGGGTATCTCCAGCTTCTTGCCTTTATCGAGGACGAAGCTGTCAGAGGCCAGCTTCAGGGAGAAGGCCCTGGCGGGCCTGGCAATCCTCAGCATGTAGAAAAAACGGCGGCCGCCATGGCTGAATCGATCCCTGACCTCTATTCGGTAGGTCTTGTTCTCCGCTGTGGTGAACTGGGTCGTGCAATCGAGTCCGCTATCGGTGTCGTCCTTTTCGGCTACGGTTTTTGAGTCGGCATCTTTCACCATGAGCACCGGGTCGAGGAGTGAGCCTACCCGGCGGGCGGTGACGGAGACCTCGAAGTTTTCTTTTCCCGGGGCGGAGAATACATAGGTGTCTCTCTCGCCGGGTGAGCTGATTCGGCCGCTGACGATCAGTGTTCCGGTCGGTTCCGGCAGCCTGCCCATCTTCGCATACTCCTCTTCCGTGATGCTTTTGCAATCTTCACGTGCCAGGGGCGCGGCGTTGGCTGCGCCGGGAATCCTGACAAGGTCCAGGCCCCGCCCTCCGTTCGCCGCTATCTTGATAGTTTTCCGGTCTTCCGGAATATTCCAGCCATGCAGCGCCACCTCGGCGGGAGCAGCCAGTCCGACGGCCAGGGGGTAGGAGTACTCGATAAACGGACCGGTCGTCAGGGCCAGGCGGTAGATGTAGTCGCTCCCGCCGGAGAACTGGATGCTGGAGTTGGGTTTCGCGGGAAAGGCGAAGAGCCTGACGATGTAGCGCCCTGGAGCCGGGGCGCGAAAGACAATCCTCGGGTCCATTCCCTGGTCGTCATCGTTTTCAGTCAGGATGAAACCTCCGACGGAGGTGATCTGCAGGCTTCCATCCATTGGAGATGCAAGGACCCGGCTGGCTGTCAGGTCGGCCACCAGGACATCTCCATCTTCGAGGTCGACCGAGTAGCTGTCGACATCTCCTTTTTTCTCCAGGCGCCCATGAATCATCAGGCTGGGTTTTTCCAGGTGAGGCGCCTCATTGGATGAGTTGTTGGGTTCCTCCTCGATGACATCGGGCAGGTCGCTGACCAGGAAGGGGCGGGGGCTCGATGCTCCCACCCTATTGTAGAGCCGCAGCCAGTAGATACCCGGTCGCGCATCTCCTGGTATTGAGATCTCGAGCTTTCCCTTCTCGGGCAGGGCCTTGCAGGTGAGGTTTGTATCCCGTTCACTCTCCTCGCACAGCCAGGAATCGAGAGGCCAGGAGGGGAATTCTCCCGAGGCGCTCACGGTCACGGTCTTCCCCCGGCTCGCCCCGTGTGGGAACAACCCGGTCAACTTAGGAGCCTTCTCCTCTGCGTATGCGGGGATGGAGATCAACATTCCCAGGAGGGCTGTCCGCATTTTGATCCCTCGAGTGTTCATGATGGTCCTGCTGCGAAAGGGAACGCTGAATGTGACCCCTCAGCCCATCAATTCGCGGATAGGGGAAGGGTCGCTCACCAGGGGGACGGGACGTCCTTCAGGGGTATAGAGGATCTTTCCGGGATCGATGCCCAGCTTCCTGTAAATCGTCGAGGCAAAGTTCTCGGGAGAAAGTATCCGCCGCGATGCGCTGTAGCCTTTGCGGTCTGTGGCGCCGACCACCTGCCCGCCGGGAGTATTGCCGCCAGCAAAGAGGACCGACATCGCGTTGGACCAGTGGTCCCGTCCTCCACGGTCGTTGATCTTAGGTGTGCGGCCGAATTCTCCAAGACAGATCACCATGGTGGAGTCGAGGAGACCCCGCTGATCAAGATCCTGGATCAGGGCCGCCAGGGCCCGATCCCTGGGGGGAAGCTTGGAGTCAAGTGATTTGAAGATGTTCGTGTGGTGATCCCAGCCCCCATCGTAGATGGTGACGAAGGGGACCCCCGCCTCGATGAGCCTCCGCGACAGCAGCGCTCTCTGGCCGAAGGAATCTCGTCCGTACCGGTCCCTGGTGGAAGGCGACTCGCGGTGAATGTCGAACGCCTCCTGGGCCTGGGCCGAGGTGACCAGGTTGTGCCCCTGGAGAAAATATTCATCATAGGCCGCGACCGGATCGCCGGCCGTCTCGTCCTGGATGCGCAGGAAGCGGTCGACCTCCCGGCGAATCTCCTGGCGGCTCGAAAAACGTGAACCATCGAGTCCCTTGGGAAGGGCGACATCCCTTACCCGGAAGGCTGGCTGGTTGGGGTCACTCTTGACGACAAAGGGAGCGTATCTAGCGCCCAGAAAATTCGGTCCACCGGAGCGCGACATGCTGCCGAGTGAGAAATAGGCGGGCAGTCCCCGGGGAGCGCCGCGTTCACGGGCCGTTACCGATCCCAGGCTGGGATGGAAGCTGACGAAGGCTCCACAGCTCACGGGGATCCTGGTGGGGGCGCCGGTCATCATGTAGTGGTTGCCGGCGCCGTGATTTCCATGATCGTGCCTGATGGAGCGAATGATCGCCAGCTTGTCCGTTATCCTGGCCAGGTGCTTCATGTGTTTTGAAAATCGAACCCCCGCGATCCCTGTCGGGATGGTCTCGTATTCCCCTCGAATTTCTCTGGGCGCATCCGGCTTCGGGTCGAAGGTTTCGTAGTGGGTCGGCCCGCCGTCAAGCCAGACGAGAATACACCGGGCAGGCTTTACCGCAGGCTCTCCCTCGCTGGCGGCCAGCGCCCTGAGGCGCAGGGCGTTGACCAGTCCGCCTCCAATAAAGGCGCCAAGGCCCAGCTGGAGGCAACTGCGCCGAGAGACACCTTCACAATTAACGTGGCCGTCGAGGTAGGCAGTTTTTTTCATGTGGTCACCTCGCTAATCCTTGAAGAGGAACTCGGGTGTGTTCAACAAGGCCCAGAGCAGATCCTCGACAGCGCCCCTTCGTCCCTTGCCGTCAGAAGTGGCCGAGGGAATTCGGGCAATGCCCAGGCTCGTCTCTTTCTCTTCTGGGAATCTAGCATAAACGAGCAGGTACAATTCTTCTACGATTTCCCGGGGCGCCATATCGGAGGCGGCCATTTTCGCGGCCCTCCCATTGTCGTTTCTCACTTTCCTGTCGAGACTTGGGGCATTCATCAGGTGGAGGGTCTGGACCACGGTCGTATCATCGGTGCGCAGGCAGGGCGGATCCTGGTTGGGATCGGGGCGCCCGAAGGTGTCGAGAAAGGTCGAGGTGGTCCTGTGGGTCCACAGCTCGGCGGCTCGAGATCCTCGGGGCATAGCCGAGAAATCTTCAGCGACCCCGGTGATGTCGCACACCCCATCGAGGAGGACCTCCGCCCACAGCCGCTGGCGATAATGCCGGGAATAATTCCTCGTATCGGAGATGTTCCTCTCGCCGGGGCGGCTGCTGAGGGAGTAGACACGGGATGCCAGGATGGTCCTGAGCAGGCTCTTGAGATCATAGTTGACCTCGCGGAAGTGCCGCGCCAGGGCGTCAAGAAGCTCCTTGTTGCTCGGTGGGTTGCTCTCTCGGATGTCATCGACCGGCTCGACGATTCCTCTGCCCATGAGATCGGCCCAGACCCGGTTGGCCATTACGGCCGGGAAGAAGTGATTGTCTTCTCCCATCATCCACTCGGCGAGGGTCTTCCGCGGATCCTGGGAGGGCTCCGTGGGAGAGCTTTCTCCAAAGAGCGGCCTGGGTGGGAGCACCTCGTTGGTCCTGGGGTGCCGGACCTCTCCCGCGGCTTTGTTGAAGATGAACTCCTCGCTTCCTGATATCGGGGGTGACAGGCCCGTCCCCTTTCTTCCCACCTTCGCGAAGTAGGCGGCCAGGGAGTAGAAGTCCTTCTGCCCCCAGATCTCAAAGGGGTGCTGGTGGCACTTCGCGCACTCTAGACGAATCCCGAGGAAGAGCTGGCTGAACATGGTGACGAGCTCATCGGGACTTCTGCGGTCTCGGAATACGGTGACGGCGCCGTTGCGAAAGCTGCTTCCCTGCGAGGTGAGAAGATCATGGACGAAGCGGTCGTAGGGTTTGTTCTCCCTGAAGTTCTTTCGAACCCAGCGGTCGAGGCTGCGTACCGCCTTGATGCCTACCCGGTAGGGGTTCGGTCTCAGGAGGTCAACCCATTTGTTGGCCCAGTGGTCGGCGTATTCAGGCCGGGAGAGGAGCTGTTCGACGAGCTCCCGGCGCTTCCGGGGAGACTTGCTGGAGAGGAACGCCCTGGTCTCGGCGGAGCTGGGCAGCTTGCCGATCACGTCGATATAGGCTCTCCTCAGGTAGGTCGAGTCGTTGCATTGGGCGGAGGGGGTGATCTTCAGCCGCTCGAGCTTTTTCCACACCAGGTGATCGATGAAATTATTCCCGGGCAGAGAGCCGTAGACACCCGCCGGTACCTCGCCCTCGAGGGGTATGGAGATCGTGCAGGTGGAGAATTTCCCCATGTAGCGGGTCATGATGGCCGCCTCGCCCGGAATCGGCCCGGTCTCGATGAGTCCGCTTCTGTAGACCTTGGCGATGGGAGTCTCGTTCGATTGGTAGGCCGCGAGGCGGGTGACATCCCGGTGGCTGCCATCGGAATAGTGGGCCGTAACGAGCAGCTGCTGTTTTTTCTTCGATCTCATGATGCGTTCGGACGGAGCGACCGTGATTTTTTCGAGCGCGGGCGCTTCACCGGGCGTGCGTGGCAGACCGGATTCAATCCAGCGCCTGATGAGCTTGTAGTATTTTCCGCCGGGATTGATTCGCTTGCCGCCTCCATGCGCCGTGAGAGCGGCTGCCTTGAGGAGCAGGAGGCTGTTGGGGGGCGCCGCGGGAGAAATCCTGCGGCCCCTGCTCTCGCGGACCAGGGCATCGAAGTCGAAGTCATGGTCGAATCCCAGGAGGGAGAGCTGGAAACCATTCTGGCCACGTTGTTTTCCGTGGCAGGTGCCGGCATTGCATCCCATCTTCGTGAGCACAGGCTGGACGTCTCGCTCGAAGGTGACGGGGATGTGTTCCTCTCCCCGGGTGATCTCCACCGGGACTCTTGCCTCCCGTCCTCCGTGGCGAATGATGAGCTCGGTTCGGCCGCTTCGCAGGGCGGTCACGGTTCCGTCCTTGCTCGCCAGCAGCAGGGTTGGGTCGGCGGGCTGGAATTCAGCTTCTCGCGTCAGGTCGACGAGCAGCCCATCCATGGTGGTTGTTACCAGGATCTGCTGGGTGCTGCGATGCCCGCGCAGGCCGATTGCAGGGGGAGTGATGACGAGCTTGCCGGGCTCTGCCGCTATGAGCCCGGGGCTGAGCAGCAGGACGAGGATGGACAGGGCGCATCTCATGGGTATCAGTCTATTCGACCGGAATACCTGGATGCAACCAGTACCGCGGGTCCTCAGTCGCTGCTGCCGGAACTTGAGAAGCTTCCCCAGAGGCTCTCGAACTCCCCGGTGAAGGCCTTGCAGATAGCGGGATCGTGGGCGACCAGGATGTTCTCTATATTGTGGGTCGCGGCCTTCCTGGTCCAATTGTAGCTTCCCGTGCAGACCGCCTTGCCGTCGAAGATGGAGAACTTATTGTGCATGTGCTGTTTGTCGTCATCAAAGAGAACCGGGATGCCTGCCTCCTGGAGCCGGCGGATGTCGGAGCCCGGGTCCAGGCTGGTCTCATCGTCGGTGATGATCCGTATTTTCAAGCCGCGGGAGTGGGAGGCGATGATCTCCCGGGTAAGCTGGTTGTCGGTGATGGTGAAGACGCAGATGTCCACTGATTTGCGGGCGGCGTGAAAGAGGGAGAGTATTTTCCTGCGGCAGCTGTCGCCAGGGCTGAAAACCGCCTCGGGTGGTTTCGCTTCCTTTTCCCGGCGGGGCACCAGCACCTTCATGACCTCTTCCAGCCACTCGATAATCCGTCTCGAATTCACATCCTCGACCGATTCGCAGGCGATCTCGAAGGCGAGCTTGCGAAGCGCTCCGTAATCTCCTTCGCCCAGGCGGAGATCTTCCAGGACGAGCCGCAGGCCTTTTTTTTCAGAACGGCTGAGGGTCAGATCGGAGAGGGTCTGGCGCAGCAGCTCTTCGATTTCCGACTTCTTCATCGCGAAGAGCTCTGGCGATTACCTGTCAGCGAGTTTTTTGAGTACGCCGAGGAAATGCCTCGGAGGCAGTGGAGCGTCCCAATGCCCGGGCGTGAGAATGACGGAGGGCCCGGATTTCTTGAGCTCGGTGAAGCTCATCTTGGCCGAGATCTGATTTTCACCGGGGTTGATCACGGGTTCGTGGGGGGTGACGTTTCCGAGACTTCCAAGCTGCTTACGGGAGGCGCCTTTGCCCTTGCGCCCCTTTTTACCTTTGCCTGGGGACCTGAGATTTTTTTTCCCCGCAGATTTCTGGATGCTCTTGGCGGTCCAGATTTCGTTGAGCTTGAAATAGACCGGCTCGGTCGTGTTCGACTTGACGCTGAAAGACGTCACCTCGGCCCTGAGATTCTTGAACACGAAAAGACTCTTCCTGGTGTAGTCGCTGATCCTCTTGCCGAAGAGCTTCCATTGTTCGGCTTTCACCTTCGGGCTCACATCGACCTCATGGAAGGTCCTCTTCGAGAAGGCGTTCTTCTCCGATTTCTGGTTTACCTCGAGGTGGCTCGCCAGGCTCTTGTCAAAGATGACGTGTTTGCCGCCCGCGCCGGATATATTGATTCTGAAGAGGAGGCGTTTCTGAAAGCGCTTGTACTTGGTGTGGGCGCTCCCCAGTTTTTTCGCCAGCAGATTCTCATCGAGGCCCAGGTCTTCGTATTCCTGGTATGTTTTCGCCATGAAGTAGAGATAGGCGTCGTGGATCACGGAGACCCTCAGGCTCACATCGTTCTTCGTCGCCGACTTGGCCTGCATCTTCAGGAGACCATCGAGGTACTTTCCGATCGGTGACTTGGGCGGCTTCGGAGCGGCCCGCAGCTCTCCGATGGGTGTCGCGAGGAGAAAGCTGGACAGCAGCAGGGAGACTGCCGCGGCGTATGTCACTGGAGTTTTAGTTAAAGGCATTTCGGTACCTTACTTGTAACCGACCTTCTTGAGTATTTTGAGAAAATCTGTGGGCGGTAGCGGGAGCTCCCAATTTCCAGGCGTCATCACGATGGTGGGGCCGTGGGATTTGAGCGCGCTCCAGCTCTTCTTGGAGGAGATCTGGCGCGCCTTGACGTTGATGCTCTCCTTGGGATCCTTGCCCGCGCTCTGGACCCGGATATCTTTGAGCCGGAAATAGATNGGCTCCTTATTGGTGGCCTTGAGGCTGTAGGAGGTCACATCGGCGGTGAGGCTNTCAAANCCGAAGAGGTTNTTCTTGGTGGTGGAGAGAANAGATTTTCCGTAGATCGACCATCTGGANAACCTCACCTTCGGGTTCGAATTGAGNAGATGGTAGCTNCTCTTAGTGAAGTTNGTTTTCTTTGATTTCTGGGACACCTCGAGGTGGCTCGCGAGCTTCTTGTCGAAGATGACATGNTTGNNNCCTTCNCCGGCTATNNTGATCCNGAAGAACAGCCGGTTCTGGTAGCGCTTGTACTTGGTGTGNTCAGATTTCATCTTCGAGACGATCAGATCTTCGTCGAANCCGTAATTGGCGTACTNCTCNTATTTCTGGGCCATGACGTAGAGGTAGGCNTCATGGANAACCTCGATGTCCATNCGCACCCCNCCCCTTGTTTCAGANAGNGGCTGCATCGCCAGCAGGTCATCGATGTAGTCGTCGATGGCGGAGGGGGCCGGGGCCGGGNGCGGTTCAGCCGAGAGATGTTCGNNNGGNGNCGCGANGATGAATATGGCAAGCCCCAGGGAATAAGCGACCAAGAGCATTCCAGGTGATTTGTTTGCGCGCATGACAGCCTCCTTCAACAGATATTCANCTACNGAAATCCTCGTCAATTGTAGGGGATTTTTACCCGGGTTTTTACCCTTTATCCGGTCCCTGTCGTGAAACCCCTCGTTACGGGCCCTCTGTTACGGTTTTTCGCGGGTTTTTCCAATGCAGTAGAGCGTTTCCGTTCGTTTTCCGTTGGAGCGGAAGGCGCAGCGCAGGTAGATCCGGTTTCCACAGATCGACGGAGTAGCGTAGATCTCATCACCGAGGGGATTGGANGCCAGGCGTTCGAAGCCGGCCGGCGAGGCCCGGAAGACATGGGTCGTTCCCTTGTCGGAGCAGGCGTAGATCCTGTCTCCGGCGATGATGGGGGATGCGATGAAGCTCTTTCCGATGCGGGCCTTCCATTTTTCTTTTCCCGTCGCGGCCTCCCAGCANTAGCCGATCCCGCGGTCGGTTACCGTGTAGAGATGNCCGGNGAAGGNCAGCATGCAGGGGACATAGGTCCGGATCGGCTTCTTCCAGACGACCTTGTCAGGCTTCCGGGCGTTGACGCAAACCGTGAGGTTGTCGGGATAGCCTCCGCTGGCGAAGACGAGATCGCCGGAAGCCACAACCGTGCCGACNCACTCGGTGGTCGTCGTTTTAGAGGACCAGAGGAGGTTCCCGTTTTCCGGGTCGTAGGCCGCGAAGAGATTGCAGCCCGAGATGANCAGCTGCGCGCGGCCCGCTACGGGGAGGATTGCCGGCGCCACGTAGGATGGTTCAGCCGGACGCGAGGTCTTCCAGCGAAGGTCGCCGGTTTTTCTGTCGAGCGCAGCCAGGTAGCCGCCTTTCTTGTGGTCGGCGGACAGGACAAGCGTCGAGCCGAAGATGATGGGGGAGGCGGAGTAGCCATGATGGGAAACGAAATCACCGACGGTTTTTTCCCAGGCCACCTTTCCATCGAGAGCGAGGGCCGTCACGATGACCTTGTTCTTATGGGAGAACACCAGGTAGACCTTCTCCCCATCGCAGGCAGGCGAAGAGTTGGCCCAGCTTCGCCCCGGCATNCTCGGGGAATCCCAGCCGCCCTCATAGAGCTTATGGCTCCACAGCAGCTTGCCGTCCCGGCGTGAATAGCAGAGCGCGAATTGTTCTTTCTTTTCTTCATCCGCTGTCGTCAGGAAGATCCGGTCCGCCACCACGGCGGGCGAGGAGTGCCCACGCCCGGGAATAGGTGCCTTCCAGATGATGTTGGAGTCCTTGCTCCATTNCNCCGGGGCGTCGGTGCAGGCCGCGATGCCGTTTCCGTTCGGCCCCCGCCAATGCGGCCAGTCCCGGTCGTCGGCGATCGTCTTGCCGTCTGCGGAAAGCTGAGGCGGGAAGGCCAGGAGAGAGCTCGCGAAGAGGGCAAGTGAGCATGCGACGAATGTTCTGTGGCTGCTGATGATCATCGGTATTCGGGATCCCGGAGCGGTCCTGCTATGCCCTTGTCGTTCTCGGCGGGTATTCTCGCACAGGTCGCTTCCGGGTAGAACATTGACTTCAGGCTCCTGTGAGAAGAAGCTTGGGGCNCAGCAGCCGAAGGTATTGACCGCGAGGAACAGGATGGNGCGANTGGAANCGTTCAAGAGTCTCATTTTNCCGGCTGTCGTTCTCTGCGGCTGCNCGACCGCTCCCGTCGAAGATCCTGCCAGGAGCGTGCCCGGAGTGAGGGTCTGGGCTGCCGGCTCTACGGAAAAGATTCAGCATGCCAACAGGTCCCAGTTGCCTCACGATGGGCCCTGGGATGAACGCGCTCGCAAGGTCCGTATCGAGGGGGTTCGCGGGGAGCACGTTCCCTTCCAGGTGATCGTGACTGCCGATCGCGTGGACCAGCGGGGAATTACAGTAGAGGTTTCGGAACTGCGCTGTGGAGACGCTCTCTTGCCCGCCGCGGCGGTGAAGGTCTACCTTGAATACTTCAGTAAGGTATACGCTCCCTCGGGAAAGAATGGACGTAAAGGCTACTGGCCCGATGCCCTTGTTCCTCTCACGAGGCCTTTCGCCATCAGGTCTTCGCGCAGGGATCGCGGGCCTGTGCTGCGGCACCAGCCACTCTGGGTAGACGTGGTCGTGCCGGCGGACCAGCAGCCCGGGGTTTACGAGGGCACGGTGACCGTTCGGGCCGGAGGCGGAGAGCTCGGCAGCCTGGGCATTGAATTGAAGGTATGGAACGTGACCCTGGCAAGGGAACGTCACTTTCCCGTCCAGTTCGGCTTTTTCTATGGCCGGGAAATAGCCCGGCTCCACGGGGTCGAGCAGGACAGCGATGAGTTCAGGGAGCTCTTCTTCGAATATCTCGGCTATATGCTCGAACACAGGGTAGACCCTGCCTTCATCTCCATCGGTCTCGACGGGGGGGTGAAGGACGGCCGGTACGTCCTGGAGTGGACCGATCCCCGCATGGAGAAGTTTCTCTTCGACAGGGGACAGTGTCGTTTTCTCATCGGCGCCGGNCCGCCGGGGCTGAGCCGGGCTGGGCTGACAAAAGAACAATACGAGGAATACGTGCGNCAGTACCTGCGCCAGGTCATCGCGCATGCGCGGGAGTCGGGCTGGTATGAGAGGCTCTCGTTTACCGGGGCTGTCGATGAGCCTCGGAACCGGAAAGAGTATGACGCGGTGCGCTATTGGGCGGACCTGGTGCATTCTGTCGATCCCCGGGTTCCCGTGGCGGTGACCGAGCAGCCGCTTCCCGATCGCCCTGAGTGGGGTACCCTGGTGGGCTATTGCAGCGAGTGGATCGTTCACGGTAACGAGCTCGATCGCAACAGGGCGGCCATCGCTGAGCGCCAGGCCGCCGGCGAGCGGGTCAGCTGGTATATCAGCTGCGATCAACTCTATCCCCAGCCGAACTACTATATCGATCGTTTCGCGGCTGATTGCCGCATGATCTCCTGGCTCACCTGGCGCTACCGCCTGGGGGGAATGCTCTATTGGGCGACGACCCTCTGGCGGGAGGTCCGGGATCCCTGGGCGGATGCCATCTCCTGGAAGCGATCTCATTGCAACGCGCCCGCCGCCGGCGAGGGAATGCTGCTCTATCCAGGCAACCTGGTAGAAAAATACACCGGCCAGGAAAATGTCTACGGCCCGGTGGGTTCGCTCCGCTTCGCCCTGCTGCGCGAGGGAATAGAGGAGCTCGAGCTGCTCTATCAATTGGCGTCTCGTGGAGGCAGAGCTGAGGCGGACGAGATTGTCGAGTCCATCTGCCGGGGCGTGAAGGACTTCTCCCGTGACCCGGCCGCGATCGACAAGGCGAGGCGGCGGTTGATCCTGGCGCTGGCGGCGAGGCAGAAGGCGCGACCCTGAGGGCAATTGTTATTTTCCGGCAGTGGTCTTCGCTCCGAGCTTCTCGCGCCAGGAGCGAAGCCGGCCCAGCAGCTTCTCGGCGATCTGTTTACGGGTCGCGGAGAGGTCGTTTTTTTCCGAGGGATCCGACGCCAGGTTGAAGAGCTCGATCTTGCCCGTGTCGAACCATTCGATGAGCTTCCAGGAACCCTGGCGGACAGCTCCGCCGGAGTGTCCGCCGAGAAAGTGCGGCCTGGCGAGAGGGTAATGCCAGAAGAGGGGCGTGTCCCGGTTCTCCTTGCCGGGCTTCTTCAGGAGCCCGAGTATCGAGATCCCGTCAAGCTTCTGTTTCGCATCGGGGGTGATTCCCGCCGCTTCGAGGAAGGTCGGGTAGAAGTCAACGTTGCTGGTCGGTGTGGAGCAGGTCCCTCCCGCGGGCACTGTGCCCGGCCAGCGTACGACGAGGGGGACCCTGATGCCTCCTTCGTAGAGAGAGCTCTTGCCTCCTCTCAGCGGCGAGTTGCTGGTGACCTGCGGCTCGCCGCCGTTATCGCTCGAGAAGACCAGCAGGGTGTCTTCATCCAGCTTCAGCTCCTTGAGCTTCCGCAGGATCAACCCGACTCCATCATCGATGCTCTCGAGCATCGCCGCGAGATGGGGATTGTGGTCGGGGGCCCAGTGGTTGCCGGGATCTCCCTCCAGGCCGGCGTCTCCGCAGAGGTAGCAGCGTTTGCGGACGCTCTTGCCGGGAGGATGCTTGCGCCTGTATTTGTCGACCAGGGCCGGCTTACCGTTGAGGATGGTGTGGGTGGCGTAATGGCTGAGGTAAAGAAAGAAGGGGCGGTCCCTGTTTCGTTCGATGAAGCGCACGGCCTCGTCGTTCATTCGATCCACGAGGTATTCGTTCTTGCCGAGGCGGTTTCGGTCGATATTGAGCCAGCGGATGGGCTGGGTACGAAAGACGTAGGGCCAGAAGTTGGCCCCGTTGCCGACTCCCTTGACCTCGCTGGCAAGCTCCTCGTCGAAGCCATGATCGGTGGCGCGAAGCTCCTTCATGGCTCCATGGTAGCGGTAGCCGCTCAGGTGCCATTTGCCGATCATGCAGGTGGCGTAGCCGTTCTTTTTGAGCATCTCCGCGAGGGTGATATGGTCGGTGGAGAGGGGGGTGTCAGTGTTCGGCCTGAGGTAATCGAGGATTCCGTGGCGCGCGGGGTACTGGCCTGTGAGGAAGCTGGCCCGGTAAGGCGAGCAGACCGGCGCGGCGGCGTAGGCCTCTGTGAAGCGAATCCCCTGCCGAGCCATCCTGTCGAGGTTGGGGGTCTCGTTGAACTTGTTTCCGTAGCAGCCGGGCTCCGCCCAGCCGAGGTCGTCGGCGAGTATGAAGATGATGTTGGGTGGCCGCCGGGCTGATGATTCGCCGGCCGGTAAGAGGCCGCAGGTGAGGATGAGGACGCAGGCGATCACGACAGCTGAGAGGCCTGGGCGCGGAGGCGGAGCAGGGCTGTTCTCCTGCCGTGACCAGCGGGGCCGGTCGCTCACTTGTACTTGCGGCATACCTGCAGGTTAACAGTTCCAGCTTGTTCCGTGTTGTCGCTTTTCACGCCTGTTCCAGCTATCTTTTACCTAGGTTGAGTATTCGATATACGTGATGATCAGTTCAGGGAGGATGCATCATGGTTCGGGGTAGAAGGCGGTTTTTCCGCAATAGCGTGTTTCTGCTCGCGTCAATTGCCTTCGCGGTTTCTTCACTGAAGCAGAGGCTCCGGGCAGTCGATGCCTTTGCCGATGTTACCGATGCGGTGGGGCTGAAGGGCCTCGGCGGCGGGGTCGCTGCCTGGGTCGACTATGACGCTGACGGTTGGGTCGATCTCTGGGCCTCTGGGCAGCTCTGGAGAAACATCAAGGGAGAGAAGTTCGAGCGCGCTGAGAATCAGCCCGCGGGCGGCGCCGGGATCTGGGCGGATATCGACAATGATGGCTACCCGGATTTCTTCTGCTGGGAGGGGACGGGGAGGCTCTCTCTGAACAGGCAGGGAAAGAGCTTTGAGGACATTACGAAGAACATGCCTCCCCTGCCGACAAAGATCTCCCTGGGGGCCGTCTCTGGAGATTTCGATGGCGATGGACTGGTCGATTTCTACGTTGGTGGCTACGAGATCTGGGCGAAGGTTATCGGGTTTCCCGACGTGATCTACCGCAACCTGGGCAAGGGGAAATTCGAAGAGTCCTGGCGCACCAAGGCTCGTATGCAGCCTGGGCGGGGGATCACAGCTGCAGATTTTGACGAGGATGGGGATCTCGACATCTACATCTCCAACTACCGTCTTCAGCCAAACCTGCTGTGGCAGAATGACGGCAAGGGGAACCTGGCCGATGTAGCGACCCCGTTCGGCACAGCCGGCGATGGCGGCCTGGGCGCCTGGGGGCATACGATCGGTTCATCCTGGGGAGATTTTGACAACGATGGGCACCTCGACCTCTTTGTCGGGAATTTCAGCCATCCGCCCGCCTACCAGGATCGTCCGAAGTTTCTGCGCAATAAGGGACCGGCGGCGAAGTTCCACTTCGAGGACAAGAGCGCCGCGGCGGGGCTGCGCTGGCAGGAATCCTACGCATCTCCGACCTTGGGAGATTTTGACAACGATGGCCTGCTCGACCTGTTCTTTACCACGGTCTACGCCGGAAATAGGAGTGTCCTCTACCGCAATACCGGTAATTGGAAGTTCGAGGAGATTCCCAACGCGGCGGGCATGAACACGGAGAAGACCTACCAGGGAGCCTGGGGTGATTTCAACGGTGATGGGTATCTCGATCTCGTCACCGGCGGCAAGTTGTTTCGCAATCCGGGGGGAGACGGGAGCTGGATCAAGGTTCAGCTCGTTGGCAAGAGAAAGGTGAATCGCTCAGCTATCGGTTCGCAGGTGAGGATTCGCCTTGGCGACAAGATTCTCGTTCGCCAGGTGGATGGAGCCACCGGGCAGGGTAACCAGAACGACTCGGTCCTGCATTTCGGGCTGGGCAAGACAAAGGGAGCCGTTTTGATAGAGGTGCGCTGGAGCAATGGACACGTTCAGAAGGCCAAAGGCGACATCAACAAGACGGTCAAGATCATCTGCTCAAAGTAACGGTTCGACCGGTGGGTGAGCGGACCTCAGCCCATGCGTACGAGCTTGGTGATCCGGCCTGTGCCGACCCATTCGGCCACCAGGATGTTGCCGTCGTTGTCAAAGCAGGCATCGTGGGGGTGGACGAAGCGGCCGTCTTTCCAGCTTGATGGAGTGGTCCTGATTCGGCCCCCTCCTTTCGCCTTGATGCGCTTCACGTCGTTGCCGAGGCGGGCGACCACCTTGTTCTTTTCATCGAGGATCGTCACCCGCGCATGCAGCTCGGGTATGACCATCAGGTTTTTCCAGGTATCGGCATTGGCCGGCAGGCCGTAGCCGGTGAGCGTCTCAAGGTACTTTCCGTCCATGTCGAGGTATTGCACGGTGTGGTTGGCGCGGTCACAGACGGCGATGGATGGTTTGCGGCCGGTCCGGCGGTCGATCCAGATGCCGTGGGGCAGGTTGAACTTCCCCTTGCCCCTGCCCGGTCCGCCGAAGTGTCGTTTCCAATTGCCGTCCTTGTCGTATTGATGGATGCAGTAGGCGCCGTAGCCATCGACCAGCAGGAAGCCTCCATCGTCGAGGAAGGCGAAGTTGGTCGGCATGAAGCGGTTGCGGCCCCAGGCGCCGGTCGGCTTGCTGTCTTCGTTCTCAGCGTAGACGCCCGATTTCATCGGCGCGTATTTCTGCCAGACGACCTCGCCCTTGAGGCTCATCTTGGCGAAGGTCTTCAGATGCTGGTAGGCGCAGACGTAGAGGAATTGTTCCCCGCCTTCCTGCCGGACCTCGATCCCGTGACCGCCACCCTGGAATTGCTTTCCAAAACTCCTGACGTAGCGCCCCTTGGGGTCNAAGACGAANATCGAGGGATGATCTTTCTGCTTCGCTCTCCCCTCGTGAATGACGTACAGGAACCCATCCTTATCAACGGCCACATTGTGAGTGGTCTGCCAGGTGTACTTGTCGGGCAATTGCGGCCAGGCGTGAAGAACTCCATAGCGGTAGTCGCCTTCCCCTATCACGGTTTCCGCGACAGGTTCGGCCGCCATGGCGCCGATCGATGTGGCAGCCGCGGCCACCGCGGTGCTTGCGAGAAAACGACGGCGGGAGAGGTGCTGAGCGGTTTTCTTTTTCATGGGATGGGCTCCATTGGTGCCGGGCGGCAGGACGGATGGTTGCTTGAGACGCTTTTTCCTCGATCCACAGCATCGGAAAACCNGNNTGAAAAGTCCAGACCTATGCGCTGGGCGGGGTTTATTGGCCGGGGATGGGTTCGGCCGGAGCAATCTCCTTGCCCTGCCAGGTCGCCTTGCCATTCTCCCAGACCAGGATGCGGCTCCGGCTTCCCGGGGCGGGCTTGCGGTTTTCCTTCGGAAGAAATCCCCNGTGGGTGGCGATGACTCCCGCNTGCGAGGGGTCGGCCGCCAGGTTGTTCCANTCGTTGGGGTCCTTCTTCATGTCATAGAGNTCTTCAGAGCCGTCGGCGTAGCGGATGTAGCGCCAGCGCTCCGAGCGCACTCCGTGGTTGTCGTGGTTGTGGGTCGTGATCGCGGGCCATTTTCGGGCGGCGNNCGCATCGCGCAGNTGGGGGAGNAGGCTGTGTCCCTCGAGATGATCCCTCACGGGCAGTCCGCAGAGNTCACTCAGCGTCGGGTAGATGTCGAGCAGCTCCGCGGGTTTCGAGCATACCTGGCCGCTCTTGATTCCCGGGCCGGCGAAGACCAGNGGAACCCGGGTTCCATCGTCCCAGAGGGTGTTCTTTCCGGTGATGAGCTTTTCGCCTAGATGCCAGCCGTGGTCGGACCAGAGCACCACGATGGTGTTCTTGTCGAAGCCATTGCGCTTCAGCGCCGCCAGCACGCGCCCGACCTGGCTGTCGACGAAGCTGGTGCAGGCGAGGTAGGAGCGCACCAGGTTGCGCCATTGATTTGATTCCTCGAGGAATTTCAGGCGCACCTCCGGAAGGTACCAGTGCATATACCAGGAAAAGCGCGGCGTATCCTCGCGGTCGCCTCGCTGGATCTTCGGCAGCACCGAGTCGTCGTCGGGATAGAGGTCGAACCATTTCTGCGTGGCGTAGCAGGGGACGTGGGGGAGGAAGAAACCCACAGAGAGAAAGAAGGGCTCCCGGGGCTTCTCATCCAATTGCTTGACGGCCCAGGATGCGACCTTCCAGTCGCCCTTCTCCTCGTCCTTATGGGGGAAGACACCCCAGTCGACCAGGGGATGGTTTCCGAAGGGGGTGGTGACGAGCTTCTTCTTTGGCCGCGCTCCGACACTCGAGCCTGGTCCGAGCACGTCGAATTCCGCTCCCTTGCGCCCGTACCGGCCGTGATAGATCTTNCCGGTGGAGTAGGTGCGGTAGCCGTTGGCGCCGAGGTGCTGCGGCAGCGAGACCACATCCTTGAATTCCTCCAGGTTTCGAAACCAGGGGGCGAGCCCGTAGATCCCGGTTGAAGAAGGCCGCAGCCCGGTCATGAGGCTGGTACGGGATGAATTGCACAAGGGCGACTGGCAGTGGGCATTGGTGAAGGCCGTTCCGCGTCCGGCAAGGCGGTCTATATTCGGGGTCTTCACCATGGGATGTCCCCCGAGGTAGCCGATCCAGTCGTTCTGATCGTCGATCGCGATAAAGAGAATATTTGGCCGGGTTTTCTTCCCGTCGCTTTCTTCCTCCGCGGTGAGGGCGGATGAGGCGAACGGGAAGAGGGACATGCCGAGCAGGAGGAGTGTTCGAAGTTGTTTCATGGGATTTATTTTCTTTCGACCGGGCGTTCGGGGCAAGCCTTATTGACNNGGCTCAACTCTTTGGAAAGAGAGGGTCGCTCTTGTCGAGCTTGCAGGGNGCCCCTNTCNNGGGCACCNCGAGGCCGGCGCTCCAGATGATGCCNTTGATGAGCATCCTGCGAAAGGGAAGCAGNCCGAAGTTACGATGAAAGTGCCCCAGCGTGGTGCCGAAGGCGCGTCCGCCATCGGCTCGCTCGACGGTCCAGCCTACCGGCAGGGGCTTCCCCTTGGCCGTGACCTCCAGCAGCACCTTNCCTGTCTTGTGAATGACCGGCGCGAAATAAAACTCGTCGCTGATTTCGTATTGTTTCCAGCCCCGGCAGACCGGGTGGGCTGGATCTTTCTGCACCAGGGGCGACTTGCCCATCGTGATACCCGCGAAATGAGGCCAGCCTCCTCCCAGGCTCGCGTACCACCTCTTTCCCAGGCGCTCGATGTTTTTTTTATGGACGCCGGTGGCCCAGTGGATCGCCACCAACCCCACCCCNCGCTTCATCATGGNTTCGAAGGCGGCCGCGGATTTTTCGGCGAGGACGATCTCCGCCCCGGGNCTCGTATAGAGAACGATGGAATCTGTTCGTTCGAGGAGCTTCGCGTCTGTCGGCCAGCCATTGGACACGATGGCCTCGACTCCCTTTGTCTGGCGCAGGCACTTGGCCAGCATCTCGCAGGTTGAAAGATATTCGTGGCACCTGGGTGGATGGTCCGGCTTGTGGCCGATGAGGAGGANGGTTTTTTCTTCCTGCGCCAGGCCCGCGGATGATCCCAGGGCCAGGGCAAGAGTGATGCAGGCAATGATTTTCATGTTGTTCGCCTTCCGTGGTGGGCNGTNCAGNNCCCGNGTTCAGTTACTTCTGTACAGGAAAGATACCACCTTCGTCTTCCCGCCGGGGATCAATTGCCGTCCCCAGCCTGCGNCGCGGCCGNGCGCAAATTGGAATACGCGGGTCCGGCAAAAGACAGTTTTGTATTCCCGGGCGCTTCTTGGCATCCTGAAGGGACACTTACTGACATCTCTTCCTCGATTTGAAAGAACCGGCTATGAATAACTACACTCCTCTTTTCCTGGCTGTCCTGTTGTCGTTCGCTNCCCAGCNTTCCTTGAGATCTGATGAACTGGAGGCGCGNTGGGATGGGGCGGGAAATACGCTCTCGGTNTTTCGCGATGGAGAGAAGAAGGCGGTTCTTACCCAGGTCGCGAGGCCTGATTTTCGGCCGTATCTCCACCCGATTGTCGCNCCGGATGGCAAGGGGGTGCTGACGGAATACAGCCCCGGTCATCACAAGCACCAGACGGGGCTCTATTGGGGCTTCACGCGGGTGAATGGGCGGGATTACTTCCATCATCCAGGTGGGGACTATTGGCGCAGGGTTTCGGCGAAGGTGCTCAAACCCAAGGGCTCCTCGGTCCAATGGCAGACCATCTACGAAATGCTCGACGCCAAGGGTGAGCCCCAGCTGGTGGAATCCCAGGCCTGGAGCATGGAGGTGCAGGATGGCGAGTACGTGCTCGACCTCAACTGGAGCGCCCTGGCTAAGACCGACATCACCATTGGAAAATACAATTACGGAGGTCTGTTCCTCAGGATGCCGTGGAAGAAAGGTATCGACGGCAGGGTCTTCAACAGCTCCCGCCAGGCCAACAGTCGGGCTGAGGGNCAGCGCTCGGTGTGGGTCGATGTCGGCATGAAGGTCCCGGGCCGCGATGACCACGCTCATATCGCCATATTCGATCATCCCAGGAACCCAGGATTTCCCACGGCGTGGCGTGTCGATAACCAGTTGGGAATCGGGCCGGCGAGNTCTCGAAATGGCGATTGGAAGATCCCTAAGGGACGCAAGGCCTCCTTTCGCCATCGCCTGCTGGTCTATACCGGCAAGCTCAACGATGCGGAACTGACCAAGAAATGGTCCGGGTATTCAGGTCATGGCTACGCCTCGGTGCTGTGGGGGCTCGCCCAGCAGGAGGGCCGCAAGGCGCTCACCCTTGCGCCCTTCGAAGCGCTGAAAAAGATGAAGGTCCAGGANGGCTTCAAGGTCAATGTCTTCACCGCCGAGCCGATGATCACCCANCCCATGGCCTTCTGCTGGGACTCGAGAGGCCGGATGTGGATTGCCGAAAACCGCGATTACGAGACGCGTGGGCGCGGGTTTTCCAACTCAGGCGACAGCCGCATCCTGATCCTGGAGGACACCGACAGGGATGGAATGCTCGANAGCCGCAAGGTCTTNCTCGAGGGNGTCGCCTTCCCTGCGGCGGTNGCGGTCGGCTTTGANGGTCTCTGGCTCGGNGCGCCGCCGAACCTGCTCTANGTCCCCGATCGAAATGGGGATGACAAGGCGGATGTCGAGGATATCGAGGTTCGCCTGGCAGGCTGGGGNATTCGTGACCGCCACGAGACCCTCAACAGTTTCCACTGGGGGCCGGATGGGTGGCTCTATGGCTGCCAGGGCTTCGCGACGCCCTCGCGGGTNGGCAAGCCGGCCGGCAAGGGTAAGATCTACAGGCACAAGGATCCCTTCCCACGCAATACGGAGTTCGAGGGCAAGCCCGTTGACATCAACGGTGGGGTCTGGCGCTACCATCCGCTCAAGGACCGCTTCGAGGTGGTGGCCCACGGCTTCAGCAATCCCTGGGGCATCGACTACGACGCCAAGGGGCAGCTCTTTATCTCCGCCTGCGTGATCCCGCATCTCTGGCACGTGATTCCCGGCGGGATCTACCATCGCCAGGGCGGACGCCACTTCAACCCCTACGTCTACAGCGACATCCGCACTATCACGAATCACCGCCACCGCTCCGCCCACGGTGGGGCGCGGGTGTACCTCTCGGACGCGTTTCCCGAGAAGTACAGGAACCGTCTCTTCATGGCGAATATCCACGAGCACGCGGTGCTGACCGATATTCTCGAGCCGAAGGGATCGGGATTTGTCGGACATCACGGCGACGATTTNCTGCTCGCCAATGATGCGCGCTGGATCGGCTTCAGCGTCGAGATCGGCCCCGACGGCGGTGTCTACATCCTCGACTGGCACGATGGCGATATCTGCGGCAAGGCGGTGCTCAACAAGGACACCGGCCGGGTCTATAGGATCATGCCGGAGAAGTCCAACGCTGTGGACTGGAAGGGACGCTATGGCGACCTGCGCAAGCTGGGTGATGAGGCACTGGCGCGGCTCCAGATCAGCAAGAGCTCCTGGCATGCCCGCCGCGCGAGGGTGATCCTGCAGAACCGCGCGGCGAAGGGGAGAGTCGCCGGGGGGGCCCGGGAAGCTCTTGTCAGGATCTTCACGGCTGAGCCGAACGCCGACTACCGTCTGCGGGCGATGTGGGCATTGCATATAAGCGGCGGCCTGGAAGAAGCTCAGCTGCTGAAGGCTACCGCCGACCGGGATCAGCACATCCGTGCCTGGGCTGTTCAGCTTCTGTGTGAAGATGGGGCTCCTTCGAAGGCGGCGCAGGAGCGTTTCGCTCAGCTGTCGAGGGATGACGCCTCGCCGGTGGTACGGCTCTATCTCGCCTCGGCCCTGCAACGTCTTGCGAAACCGGATCGCTGGGTGATTGCCACGGGGCTGTCGTCCCACGCAGGTGATGCGAATGACCATAACCTGCCGAAGATGATCTGGTATGGAATCGAGCCCGCCGTTCCGGAAGATCCGGAGAAGGCCGTGGCGCTCGCTTCCGGTTCCAAGATCCCTCTCCTCACGCGCTATATCGCCCGGAGATTAACCGCGGCGAGACGCCTTGAGGCTCTTGTCGAGGCTATTGGCAAGGCGGGCGCCGGTCGCAAGGAGCTCCTGCTTGGTATGAGGGATGGGCTTGACGGACGCAACGAGGCTCCGGCTCCCGAAGGCTGGACCTCGGTATTTATCGAGCTCGAGGCCGCCGGGGGTGAGACCGCCTCCATAGCAAGGCAGCTCGAGCAGCGCTTTGGNGGCGACCGCGTCGTGAAGAAGATGCTCTCCACCCTGAACAATTCCCGCGCCTCCACAGATGATCGTATACAGGCTCTGCGGGGGCTCGCCGGCCGCAAACGCGCCGAGCTGAGGCCCCGCCTGCTTGCTCTTCTTGATGAAAAGCCGCTGCGGAGTGAGGCGATTCGCTCCATGGCCGCCTTCGATGACAATGGCCTGGGAGAGGCGCTCTTGGAGCGCTACGCGACGCTGAGCGTGGGCGACAAGCTGGAGGCGATCCATGCTCTCGCCGCCCGCCCCGGCTACGGCGGACAGCTGACCGGCGCCATCAAGAGCGGGGCCGTACCTCGCCGTGATGTTCCAGCCTATGTTGCGCGCCTGCTGCGGCGGGTCGTGGGCAGCGGCTTTGTAGAGGTCTGGGGACCTGTCGATGCGCTGCCGGCCGCGCAGGCCGCGGCCTTCAAGAAATACAAGGCGCTTCTGAGCGATGAGGCGCTCTTGAAGGCGAACCCCGGCCGCGGCCGAGTGGTGTTTGAGCGGACCTGCAGCTCTTGTCACAAGCTCTACGGAGGGGGAGGGTTGATCGGGCCGGACATCACCGGAGCGAATCGTACGAATCTCGATTACCTGCTTGGCAACATCCTGACGCCGAGCGCCATCATCCAGGATGCCTATCGTATGCAGATGGTGCTGATGCGGGATGGAAGGCTCTATTCAGGTATTCCCGCGGTGGAGAGCGAGCGTTTGCTCGAGCTGCGAGTAGCCAACCAGGCGAAGCCGGTCGCGCTGGCGAAATCGCAGATCGCCTCACGTGAGATTGCCCCGGTCTCGATGATGCCCGAGGGTCTCTTGGCCAACCTGTCGGACGCCGAGGTGCTCGACCTGGTCGCCTACCTGCGGAAGCTGAAGCAGGTGCCTCTGCCGAAGAAGTAATCGGCGTATCGCGGTCTTATTACTTCTTGTGATGCTTGTGCTCGAGGTGGCCGGGGAGCTTGTAGCCGCCGGCCTCCAGCGAGATGACCAGGTCGATGATCTCCTCCCGGCTCAGGGTGTTGACGAGCCCCCGGGGCATCGGTGAGAGCTTCGCGGGTATCTTGCGCAGGATGTCTTTCTTCCTGATNCGGGTCACGTCCTTCGGGCTCAGCAGGTTGGTGATGACCGAGAATACGTTGCTGTTCTCCCGGGCCACGACCCCGGTGAGGATCTTGCCGCTCTTGAGTATGAACTGGAAGGAGGCGTACTTTTCGCCGATCTCGGTAGAGGGCTCGATGATCTGCTCGAGGAGCTTCTGTCCCTTGTGGCGCTTGGCGACATCGGAGAGGTCAGGTCCGAGGTTGATTCCATGGCCGGCAATCGCATGGCACTGGTCGCAGCGGGCCTTCATGAAGGCCTGCATNCCNCTCATNACGGCCTTATCATCGTGCTTCTGAANGAGGCNCCGGCGAAGTCNTTCAGCTTCCANTCCTTNACCTGGGCNGGCTTNCGGGCCGCNAGCATNNCNGGCACNTCNNCGAGNTCGCGNGCGACGACCATGACCCCGTTCATGATCACCCAGTGTCCCGGGAAGGTGCACACAAAGGGATAGATTCCCGGTTTTGAGGGGGCATTGAAGCGCAGAACATGGACAAGGCTGGCTCGGGTCGGGCCGATCATCGGGGTGGCCTCGATGATGAGCGCCTTCTTGGAGCCGGGAATGAAGTCGGAATTGGCGTTCTTCGGATCGCGGGCCATCTCGTTGGCGGCCATTCCGACCTCGCTCAGGGCACCGGGTTGGACGATGACCAGGTTGTGGTCGGTAGCATCCGGGTTGGTGAAGATCAGCTTGACCGGCTGCCCGGTCTTGACCGCGAACTGCTCCACGGTGAATTTCATGACCTCCGGTTTACAGGATATCCTGACCAGCTTGAGGTCTCGCTGGGTATCGAACTGGGCCTGGCTGGCGCTGACCTTGGGCTCCCGGAAGCGGCTGACGCTTCGGGCCTTCTTGATGAGGCCTGAGATATCGTAGTCTTTGTTGCCGTCGATATGCCTTGCGAGCGTGCTCGATCCAAGCGCGCAGCTGGCGGCGTAGGCGAGATGCCCGCCGATGGGATGCTGGAAGACATCCATCACCGAATCGAGCGCCTCCCTGCTGCCGAGGTAGCTGGCAGCGATCACGGCCTCCATTCGAACGATGCTGTTGTCGTCGTTGGCGGCCTTGTTCAGGAGCTTGAGCGCATCGGGGAATTCTTCGTGCCAGTAGCGGAGCTGTTGAACCGCCGCTGCCCGCGCCTTCCGGTTGCCGGCGCCGAGCACCTTGCGGAGCAGCTGGGGCCTGCTCCTGTCGATGCTCCTGTAGGTCCAGACAGCCTCAAGCCGGTGGTGATCCAGCCTGGGGTCGGCGGCATCGAGACCGGTGACCCAATTATCCAGGGCCTTTTCGACAGCGGCAGGATCCCGCTCCCTGATTTCACGTTTGGCCCAGTAGCGGTAGCGGTACTCAGGCCTCTCGAGGATCCTGACCAGCTCGGAGACGGAGGCTCCGTGAATTTTCGGGGGTTCCTGCAGCTTCTTTCCCTTCGCCGTGATGCGCCAGATGCGGCCGGAGTGGCGGTCACGCCGCTCGTCACGCAGCGAGTATTGGGCGTGTCCCTTTACCGGGTTGTACCAGTCTGCGACATACATTGCTCCGCGCGGGCCGAAGCGGATATCCACCGGGATGAAGCTCAGGTTGGAGGAGAAGATGATGTCGCTGACATATTCCTCGTCATAGCCGAACTCGGTCTCTTTCCACCGGTGGAACTCGATGCGGTTGGTCGGCTTGTAGCGCGCCTTGATGTAGCCGCCCTGGAGCTCCCTGGGGAAGGTCTTGAAGTCGACGAACTCCTGGCCGCAGGTTCCCGAGTAGGCGCGCAGGCCAGCCGGTTTCGGGTGCTGCTTCGGATAGACGGGGTCGAGGGAGTGGAAGGCCTGGGCGTAGATCGGGTGGCTGGCCACGTGCTGGCCCCAGTCGTCGAAGGTGACGCCCCAGGGGTTGGTGCTGTGGTAGGTGCCGAAGGCGGTCAGTCGATGACTGCGGGGTTCGAAACGGAACCAGCCGCTGTTCTGCTGTCGAACCGGCCCGTAGGCGGTCTCGACCTGGGTGTGATGGAAGATGGCTTCGCGGAAGATGATGTCACCATCGGGGGACCAGACGAAGTCATGCAGGGCGTGGTGGGAATCCTCGCAGCCGAAGCCGGTGAAGACCTTGCGTCGGTAGTCGGCCTTGCCATCACCATCGGTGTCCTTGATGAAGCTCAGGTGCGGCTCTTCGGATACATAGACTCCCCCGTCTCCAAGCACGAAGCTGAGGGGGATGTGGAGGTCATCGGCGTATACCGTCGACTTGTCGGCCTTTCCATCCTTGTCGGTGTCCTCCAGTATCACGATCTTGTCATCGGGTTCGTTGCCGGGGTAGACATGCGGGTAGGTCGTCGAGCAGCTCACCCAGAGCCTGCCGCGGGCATCCCAGCGCATCTGGATCGGGCAGGCGAGCTCCGGGAACTCAACCTCGCCGGCGAAGAGGTTGACCTCGAAGCGGGGGTCGACCTTGAAGGCTTTCTTTTCGTCTGCGGGGCTCATCCACCTGTTGGCGCCACGGCTCTGGTTGGTTTGCGGAAGCGGGGGGACGTTCGAGTCGTCGATCTTCTTCGGTACCTTCTTGCCGCGGGCCAGGTTCCAGATCCTCTTGTCACGGTTGGCGACCATGATGTCGAAATTACGCATCGCGGGAAGAAAGTCGAGGTAGCCGTAGCTGCGGTTGCGGCCGCCGGTGTAGTAGAAGGTGTTCACCGGACGGTATCGGTAGAAGAACTGCCTGTTTTTTTCGATGATGGCCTGTCGAAGCGCCTCGTCTGCCGCCGGTGGAGTCTTTCCGATGACCTGCTTGAAGAGAGCCTCTGAGAAGACCTCGTAGCCGCGCGCATTGAGATGGGCCCCGTTGATGGTGAGGTCATCCCCCGGAGAGGCCATGGCCGCTTCGGTCGCGCTATAGGTGTTGGCGTAGCCTACGTCCTGGGCGGATGCGACCTGCTGGATCACCGTGGTGTAGAGCTTGATGTTGGTGTTGTTGAGGTCGGCCGCCTTGACGCCCTTGATGTTCTCATTGGCGATCGGCGAGACCAGGATGATTCGCGCGGCTGTCTTGCCGTTGAAGGCCTTCGTCTTGAGCGCGGTCACGTATTCCGTGAGTTTCTTCCTGAAGTCTTCGACCCCCGCCTTGCCGGCGAAGGATTCGTTGAAGCCGTAGGCGGCGAAGATGATGTCGGCCTTCGCCAGGGTGAGGTGCTGCTCGGTGTCGGCGAAATTAGCCGGCCTGGGTTGTACCTCGATGGAGTCCGCCGACCAGGTCAGGTTCCTCACCTCCAGCTCGTGATCGGGGAGGTGCTGGTGCAGGAAGGCCTCGAAATAGGCGAAGTCCTGGGCGCGGTCGAAGAGGGTGTTGCCGATGAAGGCGATTCGAGAGTTCCTGGGGATGTTGAGAGGCAGGCTGGTCTCGATGGCTGCTGTTCGCTGGGGACGGGGAGCCGTCTTCTGGTAGATGGCGTACTTTGCCAGGCCGGGATCCTTGACGACAGGCTTTTTCCCCGTCTTGCGATTCCTGCCGTCCGTGGTGTTCGGTTTCTTTCTTTTCGGCTTTTTCCCCGGCTTGCCCTGCGCTTGCGCGGCCGGGAACTTCTCCCGCACGGGGCTGAAGGCGATTGCCAGGAAGGAAAACAAGAGACAGGTGACAAGTGAGATGAGGCTGAGGCGAGTGATCTTCATTGCATGGACTCTCTGAGTTGGGATGACACCGCCGCGTTGAAATGAAACCTAGTCGAGCGGCTTGATCGGAAAGAACTTCGATGGAGTGTGCTCCTGTTCGAGGAGCTTTCGGATCCGGGCGACCACCTCGGGGTTCTTCGCGGCAACGTCCT
Organism: Planctomycetota bacterium; assembly: GCA_002695115.1. GTDB lineage: Bacteria > Planctomycetota > UBA8108 > UBA8108 > UBA8108 > UBA8108. The sequence goes on from NZOA01000025.1 coordinate 37,857, forward strand.
CTGATTCGGAAATATCCTTCTCCAGATCGTAGAGCTGGATCCGGAGTTTCTCCTTGTCGGACTTCTTCCTGTCCCTCAACAGGCGCTGGCGGATCCCCTTCCATTTACCCATCCAGAGGGCCTGCTGGCCGCCATAGCCGGAGAACTCGCGGTAGAGGAACCTGCGGTCAGGCTGCTCTTTTCCCAGCAGGGTCGGGGCGATGCTGATCCCATCGAGTTCCTCGTCCTCTTCGCCCTTGTGTCCGGCGAGCTCGAGCAGCGTCGGGATCCAGTCCTCGAAGCCGGTAACGAAGTCGGAGCTGCTGCCGGCCTTGACCTTTCCGGGCCAGCGAACGATGAGCGGGACCCGCACCCCGCCCTCGTAGAGGGAGCCCTTCAGCCCCCTGAGCTTGCCAACGCTCTGGAAGAAGTCGTAGTCGACCTCCTGCTTGAGGTGGGTGGTGCCGTTGTCGGAGGTGAAAATGACGATCGTGTCATCGGTGAGCTCCAGGTCATCGATCAGGTCGAGGATCTTGCCGATGTATTTGTCCATCCGGGTGATCATGGCGGCGTAGGCGGCCCGCGGGGTGTAGTGGGGGGTGTAGCCATAGCCTCCGGCGCGGGTGAAGGGAGGGTCTTTCCAGCCCAGCTCGTGGTATTGCTTGAGCTCTTCATCCGGAACGTGCAGCGCCACGTGCGGAATGACGGTCGGATAATAGAGGAAGAAGGGCCTGTCTTTATTGGCGCGGATGAATTTCAGCGCCTGCTCATTGATCCTGTCGGGCGCGTAATCCTTTCCCTTGAAGATGTCGTAGCTGCGGGGATCTTTGGGGTCGGAGCCTTTTGGCAGCGAGGCGTGCCCTGGAACGGGCGGCTTGTTGTTGAGGGTGACCCGCACCTTATTGCTCCAGAGGTAGGAGGGGTAGTAGCTGTGGGCGTGGCGCTGGCAGTTGTAGCCGAAGAAGCGATCGAAGCCCTGGTAGACCGGATCGCCCTCGGTGCCGGGGCCGCCAAGGCCCCATTTGCCGAAGGCGCCCGTGGCGTAGCCGCGTTTTCTGAGGCCCTCGGCGATGGTCTGTTCGGAGTCGGGAATGGGCCTCTGTCCCTCGGGCTTGACCTCACCATTGTTTCGGATGAAGGCGTGCCCGGGGTGTTTTCCTGTGATCAGCACGCAGCGGGAGGGGGCGCAGACGGCGTTGCCGCAGTAGTTGCGGGTGAAGCTCATGCCCTGTTTCGCCAGGAGGTCAAGGTGCGGGGTGAGGATCTTCTTCTGCCCGTAGCTGCCGAGCTCGGCGTAGCCCAGGTCGTCGGCGAGAATAAAGACGATGTTGGGTTTCCTGCCAGCTGCCGCAGGGCCTGCCAGCGCTGCCAGCACGAAGCAGGTGGAGATGGTCAACTTGATTGTTTTCAGGATCATGAGTTTGTCCTCCTGCTTGAAGACTGAAGAAACAGGCGGAGGCGCAGTCGCCTGAAGGTCGCTGCGCCTCCGCCTGTTCTCCAGGAAAAATCGCTATCGAATCAGACCTCCCAGCCCTTGCGGTACTCTTTGCGGATCAGGCTGTTGGCCTTCTTGCTGTTGGTCACCTCGCACTTCTCGCCGTCCCATTCGAGCCGTTCGCCTGCACGGTAGGCGACGTTACCCAGGAGTACAGCCTCGGTGAGGGCGCCGGAATAGTCGAAATTGCAGGTGGTCGGGCTGCCTGTCTTGCAGGCCTGGATCCACTCGTTGTAGTGACCGATCGAATCCGGTATCGATTTCGCCGGAGGCTGGTAGCCCTCGAAGTCGCCTACCAGCTTGTAGCCGCCGTAGCTGGCGAGCATCAGACCCTTGGTCCCGACGAAGAGGGTTCCATCTCCCCAATTGGGGAGCTTGTGTTTTTTGAAGAGGTAGCGGTGCTTGCCCGAGTCGTACCAGTGCAGCTCGACCGGGGGCAGCTTGCCGCGCGCGGGATACTCTAACGTGACGTGGAGGCCCGAGGGACAGCCCTCAGCGTGGACTGGGGGGCCCTTGGTTGAGACGGCGANNGGGCGGCGCAGCTTGAGCGCCCAGTGGCTCAGATCCATATGGTGGCAGCCCATGTCTCCCAGGGTGCCGCCGCCGAATTCCCACCATCTGCGCCAGTTGGCCGGCAGCAGGTTGGGATGGTATTCGCGTTCACGGGCAGGTCCGAGCCAGAGGTCGAAATGAATGTGGGCGGGGACNGGCGCCGGGGCGGGCCGGTCTCCGGCGTTCCAGGATTTNCCGACCCAGACATGGGATTCCGTNACATCGCCGATGGCGCCGCTCTGGATGATCTCGACCACCCGGCGATAGTTGCCGCCGGCATGGATCTGGGTACCNAGCTGGGTNGCCCTCTTNTGNTCCTTCGCGAGTCCNGCGATGACCCGGGCCTCGTGGACNGTGTGGGTCAGGGGNTTTTCGCAATAGGCNTGCCGTCCGGAACGAAGGGCCGCGCCGGTGGCAGGGGCGTGCATGTGGTCAGGTGTGCTGACGACGATGGCCTCGATGTCCTTCTGGTCGACGAGCTTCCTGTAGTCGTTGTATTTGTTCGCCTTGGGGAAGTCCCGATGTCGGCGATTGAGGTAGTTCTGGTCGACGTCGCAGATGGCGACAATGTTCTGTCCCCTGACCCCGCCGATATTCGNCGAGGCGCGGTTCTGGGTGCCGACGCATCCGATGTTGAGTTTTTCGCTGGGGGCCCTGCCCGCCTGGACAAGGCTGCTGCCGCTGAGCAGCATGCCGAATCCCGCAAGGGAACCCTTCTTCAGGAAATCACGACGATTCGATCTCTGGTTCATCATTCTCCCTCCTTTGGAAGATCTCNGGCTGTTNCGGTCAAACTATGAACAAGGTAATTCACAGCGGACGAAGTGTCCAATCTAAGTCTGCGGATGCGCGGGATAAGAGCGGGCGAACCTCACTCCTGCCGGTAGGCGCTGAGCCGCAATCCGGCGGATGGATCGAGGCGCACGCCGAAGGTTGAGCCCCCGGTCGAGTTGGCCACCCGTGTGAGGATGGTATTCCAGCCGGGCTGGAGCCTGATTGGCAGACGATGTTTCCTGCTTCCAACACTGGCTTTGTAGACGGTTTTCGAGTTGACCAGGATACGGACACCTGCTGAATGGTCGATCCATAAGACAGCCTCGCGCTCTTTGTCGGATTTCAACCAGCCGAGGAGGTAGGACGAGCTCTTCGGTGGCGCCGCTGGTCCCGTGAGCCGGAAGAGGCCGTCGGAGCGCGCGCTGGTGAGCTTCCATTGCAGGAGCTTTCCAGCCCTGCTGAGGGCTACCTTCGCGGGGTCCGGGTCCTTCTCCAANGGCTCGGACTTGTTGATGGCCCGGCTGAAGGGCCCGGTGAGCCAGGCTGCCCCGAGGCGTCCCCTGAGTTTTCGTTGCGCGGCGGGGCTCTTCAGGAAGCTCACGAGGTTGACGAAGTCCTCCCTGCTGAGGCGGGAGATGAGCCGCGCCGGCATCAGGCTGACGGGNCTTTTTTCGATTCGCGCGATTTCGCTTCGGGGGANCAGCGTGTCNTTGCCNAGTCCATCCCGCAGGAGNAGNNCCCCTCCAGTCTCACGGATCTTCAGTCCGCTGATTATTTTTCCGTCAGTNCTTGCCGCGGTATAGGTCTCGTAGCCTTCAGNCAGCTTGCGGGAGGGAGCGAGCAGAGCCTCGGCTANTTCACGGATGGTCATCTTCTCCAGCNNGGCGTCGAGNCNGGGGCCGACATGCGCGCCCACTCCCTGCAGCCGATGNCAGCTGGAGCATTGGGCATCCCGGGTGTCGAGGAAGATCTCCCGTCCACGGTCCGGATTTCCCCGGGCGCTGACGGCCTCCTCGAGCCGGGCGAGGGAGCCGGGCTCGAGATCGAATTGACCGTCTTTCTCCCGCTCATCCGCTGTGCCCGCGAGCAGGAGCGAGGCGGCCAGGATTCCAGCAATAGGGTTGCTCATATTTTTTTATCCGCCTGGAAGTATCAGCACACTATCAGCATAGCAGGTCAGGGCGTCGCCGGGGAGGGATCGGGAGCCGGACCCTTCTGGATGATTGTCCCTCCGGGGGCTTGTCAGCTAATATGGAAGCATGCGCTGGTTGTTCCCATTGAGCCTGACGTTGCTGTTCTCTTCGCTCCCGGCCTTCTGCGAGGAGAAGCAGGGGAAGGTAGATTTCCTGGAGGAGGTCAGGCCGATCCTGGCCGGGAATTGTTTTCCCTGCCACGGTCCGGACCAGGCGAAACGCAAGGCGAAATTGCGGCTGGACACCTCTGCCGGTATTTTCAGCGCGCGAAAATCAGGTCGACGCGTGGTCGTAGCCCGCGAGGCAGGCTCAAGCCTGCTCATCGAGAAGATCGAGGCTTCGGATCGGGACGAGCGGATGCCGCCGGGGGACTCCGGCCTGGAGCTGAGCCCGGAGCAGGTGGATGTCCTGCGGCACTGGGTCGAGTCGGGAGCCGAATGGAGGGAGCACTGGGCCTACAGGGTGCCTGGGCGTTCGTCCCCGCCGGCTGTAAAGGGCGGCGGCTGGGTGAGAAACCCCGTCGATGCTTTTGTGCTGGCGAGGCTGGAAAAAGAAAACCTGGAACCGTCCTCGGCAGCTTCGGGGACGACCCTTCTGAGGCGCCTGTGGATAGACCTGACCGGGCTTCCTCCCGCCCCGATGGAATTGCGGCGCTGCCTCGAGGACAGCGGCCCCGGCTCGTGGGAGAAGGCTGTCGATCGCCTGCTCTCTTCTCCTCATTTCGGAGAACGCTCAGCCCAGGACTGGCTCGATGCGGCAAGGTACGCCGACACCACCGGCTACGCCGCTGATAAGCCGCGTGAGATGTGGGTCTACAGGCAATGGGTCATCGACGCCTTCAATGCCGACATGCCCTTCGACCAGTTTACGGTTGAGCAGCTGGCCGGCGATATGCTGCCGGGGGCCACGGTTTCCCAGAAGATCGCGAGCGGTTTTCACCGCAACTCCATGCAGGCCAAGGGCAACAACCCCCGCAAGGAAGAGTTCCGGGTCAAGGGGGTGATCGACAGGGTGAATACCACCGGGCGTGTATGGCTGGGAACCTCGCTTGAATGCGCCCAATGTCACGATCACAAATACGATCCCATATCGCAGAGGGACTATTACCGCGTTTACGCGTTTTTCAACAACATACCGCACCTGGGATCTGCCTACGGCGTTCACGGCCCCCGCATGCAGGTTCCGTTGCCGGGGCGGCAGGCTGAGCTTGTCTCGCTGGAGCGGAGGCGCGGTCAACTGAAAAAGAGCGAGTCCCTGCGGATTGAGCGGCTGGGTGGACGGGAATTCAATCCCGAGGAACTTCGGGTCCTGGTCTCAGGGGCGGCCGGGGCCCTGGCCGCCTGGAGGCTCTCGGGAGGTCTGGATTCGGAGCAGGCAAAGGCGGGGAAGCTACAGGTCGCGGGGGGCGGGGTGCGGTGGGTCGATGGACCTCCTTCCCCCGGCGCCGGGGCGATCCGGCTCGATGGCCGGAGCTCTCTCCAGGCCGATAACAATCCCCTGTTCGACATCACCGGCAGCTTCACCGTTTCGGCCTGGGTTCGTACAGAGGGCGCTATTGCCGATATCGTCTCAAAGTATGACTGGCTCTCGGGGCAGCGGTCTTTCGTCTTCGGCATCGGGGGCGAGGGGGACAAGAACGGCGTGCCGGGGCATCTCTTCGCCTGGGTCTCATCGAAGGCGGAGACCTGGAACGGCGCGCAGGTTCACTCGAGCATCGCGGTCAATGATGGTCGGTGGCATCACGTGGCCTTTGTCTTCGATGCAGGTAACGCTCTGAAGCTGTACATCGATGGAGAACTCGATTCGAAGGCGAAGCTGATAGGCGATGCCCCGGGTACGGTTGCCATAAGCTCCAGGCGGCTCTCCATCGGGGCGGGCTATACGAAATCGGAGAAGCCGGACGAGTTCTTCCTCAAGGGAGACCTGGGGGATGTGCGGTTCTACTCGAGGGCCCTTGCGGATATGGGCAGCGTGTTTTCGCCTTCGACAGGAATTCTTGCCGCGGCGAAAAAAAAATCGGCACTGCGAACCGAAGGGGAGCGGGCTCTTGTCAGGGATTTCGCCATGGGGACGGATTCCAAGCTCCAGGACATCAGGAATGAGCTTGGGGGTATCGAGCGACGCAGGAAGGAGCTCATGGAGAAGACGGCCACCGCCCAGGTCATGATCGAACTGAAGGAATCTCGCAAAACTCATATTCACATCAGGGGGAATTACCGGGACAAGGGAGCCGCGGTTGAGCCGGGGCTTCCAACGCTCTTTGCCGGGGATCGAGCCGATGAACCTCGTGACCGGCTGGCTTTCGCACGTTGGCTTGTCAACGGCGACAATCCTCTCGTCGCCCGTGTTACGGTCAACCGCATCTGGCAACGGTATTTCGGGCGCGGGCTGGTAGCGACGGCGGGCGATTTCGGCCTGCGAGGTGAGGGCCCCACGCATCCGCTGCTGCTCGACTGGCTGGCAGGTGAATTCGTCGATTCCGGCTGGGACCTCAAGGAGATCCATCGCCTGATCGTCACATCAGAAACCTACCGCCAGTCCTCCGTCGCGACCCAGGAGCAGCGAGCCGAGGATCCCTTCAACAAACGGCTGGCCCGGGCGGCCCGCTCCCGCCTGCCTGCTGAGCAGATTCGTGATCTCTCGCTGGCGGCAGCCGGTCTTCTCGACCATCGTATTGGCGGGCCCAGCGTATTTCCCGTGCAGCCCGGGGATTATTGGGGGGAGAAGGGACAGGAGAAGGACAGCGGCAAATGGTTGACGAGCCGGGGGCGTGATCTCTACCGCAGGGGACTCTATACCTATTGGAAGCGGATGGCGCTTTATCCTTCTTTCTGGATTCTCGACGCTCCGACTCGCCAGGTATGCACCATGACCAGGACCATCACCAATACACCAATCCAGGCCCTTGTCACCCTCAATGATCCGGTCTTCTTTGAGGCGGCCCGGGGTTTCGCGACCCGGGTTCTAAGGGATACGCCGCCTCGAATGAAGGAGCGGGTTGAACGGGCTTTTCTTATCGCTCTCTCCCGCACACCCCTGGCCGAAGAGGAGGCCGCCTGCGCCTCTCTCATCAGGGACCTCTCGAAGAGCTACGAGGCCGATCTCCCGGCCGCGGCCAGGGTCCACCCCGGTACCGCGGGGTTGCCCGCCGGCGCGGAGCTGGCCGCCTGGACGGTTCTCTCCTCGACACTGCTGAATCTTGACGAGGCCATCACCAGGGAATAGGGAAGCCGCGGGGCGCTTCCTGTCGCTCTATTTGCCGATGGCGTAGAGCGCCTTGAAGGTTCGTATGTAGATCCGGCCACCTGAGATGGCCGGTGTCGCGGCGATCCCCTCTCCCATGTCGTTGCGGGAGATGACCTCGAATTTTCGGCCGAGCTTCAGCACGCAGACCTCGCCGTTGCGGGCGGCAAGGTAGAGCCTGCCATCGGCGATGATTGGAGAGGCGCGCTGGCGGTTGCGATGGACGCGCTGGAGGTAGACCTCTTTTCCGGTCATGGCCTCCATGACGATCATCACACCGTTCTCCCGGGCAAGGTAGAGAAGGCCGTCGTGGATCACCGGGGTGGGAACATCGGATGTGTCTCGGCCCCTGCGCCACCTGAGATGGGACTGGGATTCGCTGATGTCACCCTTGCCGTCGGGTTTTACCCCGAGGACAGGTTTGTTCTTGGCTGAAGGGATCACTACAAGACCCGGCTGGCAGGCGGGTGAAGCGACAAACCGCAGGAACTTGTTGTAGCCTTTCTTGGGATTCAGGGAACCGCAACGCCACAGCTCCTTGCCGTTTTCGAGGCTGTGAGCGCTCAGGTAGTCGGCGCCGTGGATCAGCAGCTGCCGCTCGTCTCCATCCTGGTACAGGATAGGGGAGGCGTAGGAGTGCCGGGATTCATGCTTGGCATCGCTGTCCCGGGTAACCTTCCAGCGTTCTTTTCCTGTCAACTTGTCGAACGCGACGATGTAGGGGTTCTCCATCTGGAGACACATCTGGTAGATGCTGTCGCCCTCGAGCAAGGGGGTCGAGCTCATGCCGTGCCAGTGGTCGAATGCGCCGTAGCTCTTCTGCAGGTTTTTTTCCCAGACGAGTTTTCCCTTCATGTCGAAACAGTGCATGTCGCCGGTTCCGAGGAATGTCCACACGTGCTTTCCATCGGTTGCCGGACTCGGGGCGGCGGAGTTGCCTTCATCTCCTCGTATCTTTTTATTGCCGCTGGCCAGGGATTTTCTCCAGAGGATCTTTCCTCCAGTGGAGATGCAGAGCAGGACGAGGTCGCTTTCGGCGGCGGAGGTGACGAATATTTTGTCTTCCCAGATGGCCGGGGTGGCGCCGGCGGATCCCGGGAGGTCGATTTTCCAGGCGACGTTTTCAGTCGGACTCCAGGTGGTTGGGAGGTTCTTTTCGGGGCTTATTCCGTTGCCGCTGGGGCCGCGCCACGAGGGCCAGTTCGAGGCTGCTGTGTGGGTCGAGATCAGCAGTGCGGTCAATAGAATCCCGGCGGTGGTAAGCAGGCGGTTTTTTTTCATATCGGTCTTTCGTTTTCTATAGCTGCATATCGAATGCCATTCACCAGTCGCCATCTATTCTGCTACACTCCGAGAGGTAACGGAAGATCCTGCTGCCTTCTTTATTCGGGCGCGAAGCCCCGCAGATATATTCTGAAGGTCGATGATGCTCACGAATCCTGCGGCTCTTGAACTCCGGGAAGAATTGACCCGCCGCCGTTTTCTTCGCGGAGGCGGCAGCTTCGCGGCATCTGTAGCTCTCGCTTCCCTGCTGGGGGCGGGGGAAAAAGGTGGAGGGAGCCTGGATGTGCCTCATTTCGCTCCCCGGGCCAAGCGGGTCATCAGCCTCTTCATGTCCGGCGGACCATCCCAGGTCGATCTCTTTGACGACAAGCCGCTATTGCGGAAGCTCAACGGGAAGCCGATGCCGAAAGAGATCATCGGGAACCATGAATTCGCCATGATCAAGAGCGGCAAACCCCTGGTGAAGGGCTCACCTTTCAAGCTGCGCCCACAGGGGAAGTCCGGCACGGTTGTCTCCGAGCTTCTCCCGAGGCTCAGCAAGGTGGCTGACGAGATCGCGGTGGTCAGGTCGCTTCATACCGACACCTTCAACCATGATCCTGCCGTGACGATGATGAACACGGGCTTCGTGACTTTCGGCAAGCCCTCGATGGGAGCCTGGCTCTCCTGGGGGCTGGGGAGCGAGAACTCCGATCTTCCCGCCTATACGGTTCTGGTTTCAGGCGTAAAGCTTCAGCCCCTGCTGACGAACTACTGGGGCAGCGGTTTCCTTCCAAGCAGACACCAGGGAGTGCAATTCCGTTCAAAGGGGGATCCTGTGCTGTTCCTCTCGAATCCGCCAGGGGTCGATCCCGAGGTGCGCAGACAGCAGCTGGATCTGATCGGCTGGATGAACAACCGTCACTTTGATCGGATCGGGGATCCGGAGATCAGAACCAGGATCGAGGCCTTCGAGCTGGGCTACAGGATGCAGTCGAGCGTTCCCGGACTGATGGATATCAGCAAGGAACCGCGGAGCGTGCATGAGCTCTACGGAACGAAGCCGGGCCAGGTTTCCTTTTCCAATAACTGCCTGCTGGCTCGCCGGCTGGTGGAGCAGGGAGTCCGCTGCGTACAGCTCTATCACACGGGCTGGGACCAACATGCGACTATCGAAAAAGATCATCGCCGCCAATGCGCCGCGGTGGACCAGGGAGCCGCCGCGCTACTCGTCGACCTCAAGGCGCGCGGATTGCTCGAAGAGACCCTGGTGATCTGGGGGGGAGAGTTCGGTCGCACCCCGATGGCCCAGGGAGGCGGCAGTAACTACGGCCGGGACCATCATCCCTATGGCTTCAGTGCCTGGATGGCCGGCGGTGGGATCAAGCCGGGCGTCACCTACGGGACCACTGACGATTTCGGTTACTTCGCCGCGGAGAACAAGGTTCATGTGCACGACCTGCACGCCACCATCCTCCACTGCCTCGGCGTCGATCACAAACGCCTGGTTCATCGTTTCCAGGGGCGTGATTTTCGCCTCACCGATGTCCATGGCAAGGTGGTCAGGGGGCTCCTCGCCTGAAGGCGCGCCCGGGGTGGAAGGGGATCAGTCCGGCGCGCCGGATGCGCTGGATTTTTCGATGAACTCTCTGCAGAAGAGCTCCAGGTAGTTGGGTGAAACAGCGGCGCAATGAGGCATGAGGAAGGCGTTGCGGCAGGAGCGCAGGGGGGAGTCCTCCTCGAGGGGTTCGTTGTGAAAGACATCGAGCCAGGCGGCTGCCAGCCTCCCGTCGTCGAGCGCCTCGGCCAGCGCCCCTTCAGCTATGGCGTTTCCCCTGCCGACGTTTGAGATGGTGGCGTGATTCGGAAGGAGGCCCAGGCGGTGGGCATCGATGATGTCGTTGGTGCCGGCCCCTGATGGGAGGGCAAGCACGAGGTGATCGGTTCCGGGGAGAATTTCATCCAGGCTCTCTATCCCCAGGACCCTGTCGCCATCCTCGAAGAAGTTCGGAGAGGGACCCGGCTCTGTGCGGATCCCGGTTATTCGTACGCCGAAGGGCTTGGCGAGCCTCGCGATCCAGGCGCCTATATTTCCAAAGCCCAGGATGCTCAGGTGAGATCCTCGCAGGGGCGTGAGCTTCGGGGCCAGCTCTTTTCTGGGCCAGGAGCTCTCGGCTCGCAGCAGCTCCGTCTCGCGCAGGCCGCGGCAATGAGAGAGCAGCATCGCGATGACTGTTTCGGCGATGAGCTCTCCATGGAAGCTGCAGTAGTCGATCTCGATGCCCTCCGGCGCCTTGACCTGGAAGTAGTCCCGCCCCGCCGCCGGGGTCACGATCCATCTGAGCTCGGGGGCCTGCGCGAACCATTCCTGCAGGAATGTCCAGACCAGCACGACCTGGCTTCGCGCGAGGGATTCGATAAACTCCTCCCGGCTCAGGCAGATTCGCACCTCGGCTCCCTCGATGGAGTTTTCTATGAGCTCCGCATGGGCTCTCGAGAAATTGAAGCAGGGGATCTCGGGATGTGTGAGCCAGGCGCTGATCTGCATATTCAACCGGGTTGGAATATTAGTTTTGAACTCTTCAAATCATAGCGGAGCGGCTCCGGGTTTTGGAGGGATCCCCGGGCTGGTTGTTGCATTCGATGGCCCCGCTCGTTTAAGTTTCCGTTTCCCGAATGAACAGGATACCTGGATTGGAGATCCCCATGCTTGCGCACAACGTCTACTTCGCTCTTACTGACAATTCGTCCGAGGCGGCCGAGGGACTGGTCGGCGCCTGCAAAGAATATCTCTGCGATCATCCCGGCGTGGTCTTTTTTGCCGCGGGCAGGCTGAATCCCGATCTCGAGCGGGAGGTGAATGACAGGGATTTTGATGTCGCGCTGCATGTGATCTTTGACCGCAGGGCAAGCCACGATGCTTACCAGGCAGCTCCGGAACACCTGCGCTTTGTCGAGGAGCAGAAAGATAACTGGAAGAATGTGAGGGTATTTGATTCCGATGTCGAAGGTGCCGGTTGACTGGCAGCCATTTCATTTTTCCAGACCTCCGGATGTGCTTCTAAGTCTTTAATTCAAGGTACTTTTGCTGACCTGTCGGTTGTACGTCCAGGGGCGCCTCGGCAGGCTTCAGCGGCCGGTCCAGGGGTGAATGCGGGCCCTGCTGAAAAGCCGTAAATCCTTGCATCATCTGGTCTCATGAAGTAAAAAAGGCGATTCTTCAGTAGCTGGACAGTGGGAGTGACGACCATGAGTCGCGTCTGTCAGGTAACAGGTAAAAAGACTGCCTCCGGCCATAAATACGCCCGCAGGGGTGTACCCAAGGCCAAGGGTGGAGTCGGATTGAGAACCACTGGCAAAACCAAACGCCAGTTCAAGGTCAATCTGCAGTGGAAGACCATCTGGGTTCCCGAAATCAACCGTAGGGTGCGTGTTCGTCTCTCTACCCGGGCCTTGCGTACGATTACCAAGAACGGGGCCTACGCGACCCTGGTGAAGGCTGGAATTATCAAGCCCTCCAAGGGGAAGAAAAAATCCGCTCCCAGCGAAAGCTGATCGGGGTCATCCCTTGAAGGTGCGGACTCGGCGGTCGCAGCCGGGTCGCGAGATGCCGGGACCTCGGGTTATTTCGGTCCAGGTCGCTTTGATAATGAATCACGGGGGCAGCCGCGGGCGCCAGAAGAATGGCTAAGAAACAGCAGAACGCCATCACCCCGATACGGTCCGAGGACTATCCGGAATGGTATCAGCAGGTCATCAGGGCCGCGGACCTTGCCGAGGTATCGCCGGTGCGGGGCTGCATGGTCATCAAGCCGTGGGGTTATTCCATCTGGGAAAACATGCAGGCTGTTCTCGACGGGATGTTCAAGGATACCGGGCACGAGAACGCCTACTTCCCTCTCTTTATCCCGATGAGCTACCTCGAGAGGGAGGCTGAGCACGTCGAGGGTTTCGCGAAGGAGTGCGCGGTAGTTACCCATCATCGTCTCGAGCCGGATCCCGAGGGNGGNCTGANGCCGGCNGGCGAGCTCGAGGAGCCGCTGATTGTCAGGCCCACGAGNGAGACGATCATAGGTGAGACCTATTCCAAGTGGGTCCAGTCCTACAGGGATCTGCCGATCCTGATCAACCAGTGGGCCAANGTGGTGCGCTGGGAGCTTCGAACCCGCCTCTTTCTGCGTACGACGGAGTTTCTCTGGCAGGAGGGGCATACGGTTCATGCCACCGAGGCCGAGGCCGTAGAGGAAACCCTGGCGATTCTCGACCTCTACGGACGTTTCGCCCAGGAGTACATGGCGATGCCTGTGTTGAAGGGTGAGAAGACCAGGGCTGAGCGATTCCCCGGAGCNCTGAATACCTACTCCATCGAGGCGATGATGCAGGATCACAAGGCCCTGCAGGCGGGGACCTCCCATTTCCTCGGACAGAATTTTTCCAGGGCCTGCAAGATCAACTTCCTTGACCAGGAGGGCCAGGAGGTCTACGCCTGGACCACTTCGTGGGGTGTTTCAACCCGGCTGGTCGGTGGTCTCATCATGACGCACTCAGACGACGATGGCCTCGTGCTNCCTCCGCGGCTGGCTCCCCGTCATGTCGTGATTATCCCGATCTTCAGGGGTGATGAAGAGCGGGCCGAGGTCCTGGGCTATTGTGACAAGCTGAAAGCCGAAATAGGGGCGCAGACATTCGACGATGCGAAGGTNCGCGTGGAGTTGGACAGCCGCGATATTCGCGGAGGAGAGAAGGTCTGGCAGCACATCAAGAAGGGAGTTCCGATCCGGCTCGAGGTGGGTCCCCGGGACCTGGCCTCCGACTCCGTCTTCATGGGACGGCGTGACTGCTCCCCCANGGACAAGAGCGGCGTCTCGCGCGAAGAATTCGTTGCGCGGGTGCCCGAGCTCCTCGGTGAGATCCAGAAGAACCTCTTCGAGCGCGCCCTGAAATTCCGCGAAGACAGGACCAGGACTGTCGATAATCTCGATGAGTTCAGGGAGTTTTTTGCCACGGAGNCAGAGGGCGGCTTTGCCGGCGGCTTCGCGCTTTCATACTTCGCCGACGATGGGGGCGGCGAAGAACTCCTCAAGGAATTGAAGGTGACGCCGCGTTGCATACCGGTCGATGGTGAAGCGGATGTTGGGGACTGCATCTTCACCGGCAAGCCCGGCAGTCGGCTTACGGTTTTCGCGAAGGCGTATTGAGGTTCCGGTTTCCACTCGGGAATCCTTCACCGTCGGTAATCAGCGATTGTCGCCTTCGTACGGCAACAAGGCCATGTACCTGGCGCGCTTGACCGCCGTTGATGCGTGTCGCTGCATCATGGAGCTCAGCTTGGTGCGCTGGCGCGAGGACATCTTTCCATTGGCGGAAAGAAGACGGCGGATCTCCTCGACGTTTTTATAGTCGATGTAGATCTTTCCATTGGCCATCTTGGCGCCGACTTTGGCCTGCGAATAAAATTTGGAGTACCTTGGCATGAGGATCTGTCCTTTCCGGATATAGCCTCTGTGAAAACGGTACCCCCCGGCCACGTCGGGTTCCGGGGGTGTGGCTCCACCGCNNTGGAGTCCCACAGTCTAACANCTCGAATACGACTGTAAAGTCTCTCGGCGGTGACTTTTCCGCGAATCGGAAGCTTCGGGAATCGCCGTGCNGGCTCGCTTAGTGAAGATTTTTCAAGGNGTTAGGGNGATGCCCCCGNTTACCTGTGCATCAGAATTTCCGNGGAATTCGAAGCGCGCCGAGCGTCTGGTCCGTGGGAGGAAGGATGTCCGGGANCCCGTTCTCGCCGCCGTCGGCTTTCGTGATGGGAAGGAGATCATAATNAAGNCTTTCGTCCACCTTGTCGATNCTCGATGGGCTGCAGCGGCAGCTGAGGGAGACGACTCGTTTCCCGTCCAATGAGACAAAGACCAGGGGGCCCAGCGCCAGGGGGCCGTCTTCGACCAGGCCCGCGACCTTGANGCCGGNGCCGCTTTCTACGCTGTATTTCCTNCCGGGCANGGGCTNCCCATGCTCCTGTGAGGATTCCTGNTCGAGCCCTCTGGAGACATGCACGGTCGCNAATTCACCGTTGCCGGCCAGGATCTCGTAGANAGCGGGGTAGCCGCTCGAGTCAAGCGTCATNCGGAGGATCCGGANCGTTCCATTGGNGGTTTCCGCCGTTTTCTCCGGNNCTCCATAGCGCCAGCTGTAGATGAGCTGCGGGTGGGCGACTCCGTGGATTTCAACCACGGAGNGTGCCAGGTAGACCAGCGGGTTCTTTTTCTCGTCACCNTGCCAGCCGGGATGCCCTGTCCGCGAACCATTCGAAGTTTCGTGAACGATGATGGGGGCGAGCAGGTATTCAGGACTCTTTCGATCGGATCCTGAGGGGACGAATATCCTGGCCCTGGTGAAGCGTATCTCGGCGNTTTCTGTTTTTCCGGGNGGNGGACTCGCCTGGNCAGGCGGGGTGTTTTCCCGNTCCGTNTCTTCTGAGGGAGGGGCGCAGGCCGGGAGCGTAAACAGGCCGAGGAGCAGAAGAGATGGCGTTCGCATGAGGCGATTTTCAACCAGGTGGAAAGCTGTCGTCACCGCCCGCACGCCCGNATTGGACCAGGTNGTCCCAGGAAGAATCGAAAATGAGATTGAATCTCAGGCCCGGAGGTGAGATAGGATTCTATCTGTAAAGTTGGTGAAGTTCAGCCCCGNAGTCGGAAATCCTNNCCATGTGGTTCATCATCCTGATCGCCTTGTGTTCTTTTNTCCTCTTTGTGGGGATCTATGATCTGCTGCAGCGNAACCATGCGATCCTCCGGAACTTTCCGATCATCGGACACCTTCGCTATCTGCTCGAGATGGTGGGGCCTGAGCTGCGNCAGTACATCGTCACCAGCGATAACGAGGAACGNCCCTTCAGCCGCGACCAGCGGCGCTGGGTATACGCCTCCTCCAAGAAGCAGAACAATTACTTCGGCTTCGGGACGGACAACGAGCTGGAGCGGTCACCGAANTACCTGATTATCAAGCACAGTCCCTTCCCCATCCGGGAGGAGAAGCATGGAGAGGGTACGNCCGGGTATCTCTATCCCCTGCCCTGCGCGAAAATACTCGGTGGGCTCCGAGGCAGGAAGAAAGCGTTTCGTCCCGCCTCGATTATCAACATATCCGCGATGAGCTACGGCTCGTTGAGCGCACCGGCCATCGNGGNTCTCAATTGCGGGGCGGAGATCTGCGGATGTCTCCACAACACCGGGGAGGGAGGGGTCTCNCCCTACCACCTGAAAGGGGGAGAGCTCATNTGGCAGATCGGNACCGGGTACTTTGGCTGCCGGGCGCCGGATGGAGGCTTTGACTCCGAGAGGTTNCTGGAGACCTGTTCCGGGGGGGCCGTGCGGGCGATAGAGATCAAGCTGAGCCAGGGGGCGAAGCCCGGGCTGGGCGGGCTCCTGCCAGCCGCGAAGGTCAGCTCCGAAATCGCTGAGATCCGGGGGATCCCGATAGGTGAGGATTGTCACAGTCCCTCCTCCCACACGGCCTTCAGTGATGTAGACAGCATGCTCGATTTTATCGAGGAACTCGCTGAGAAGAGCGGTTTGCCGGTCGGCATCAAATCGGCTGTGGGCGAGATCGCTTTCTGGAGAGACCTTGCCCACTTGATGGCGACGACCGACCGGGGAGTTGACTTCATCTCCATCGATGGAGGAGAGGGAGGTACCGGCGCCGCCCCTCTGGTCTTCAGCGATCATGTCGCCATGCCCTTCAAGCTCGGTATGAGCCGCGTCTACAGGGAGTTCGCCGAGCGAGACCTGCACCAGGATGTGCTCTTCATCGGCTCGGGCAAGCTGGGCTTTCCCGACAGCGCCATGTTGGCCTTCGCCCTGGGCTGCGACATGGTCAACGTCGGCCGTGAGGCGATGCTCGCTGTCGGTTGCATCCAGGCGCAGCGATGTCACACCGGTCATTGCCCCACTGGCGTGGCGACCCAGTCAAAATGGCTGATGAGGGGGCTNGATCCGACGCACAAGGCCCACCGCCTGGCCAANTACGTCGTCGCCTTGNGAAAAGAAGTNCTGCAGCTCAGCAGNGCCTGCGGNGTCAGGCATCCGGCGCTGGTCGGTCCCGAACANTTCGAGATGCTNGATGACAGCTTCGGNTCGAGAACCGTGCGTGAGGTTTTCGGTTACGAGGAGGANTGGAGCCTGCCCACAGCGGCCGACCAGGAAGAGATCAATGAGATCATGAGGGGTTGAGGCCGGTTGATTGATGCGTGAAATATCACTTCGCAACAGGGTTTCTTCGCCTGGCGGTTGGATGGGCGTTTTCGGATGTCTGGCGCTCNCGGCGCTCATCTCCTCCTGCAGCGGTTTACCTGAGCCGGGGGGACCGAGGATCCATGAGATACAGGGCCGGTCGCACCGGTCGCCCTACCATGGCAGGGATGTCGCCGGTGTGGTGGGGATCGTTACCTTTACGGGAAAGGATCATTTCTTTCTGCAGGACCCCGTTCCTGACCNGGATGATTCCACCTCCGAGGCCCTGAGAGTCTACGTNGGAAAGAAGGTGGCTGTTCCCGCCCGGGGAGACCGGGTCATGGTATTCGGCAGGGTGACGGAGTATTACCCGGGAGGAAAAAAAACCGGCAACCTCCCCATGACCGGGATCGAGGCGACGGCGGTGGATTTGATCGCATCGGACCGGCCGCTTCCGGCCTTTGTGACCATCGCTGCCGGAGGGCGTCTCCCTCCCGGAAAAATCATCGACAACGATTCCGTCGGCGGTGAGCCGGAAAACCCGGCGACCCCCTTCGATCCCGCGCAGGACGGCATCGATTTCTATGAAAGCCTCGAGGGGATGCTTGTTGAAATCGACGAAGCCATCGTTGTCGGACCCTCCAATAAGTATTCNGAGGCCTGGATTATACCGGGTCGCGCCGGTGACTTTGGCCTGAGGACTCCGCGCGGAGGCCTGCTGCTGCGTGAAGATGACAGGAATCCCGAGAGGATGAAGGTCAGGGTGGGGAAATCCCCGGGGTGGAATGTGGGAGATGCCCTGAAAGATGTCCGGGGCGTCCTCGATTACAGCTANGGTAATTTCGTGCTCAGGCTGCTGGGGACGCCTGTGCATGAGGACAGAGGTCTGGAACCGGAGGTGACCAGCCTGCGGGGGAATGAAACCCATCTGAGCGTCGCCTCCTACAACGTTCTGAACTTCTCGGCCGTCGCTGTCGACCGGGCCGGATTGATCGCCGCCCAGCTGGTCGGGAATCTCGGCTCACCGGATCTCGTGGCTCTGCAGGAGATGCAGGACAACAATGGGCCCCTTGCAGATGGGGGGGCGGATGCGAGTGAGAGCTTCAAGGTCCTGGTCTCCGCTGTCGCTGCCGCCGGGGGGCCCAGCTACGATTTCCTGCAGATCAATCCCGGCAGCGGGAAAGATGGCGGCCAGCCCGGCGGAAACATACGAGTCGGGTTTCTCTTCAACCCTGCCCGGCTGAAGATCGTTCGNTACCGGGAGGAGAAGGACGGCCTTCCTCCCAGTCCATCTCGAATCGGAGNCGGTTCNCCGGCTTTCCAGTCGAGNCGGAAATCTCTTTTTTGCGAGTTCCTCTTCGGTNGCTCGAGGATCTTTGTCATCAACAACCATCTCTCCTCCAAGTTCGGAAGTCCACCGATGTACGGCAGCAGGCAACCTCCGGCGAACGGCGGGTTCGACAGGCGTGTTGCCCAATTTGGCGAGATNAGCGCGGTGGCTGACAGGATTGCGACGGCCGTACCCGGCGCGGCGATCNTNGTCCTCGGCGACTTCAACGAGTTTCCCTTCGAGGAGCCGATGAAGAGCGCCGGAGCCGGGAAGGCNCGNCTGAAGAAACTCTCAGAGCTTCTCCCGCTGCCGGAACGNTATACCTACAATTTCCAGGGCAACTCACAGACCCTTGACCANGTGCTGGTCAGCGAGCGNCTGGCCGCCGGGGCTGAATATGACGTCGTGCACGTCAACAGCGAGTTTGCCGTGCAGNCAAGNGATCANGACCCCGTGGTCGCCAGGCTNAAGCTCNCGAGGTAGCGGGCAGGGGGAGGATNAGNGGGCGAGCGATCGCCCGGGTCCCGCC
>NZOA01000025.1:56450-74092 GCA_002695115.1 Planctomycetota bacterium
GGCGGGACCCGGGAAACCGTCGCGAGACACCAGCCGCCCTCAGGGACAGATCTGGATGTCACAGGAAAGAGCGCCCTGGGCTACCGTGCCGCAGTCCTCACCGGGAGGCGCGATCCGCCCGCCCGCCCTGAACAGGTAGCTCAGGAAGTAGACGGGGTCGGTCAGGTTCAGGGCGTTGTCGCCGTTGGTATCAGCCGACATTTCGCAGCACAGCTCACTTCCGTTAGTGAACAGGTGGCTGAGGACGACGATAGCATCGGTAACGTTCAGGCTTCCATCGCAGTTGGAGTCGCCGCGTCGGAAGGTCGCGGTCGGAACCGTGGAGACGGATGCGACCATTCCATTGACCTCAATCTCGGAAAGGGCCGGACCGCGCTCACCTTCGTACAGTCCGACGACGTCCCTTTGATTGATGGTGATGGTGAGGCCGTCGAAGGGACGCTCCAGGTCGAGCTCCAGGCTGATCCGGTTCCCGGAGGTCAGCCGCCGCCGCACGACGAGCTCTTCAACAGGTTCTCCGCCGAGGGTCGTCTCGAGGACGAAGCCGCGGATCTCCTGGTCGCGTTCGCCGAAGATACCGACCTCGGGGCCGGCTCCAGGCGCGTGAACCACGATCTGGCGACTGCGAATCGGAACGGGCCAGCGCATCTGAACGATGCTCGTGTTCCGGCTTCCAGCTCCTACCCACTCGTTGCCCATTGCCATGGTCGAGCGGTCGAGGAGGTTCTGAGGCGGGAAGATGGCCGGCACGGCGCCGGGAGCATTCCCGGGCAGACCGATGACCACTTCCGCATCCACGTCTTCTGCGGGAGCGGGAATGGGACGCTGCGGAACTACGCGGCCAAACGCCGAGCTGGCGCGAATAGCCGCGCTCGGGGCCAGGTTGGTAAACCTGAGCTCCCGGGCATGGTCCGGCACTTCGACCATGGTGTGGCCGGCGTGGCAGCCGACGCAGCGAGCCGTGCGGTTTTCACGTCCGAAGTTCATGCCACCGACATGGAAGACCTGGCCGTCACGGCCCTGGGCGAGAGCTCCCTGGGGGGTGCGGACCACTTCGAAAAGCGGTACGCCCGCGGGCAGCTCGGCCTCGACCCTGCCATCCGGACCAATCTCTTCGCGATGGATCAGGACAGGCTCATCGTTTCCCGTGGTACTGCTACCCTGGGGAGCCATGTAGAATTCGAGCGCCAGGCCCTGCCCGATGGGCGGGGAGGAGGCGACGTTGAAGTCTACAGGAGCGTTGAAGTGAATATTCTCGACAATGAAGCGGAAGGTGCCGTTCAGTCTCGCGGCCTCTTCTGCCGTTTGCGGAATATCGTTCGTCAACGTATCGGTCGTGAGGTCCCGGATAACCGGGGGCAGCTCACGAACGACGATAGGCGTGGCGTCCAGCAGGGCCGCGTCGCGGTCGAGTCGGGAACGTTCAAAGAGAGGCCGCATCGTGGCTTCCGGATCCGGATTGTCGGCAGAGGGACTCTCCATGACGTAGAGGTCGAATTGGGAGGGACGCGGTGTCGGCAGTCCTTCCACGCTGATGCTGGTGACCGGGGCGGCGCTGACAAGCAGGCTGCCGTCGGGTAATTCGACCGCGCTCTCATAGGAGAACTGGACCTCATTTTCGACCGGTATCCCTTCGAAGATTTCGAAGAAGTCCGGGGGAAGCTCCTCACCGGGCACACCCGGGAAGGGCGGCAGGTTCGGTAGCAGCGGAATGTCCCTCTCGATGGTCTGCCCGGGGAAGACCTGCGGTCCGCCTACGGCTTCCGGTTTCTCAGGGCCGCGGGTGTAGAGCCTCACACCGAAAGGCGCGGGTTCTCCGATCACGGGTGTTACCGGGATGAAGAGCGAGAGGGCTCTTCCGTCGCGAGTGAAGCTGGGTCTGTAGGCCTGGGTCTCCTCACGGTCGAGCCGGAATCCGGAGAACATCTGAAGCCCCGTACCATCGGGGTTCACGCTGGAAAGGAACCAGCTGTTGACCCCGGGGAAGGCCTCGGGATCGACATTTCGCAGGGCGTTCGCGTCGACAGGTGCCGGGAGCGAGACGCCGGGAGCGAGCTCTTCGGACTCGTTCTCGATAACGTAGCCGGGAGAGCCCGGACGAATTGGTTCGGGTTCTTCGCCCGTCTCTGTTTCGACAAGCTGAGCAGTCCTCCACCAGCGGGAGTATACGATCTGCCCGGTCGTAGGATCGACGGTAGGCGTATCAGCGCCGAAGCGCTCGGTTGTAATCCGGTGCATGTCGCTGCCGTCAGCGTTCATGACGTAGAGGTTGGTCGCCCGATTTCTTCCATCGGGAGCGGTCTCAGGGTAACGCGTCGAGACGAAGCAGATACGGCCATCGGGAAGGTAGCAGGGGTCGAGATCGTCGTGACCCTGGAACCTCTCGGCGTTGTCCCCAAACTGCTCGAGATCGACCTCACGCAGATCGTGCGTGAGCTGGCGAAGGCCGGAGCCATCGACATGGACCTCGAAGATTCTCCAGCCGTTCTCCTGCGAAGAGAACCCGGAGAAAACCACGCGAGTGGCATCGTAAGAAACATCGGGATCCATGACGTCAACAGGAATCGATTGATCCCTGATATTGAGCCTGGAATCGACGAGCGTACGGATTCCTCCGTCGGCATCGATAGCCTGGAGCTGTCCGCGACTGGCGGTGCGAACCACCGAGTCGCGTTCGGACTCCCTGTTCCCCCCGAGGTGTCTGGAGGCAAACACGATTTCAGGCCGCGCCTGTACGCCGGGCTCTTCGCCAGCCATCGCTGTCGAGGTGAATCCCTGCGAAAGGAGCACAGCCAGGGCGCAAGCTGCCGCGTGTCGTCCCATCCTTCGGGCGGCGCTTCTTCCGCCCACGAAGTATTTGATCGAATTCAGCATCTGAATTTGACCTCCTCTTTAGATTAAAGAAACCACAACTGTATATATGACTAAACGAGCTTTACCGTGCGACCCTCCCAGAAGCACGGGCAGAATTCATCTGATACCGTTTCATTAATTTCCCCAGAACTGTCTACCGGAGGAGATTGCGGCGCGCTCCCGGATGAGAGTCGATGGAGAGACAGAGCGCCGGCGCCTTCGACAGGCCCGCCACGGATCTCCCGTACCCAACTCACGTTTCCAGTTACGTGCCCCATCGTTCTCCTGGAGAAGTCCAACAACCTGACCCCGAGAAAAAGCCCCGGAAAGTCTTTAGAATCTCAATTAGCCACCACGATCAGGGAGTTGTCAATAAAAGTTTGTCAGAGGTTTTTTAGGTTTTTATTCGCCCGGATCGGGGCGTCCGGAGAGGCCGGATGACCTCAGCTGTGGCGCCCGCGATACTCGCCGGTTGGATATTTTTCGGCGTTTTTAAGCACCTTTCGCTCGACCGCTTCAGACAGATCGATCTCCAGGTTGTTGGCGAGTGAGAGGCAGTAGCACACGACATCCGCGAGCTCTTCCTCTATTTCCCTTCTGTGGCCAGGATCTTCGAGAATGGCTGGAATCTGTTCATTTCGATCCCACTGGAAATGCTCCATCAACTCGGCCGCTTCAATGGCGATTGACATGGCGAGGTTCTTTGGGTCGTGGAACTGTTCCCAGTCCCTCTCCCGGATAAATTCAGCCACCAGGTTTCGAAGCTCCCTGATAGTGGTGCTCTTGTCCTTCATGTTTTATATGCCTTTTCTTTCTTGTCAGTTTTCAGGATCCCCGCCTCTGCGCAAAGAAAATGGCGTGGCGAGACAATTGAGAGGTGGGATAATCATCTCTTCTGAGGGTTCTGAAAGGAAAACGGTCAACACATCATGCTGTCCCCTAAACTCATTGTCGGGTTAGCGGTTCTTTTGCCATGCCTGCTGTCGGGTAATTCTCTCCTGACACAGGATGCAGAAACCGACCCCGACCGCAAGAGTCCTGAGGCCTCTATGCCCCTGAAGGAGCTGGCTCCCGACAGGAAGATACCATCCCTCGACCAGGTTCTCGCGCACGCCTGGGGCAAAGACGTCTCCAGTCATGGTGAGGTTGAGCGTTATCTCCGGGAGCTCGTGCGCGCGGCTCCTTTTCGCTCCAGGCTCAAGAAATACGGCACCAGCTACGAGGGGCGGGCTCTCTACTACCTGGCCATATCATCCGCGGCCAACATCGAGAGACTCGAACAAATTCGCGAAAACAATCTGCTGCTGAGCGATCCTCGCCGGGGCGCGCCGGCCGATGTGGANAAGCTNNTCAAGGANCANCCCGCCATCGTCTGGNTGAGCTACAGNGTNCANGGGGATGAATCNTCNGGNACGGATGCNGNNCTGCTNACGGCCTANCATCTNCTNGCCGANCTNNGNNANGAGACCCGGNNGNTGCTNGANAANCTGGTGGTGATTATNGANCCGCTNCAGAATCCNGATGGNAGGGACCGNTTCGTGAATTTTCACNGGGAGAANCGNGGCNTNGCNNCGNNCCCNGNNCCCCTGGCNTCNGAGCNCGCNCAGCGCTGGCCCGGNGGCCGNTTCAACCANTACCTNTTNGATCTCAANCGNGACTGGTANCTNCAGAGCCAGGTGGAGGCCGGCAGGAAGGCGCTGGCNTTTTCCCNNTGGCAGCCGCAGGTCTTTGTTGACGCCCATGAGATGGGCCGCAACAGCACCTATTTCTTCCCTCCGGCGACCGATCCGATCAACAGGTGGATACTTCCACTCCAGAAAGACTGGTTCACCCGNATCGGCAAGCANCATGCCGAGGTCTTTGATTTNTACGGCTTTTCCTACTCTACCCGCGAGATGTTCGATCTGTTTTANCCCGGCTATGGCGACAGCTGGCCAACGCTGCAGGGCTCCCTGGGGATCCTCTGGGAGCAGGCGGGGGTCCGGGGGCTGGTCGTTTCCCGTGATGACGAGCGCCAGCTGGAGTATTCAGTCGCGGTGCGAAATCATTATGTGAGCGGCCTGGCTACGCTGGAGGCTGTGCTGGCGAACAGGGAGGGTCTTCTTCGCGATCATCGCAGGGTTCGCGAGGATGCCGTTCGCCTTATCAGGGCGAGCGGCCTGCGGGATTATTTCATCCTCGAAAAGGGGAGCCCCCAGAGAGCGGCCCGCCTGGTGAGGCTGCTTCAGAGAAACGGCGTAGAGGTTCGCCGTGTAAAGGAGCCGCTTCTGGCCCGGGCCCGGCAGATGCTCGGACAGGATGCGGGGGAGCTGGCGATTCCTGTCGGGAGCTACCACATNTCTCTCGAGCAGCCGGCCGGCCGGNTGGCCAGAACGCTACTCGACCGTCATACGGACATGGGGAAGGAATTCATCGAGCGCCAACTCGTCCGCCATCAGAAGCGGCTCGGTGACGAGATCTACGACATCACGGCCTGGTCGCTGCCGCTTGCCTGGGGGGTGGAGTGCCTGGCGGCCGAGGGTGAGGTGAAGGTCGAGAGCGTTCCGGTCAAGCTCGGCATCGAGCAGGACGCCTANCGGTTCAACCCGGTAGNGGGCGGAGAGGTCCGGGGAGGAGGGCTGGCGAAGGTGGCGTACCTGGTTCGAGGCGATGCCGACGAGCTTCCTGGTGTTCTCAGCGATCTCCTGGCTATGGGGGTCCGGGTGCATGTCAGTGACGAGTCGCTGGTGCTCGGGGGGGTGCCGTTCCCGCGGGGCTCTCTCATCATCCGGATCAATGAGAACGATTCCACTGTNCACGCCAGGGTGCGNCTGCTCTCAAAGCGNGAGGGGGTNGTTTTCCACCGCACGGANACGGCGCTNNCTGACAAGGGAGCCCAGCTCGGCGGCCCGAAGGTCAAGTGGGTCAGGCCTCCGAAGGTTCTGCTGCTCATGGACAGGCCGGCGAGCTACTCCGTCGGGCACACATGGTTCTACTTTGACCGGGTTCTCCGGTANCCGGTTACCCGGGTTGCCTTCCGGAACCTCGCCAGCCTGGACCTTTCCAGGTTCAATGTNCTGATCCTGCCGCATGGAAAATACGGCAAGGCGCCGGCTCCGGATGAGGAGCAGGNCAAGCGGATCAAGGACTGGGTGCGAGGCGGCGGGACGCTGCTGCTGATGAAGGACGCCGCCGCCTGGGCCTGCTCGAAGAAGGTCGGGCTGCTGGAGAGCAGACAGGTGAAGATCAGGCGGCCTGGAGAATCCACTTCCGGGGGAGAAAAGACCCCGAAGAAAGAAAAGGAAGGCGAGGAGACNNCCGNCGNCAGNTTGCCGCCGGCCGTCCCGGGAGCCTTCTTTGAAGCGGTCGTTTTCGAGCATCATTGGGGAACCTTCGGTTTCGGTCCCGAGGTCCCGCTCTTTTTCAACGGCAGGACCATCCTGGAGCCGCTCAAAACCGAGGGAGGCAGGTCCCTGGTGAGCTTCTCCANGGACGAGGATTATCTCATCAGCGGTTTCANCTGGCCGGACACCTCTGACCTGTTGCGGGGCAAACCCTATATGCTCTATCAAAGTCTCGGTTCCGGCCATGTGATCGCCTTCACGGATGATCCGAATTTCAGGGCCATGTGCCGCTTCCAGCAGAGGCTCTTCTTCAACGGGGTCTTCTTCGGACCGGGTCACTGAGACGCGCAGGGGGGCTCACCTGCAGGGAGAGGAAAAGCTCCCCATGTCCCGTGATGGGCTGTAGAATTTCGGCTCGATTTTACACCTGAGCATGGAGATGGAAGTGATGGCCAGCGCGCTGGTCCTTTTGAATCTCGGGACGCCCTGTTCGGCGGACGTGAAGGATGTCCGTGCCTACCTGCATGAATTTCTCTCGGACAGGAGGGTGCTCGACATCAATCCCGTGATGAGATTTCTTCTCCTGCACTGCGTCATTCTCCGCAAGCGGCCGGCGGAATCGGCCGCCGCCTACCGGAAGATCTGGACTGAGAGGGGCTCGCCGCTGCTGTTTCACGGACTGGACCTGGCGGATGGGGTTCGGCGCGAGCTGGGCGGTGACGAGATCGTCGAGCTGGCGATGCGCTACCAGGGCCCCTCGATTCGAGATGTTCTCACGAATCTGCATGAGCGCGGCGTAGAAGAGCTCACCCTGTTCCCGCTCTTCCCCCAGTATTCCTCAGCAGCGTGGGGATCAGGGGTCGAGAAGTTTTTCCGCGAGGCAAGACGGCTTTGGAAGGAACCTTCGATCAAGGTGGTGCCGCCCTATTACACTCACCCGGCCTTTATTGAAGCCTTCTGCGGGGTGGCGAGGCCGGTTCTCGAAGACCTGCAGCCCGACAAGGTCCTGATGAGCTTTCACGGGATACCGCAGGGACATGTGAGGACGGTATTCGATGGGCAGCCGGAGAGAGAGCTGCTCGGCCTCGACGGCGCCGGAGGCGATCACTGTCTCGAAAAGCCGGACTGTTGCGCCGAGGTCTGCTACGCCAATCGCAATTGCTATAGTGCTCATTGCTACGCCACGGCCAGGGCCCTGGGAGCTGAGCTGGAGCTCGCCCCGGACAGCTGGGAGGTCAGTTTCCAGTCGCGGCTGGGTCGGGACCCCTGGCTCGTGCCCTATACCGATTTCCGGATCGAGGAGCTGCCGGGGGAAGGAGTCGAAAAGCTCGCTGTTTTGTCTCCCGCCTTTACCGCCGATTGTCTCGAGACGCTCGAGGAGATCGGCATTCGGGCGGAAGAGGATTTTCGTGCGGCAGGGGGCAAGGAGCTTCGATTGGTTCCTTCACTGAACTCGGAGCCCGCCTGGATCCGGGCGATCGTGCGGATAATATCTGATTTTGCGCATCAGGACGACACGATGAGGCCTGGCGCCGTTGACGGCTAGCCTGGCCGCCGGATGGTCGGCTCGCCCTTGATGTAACCAAGTGAGGCCAGGAACCTGTCCATCTTGGTTACCGTCTTCAGATAGTAGGTGTTGAAGGAGCCTCCCCGGCTTGGGCCGTTGAAGAAGCCATGCGGCTGACCTTCATAGAGGTGCAGCTCGCAGCGTCCCCCCGCCTTCTCCAT
The DNA here is from genome assembly GCA_002695115.1 of Planctomycetota bacterium. Taxonomy (GTDB): domain Bacteria; phylum Planctomycetota; class UBA8108; order UBA8108; family UBA8108; genus UBA8108. The sequence continues at coordinate 64,355 of NZOA01000025.1, forward strand.
GAGGTCCTTATACTTTTTTGCCGTCGTCACGGGGATCAGCTTGTCCTTCGTTCCCAGGAAGGCGATGGTGGGGGGAGTCTTTTTGGAGATGTTGTGCATCGGGGAGATTTCCCGGAAGCGCTCCTTCACCCGTGAATAGCCATAGCCCTCGGGTCCATTGTCGAAGACCGGGTTGAAGAGGACCAGGGCGTTCGGCTTCGAGCTGACCGTCGTATCCTCTCCTTCTTCTTCCAGCCCCGGGACCGTACCCGTTGCGGCGGCGACATGACCGCCGGCTGAGCCGCCTCCTGCCGCCAGGCGTTCGGGGTCGACTCCAAGACGGCTGGAGTTTTTCCTGAGCCAGCGAACGGCAGATTTTCCATCCTTGACGCACTCGAAGGGAGTGGTCTTCTGCCGGCTCTTGACACGGTAGTCAGCGACGATGGCTACCATGCCCCGGCTGGCGAGATAGCGCGCATGCGGCTCGAATTGCTTCGGGGTACCCCCATTCCAGCCTCCCCCGAAGAAAAAGACGATGGCGGGGCGCTTGTGGGAGCTCTTGTGGCCCGGCGGGTTGAAAATATACAGGCGGAGCTTCGAGCCGCTGGCTTCCTTGTAGATCTCGCTCGTGGCGCCGGCGAAGTTCAGGTCGCCTGTTCCCTTTTTCTTTTTTTCTTTCCCGGATTCCTGGGTGGGCGCAAGGGCAAGGCTCAGAAGAAGAGTCAGGCTCAGGGGGTTCATCACGATACCTGCTTATCCATTTCCGGTTGTTTGCGGTTGGTCTGCAGCGGCATTCAGAACAGCTCCTTTATCTGGACGGCGGCCGGCGGGAGGTTGGGAACCTGCTCCGCTCCAGGGAGTCGCGCGACTGCCTGCTCTGAGATGCCAAGGCAATGATAAATCGTAGCGGTAATTTCCGCGGGATCGGTCGGCCTGTCGGCGGGAAAGGAACCCGTCTCGTCACTTCGGCCCACGGCGCGGCCTCCCTCGATTCCTCCCCCGGCAAAGTAAACGCTCCAGCACCCGGTCCAGTGATCTCGGCCGCCGGCGGGATTGATCACCGGGCTCCTGCCGAACTCTCCCAGGCAGCAGACGAGTATCTCCTGCAGGAGGCCGCGTTCTTCGAGGCTGGTGATCAGCCCCCAATAGGCCCGGTCGTAGCGGGGGGCGATCCGCGCCTTGAGATCGTCGAGGGTGCTGAAGCCGCGGCGGCCGTGCATATCCCAGCCCAGGCTTCCCCTGGTACGGTTGAAGGTATTGACGGTGACGAAGCGGGCTCCTGTCTCGATGAGCCTGCGGGCGGTGAGCAGGGAGTCGCCGATCCGGCTGGAGCCGAAATATTCGCGCTCACCCTGGATTTCCCGTCGGTATTCCCGTGGGGAGACCTGCTCAGGCTGGTGGGCTTCACCGAGCTGCGCGGCGGTTTGCGCCGGCAGGGCCCTGGGAGCTTCAGCCCGGTCCGTGTTTACAAGGTAGCTGCAGGGCCGACCGGTCTTTTTCCCGAGCAGGCAGCTTGCCACCGCGCCCGGATGGGGATTGGGGTCGGCCGGCTGGGGTATTCTGCCTGTCTGGATGATGGTGGAGGCTGTATCGTGCAGCGCGCCGGCGTCGTGGTGGCAGGTTCTTACCAGGGAGAACCTGTCGGCGATGCGGGCGTGCAGCGGCAGGAGCTCAGAGATTTCGAACTCATCGCTGCGCGTCCTGACAGGCCGGAAGGGGCCGCGGATTTCTCTCGGCGCGTCCGGCTTCATGTCAAAGAGGTCGAGATGGCTCGGTCCTCCGTAGTTGTTGATCAGGATCACGGCCCGGGCCGTGGGCCTCTCTCTCCTGGCCGCGGCGCATTTTCCCGCAACGGCAGTGCCGAGCGCCAGCCCCGCTGCCTGCGCAGAGGCCAGCTCGAGAAATGAGCGACGACTGATTCCTTCGTGTCCGGCTGCGCTTTCGTTGCCTGTCATGAGTCGCGTTTCCCTGTCCGGTTATTTTTCGGCTACCAGGTAGCAGATTCAACTCCGCGCATCGTCACCCCTGCGGAAGAGACGAAAAACACCGTTGCCGCCGCCGTTTGATGGATCCGTACCTTTCCAGTATACATCGACCTTTCGGGATCCCGCCTTTTCAAGGAGGTCCTTCAGCTCGGACAGGCTCCAGAGCCGCCAGTCGTAGCCCGGGCTCTGGACCGAGTACTGGTACAGCAGATGCTTATCGGGTTTATTTGTCTTCGTCGGTATGGAAAGAGGTATATAGGGGATCGACAGGGATTCCTGTCAAGCCTACAGATAACGAGTTCGCTGGGAGAGGATCACCATGAAGGTCGGTTTCGCAGGTCTGGGAAATATGGGCGGGGGAATGGCCCGGAACGTTCTCCAGGCCGGTTTCGAGCTGCTGGTCTACAACAGGACTCGCTCAAAGGCTGAGGCGCTCGCCGGGGCGGAGGTCATGGAGACGCCCCGGGAGCTGGCGCGCGCGGCGGATATCATCCTGACCTGCCTAGCGGATATTGCCGTTACCAGGGAGCTCTTCCTGGAGGAGGAGGGAATCCTCGCCGAGGCCGTCGCCGGGAAAATATTTGTCGATCACGGTACGGTGGATCTCGATACATCCAGGGCTCTTCACGCCGCCTGCCTCGAGAGGGGAGCGGCCTTCCTGGATGCGCCGATCAGCGGCGGCCCGGAGGGGGCCAGTGCTGGCACACTGGCGATCATGGCGGGGGGCGATCGGGAGGTCTTTGAGAGGGCCCGCCCCGTCTTCGAGGCCATGGGGTCGAAGGTTGTCCACATGGGGCCGGCCGGGGCCGGTACGGCCACGAAGCTCGCCAACCAGCTGCTGGTGGGAGTCAACTCCCTGGCCTGCTGCGAGGCCCTGACCATGGCGCGCGGGGTGGGAGTCGACCTCGAGCAGCTCCAGGATGTGCTTGCCAGTGCCTGGGGGCAGAGCCGGATGCTGGAGCGGTGCGGTCCCATCATCGCGCGGGAGGGCTACGATGAGCCCGGCGCTCCCCTTCGCAATATCCTCAAGGACCTCTCGATCATCACCCGCCTCGGAAAAGACTCCGGCCTGTCAGTGAAGGCTGCCGATGCGGCCCTGGGTGTTTACCAGGGACTCGTCGATGCCGGCATGAGCGAATCCGACATGACCGCGGCCTGTCGCTGCGTCAACGGGGAGGTGGAGAGCTGAAGAGACTCTTCAGTCCCGGCGGTTTTTTTCCAGGGCGTCTGAGATGATGGCGAGGGCCTCATCGAGTCGGGCGTGATCGGTTCGCAGGTGGAGGATGCACAGGCGCAGGTAGAAGCGCCCGTCGACGATCGTACCGGTGAGCATGACCCGCTGGTCTCGGTTGATACGTTCGAGTAACGCCTGGTTGCGGGCGTCTTCTTCGGCCGGCTTGCAGTTCTCGAATCTCTGGCGGAACATGAAGAGACTCAGGTCCGGCGCCACGGGGATCTCGACATCTTCTATTGAACGCAGGTGTTCCCAGGCCCGAAGGGCGAGCTCGCGTTTGAGCTCGAGAGAGCTCCTGAAGGCATCGACTCCGTGGAGCTTGAGAGGCAGCCAGAGCCGCAGGCCCCACCACTGGCGCGACAGCTCCGGGGTGAATTCGCAGAAGTCGTAATGTTCTCCCTCTTGCATCTCGGGCATGTAAGATGCGCTGGATTGGAACGCCTCGCGCAGGGGGGCCATGTCTCGCACCAGCAGGGCTCCTGTTCCGTAGGCCAGGAAGAGACCCTTGTGGGGATCGACTGCGAGGGAATCGGCAAGCCCCATCCCGCTGAGTGATTCCGCCAGCTCCGGCACCAGGCGGAATGCGGCCCCATAGGCGCCATCGACATGATGCCAGAGGCCCTCTTCGGCTGCCACGTGGGCGATTTCTTCGAGGGGATCGACGGAGCCGGTGTTGACGGTTCCGGCGCTCGAGCATACGAAGAAGGGCAGCAGGCCGGCNTNCCGGTCNGCNTGGATTTTTTTCCGCAGGTCGNCGGGGCGCATGCGGAAGCNNTCNTCGACCTCGACCAGNCGCAGGTTTTTTTCNCCCAGGCCGGCGANCCNGGCNGCCTTGGGGATCGAGTGGTGNATTTCNCTGGAGGAATAGATNACNCCGCGNCTGANNTCNTCNCCGAGNTGTTTNTCCCNCGCNGCNACCAGCGCGATGAGGGTCGACATGGAGGCGCCCGAGGTCAGCACTCCGAGCGAGCCTTCGGGCATTCCCATCAGCTCGCAGAGCCAGCGNATCGCCTGNGTCTCGAGCTCGACGGCCGCGGGNGCNGAAGCCCAGCAGCCCGTGTAGCGGTTGACCGTGCCCGCGATGAGCTCTCCGAGGGCGGCGGAGAAGAGGCCTCCGCCGGGAACGTAGGCCAGGTAGCCGGGACTGGCGGGGTTGTAGGCCGCCGGGATCACCTCATCGAAGAGGAAGGAGAGAAGCTCCTCGGCATCCGTGGGGGCGGCGGGCAGGGGATCTTTCAGCCAGGAGGCCTCCGGGTCAAAGAGGGCGCTGGAGTCGGTGGATTGGTCTGGAAGTGATGTGATGAAGTCGGCCAGGCGCTCGCCCGTTTTATCAAGCAGCCAGCGCAGGGCGTCGCTCTGCGTGTCAAGCTGGGCCAGCCGTGGAGGAGGATTGTCGGGGAAGTCTTTCTCAATCATGGAAGCGGCGATTATGATACCGAGGCGCTTGGAGCGCCAGTGAGGGATGATGAAGATTCAAGGTAAAACAGATCGTAAGGGCCCGGCTGCAGGCTCCTGGGCGCTCAGGGCGGCGCTCTTTCTGCTCGTGGTTTGCGGGGTTCTCCACATGATCGGCTGCNACAGGCTTTTTTACGTCCCCAGCTCACGCCAGTACAGGAGTCCCTCCGACCTGCCTGTCCCGGTCGAAGAGGTTCGCTTCAGGAGCGCNGATGGAACNGGACTGCACGGCTGGNTGCTGCGACCNCCTGGANACGGGGAGGCCGTCGGGACAGTGGTNCATTTTCANGGNAACGCCCAGAACCTGAGCGCCCATGTCGGCTTCGTGGACTGGTTGGCCGGGCGTGGCTACAACGTTTTTGTTTTCGATTACCGCGGCTATGGAGATTCCGAGGGGAGCCCGGAACGTTCTGGAATCATCGCTGACTCCAGGGCGGCGCTCGATTACATCCGGGGACGCAAGGATATTGATGGGTCCCGCCTGCTGGTGCTCGGCCAGAGCCTCGGCGGCGCCTGCGCCCTGGCGGCGCTTGGTGAGGGCTCGGCCGAGGGGGTGCGAGCCATAGCCATCGACAGCTCGTTCCTGAGCTACCGGGGGGTAGCCAATTCCGTGCTGGGCGGGACGGTGCTGACGAAACCCCTGGTGTGGCTGCTGATCAGCCCGGGCCACGACCCGGCGGATTCGATCGGCAAGCTCGAGGGTGTTCCCCTCCTGTTCATCCACGGTGATGCCGACCGNCTGGTGAAGATATCCAACGGCCGGGAGCTTTTCGATGCGGCGCCGGAGCCCAAGCGATTCATTGCCGTTTCCGGAGCGTCCCATATGCACGCCCTCGAAGGCTCGACAAAGGACGAGCTAGTGAAGTTCTTCTCCGAGGCGCTGGCNGATTGAGGGGGGGCAGCTTTCCGCCATGGCTCGGCAGGCNCGCTCGATATTCGCTCTCGCCCTTGGAAGCTCCTCGATGGCCTCTTCGAGGTGCCCATCGGTCGCCATGCTCCAGGCCCGTGCCAGGAGGCGCTCGGCCGCGGCGACTCCATCCCAGATGCCNGCGTATTTCGAGAAGCCCAGCAGCTCTGCGAGTTCTTCGTGGCGCGCGGTGAGGTCGAAGTACTGTTCTTTCAGCAAGGCGTCGATGTGTTGTGTGAGCTCTTCGGCCGAGAGGTCCGCCCGCGATTCAGCCAGGCCGTGAATTTCCCTGCGGATTTCTTCGAGCAGGTCGGTGAAGGCGCTCCTTGATACAGCGTCTACATCTCCAGCCGTACCCGCTGTTTTTTTTGCCAGCTTGAGGAGAATTCCGCCCATGATCAGGGCGAGGCCTCCGCAGCAGAGGATGATCCATGCCGTGCTGGTGGGAACCGGGCCTTCACCGGTATGCTTTCCGAGCCCGGCGGCTCCCAGCGAGGCGGCGCAGAAGCCTGCGATGATGAGAATTCTGGTTGGGATGGTCATCCGTTCAAGCCCCCATGCCCAGGGATGCTACTTTGTAGATGGCGTGAACGATGCCGACGAGGGCATCTCCGACGATGAGTCCCGCGGCGATGGGAACGCCCTTGTCCTCGGCAAACCGGGCGCCGAATTTTCGGGTGATGAAGATGCTCAGCAGGCCGCCGATACCAAAGACGATCATGTACTCAAAGGGGAGGTAGAGCGAAAGCCCGATCATCACCCCGAGTCCGGGCGAGACCAGCAGCGAAACCAGCAGGCCTATGGCGGCTCCGGCGAGGTATTTGTATACCGGTATGCCGCCCTTCTCCAGGCGGTCGATGATGCCGCCTTCGCTGGAATCGGATGATTCCCCGGATCCGGAGGTCGCCTCCTGGACCATCTTAATCGCGCTCTGGAGGGCCGCCGCCTGTGGAGCTCCAAGCTTTGGAACCCCCCTGGCGAGCGCCGTCTCGCTGCCGCCGGCCTGCTCATAAGCTGCGAGAGCCTCCGGCCCCTGGGCCGCCTTGATTCTGTAGAGCTCTTCTGCCTGGTTCGGCCCGAAGGCGTTGGCGTTCCAGAGCAGCAGGACGGTCGCCACGGAAACGGCCGGGCCGATCCAGCAGGTGGCTATCTGGGCGACCTGCTGCCGCGCCGGGCGGCTGCCGATGAGATAGCCCGTCTTCAGGTCCGCCATCATGTCGGCGCACATCGAGGTGGCGACGCAGATCGCCGCGCCGACGGTGACGGCCGGGATGATGCCGTTGTTGTCGGTGCCGAGAATGGCCATCATGATGACGGTGGCAAGGAGGGCCAGGCCGGAGAGCGGCGACCAGTCGGTTCGGCCGGTGGTCTGGGCGACGACCAGGCCCGAGAGCCAGAGCCAGACGCCTCCGACCGCGGCGGCAAGAACGGCCTGCGGCCAGCTGACGTGCTCACCGCCTGAGAGCTTGGTCGCCACCAGCAGCAGCAGGAAGCCGATGGCCATCCCGGAGTTGAGGGTCGCCAGGGAGACCTCTTCGCGGGGGCCCTCATCCGGGGGGGATCTCAGGCTGGAGATGGCCGCTTTCAATGCAGGCAGGGCGATGGCGATCCCGGCGATGGCGCCGCCGAGGATCATTCCGATACCCAGGTGGCGGGATGTGAAATGCTGGAAGTTGTGGATGAAATCTCCCACCTGGTCGTAGCCCAGGTCCAGCAGGCCGGTTCCCGCGAATTTCGCGGGGACCCAGCCGAAGGCGATGCAGAGCGGTATCAGGATCCAGAAATTGAGCAGGGTTCCGTAGAGGATCGCCAGCCCGGGACGGCCGGCGAGATACCCGGCGCCGAAGCTCAGCAGGCTGATGGCGAAGACGAAGTGGATGCCGGCGGGCAGGCCGATGAATTTGCCGACATCGACAGAGCCGATGCCTGTCTGGATCGTAAGAAAGCTGACAATGGCGGAGACGACGATACCCAGGATAAGCAACCGGGCCTTCTCGACTCCCGCCCCGGGGCTCTTGAGAATCGCCGCGACCGCCACTGCGCTGGGAAAACGCAGGCGCTCCAATTCGATGACCTGCTTTCTCAGGGGGATGATCATCACCACCCCGAGAACGGAGCCCGCGGTGACGGCCAACGCCAGGGCCCAGTAGTTGATCTCCTCCTGGCGGCCCATCAGGAAGAGGACCGGGATGGTGAAGATCACCCCCGCGTTGACGGTATTGACCGATGATGCGACGGTCTGGAAGATGTTGACCTCGAGGATGGAGCCCTTGCGGAGCACCCCGCGCAGGAGCCCGAAGCCGAGGACCGCCGACACCGTCGAGCCGACGATGGTGAAGCCGATCTGAAGACCGGCGAAGCAGATCCCCATGTTGAGGAGCAGCCCTACCAGGATCCCGCCGACCAGGCTGGCAGGGGTCAGCTCACGATATTTCGGTGTCTCGGCCAAGCCGGGCTTTCCTCTCTCAGGCTCCGCTGAGCTTGTCGCGGCAGGCCTCGAGCAGCTTCTTGGTGAGCCTGATGCCCTCCATCTCGCCGGGCTTGCCTCCCTCCCACTCGATACCGACGTAGCCGTGGTAGCCCGCGTCGATGACGATCTTCATCATCTTCATGAAGTCGGTTTTCGTCTCGTTGCCGGCGGCGTCGAAGGAATGCGACTTGGCGCTCACCGCCTTGGCGAAGGGCATGAGCTCGGTGACGCCCTTGTAGCGGTCGTATTGCTTGCCGCCGCCGAGGTGGAAGTTGCCGAAATCCGGCAGGGTTCCGCAGCCCGGGTGGTCGACGGTTTTCATGACGCTGGCGAGCCAGGCGCCGTTGGAGGAGAGGCCGCCGTGGTTTTCGACAATCACGTTGATTCCGTATGGTTTTGCAAACTCGGTGAGTCGGCGCAGGCCATCGGCGGCCAGCTTGACCTGGTCTTCATAGGAGCCACGGCTGCTGGCATTGACCCGGATGGAGTGACAGCCNAGATAGGCGGCGGCCTCAACCCATTTCTTGTGTCTCTCTATGGCNCCGGTACGGCCCGCGTCCTTCGNGTCGCCGAGCGCGCCCTCACCGTCAATCATGATCAGGACGCTGTAGACNCCCTCNCCNGCGGCGCGCTTCTTCATCTCTGCCAGGTATTTCTTGTCCTTGGCCTTGTCCTTGAAGAACTGGTTAACGTACTCCACAGCGTCAATACCAAGGGNNTTCGCTGTCTTGGCGAAGTCGAGGTTGTCGAGCTTCTTTGAGCGGTGGGTCCGGTGGAGGGACCACTGGGCCAGGGAGATCTTGTAGAGGGGTGCTTTTGCGGCAGGAGTTGCTGCGGCTTCGGTTTTTGGGGGTTCGGCAAGAGAGCCCAGGCCAAGTCCTGCCCCGATCAGTACGGTACGCCCCATGAATTCACGACGGTTTGCTTTCTCAGGCATGTTCTTTCCTCGTTTCTTTCAGAAGGTTGCTTGTTTTTGAAAAGCGAGTCCCCATTCTAATCCAATCGGTATATTTCAAACAAGCGCTGAGGGGCGCCGCGGAGATTCCTGTCGTCCACCGGATTCGGCATTGGCTTAATAAGGCTGGAACTGGAAGTCTTTGTGTGAAAAACTAAGTTTCTTCCTGATTGAGACCCTCAGACGGAGAAGTGTTGTAAATAGAAGGAGTTCGGAGGGATGAAGACTGTTTGCACTTTTAAGGTCTGCAGTGCTTCCGCTCTGTGCAGAGTGCTGTGTTTGCTGCTGGTTCTTTTCACTTCCGCCGAGGTTTTCTCCCAAGACACCAGGAAGAGTACTCAAAAGAAGAGCACTCAAAAGAACAGGCAGGCAGCTATTCTTTTCAATACCGCCAGCCGCCTTTACAGGCAGAAGAACTGGCAGGATGCGGCGGCCACCTTCGGCGATTTCATCACGCGCTATCCCAGGCACGAAGATGCGCTGGAATCGCATTTTGCCAGGGGCTATTGCTACAATCGGCTCAAGCAGCATGAAAAGGCAGTTGCTGATCTGAAAATAGCGGGTGCCCAGAAGGGAAGCCGCTGGTCAGGAGATGCCAATTTCTATCTCGGGCGGTCCCTCGAGGCCCTTGCCGAGGCTTCTCCCAAGGCTTCGGGGCGATATGGCGAAGCTGCGGAGGCTTATGGGCAATGTGCCGCGATTCGCCAGGCGGCTCTCAAGACGGTGGCTGCCGGCCAGCGTCCGGCGGCGCTT
>NZOA01000026.1 GCA_002695115.1 Planctomycetota bacterium
CCATCCTGGTCGAGGAACAGCATGTTCCAGGCCTCGGTCCTGAGCCAGCCGAAGGGGTTGACCCCCTCCAGGGTGCAATCAGGTCTCTCAGCGACCTCCTGGCTCTCCAGATCTCCACCCTCGTCGGATCCATGGAAGACGATCCCCTCGGTGCCATCGGTGATGTTCCGCATGGCCTCGTCCCGCAGCCCGATCGCCATCCTCCAGCCGCCGCCGCCCTCCCAGACGTAGGCGGTGATCTTGTTGATCCCGGGCGCCAGCTCGGAACAGTTGATGTCCTGGCAAGCGAGGNCGCTGCCGCGNCAGGCGCTGANNANGGTNNCGGTATNATTGTTNACGTCGACNCGAACCGANTCATCGCTGGCGGAACAGACGTAGACCCGNATCGGCTCATCGGTGGTGTTCTCGACATAGGTCGTCGAGATNGNCATGACGTTGTCNTTCGGTANCGNNCCTCCGANATTNNCGTTNGTGAGCTCNACGCACATCTGCTGGAANTCGANNAGATCTCCGCCGGNNAGACCCAGCCCGAGGTTNTCCAGGACAAAGTCCGTGGTAATCCAGATCGGGCCATCGCTGAGACCNCCGTTGTNGAANCCGNTACCNGGNGNGAGACCGAAATCGATGTCCCATTCATCTCCCGCCNGCGGGTCTTCTTCNNNCAGGTCATAGGGCNNGACCCAGTTNTCGCTCATNANTCCANNTCCNCCGCCGCCGCANCCNCCGGGGTTGAGNACGGGNAAGAGCATGTTCCAGCCCTTGGNCTGGATNAAGCCATTGGGNNNGANCGNNNCCACGCCAGGCTCGAGCTGGGAGCTGGTCAGGGTNAAGTTTCCCTGCNNGGTAGCCCAGCCGTGGACGAGGATATAGTAGNTNTCGTCNNCNTCCGANNCCCAGCTGACNGTCGAATCCGTCCGAAAGGNGGCNCAGNNGTCATCGTTGGCGCCNATACAGANGAAGNTCNNCACACTCNCCNGNNAAGACGCTCANCGCGGTATCATAGGTNGAGNGATTANCACNGCAGGTCGTGACGNTTGTCNCNCCNCCATTACCGAGAAGCNTATACCAGGCGCCTGGTGAATCCCAGGGNCCACAGTTGAACTCGTTGTCTTCNGTAGCGGNGGGTCCGCCGAGGGTGGACCCNTCGANAANATCGTTGCCATCTATTTCGATAGCGTCNTCACAAGTCGTCTGGGCGAACGAGCTGGAACCGGTCCAGGACAGGANCCCGAAGACCGCCAGCAGTACGATAAATCTCTTACACATAGGTTCACGACCTCCNGGGGGATTGATATTCCACGAAGAACTCACAGGGTCCTTCATATGGATCCGCGGCTGAAAACGATTCNTACGGAAGACATCACTGCGGAACGCGGAGNCCCACGGTCTTACGCATGGAGCTTCTCCGCAGAACAGAGTGATTTATTTCAATTTCCTTTGACCACTAAACGAACACCATTGTGCTCCAAGGAGCCCTGAAAGCAAATTAGATTATCCGCCCTGTCGCACATCGCGAACGCGCGCGGAATAGCCCTCGCGCGCCGGGANGAGGCTCCCGGCGGACATCGAGGCGTTCGGGATAAGGAAGGAGAACGCTCAGGGGCAGCTGTTGAAGGTCTCGCAGCCGAGCCCATCGGCCGGTTCGGTCGGGTCCGGTCCACAGGCGCCATTGGGCTCGGGGGGAGCCCTGCCGCCGAGAAAGAGGTAGTTCAGGATGAAGATCCCATCGGTCAGCTGAAGAGACCCGTTGTTGTCGGCATCGCTGGCATCGAAGCAGCCCGGCTGCGAGCCGCCGACAAACAGGTAGTTGAGATTGAAGATGGCATCGGTGAGATTCAGAATTCCGTTGTCGTCCGAATCGCCGCGTACGAAGGTCGGGGTGGGCGGTCCCTGGCAGGCCGCCTCCTCGGAGCAGTCGTCGTCGTCACAGTCGACGGCGCCNTCCTCGTCATCATCGATGCCGTTGTCGCAGATCTCGTNCCCGCGNGGNNCCGGNGGNTCACCGTCGAGATAGGCNCCGAGGAATTCAACCAGCTCGTTGCCANNACTGAGGATCGCGCCGTCGAGNCGCAGTCCCAGCCGGAAATTCCAGCCGCCTCCGCCCTCCCAGACCTGCACGACGATCCTGTTGATGCCGGGCTCGAGAACCGCCGGACGGGTCTCCTGGCAGTCTGCACTGCTGCCGCGGCAGGCGCTGACGTTGGTGACCAGCTCCTCGTTCACGAGGACCGTGATGGAATCATCGCTGGCGGTACAGACGTCCACCGACAGGGGCCCATCGGAATTGTTGATGACGTAGGTCGTCGCGATGCCCATGACGTTGTCATTCGGCACAGCGAATTGAGTGGCTCCGGACGTGCTGAGGTATTGCGCCATGCCCTGGAAATCGACGAGATCTCCGGCGGGCAGCTCGAGGTCGAATTCTTCATCAAGGAAACTCTTGGTGACCCAGGTCGGCTCCTCGGTCAACCCGCCATTGTTGAAGTCGGTGGCCAGGCCGAGNCCGAACTCCATGTCAGACCAGGCGTCGCCGGCCTGGGGGTCTTCATCGATCAGCTCGTAGGGCTCCACCCAATTACCCGCCATGGTCTCCATCCCGCCGCCTCCACAGCCAAGCGGATTGAGCAGGCTGAAGAGCAGGTTCCAGCCCTCGGTCCTGATCCAGCCGGAGGGGTTGATTCCCAGGTCGCAGACGAGAGGATTCCGGGGCATCTGGCCCTCGAGCTCATCCTCCTCGCCGGTGCCGTGAAAGATGATCCCATCGCTGCGATCGTCCAGGATCTGCTGCTGCATATCCCGCAGCCCGATCCTCATGTTCCAGCCGCCGCCGCCCTCCCAGACGTAGGCGGTGAGCTTGTTGACGCCCGGCAGGAGCACGCCGCAGCTGATCTCCTGGCAGTCGCCGGCGCTGCCGCGGCAGGCGCTGACGTTGGTGACCGTGTAGTTGTTGATATCGACACGGACCGAATCATCGCTCGAGGTGCAGACCAGGACCGTCATCGGCTCCTCGGTGGTGTTCTCGACGTAGGTCGTCGAGATCGACACGATGTTGTCGGTGTTGATCCCGAGCTGCCCGGCCATGGAATCAAAATTCACCAGGTCATCGGGCATGATGCCCAGGCCCCATTCTCTCAGGGAATTCATGGTGAACCAGGTAGGAACTTCACCTAAACGGTTGAGGGTCCAGCTCCTTGATTCCGCCTGGGCAAAATCAATGTCCCACTCCTCGCCCGGACGCGGGTTCTCCTCCGCCATGTCGTAGGGAGCCACCCAATTCTCCAGCATCCGGCCCNCCCCGCCGCCGCCGCAGCCTCCATCCTGGTCGAGAAAGAGCATGTTCCAGCCGTTGCTCCTGATCCAGCCGCCTGGATTGACAGGCTGCTCGATGGGATCTACCGGGTCACCCGGCCCGCCCACCTGCCCGAGTGAGCACTCCGGCTCTTCTTCAAGCACCTGGCCCTCGAGGTCTCCCTCGCCGCTGCCGTGGAAAACGATTCCTAAACCTTTTGCTGAAATATCGGTAATCCGGACTCCGGTGGCCGGGTCGCGCAGCCCGAAGCGCATGTTCCAGCCGCCGCCGCCCTCCCAGACGTAGGTGGTGATCCTGTTCATGCCCGGCGCCAGCTCGCCGCAGTTGACCTCCTGGCAGTCGCCGGCGCTGCCGCGGCAGCCGCTGACGCTGGTAACGACGAAGTTGTTGATGTCGACACGGATGGAATCATCGCTCGCGGTGCAAATCTCCACCAGGAGGGGATCCTCCGTGGTGTTCTCGACATAGGTCGTCGAGATCGCCACGAGGTTGTCGGTGTTGGCACCCTGCGCTCCCACGTAGGAATCGAAGTTCACAAGGTCATCAAAGCCGTTGGCGCCGAGGGATTCCGCGGTCACCCAGGTGGGAAGCTCTCCGAGATTGGTGACGGTCCAGCTTCTGGACTGGGCGAGATTGAAATCGATGTCCCACTCATCCCCCGCCTGGGGGTCTTCTTCATGGATGTCGTAGGGCGCGGCCCAATCGGGTGAAGACATTCGGGCTACCCCTCCCCCACCACAGCCGCCATCCTGGTCAAGGAACAGCATGTTCCAGGCTGACGCCTGGATCCACCCACTGGGATTGTGTTGAGCCTGCGACTCCGCAGTCAAGAAGAGCAGGATCAGCGAAACAAACAACCCGTAGCTCTTCTTTATACCCATTCTTTTCCTTTCCTTGTGATCATCTCGTTAGTACCCACCAAACAATAGCCCGAAAACCCATGATATATGTGTAAGGCAACCTACGCCAACTTGCAAATCCCCCCTACTCCAGGAATAAGAAGGCCACGGACCGCCTGGCTTTCACCCGGCGACCCGTGGCCTTCAGAAAAATCCTTGCAGCTTACCGGGTACCCTACCCGCCGCAGCTGTCAAAGGTCTCGCAGCCCAGCGCGTCATCCGGATCGTCGGTATCCTCACCGCAATCGAGGCCCGGCGCCGGGGGCGCGTCCCCTCCAAGGAAGAGGAAGTTGAGGATGAAGATTCCATCGGTCAGCTGGATGGCCCCGTTGTCATCCGCGTCGGCGGCATCAAAACAGATCGGATCCGAGCCGCCGAGGAAGAGGAAGTTCAGGATGAAGATTCCGTCGGTCAGCTGAATCGACCCGTTGTCGTCCCCGTCACCGCGGCGGAACTGTGGGCCGCCCGGCACGACATCATCATCGGGACAGGTAAACTCGCAGAAGGCGCTCCGGCCGAGCCGTCCGAGGCGGTTGCGGCAGGCGACCTCCATGGCGTGGATGCTGCCGGGTTCGCAGGCCTCGGGAAGAGCCACGTCGACCGTCCCGTTCCCGGCGACCGCGGCGATGCCGGCCGGCTGGTCGTCGATGAAGACCGCGACGCTCAGGCAATCGCATCCATCGGGCGTGGTCGTAACGGCGACCCGCACCAGGGACTCATCAGCCACCACGTCGCAGGTAATCTCGATTTCACGGCAGGCGGGCGCGGGCGGCTTGACGTCTCCATCGCTGGCGGCGATCTTCAGCCAGTTGGCGGAACCATCGGAAGAATCGGCGGTATTACCGTTGGGGCCGATCGGGGTCAGGGCGAGATCGACCACGTCGCCCGCGGAGAGGGCGTAGAGAACGCTGCGCGTCACGCCGGTTCCATCGCGGCCCGCGATCGAGGCCATGTCGACCTCCTCGCCGTTGACGAAGAGGTAGCCGGTGACGCCGGCGCCGTTGAGGTTNGTCTTGCGCATATGCCAGATNAGGTTGACGTTGGCGTCNCGGTCGCTGANCCAGCGCCGCATCGTCCAGTGCTCNNCGAAGGGNTCGCTGTTGGNGCCNTTGGGNTGGGTNGCCTCNCGNCCGATCNTGGTCCAGGGNCCNNCCGCNGCGGNGGTAAGATCCCAGNTCNTCCCGGTCCAGTNGTTNCCGTCNGGNGANACCNCNCCNCCGGCNGGACCCGANNTCNTTGAGGAACTCGATGAAATCATCNGGATCGTAGATGAANTCCNGNTCNGCNNNGATGTTGTAGTAGCCGTNNTACCAGCCGCCNGCNCCCTGCTCGCCNNNNTCGGACCAGTCNNCNNCNGANTCNGCCANGANNACNGGNCTNGCCGNNTCGTTGGGATCCGTCCCNGCNANCANNTCGAGCGANTCGNTNANNCCNTCNCCATCGNNGTCNGGNTTGGCCGGATCGGTNGCNGGNTCNCCATTGANCTCNTCGAANTCNGTNAGCCCNTCNCCATCGGTGTCGGGNTTGAGNGGGTCGGTGGCGGTCTCATCTCCNTCGGAGAGCCCGTCNCCATCNNTGTCGGTGTTCAGNGGATCGGTNCCGGCCTCGTANTCNCCGGTATCGGTGAGGCCGTCCTCGTCGGCNTCGGCNTCGCCGCCTNNGAGNGNGCCGAGATCGTCGGGAGAGTAGAGCCCCTCCCAGCCATCGGCGAGACCATCCTCGTCCTCGTCGGTTGTCGCCGGCTGGTAGTTGATGTTCACGTAGAACTTCAGTCCCTCCTCGAGATTGATTATCCCGGAGGTAAATGCCGTGACCGGGATGGTGCCGTTGGCGCCGTTGGCAGCGGCGTTGGTGGAGCCGGAGCCGAAGCCGGCGGCGTTGGAACCGCTCCAGTCGCCGCCGAGATCCATCGACAGGGTATCCACCGCGAATCCGTTGACCAGCAGGGTGATGGACTGCACGCCGGCGGCGTCAAGGTCATCGTAGACCCAGGCGACGTCAAGCTCGCCGGCCTCGATGAGCGTCGGGGGGAGCCTGAAGCTGACGGTCCCCAGCGCAAGCCCCGATCTTCCCACCGACCTGTAGACCAGGGTGCTGGGCGCCTCGTAGCAGACCGACGAACCGATGGTGCCGCCGCCGGTTTCCCAGATGAGCTCGCGCTGTCCCTCGAGCTTCTCGTCGAAATCGATGGAGGCGGTAAAGGTCATGTCGATGAGATCCACACCGGCGATCCCGGCGACCGCCCTGAGGTGATAGGTCGGCAGGGCGCCAAGGACATTGATCACCTCAGCCGGCTCGAGCAGGTCGAGATNGACGACAAAATCNCCGGGAACGCTGTTGGGATTGTTCGGATCGGATCCCGCGGCGATCTCAATGTTGTCGTTGACTCCGTCTTCATCGCTGTCGGCGTTGGCGGGGTTGGTGCCAAGCTCGAGCTCTTCGGGATCGGTAAGGCCGTCACCATCGGTGTCGGAAGTGCCCGGATCGGTTCCGGCCTCGGCCTCCTCCCCATCGGTGAGACCATCCCCATCGGTATCGGCCGCTGTCGGGTTCGAGCCGTTGAGACGCTCAGCATCATCGCTCAGCCCGTCTTCGTCGTGGTCCCCCTCGCCGAGGACAGTGAGATCATCGGGGAAATAAAACCGCTCCCACTCATCAGGGATGCCATCGGCATCTTCGTCGGTGACAGGCGGCATATAGACGACTCCGGAATAGAAGTTGAGTCCAGCCTCTACGTTGATGGTCCCGGATGCGAAGGAGATGCCGCGAAGATCGCTGCGCTGGCCGGTGCTTGCGAGACCGCTGCCATAGACGCCATAGGCGGCGGCGTTGCCACCGCTCCAGTCAAATGAATTTGGCGGCAGGCTGTCGACGCCGACCGTATAGCCATTGACCACCAGGCTGATCGTCTGCCCGAAATTTTCATCTTCGACGTCAAAGGTGATGGCNACCTCGACCTCTTCCCCGTCGAGCTCACCGCCATCGTCGAGGGCCAGGAGGGGTTCGGGAAGCTGGAAACGCACCGTGGCGACCGCCCAGCCCCACTCGTTGACGCCGGCNGGGTTCACGTCACGCCCCGCGGCGCGAAAGACCAGGGTGCTGGGAGCTTCGTANACCAGGGCGATCCCCGTCCAGCCGCCGCCGGTCTCGAANAGCACCTCACGCTCACCCTCGAGCTTGGGCGTAAAGAGAGCCTTGACGGTGAAGGTCGCGTCCATCTGGTCGACCGCTCCTCGGCCCAGGTTGCGTCCGTTGTAGGTTGGTAAGACGCCCAGGACGTTGATCACCTCGTCGGGATCATCGAGCTCCTCGACCCCCGGGGGTGGAAAACTGTCCGGATCGTTCGGGTCAAAACCGAAGAATATCTCTTCGCCATCGAGATACCCATCCGCGTCGGTATCGGCGAGGGTGGGATTGGTCCCATGCTCGTTGACCTCTTCTCCATCGCTCAATCCATCGCTGTCGCTATCGGCCTGCAGCGGACTGGTATTGTTCTCGATTTCCGCTCCATCATCGAGGCCGTCCTCGTCGGTATCGGCGGCGAGGGGATTCGTGCCGCGCTCAAACTCGGCGGTATCGCTCAGGCCGTCCGCGTCCGCGTCGGCCTCGCCATCATCGAGCGCGTCGAGATCGCCCGCNTTGAGCATCTCCCACGCATCGGGGAGTCCATCGCCATCATCATCGACGATGCCGGGGACGTAGTTCGTATTGGCGAAGAACATCAGNCCNTCTTCGAGGTTGATCGTTCCTGAGAGAAAGGCCTGCGCGCGCAGCGAGGTGTTGCCGCCNCCGGCCGCCAGGGAGGTCGAGGCGCCGCCGAAGGCGGCCGCGTTACCACCGCTCCAATCCGGCTGAAGGTCCTCGGTCACCGAAGCGAAAACCTCATCGTTGATGATGATGGTGATCACCTGGAGACCCGCTCCATTGTCGATATCGAAGGTCCAGGCGACATCCAGCTCGCCGTCATCGAGCTGCCCCTGGCTCAGCTCGACTCTCGCGGTGGCGACTGAGATGCCGCTGTTTCCCGCGGCGCGCAGCACCAGGGTGTTGGGATGCTCGTAGACGAAAGAAAAACCGATGGTGCCGCCGCCGGATTCCCAGATAAGCTCCCGCAAATCGCCGACACTCGTTTCCGGGGTGGGATCGAAATCGATGGCTACCATGAAGGTCGCATCGAGCCTGTCGACCGTGGCGATGCGGTTCACCGTGCGGTTGTTGTACGTCGGCAAACCATTGTTGCCGGCGCTGATAGCGTTGAGAACCTCGTCAGGCGGAAAATCGAGGCTTTCAAAATCGTCCGCCCTGGCTCCCTGTGCGTTCAGAAGCGCCACGGAAAAAGTCAGACACATAAAAAATGCGCGATACATAACCAGCTACCCTTCCGGAAAATTGATTTATCTCTGAACCCGGGATAACGGCATGCACTGCCGTCCGGATTATTCGTTTCAACCTGTTACAACCTTGTTTATTCGCCGGGACCCGGCGCTGGAAGCGGGACCATAACCCATCGGATCCGGCTTCATCTCCAACTATCTATTATGAATCTATGAAAGTGAGAAGGAAACCAGCCTTTCTACAAAAATCCTGAACGAGATGAGAGCCGAAGACCCGGATTCCGGGCCAGCNGGTCCCTGAAAAACCCCTGCCGGGCGAGGTCGCCGGGCAGGGGATCCNCCCCTGGTTCNGNTTTTTTTTCAGGGGCCGCGNCNCGCCGGCATCCGCAAGCTCTCACGCGCAGCTGTNGAAGGTCTCGCANCCCAGTCCNTCANCGGGTTCNGCGNTATCTTCACCGCAATCGAGACCGGGCGCCGGGGGCGCCTCCCCTCCGAGAAAGAGGAAGTTCAGGATAAAGATCCCATCGGTCAGCTGGACGGAGCCGTTGTTGTCCGCGTCGGCGGCATCGAAACAGATCGGATCCGAACCTCCGAGGAAGAGGAAATTCAGGATGAAGATCCCGTCGGTCAATTGAATTGANCCGTTGTCATCCGGGTCACCGCGGCGAAACCGCGGNCCGCCGGGTTCGACAGGCCCCCCGCAGGTAAACTCGCAGAAGGCGCTGATTCCGAGCCGGCCCAGGCGGGTCCTGCAGGCCACCTCCAGCGCGTGTACGCTGCCGGCCTCGCAGTCTTCCGGCAACGGTGCATCCACCCTACCCCCTTCGCCCACCTCGAAAATTCCCGCCGGCTGGTCGTCGATAAAGACCGCGACGCTCCGGCAATCGCAGCCATCGGGAGAGCCCGTCAGCCGGATNCGGAGCACGGGCTCGTCAGCCAGCGGCTCGCAGGAGATCTCCAGCTCCCTGCAGGCCGCGGCGATCGGGTCCACGTCATCTGACACCTCGGTCACCTTGAGCCAATTGGCCGAACCATCGGAGCTGTCGGTGGAGCCCCCGTCCGGGCCCATAGGCGTCAGGGCCAGGTCGACGACATCTCCCTCCGAGAGGCTGACCACCTGGCTGCGCATGATCCCGACGACATCCGAGCCCGGGANCGATGCCGTATCGACCTCCTCGCCATTGACGAAGAGATGGCCGGTGACGCCGTCGCCGCCGGTACCCGCCTTGCGCAGATGCCAGATGAGAGCCACCACCGCGTCCCGGTCGCTGACCCAGCGCNGGATCGTCCAATGCTCCTCGAAGGGGTCAGAGTTGCCGCCGGCGGGATGGGTCGCCTCGCGCCCGAGCATGGTCCAGGGCCCCATCGCCTCCCCCAGGAGATCCCATTGGACACCCGTCCAGTGGTTGCCTTCGGGGAAGACGAGACCCCCGGCGGGGCCGACCTCGTTGACGAACTCGACGAAGTCATCTTCTGAATAGATAAAGTCATCATCGAAGGTGAGATTGTAGTAGCCGTAGAACCAGCTGTTGATCCCCTGCTCCCCATCCTCCGACCAGTCGGCGACGGAATCCGCCAGCACCACGGGGCTTGCGGGATCGGTCGGGTCCGAACCCGCCGCCAGCTCGACGGCATCGCTGAGTCCATCCTCGTCGGTGTCGGGATTGTTGGGGTCAGTGGGCGGATCCCCGTTGACCTCGTCAGAGTCCGCCAGGCCGTCGTCGTCGGAGTCCGGATCGAGCGGGTCGGTCTCGTTCTCGATCTCATCCCCATCGCTGAGCCCGTCTCCATCGGTGTCCGACGAGGTCGGGTCGGTCCCCCCATCGAGCTCGGCGGCATCGCTGAGCCCATCCTCATCGGCGTCTCCCTCCCCGAGCACGCCAAGGTCGCCGGGGGCGTAGAGCGACTCCCACTCATCCGGCAGGGCATCGCCGTCGGAGTCGGTGGTCTCAGGCAGGTAGTTGATGTCGGAATAGAGCTTCAGCCCCTCCTCGAGGTTGATGACACCTGATGCGAAGTCGATCCCCGTGAGGTCGCTTCGCTCCCCGCTGCCGGCGAAGCCCGAGCCGACCACCGCGAAGGCGGCCCCGTTGCCGCCNCTCCAGTCGCCGCCGAGGTCGAGGGCGCCGGAATCGACCGGGTAGCCGTTGACGATCAGCCGGATCTCCTGCTCCCCGTCGGCGTTGAGTACGTCGCAGACCCAGGCCACATCCACGTCATCGGAGTCGATGAGCGCGGCGGGAAGCTGGAACCTGGCCGTGGTGATCCCCCAGCCGGCCTGCAGAACGCCATCGGGATTGATCCCGTTGCCGGTGTTTCGCAGGACCAGCAGGTTGGGAGCCTCGTAGCAGATCGAAAAACCAGTCCAGCCGCCGCCGGATTCCCAGATCAGTTCGCGAGGCCCATCGAGCTTGGCGTCAAAATCGATCACCGCGGTGAGGGTGACGTCCAGCAGGTCGATGGGACCCGCGCCGAGATTACGAAGATGGTTCGTCGGCAGCACCCCGGGCGCATTGACGACCTCCGTCGGCAGGCCCAGCTGCGNGGCGAATTCGCCCGGCGAGTCGTTGGGATTGTTGGGGTCGGTCCCGTCGTCAACCTCGCGCCTGTCGGTGAAGCCGTCTTCATCGGTGTCGGGGTTGTTCGGATCGGTGCCCGCTTCGGCCTCCTCGCCGTCGTCGAGCAGGTCGCCATCGGTATCGGGATTGAGGGGGCTGCTCCCGTTCTCGATCTCGACCCCATCATCGAGGCCATCTCCATCGGTGTCGGCCACCGTGGGATCGGTCGACTCCTCGAACTCACCCGCATCGCTGAGCCCGTCCCCATCCGCGTCGCCCTCGCCCAGCGCACCCAGGTCTCCGGGAGCGTAGAGGAATTCCCATTCATCGGCCAGGCCGTCCTCATCGCTGTCGTGGGTCGGCGGACGATAGTTGGTGTCGGAATAAAAATAGAGGCCCTGGTCGACGAGAATCTCGCCTGAGATGAAATCGATGCCGGTGAGATCGCTGCGCGCGCCGGAACCGGCGAAGCCGGTGGAAACAACACCGAGAGCCGCGCCGTTGCCGCCGCTCCAGTCGCCGCCGAGGTCGAGCGCCTCGGAGGCCACCCTGTAGCCGTTGACGATCAGGCTGATCTCCTGGAGATCTTCGCCGTTGGAGACATCGACCACCCAGGCCAGCTCGACCTCGTCACCTCCCACCAGGCTCCCGGGAAGGGGATAGCGAATCNTCGTCATCGACCAGCCGGCCTCGATGATGCCGGCCGGGTTGATCCCGTTGCCCGAATTGCGCAGCACCACCGTATTGGGGGCTTCGTAGCANAGGGAGAGCCCCGTCCAGCCGCCGCCGGTTTCGAAGATCAGCTCCCGCTCTCCATCGGCCTTGTCGGCAAAAACNACCGGCAGGGTGAAGGTCACGTCCATTCGGTCGACGGGCCCGCTGCCGAGATCGCGGTTATTGTACGTCGCCATGGCGCCGAGAAAATTCACCATCTCGTCGGGATCATCGAGCTCCTCCACATAGACAGCCGGCATGCTGTCGGGGTCGGCCGGGTCGAAGCCGCCGGCCACCTCGCGTCCATCAGACACTCCGTCACCATCGGTATCGACCAGCGTCGGATCGGAGCCGTGCTCATCCACCTCGTCCCCATCACTGAGACCATCTCCATCGGTGTCGGTGGCGAGCGGGTCGCTCCCGAGCTCAACCTCGACTCCATCATCAAGCCCATCTCCGTCAGTGTCCCTCGAGGTGGGATCGGTGCCGGCCTCGAACTCGCCGGCATCGGCCAGTCCATCCTTGTCCGCATCGCCTGCGCCGAGGACCTCGAGGTCGCCGGGAGCGTAGAGGAATTCCCATCCATCCGGGATACCGTCCCCGTCATCGTCGAAGCTCTCCGGCGCGTAGTTCATATCCGGGTAGAAGGAAAGACCCGCATCGAGATCAATCACACCCGAGGTGAAGGCCGCCCCCGTCAGCGCGGTATTCGTCCCGGTACCCGCGAGCGAACTCGATGCGGCGCCGAAAGACGCTCCATTGGTGCCGCTCCAGTCAACCTGCAGCTGGGTGGCGTCCGTGACGACCCTGAAATCATCGATGATGATGCTGATGGCCTGGAGCCCCTTCCCATTGTCGACATCGAAGGTCCAGGCNACATCGTGGGCNCCCGNCTCGATCACCGCNGNNGGCAGCGGGAAGGTGGCTGTGGCCAGCGNGAGACCGCCGTTACCCGATGCGCGCAGAACGAGCAGGTTCGGCGCCTCGTAGACGAATGAGAAACCGATCGTGCCGCCGCCGGATTCCCAGATAACCTCACGCCCCCCATCGGGCTTGGCGGTGAATTCGATAACCGCGGTGAAGGTGGCATCGAGGAGGTCAACACCGACAAAATTCCCTACCGTACGGACGTTGTAGGTCGGCAGAGGGCCGATGACGTTGATGACCTCGCTCGGGGGCCAGGCCTCGTCGTCGAGCTCCTGGACATCGATGGCCTTTACGGAGAAGGGAAAGACAGCGCAAACCGTCCACACCGCCGCGAACAGGAAAGTCCTCAGACGCATTACTTAAAACCTTTCTATTATTGAACTAACAGCTTATTCACAGCTGCTGTAGCTGTCACAGCCGATCGGATCGGCCGGCTCCTCGGGATCGACTCCACAGGGGCCGAATCCCGGCATCCCCGGCGCCGGAGGCGCGTCGCCCCCGAGGAAGAGGAAGTTCAGGATGAAGATTCCATCGGTCAACTGTACCGAGCCGTTATTGTCGGCGTCCGCCGCGTCGAAACAGGCCGGCGAGCCGCCTCCGAGGAAGAGGAAGTTCAGGATGAAGATTCCATCGGTCAGCTGGATCGCGCCGTTGTCATCCGGATCCCCGCGGTAAAAGAGCGGTCCCTTGACGACCTGGCAGGCCTCCTCGGCCTCGCAATCGGAATCATCGCAGTCGGCGAGACCATCTCCATCGTCGTCCTCGCCGTTGCCGCAGATCTCGTCCGGTCCGCCGGCCCACTCGAGNTTCTCGGAGATCTGCAGCCAGTTGGCCGANCCATCAGAGCCNTCGTGGNNGTTTTCGTTGGGACCGGTAGGNGTGAGCGCCAGGTCGAGCACGTCTCCCTCGAAGATCTCCAGCTCGATGGTNCGGGTCACNCCGACGNCGTCGCCGCCGGCGATGACCTCGGAGTCGATGAGCTCGCCNTTGTGATAGAGCATGCCGGTGACGCCGGCGCCGCCGAGGTTGGTCTCGCGGGTATGCCAGGTGACGTTGACGCCCTCGGAGCGATCGCTCACCCAGCGGCGGATGACCCAGTGCTCCTCGTTGGGGCAGCTGTTGGTGCCATTGGGGTGGACCCCCTCCTGGGCGATGAAGGTCCACGGACAATTCCCAGGCGCCAGGCGCCAGTTGGCGCCTCTCCAATGCTCGAACTCATCGAATTCGACGAAATCGTCCTCCTCGTAGCCGGGAAACCCGTCCAGGGTGAGGTTGTAGTAGCCGTTGTACCAATTGTTGGCTCCCTGCTCGCCCTCGGCGGACCAGTCGGCGCGCGAGTCGGCGTAGACCTGGCCGTCACAGACATCTCCGACCCCGTTCACGTTGCCATCGGCCTGGTCGGCGTTGGTCACCGAGGGACAGTTGTCGCAGGCGTCGCCAAAATCGTCTTCGTCCTCGTTGGCCTGGTCGGCATTGGCGACCTCGACGCAATTGTCCTCGGTGTCGGGTACTCCATCTCCATCGACATCATCGCAGGCGTCTCCCGTCCCGTTCTGGTCGAGATCGGCCTGGTCGGCGTTGGCGTTCTCCGGACAATTGTCGCAGGCGTCTCCGATGCCATCATCGTCGCCGTCTTCCTGCCCGCCGTTGCCAAGCTCGGGACAATTGTCGATGCCATCGTGGAAACCGTCCCCGTCTGTATCGGGAAGATCGCCGCTGACCCGCAGCCAGTTGGCCGAGCCGTCGGAGCCATCGTGGCGGTTGTCGTTGGGACCCGTGGGGGTCAGGGCGAGGTCGATTACATCCCCCTCGGCGATCTCGACAACCCTGGTCCGGGTCGCTCCGACCCCGTCACCGCCGGCGATAACGACCCGGTCAATCTCGGCGCCGTTGTGGAAGAGGATGCCGCTCACCCCGGTTCCTCCGAGGTTCACCTCACGGATATGCCAGACGAGCGACACCATCTGGTCGCGATCGCTCACCCAGCGGCGAATCGACCAGTGCTCCTCGTTGGGGCAGCTGTTCGTGCCGTTGGGATGGGTGCCCTCCTGCTGGAGCAGGGTCCAGGGGCAGTTGGAGGGCGCCAGGCGGAACATATTGCCGCGCCAGTGCTCGTTCGGATCGAACTCGATGAAATCATCCTCATCAAAGGTGCCGTCCGGGTCCGCGGTCAG
>NZOA01000027.1 GCA_002695115.1 Planctomycetota bacterium
TCTATACGGCGCTGCGCGCCAACCCGGAATTCCGCCTGCGCTTCGCCGACAGGGTCAACAAGCACTTCTACAACGGCGGGGCGCTGATGACGGACAAGGTCCTCTCGAGATGGCTCACGCGGCGCGACCAGGTCTGGCGTGCCGTCGTGGCCGAATCCGCCCGCTGGGGAGATTTCCGCCGCGACGTGCTGCAGGGCTCCGGCTCCAGGGACCAGTACGACCTCTTCCACCGCAACCAGCACTACGTCGCCTACCAGGACTGGCTCCTCAATACCTATTTCCCGCGCCGCAGGAACATCTACCTGGCCCAGCTCACACGCCGCGACCTGGTCTCCGAAATCGCCCCGCCGGTGCTCGAACCGCACGGCGGCTCCATCCCCCCCACCGGCGGCGGACTGGAGGTCAGCCTGAGCGTCGCGGCCGGAACAGTCTACTTCACCACCGATGGAAGCGACCCGCGGCTCGAGGGGGGGGCGGTGTCCCCTGCCGCGACGAGGTACCGCGAGCCCCTGAACCTGCCCGGCACCACCACCCTCAAGACCCGGGTGCTCAGGCGGGGAACCTGGAGCGCCCTCACCGAGGCACGATACGCCGCCGACCTCTCGCTCCTGAGAGTTACCGAGCTCATGTACCACCCCCGCTCCCCGGAAGCCGACGATGAGCAGGACGCCGACGACTTTGAATTCGTCGAGCTGTGGAACTCCTCGACCGCCGAGTTGGATCTCACCGGGGCGCGAATCGAGGGCGGCATCCGGTTCGACTTCACCTCGGGAGCCGTGACGAGCCTCGGGCCCGGCGAACACGTCGTGATCGTCGAAGACCTCGAGGCCTTCGCCTCGCGCTACGATCTCGAAAGGATCCTGGTCGCCGGGGAGTTCTCCGGCAACCTCTCCAACGGCGGCGAGGCCTTCTCCCTGGTGGACGCCGGCGGCGCCGAGGCGCTGCGTATCAGCTACAGCGATGACTGGTATCCCGCGACCGATGGCGGCGGACGCTCCCTGCAGCTCGAAGACCTGCTCGCCGCCGGCGAGGCTCTCGGCGAGCCGGCCTCGTGGCGGCCCAGCAGCGTCGAAGACGGCACCCCCGGCTTCGCCGACCCCGGCCTCGCCGAGGGCGGCCGCCAGTTCCCCGGCGACCTGAACCAGGATGGAAACACGGACATCTCCGACTCCATCGCCCTGCTCGGCCACCTCTTCCTCGGCAGCCCTGCGCGGCTGCCCTGCGGGGAAGGAGCCATCGGCGACCCGGGCAACATCTCGCTCCTCGATGCCAACGGCGACAAGGGGCTCAACCTGACCGACGCGATCCACTCCCTGGCCTATCTCTTCATGGGAGGAGCGCCGCCGGTTCTCGGAACCGAGTGCGTCCCCATCCCCGGCTGCCCGGATGCCTGCGCCCGCGGGCAGGGCCTATAAAGCCGGCGGCTGGAATTTCGTTTCCTTCATGCCCGCCGATGCGAAAATATCCGGACTCCGAACACAAATACGCATCGAGAGGGTATGATTCCCCGAACGCAACATGGACAGCATCTTTTACATCACCATCATCTTCGTCTTCGCCGCGGCGCTCATCAGCTTCATCATCCAGCGCTGGGCGCTCGACCGCTGCCTGAAACACTTCAGGGACTTCCACGTCAGCGTAGAACAGGAAGAAGAAGACCCCGTCTGGGGTGAATTGACGGTCTATCCCGGCGGCATCGAGATCCTCTACTCGGAGGCCCGCTCCGATGACAGCGGCAATACCGAGACGAGCTATATCCTCTTCGAGGACCAGATGGAGAAGATCACCGCCATCGAGCGCTACCACGAGGAATTGGATGAAGAGGACCAGGCCCGCCGGCTCAAAGACGTCAACTCCCTGAAGAGGAGGGGCCTCTTCAAAAGGATCGGCCGCATGCTGCGCAACCTCTCCAACGCGTTCAAGGACGCCATCAGCCAGGCCATGGGATTGTTCGTCTCCCAGGCCAGGGGCAAGGCCTCCTCCTCCATGGCCAAGAGCCAGGACGCCGGGATAAAAAAGATAGGAGATGAGACCCTCGGCGCCGTGGGCAATAGGTTCGAACCGATCCTCGAGCGCTATATCGGCTCGAAGGTCATCGTCGAGGCCAAGAACGGCGATGGCTTATCGCGCCACGAAGGCATTCTCAAAGAATACTCCAGCGACTGGATCGAGCTGCTGGAGTGCAGGGAGAAACATGAGACCTACTTCCTGGTTTCCGACAGCGAGAGGCTGCGGCTGAACCGTGACATCGACTTCTTCCTGAGATGGATACCCGGCGGCAAGAAGGGCAGGAGAAAGGTCAAGGCGGTCTTCCACTGCAGGATCCGGAACTTCAGCGACACGCCGATCAGGATCTGCCGTCTCGAGAAGGGCGAGTATGAACACAAGCTCGATATCGAGATCGAGCCGGGAGGAGACGCTGATTTCGAGGTGAAGGATCTGCCGCCGAACCTGTTCTCCGAAAATGCCCCGCCTGAGATCGAACACACGATGGTCCTCGAATCCCCGAACAGGGGAGAACACCTCGAGAACACTGAAAGCTGGCTCCCGGAGGTCAACCTCGTCATCGAGGGAGAGCGGGTGCTCGATCTCTGCCTGCCGCGCGCCAGGGCGGTTTTGCGGCATGGAGGGCCACCCGCCTGACGCTGGTTTCCTCAACGGATCCGTTTCCCCGGAACGTGTGAACTTGCGTGCCCGGAAGGTGCCTGCTATCTTCTCGGACAAGGCTCCACTGACGCGGAGCCGATCGAAAACTGTACTGTGAGCGCGCCAGTAGCTCAGTCGGATAGAGCACCGGATTTCTAATCCGGTGGTCGGGGGTTCAAGTCCTCCCTGGCGCGCCATTTTTTTCCTCTCCTCCAACGCAGCAGCAGCCTGCAGACAGCCGACGGAGCCTGTCTGAAAGAAAAATCAGGTAACTGCTTCTCTCCGGCTCTTTCAGGCTCGAAAATAGAGGAGTGGGCCGTCGCTTTCGTGACGGAACCGGCAACCGTGAACAGAGATATGGTCGTACCTGGAGAACCGAGTTGAGATACTTTTTCGCAGCCCTGCTCTTGATGCTTTGCCCGATCACCCTGAGAGCGGAGAACATCGCGCATTGGAATCTCGATGGAGATCTCTCATCTTCCTCCGGAGCTGAAGAGCTCATTCTCTCCGCCTTCGCGGGAATCGACGCCTCCGTTCGATTCGCGGCCGCCGATATTGAGGGCGAGGAGATCACCTACGCGGTGATAGATGAGGGCGCCGCCCTGACGGCGCGCCACGGCCTCGGCGCCAACGGGGGGGGCTCCTACCTCAACGACTACACCCTGGTCATCGACGCCAGGTTCCCCGAGCTGGGAGACTGGATCTCGCTCTACCAGACCAACTCCTGCCAGAACGGCGACGGCTCGACCGACCCGCTGGCCTGCGGCAACGATGGGGACTGGTTCCTCAGGGGAGATGGAGCGATCGGCATCAGCGGCAACTACGGGGGCTCCATCACCGAGAACCGCTGGCATCGGCTCGCGCTGGTGGTCGACAGCTCCACGGGGACCTACACCAGCTATATCGATGGTGTCGAGGTCCAACAGAACGCAGCAGCAGTCTCCGTCGATGGACGCTTCAGCATGTACTCAGCCGGCGGCGCGGTCGACTGGTTCCTCCTCTTCGCCGATGAGTCCGGCGGGGCGGGCTCCCCCTCGGAGATGGGGCCGGTCCACCTCAACTCGATGCAGCTGCGCGACGCCGCCCTCTGCGCCGGTGAGATCGCCCTGCTTGGCAGCTTCTCCGATGGACCGCTCGAAACCGAAGAGCTGGCCGGCGAGGCCTGCGAAGGCCAGCCTGTCCTTCCCGGTGATCCCGGAATCAAGGAGGGTCCCTACCTGCAGTGGGTCACCACCGGCGAGATCACCGTCATGTGGGAGACCTTCTCCGACTCCAGCGGCACGGTCCGCTATCGCCGCGCGGCTGAAGATGGGCCCTGGCAAGAGGCATCCCATCCCGGCGAGAGCCGGATCCACGAGGTCAGGCTCGAGGGCTTCTCGGCCGGCGAGGAGGTTGAATACCTGGTCCGTTCAGAGGCCGGCAACGAGCTCATCGAGAGCGCGATCGAAACCTTCACCACAGCCCCCGAAGATGAAACCTCGATGCGGTTCGTGGTCTGGGGCGACAACCAGGCCAACCCCTCGGTCTTCGGTCAGCTCTCGCGGCTGATGGCCGCGGACGAACCGAATCTGGCAATGTGCTGCGGAGATGTCGTCGACAACGGTGATGTCTACGCCCAATGGGGAGTCGAGTTCCTATCCCCCCTGCAGCCGATGTCGAAGAACGTCCCCTTCTACGTGGCGATCGGCAACCACGAGCGCAACTCGCACTGGTTCTACGACTACATGGCCCAGCCGGGCAATGAGCACTGGTTCTCCTTCGATTACGCCAACTGCCACTTCGTCATCTTCGATACGAACTTCCCCTTCATGCCGGGCAGCGAACAATACCAGTGGATCTACAACGATCTCTTCTCCGACGCCGCCCAGAACGCCGACTGGCTGCTGGTTTTCCATCACCACCCTCCTTACTCCGAGATCTACGAAGAAACGCGCTACGCCCAGCTGCGAATGCACATCGTTCCCCTGCTCGAGACCGCCGGTGTCGACGTTGACTTCACCGGGCACATCCACGACTACGAGCGCGGCATCTTCACACCCCCGGATACGGGCCGCCGCATTGCCTACATCCAGACCTCCGGCGGCGGCGGGCGACTCTGGGAAGATGAGTTCGACGGCGAGTGGGACCAGATCCAGCGGGTCGTCCAGTACGTCTACCACTACGTGCGGGTGGATGTTACCGAGGAGACCCTGACCATCAGCGCGATCGATCGGCAGGGAGACTCCTTCGACTCCATCCGTCTCAACCGCGAACCCCGCGAAGGAAAAGCTCCCGAGCCTCCCCCGCCAATCAATATCCCCCCGGAGGTGCCCTCGGGAGAGGCCATCACCCAATGGGACTTCACCGACGGCGACCTGGAAGCATCGAGAGGCTTCGGCGTGCTGCAATACTCCGACGGTCCCAACGGCGACACCGCCTCGGAGACGGAATTCGCAACGACCTCTGACTTCGGGATTGAGCCGATCGGCGGCGAAGAGGCCCGGGTGATGAAATTCCCGAAAGCAACGGCCAGCTCGATGGGATTCATCGTCACCCACGGCGCCGTACCCAACGGGGGAGGCTCGTATGTCAACGAATACAGCCTGGTCTTCGACATCCTGGTCCCATCGAGTTCCTTCGCCGATGACGGCTGGCTGTCGCTCTTGAATACAAACGCCTCGAACGCCAATGATGGAGATCTCTTCATCAACCTTGGAGACTCGGGAATCGGCATCAGCGGCGATTACAGCGGCAATGTACGCGCCGACACCTGGCACCGGATAGCCTTTGTCTGCTCGCAGAACGGGGCCTCCATCACCCTGCGAAAATACATCGATGGCGAAGAGGTCGGCAGTCAAGGCCTCGGCGGCCTGGATGGACGCTGGGCGATGTATTCGCGCAACGATGCCACGCCGTTTTTCTACACCCTTACCGATGACAACGGACAGACCAGCACCGCCTACCTCTCGAGCTTCCTCTTCACCGACGGGGCCATGAGCTCCGCTGAGATCGCCGAGCTCGGCGGCGCCGACGCCGATGGGATTCTCGAGGTCGAGAGCGGCTGCGGTAACGACTGTCCGCCCCTCTTCGCCCGCGGCATAGTGGAGGGCGCCGCAGGACCCGGAATCAGCGACGCGGTATTCATACTCAACTACCTGTTCATCGGCGGAGGAGCCCCCGACTGCATGAAGGCGGCCGACGTCAACGACACCGGCACGGTCGACCTCACCGACGCGGTCTACCTGCTCAACTACCTCTTCATCGGCGGCGCCGCCCCGGCCGAGCCGCTCGACTGCGGCGAAGATCCTACAGNCGATGGGCTCGCCTGCGACACGCCGCCGGATGCCTGCCAATAGAGGAAGCCGGCGAGTTCACTCGAGCTCGACGCTGGCGAATCCCTCCGAGAACCGGAAGCCGCGCAGGAACCTCGGCGCGATAACCAGCTTCCCCTTACGGTCGACNTAGCCGACCTTGCGGTCCCTGATGACCGGNGCCAGGCCGCCGGAGAAGGCCATCAGCCAGTCCGGCCCCATGCGCAGCAGGACCTTCCCATCCGGGCCGATAGAGGACCAACCCTTCTCGTCCTGGACACTCGCCACCCCCTCGGAGAAATCATAGGCCGCGAAATACCTCGGCGGCACGACCTTCCCGCCATCACGGTCAATAAAACCCCAGCGNGTCCCGATCCTGATCCGTGCCAGGCCATCCCTGAAGTCAAACGCTCTCGCCACCTTCTTCAGCGGACCGATGACGACCTTGCCGGTGGCA
Source organism: Planctomycetota bacterium (assembly GCA_002695115.1). GTDB lineage: Bacteria > Planctomycetota > UBA8108 > UBA8108 > UBA8108 > UBA8108. Next base: position 6,394 of record NZOA01000027.1, read on the forward strand.
TCGATATAGGAGAGCCGTCCTTCCAGGACGACCCGCGCCCGTTCCTGGTGAAATTCATACGCCTTCTCGAACCGGGGCGCGATGACCAGCTTCCCGGCGCGATCNATATAGCCGAGCTTGCCGCCGCTGCCCACGGAGGCGAGTCCCTCGCTGAATTTTCCGGCGGAGGAAAACTTCCCGGGGATCACGACCTCGCCCTTCGCATCGATGTAGCCGAANCCCCTCTCGAACCTGACCGCCGCGAGACCGCCGCTGAAGTCCCCCCCATCCTTGTACTCNCCCTTGATGACCATTNTTCCGCGACCATCGATGTATCCCCGCCCCTCCTCCGATTCGACCCAGGCCATCCCCTCGGAAAAATTCCGTGCCCAGTCAAAGCGGGCGGCTATCGCCATCCGNCCCCTGCGATCGAGGTANCCGTACCTGTAGAGCTTGTTCTCGTGGAGACGTACCCGGGCAAAACCGCCCGAGAAGCTGCCCGCCTCGTGCAGGACCTTGCTCGTCACGAGCAGCTGCCCGGTCCTGTCGATGTAGCCGATGCTGCCGCGTTTGCGCTCGTGGGCGACAGCCACAGCGCAGCCCAGCGCCGCCGCCAGCAGCAGCAGCGTCGCCACCGAATTTTTCGTTTCCAGGTAAATCATGATGGAACCATCCTCCGGGCAATTGTACCGCCTGCGCGCCNCTGGAAGGGAGGTCTTCCCCGGGATACGCGAAAACCGCCCGATCTGCCTTGCAATCACCGGCCGGCTTTCAGAAAATCCAAGGCTCACTCAACCTGCCGGGCTTCCGTTTCTCACCGGNAGCCAAGCGGCCCAGCAGCGGGAGATTCATTCAGATGAGCGACAANAAANTGAACGTGGCAATCGTCGGNCTCGGATTCGGGGCCGAGTTCATACCGATCTACCAGGCCCATGCCGGTGCGGACATCGCCGCCATCTGCCAGAGAACCGAATCGAAGCTCAACGAGATCGGNGANCAGTTCCAGATCGAGCGCCGGTATACGAGCTACGAGGATGTCCTCGCCGATCCCGAGGTCGACTTCGTTCACATCAACAGCCCGATTCCCGACCATGCGCCAATGTCCATCGCCGCGCTCAAGAGCGGCAAGCATGTCATGTGCACCGTTCCGATGGCGACCACGGTCGAAGAGTGCCGGGAAATCTGCGACCTGGTCCGGGAGACCGGCCTGAAGTACATGATGGCCGAGACCGTGGTCTACAGCCGCGAATTCCTCTTCATCAAGGAGATGTACGAAAAGGGCGAGCTGGGTAAGATCCAGTACATGCAGGCCTCCCACCCCCAGGACATGGAGGGCTGGCCGGAGTACTGGGAGCGCATGATTCCCATGCACTACGCCACCCACGTGGTCAGCCCCGTGCTCGGGCTCGTCGATGGACGGGCGGAGTACGTCTCCTGCATCGGCTCGGGAACCATCAGCGAGGAGCTCGCCGAGAAGTCCGGAAACTCGAGCGCGGTTCAGAGCTGTCACATCAAGATACAGGACTCCGACATCGCCGCCCATATCTGGCGATTCCTCTTCGACACTGCCCGGCAGTACCGGGAGTCCTTCGACGTCTACGGCACGAAGAGATCCTTCGAATGGACACTCGTGGAGGATGAGAAGCACGTGCTCCATACGGCGAAGAAGCCCGAAGGCGAGATCCCCGAGCTCGTAACCGTCCCCGACTACGCGCACCTTCTTCCCGATGAAATCCAGAAATTCACGCAGACCATCGAGGACGCCGACCACCTCTCCTTTGTCCAGGGCGGCGGACACGGTGGCTCCCATCCCCATATGGTGAACGAGTTCGTCAGCGCGCTGAGCGAAGACCGCGACCCGTGGCCCAACGCGGTGCAGTCGGCAAACTGGACCTGCGTGGGAATCTGCGCCCACGAATCNGCCACCAGGGGCGGCGAGATCGTTCCCCTGCCCGGTTTCACTCTCGAGTAGACGACCCCGGTCGTGGATTATTTGAAGGGCACCGCGATGGCGGAGAAATTCTGGGTGCCCACCCGGCCGGCATAGCCGTAGCCCAGGCAGGTCCAGCGTCCCCCNAGGCCGTTTCGATGATGATCGCTGGCGCGGTACCAGCCCCTGGTCCAGGTCTCCNCCGGGTTGGAGTAGCCGATGGCTATGTTCTCGCCCACACCGCCGGGGAAGCCCTCGGCCTTTGCCCTCGAGCTCGGGCTGCCATCGGAGCCGCTATGCCAGATCTTGCCCGCCGCGTCGCAAACGGCACTGTGCTTGCGGGTGGCACGGCAGAGCCTCGCATCGAGAAAGAGCCGGCGGCGCCCCATCATCTCGCGGTAGTCATTCAATACCACGGCATGCTGCCTGTCGGTCTCGGCGACGTCCTCGCTCTCGAGTGACTTATTGTAGGCCTCGACCTTGCGGTTGTAGTTGAAGACGTCGAGATCGGCCCGGTTTACCGCGAAGCTCTTGAGATCGATCCTCCTGTCAAGATTGTTGCGCAGGTCCTTGAGCCCGCCCTTGCCGTCGCCATCGGGATTGTATTTCAGCTCGGCGTAGCATCTCTCCTCGATAGCCTTGATCAGCTCGCTCATCGCGTTGGTCGACTTATCGAGCCGGATGGCGAAGCTCGCCGCGTTGTTCCAGAGCTCCCGTACGCTCTCCACGGCCTCGTCAACCTCCTNCTGGCCGTTCACCTCNTCACCCTTGCGCCAGTCCGGATGGCTCTCCGGCAGGTAAATCTTGCTGTCGTAGATGATCCGGACAGCCTCCGCNCGGCGCTTGTCCAGCTCTTCGCGAGCCTTCTTCAGNCGGGCGAAGGCCGTGTGCTTGACCATACGCTCCAGCCCCCTGGAGGTCTTCTCNCGGAGCTTGCCGAGGTGCTCGATGGNGTCGTCGCGGATNAGCTTCCNGCCCTCGGAGGGAAGCNCCGGCTTTGACATCACGGCGAGGAGNNGGCCGAAATAATCGTTCAGTTTTTTCTCGCTCTTGACCAGGGAGAACTTCTTGAGGAGCTTCCCCGACTCAACCAGGGCGAGACGCTGCGTCTTGTCGCCGGCATCTTCCCAGCCATANCCGCGCGTATAGGCGAACCCGCCTTCAGGAATCTTCTCGAGGCCGCGGGCATCGGCCAGCAGCCNCGCGGCAGCGGTATCGGCTACGCATTCTTTTTCCCGCTCCTTGCCGAGATACTTCAGGATGAGTCCCCCGGCCTCTTTCGTGAGCATCGACTTGAAGGCGAAGNGGGCGGCGAAGAGCAGATCCTTGCCCGAGAGCTTCTGCCCTGAAAGTTCGACCAGCCTGGCCGGATCGATGTCGTCCGCGGACCCGGCGAGCTCGAAAGCGCCAAGCGAAGATTTCAGCATTGAAGCGAGGNGTTCGGCCTGTGAGAGGGGCTTCTCCTCGATCCTGGCGGCAGCAGGGCTGGTCTTGAGCAGCTTCCGTCGACGCTCCGCCAGCAGCGCCTTTTCCTTCTCCAGCCTCTTCGTGACTCTCTCGCGAACCCTGGCGAGAATCTCACCGAAGCGCGTCGCGTATTCCGTTCCCCTGAAACGTTCCCGGCCGTAGGCGATGGTGTCGAGAGCCTCCCCGGGCTGCCCGACTCCTTCAAGATATTCCGCATGGTTGGCCAGCTTCAGAAATTCCTCTTCCGCGGCATCGGTGCAGCTTTTACGCAGCTGGAAAATCTTGCCATCGACTGAAGGGTCCATCTCGATGATCATGGCCCCCTCCCTGTCGACAGCCGCGAAGAGTCTCTGCCANGCCTGCTCAGCCAACAGCCTCTCCTTGAGGCTCACNAGGGCGTACANGNGGTTGTTCACATCCAGCTGCCGCCGCTGGCGAACAAGCCGGTTCAGGCCGCTGAAGGAGATCTCCCCCGCCCTGAACTTGACCTCGGAATATTCGATCTTCGCGATGGCGATTCGATTCAGAAACCCAGGCGTGATCGACTCGAGNTAGCTGCTCTCCTCGATAAATTTCCTGACCTGNTCCATGGCCTGGTCATGGCGGANCTCGGCGGCACTCCGCTGAACGACAGGCCGCTCCCGGTTGATGTAACCATCGACCAGCCAATACCCCGCGATCCCAAGCAGGAGCAGGACGATCACCGGGCCGAGCATGGCGGTCTTACGCCGCCTCGCCAGGCTGGCCGCCGGCTCCCGGTCTCTGCCCNGCGTCTCTTCCAGCTCCGGGCTCTCGAGCTCTTCCTNCNCGGNCGGNNCCGNCTCATCTGCAGGGGGAGGGGGAGTGGCCGGNNCCTCCCTGCCGTCAATCTCCAGGATTTCCAGCCGGGTTTTACCGATTNTTATCCTGTCGCCGGGGCTGAGCTCGCCGCGTTCGACGCGGGTCGANTTCAGNAAGCAACCGTTAGCCGACCCCTCGTCACGAAGGTAGAGCTGCCCATCTTCGCCTTCGATGGATGCATGCAGGCGGGAGGTCATCGAATCGGCCGTGACGATTTCAGAATCCCCCTCTCGGCCTATCCGTAAGGGGAAGTCCTCGAAATCGAGAATCCTGGAATCGCCATCGGGGTCGGTAATCTGAAGCTTCAACATATTTATTGCGGGATCCAATACCGGCAGGTTTCAAGCCGGGGAGACAAGCCCTCCCCCCGGCTTCCGCCTCATTTTACACCATGGGAAAGAGTACCTCAATCGGGAGCGCTCGGCGCGCCCGAGAGTACCGCCCCGCACATCACTTTTATCACATGGCGAAGCTGTCACCGGAAAAAAGCCAAAGAATTTCACCCGGCCTGCCCGGTACGAACACTCGGCATTGCGGGATTGACAAACCCTCAGAAAAAGTCCAAGGTCGCCGGGTCGCTCGTATCCCCCCGGAGCCTGGTTCCATGCTCGGGGTACCGAGCCTGGAGAACGGCTGATGAATAACCGACTGTTGAGCACGAAGCTGAGCGAGGCGCCGCTGGCGGTCTTCGATTTAGAGACCACCGGCATCAACCCGTACTACGGCCACAGGATCGTCGAGGTCGGAATTCTCACCAGCATTGGCGACGAGGTGCAGGGAAACTACGAGACCTTCGTCAATCCACGGCGGATGATTCCCGAAGATACGAGCGAGATCCACGGCATCTACGATGAAGACGTCGAGGATGCACCCTTCTTCAGCGAGATCCTGCCGAGAATCAGCTCACTGTTCGAAGACCACGTGCTGGTCGCGCACAACGCCCCCTTTGATCTCTCCTTCCTCCACGTTGAATACCACCTGGCCCGGAAAAAATTATCACAGGGTCCGGTCTGCGATACCGTGAAGCTGGCCCGNNCCANGTACGANTTTCCCGACAACCGGCTCGGNACCATTTGCGGGGANTTCGNCATCGAGAATCAAAAAGCCCACCGCGCCCTNGAGGACGTGAAGGCCACCTTCGANGTATTCAAGAGGTTCGCGNGAGACCTCGAGGATNACGGCNAGACCACGGTCGCGGACTGGCTCAAGGCCCAGGGGGGAGATGTAGAGCTGGCTGAAGCGAACCATCATGACCTGCCCGGNACCCATCCCATCGCCGCCGCGCTCGAGGGCGNCCTCAGCCTGAAGATCGAGTACTGCGATAAACACGGCTCCAACACCGAGCGTGTCATCGATCCGCTGATGTGCCATGGGAGCCTCCTGGTAGCCTACTGCCACCTGCGCGACGAACAGCGCACCTTCCGCCTCGACCGGATCGAGACCATCGAACGGATCGGCTGAGAGCAACCCGCGCCTGTGCAGCGAAGGATCTATTCGGTTATGCTGATGGCGGTCCCCGGCTGTCTTCGACACATCGAATATGACCCAGAACACTCTCATCACAGGCAGGCTTATCGCTCGCGGAGCGGTCATCGTCATCCTGCTGATTGTCGGNTGGCTCTTGCTGCGGGAACAANCCCGGGAAGCCTTTGAAGGCCGGAGCGNCGGCTCGATCCAGGNTCCCCCGGAGCAGGACTGGAAGCGGATCGACAATCCCCGCGGTGACGGCTGGAAAACCGAGGCGCTCGCCTCGGAGATCTCTCAGCAGCTTGACCGNCTTCGAGCCGTCATCGCCGGCGAAGGCGGAACAGGCGGCCTCTCATCCATCGTGGCGGACTCTTTCGCCTGCGGCGACCTGCGGCCGGGCAACCTCGCGACAGCCTATGAAGCTCCCTCCCTGGTGGTACGAAGAAAAAATACGGGCGCCGGCAGACCCGAGGTCCCTCCCGTTCACAGGGGAATCGCCGGNCTCGANAAGGCGCTCGAAGATTTCACCGGGCCCTGGAGCGGANGCCGGAACGTCCGGGCCTCCTTCAAGGTCTACGGTATCGAGGAGAGGGATGGACTCGTCGAGACGACGCAATACCTCGCGATTCTCGCCAGGAGCGAGGCGGGGCTGCTGGAGGAGCACAGCACCTGGACCGCCCGCTGGGAAAAAGATGGCCCGGCAGCCGCCCTGCTCACATCCCTCGAGGTGAGCGCCCTCGAACAGACCCGCTCCAGTAGACAGGACCCGCTCTTTTCAGACCGGACAGGGGCCGTTCTCGGAGCCAACCCCTCCTTCAGGCGGCAGCTTCAGCTGGGACTCAACCACTGGCTCAACCGCAGCCAGGACAATCGATTCTTCGCCCTGCTGGGAACCCCCGGCCTGGCCCTCGGGGACGTCAACGGGGACGGACTAGATGATCTCTACGTCTGCCAGGAAGGCGGCCTGCCNAANCTNCTCTTNCTGCGCAACCCCGANGGNACCGCCACNGACANNTCGGCCNNCTCTGGAGCGAACTGGCTCGAGAGCTCCCGGGCGGCGCTCCTGGTGGACCTCGACAACGACGGCAGGCAGGATCTCGCGGTCACCGTCCTCGGGGCAGTGGTCCTCGCCGCCGGTGATGGCACCGGCAGGTTCGAGATCCGCTCCTGCCTCCCCACCGGCAACGACACGATGTCGCTCTCTGCCGCGGATCCGGATCTTGACGGAGACCTCGACCTCTACATCTGCTCACACAAGGCCGACGACCTCTCCCAGGACGCGGGTGTCGTCTCGATCGGAGCGGCCGAGGGATTCGTCTACCACGATGCCAACAACGCGGCCGCGAACATCCTCTTTCGAAACGACATCTCCGCCAGCGGGAAATGGACCTTCACGGACATCACCGCGCAATCGGGCCTCGACGTCAACAACCGCCGCTTCAGCTTCGCCGCGGCCTGGGAAGACTACGACAATGATGGAGATCCCGACCTCTACGTCGCCAACGACTTCGGGCGCAACAATCTCTACCGCAACGAGAGCGATGGCAAGGGCGGGTTGCGCTTCGTGGACGCCGCCGCCGGCGAAGGGGCCGAGGACAGCGCCTCGGGAATGTCCGTCAGCTGGAGTGATTACGACCGGGACGGCCTCATGGACATCTACATCAGCAATATGTTCTCCGCCGCCGGCGCCCGCGTGACCAGCCAGGAGCTCTTCAAGCCGCGGGCATCGGGACTCGTACGCCGGAGGCTGCAACGCTTCGCCAGGGGCAATACCCTGCTTCGAGGCGGCGATGACGGCTTCGAAGATGCCAGCCTCGCCGCGAACGTCAACATGGGGCGGTGGGCCTGGGGCTCGGGCTTCGTCGACATCAACGGGGACGGCTGGGACGACCTCGTCGTGGCCAACGGCTATATCACCACCGAGGACACCGGCGACCTGTGAAGCTTTTTCTGGCGGCAGGTCGTGTCGCGAACGAAGAACACCGCCGGCGAGGTNTCGGGCGGACCGAACCTCGCCNACCNCCAGCTCTCGCGGATGATGCGCGAGGGGCGTTCGTGGAGCGGCCGCGAGAGAAACTGCTGCTTCCTCAGCACGCCCGGAGGCGGCTTCGCCGACGTCTCGGCCGTCTCGGGGCTCGATTTTCCCGATGACAGCCGCGCGCTGGCGATCGGCGACTGGGACGGCGACGGCGATCCGGACCTCTGGATCTCCAACCGCAACGCGCCGCGCCTGAGGTTTCTGCGCAACGATGCGGCCCCGCCCGGGAGCTTCCTGAATCTCAGACTCCGCGGCAATGGGAAGAATACCAGCCTCGATGCGATAGGAGCCCGGGTGGAGTTAAAGCTCGCCGCGGCAGGCAGCCGGCCGCTCTCGAGGACGGTCACCGCCGGCGACGGCTTCCTCACCCAGTCAAGCCGCTGGCTGGCCTTCGCGCCCGGCATCGATGCCGGGATCTCGCAGGTCAAGGTACGCTGGCCCGGCGGCGAAACGGAGCTCTTCAGCGGGGTCGAAGCCGGCGGACGCTACGAGCTGAGACAGGGAGCCGGCCGTGCCGCGCCAGTCTCCCACCAGGCCGCGCCAGGGCTGCGGACTTCCCCTGAAGCCAGCGCCGGCGAAGAGACTGAGAGAGCCCGTATCCGGCTCGTCACCCTGCTGGAGATTCCGGATCTTGCCTACCGGGACCTCGAGGGCCGCCGCAGCCCCCTGCTGCCCGGACGGGGGCGCACCCTCCTGGTAAACCTGTGGGCAAGCTGGTGCCTCCCCTGCCTGGAAGAGCTCAGGGAATTCCGGGACAGGAGCGACGAGCTCGAGAAGGCGGGGATCGAGGTTCTCGCCCTCAGCACCGACGATCTCGAAAAAGCGGGGCCCCTGGAGCTGCCCGGCAAGGTCAGCAAGTTCATCGACGGCCTCAAGCCGCCGCTCAGGACAGGCCGGGCCACGACGAACCTCGTCAGCTTCCTGCAGAACCTGCACGACAGCATGGTACCCCTGAACAAACCCCTGCCCCTGCCAAGCAGCTTCCTCATCGACTCCTCCGGCCGACTCACGGTTATCTACAAGGGCCCTCTCTCGGTGGACGAGCTGATCGATGATGCCGGGCATGGCCGCCTGGAACGTCCGGCGCGCTACCGCGCCGCGGCGCTCCTTCCCGGCAGCTCCATCGACCACCCGGCGATCACCTCCGCGGCCCTCGCCGCCGAGACCGCCCTGCGCTTCCAATACGCCCTGAACCTCGACGGCATCGGGCTCGGCGAGGCGGCCCTGAAACAATACCGGGTAATCATCGCCGGGCAGCCCGAGTTTACCGAGGCTGAAAACAACCTGGGGCTGCTCCACCTGCGGGCCGGACGGCTCACCGAGGCGACCCAATCCTTCCGACGGGCGATCTCCCTGCGCGAAGATTTTGCCGAGCCCCGCTTCAACCTCGGAGCGGTCTTCGACCGCCGGGGTGAGCTCGACAAGGCCGCCGCCCTGTATCTCGAAGCCCTGGAGCTCAAGCCGGATTTTTCCCGGGTGAACAACTCCCTTGGAATCATCCGCGCCCGGCAGGGACAGCCTGCCCTGGCCGCCCGGCGTTTCGAGAGAGAGCTGGCCGTCAACCCGGACTTCGCCGAGGCCCACAACAACCTCGGCCAGCTCCTGCTGGAGGCCGGCAGGAACCAGGATGCCGAGACCCGCCTGCGCGAGGCGGTCAGGATCGACCCGAGCTACGCGCAGGCGCAGATGAACCTGGGAATCGCCCTCAAGCGTGTCGGAAAAAAGAAGGCGGCCGCGAAACATTATCTCGAGGCGATTACCCTGCAGCCGCGCCTTGTCGATGCGATCCACAACCTCGGCCTGCTCCATCTCGAAGAGGGCCGAAAAGTCGAGGCCGCGGCGCGCTTTCGTGAGGCGCTCCGGATCAACCCGGGCTTCGCACCGGCGCGCGCGAATCTTGAACGCGCCCTCGAGCAACCGTAAAAAAAGAGCCCGCCGGAGGTGATCCTCCAGGCGGGCTCTTTTACCGCTACGCGGCTTTCGTCCCGGGGCCTAGTCGCAGACAGGCGAGACCGACAGGCAACCGGCGTCGTCATCGGTCTCATCCTCGCCGCAATCCCCCGGCTGGTAGGCGGCGCCCGTTGGACTCGGAGAAACCGGGGCGGCTCCGCCGCTGAAGAGCCAGCTGAAGATGATGATCGCATCGGTGATCTCGATGGCGCCGGTATCGTTGGTATCGGCCGCATCGACACAGGCCGGGGCATCTCCCCCGGTGAAGAGATAGAGCAGCGGAATAACGCCATCGGTCAGGTTGATCGCGCCATCGGAGTTGCCGTCACCGCGTACGAAGCGCACACCGGCCGGCAGACAGTTATTGTGGCGGTCGCAGTCGCTGTCGTCGCAATCGACCAGGCCGTCACGGTCATCATCGACGCCGTTGTCGCAGATCTCGTTGCAGGCGGGACAGTCGGTGTCGACGCAGTCCGTCGCGCCGTCTCCATCATCGTCGACGCCATTGTCGCAGATCTCGGGGGGAGGGCCGGCGCAGCCGGCAACGCCCTCGCAATCGCTGTCATCGCAGTCGGTGTCTCCATCGGCGTCATCATCCCAGCCGTTGCCGCAGTCCTCGGGGGGAATGTCGTCACCCATGATAATCACCTGACGGGAGATCGCGTCCTCGGCGAAGTCATCGCAGTCCTCACGGTCCTGGACGCTGATGGTCACGTGGTAGGAGCCGTTCTCGCGCAGACGGATGGAGACCCGTCCCGAGGCCTGCGGACCGTAGGACAGCGCCGCGACATTGTCCATCTGGGGTTCGATCAGGAAGCTGTAGAGGATCGGATCGCCGGACTCATCCTCAGCGGCGGCAATCAGCCGATGGCTCGGCCCGAAACGCGATCCTGTCGCCTCGATGGTCGTCTCCACCAGGTGGGTGTCGGCATAGCCGGGCTCACCCTCCTCGGGACATGGAGAGGGCGCAAAATCGCCCAGCTCACTCAGGTAGTTGTTGCGAATCTGCTCGGGAGCCAGGACACCATCGTGGATCCTGATCTTCGCGACCAGGATGGTTCCCTGCAGCCCGAGGGTAAGGGTACTTCCATTGCCCTCGACCTGCTGGGCGATATGAATCCTGCCGGGGTGCGTATTCAGGGCACCCGGTCCGAGCACCTCCTCGTTGGTCATATCGCAGGTCATGGCTTCCAGGCAGCCATCGCTGTAGACCCGGGTGGTCCCCGTGGCGTCACCGTCGAAGGTATAGACCAGGTGGTGCCACTCCTCGGCCGCCGGAGCGCCGCCGCCGTTGTTCCAGCCGATGTCCGGCCCGTTGCCTCCCCAATGCCCGACGGCGCCGAAGAGGTTGTGGGTACCATAGTTGAAGGCCATGTTGGAGCCATCGGGACCGCCCCGCTTGCCCCAGGACAGGAGGGTCTCCTCACCCACCATATCGGCGCCGTTCCAGACCCACATCTCGATGCTCCGGGTCGGTCCCGGCCCGAGGATACCCAAGGGCGCGTCATCGAGGCTCTGGTAGCTGTCGCCGCTGCGGCCGTTTTCGTTGAAACTGACGCCGACGCCGAAGTCACGCGACTCGACCATGGGGCTGCCGATGATCTGGAAATCATCCAGGGTGCCCTGGTTTTCCCAGAACTCCTCGCCGGCGGTCGGGTCCCTGGCATCGAGGCTCACGAGCAGTTCACCCGCAACCTCGATGTCACCTACCTCGATAACCTCCAGCACAACCGTCCAGGCGGCAGTGGCCTCTCCTACGTCGTTGACGGCCACGATCTCGACATCGAAGAAATCGGGCTCCGGATCCGGTATGACGTATTCAAACCGCCCCTCGGCGTCGATCGTCCCTCCCTCGGGAGAGATCACCTCGAACTCGGCCGGCGGCAGCGCCTCGACCACCAGGTTGAACCCGTAGATTTTCGCGCCGCTGAAATANTTGTCCTTCTCCGGTACGTTGGTGAAGACCGGGGCCGTCTCGACGATGCCCTCCACGCCGTAGCGCTCACGCTCGGCGTTGAAGTTATTGAGGATCTCCTCATGGGTCAGCACCTCGTCGTGAATCCTCACCTGGCCGAGCGCCAGGGTCCCGACACGTCCCCCCCAGTCGATGGTGCCGCCCGCATCGACGATCTGCGCGCCCAGCTGGATAGGATGGGCGGGATGGGTATTTATAGCGTTCTCGCCGTGCCTCTCGGAATTCCAGGCCTCGCCATCGACGTAGAGCCGGGTCGTGGCTGTGTCGTCGCCGTCAAAGGTGTAAACGAGATGGTGCCAGCTCGCCTCAGAGGGCGAACCCGGGGTAAAGGTATTGTCGATCCAGCCCAGGTCCGGACAGCAGCCGCCCCAGTGGGTAACGGCTCCATAATTGCCGTGGTTGCCGAAATTGAAGCTCATCTCGGATCCATCGGGGCCGCCGCGGCGTCCCCAGGCGACCATGGTCTCCTCGGAATCGACAAACTCATTGTAAGCCCAGACCTCGATGGACCTGGTCGGATTGAGACCGACGAGCCCCGCGGGCGCGTTTTCCTGNGCCTGGTAGATCCCCTGCAGACCATCGGGATTCAGCAGGANGGCAGATGACTCCNCGGGGCCGAGAACNGTCAGCACCACCTCGCCGNNGAGAAAGAAGTCGCCGGTGGTTCCGGCATTCTCCCAGACCTCTTCCCCNGCGGTGGGATCATCCGCNTCGAGATCGACGAAGAGCTCTCCGGCGGCAATGATGTCCCCATCCTGTGAAAAAACCGGAAGAGTCAATAGAAGGAAAGCGAACAACGATCCAGCAGAAATCAATTTCGTCAGCGTCCTCATGAGAGCCTCGTTTCAGGTAACAGGAAATTAATCNNACGACCCCATTCTCCAGCAACCCGAAGGCATCATGAAAAACGCCCCGGGGAAAGGTCTCCTGCCGGATCTAAAGAAGCTTTAGCTGTGATAGAATCGAACTCNATGTCGAGACTATGAAATTCTTCGACCCATTAGCCCGGCTGTAACGACGTTCGCCAGGAGTCCATACTCGGAGAATGCTCTNCGATTCTATTCGGCATGGAATCGGCAAACAACAAGGAACTGCCGATGCCCGGAACATCAGGGGAAAAGAACCATCCTCGGCAAACAGCACAACCCGCTCTTTTCCGCGCGCTGGCTCACACCCTGCTGCCCTTTCTTCTCGGNGTCGGCTGCAGCGGCAACGACGCCGGCACACCTTCCTCCGCCCTGCTGAGAGAGGTTACCAGCGAGGTTGGGCTGGGCGAAGAACAACAACCCTGGCCCGATGGACTTTACCAGATCCCGGAAATATCTGTCGGCGGGATCGGGCTCTTTGATTCTGACGGAGACAGTTCTCCTGAGATCTACCAGGTCCGATATCCCCAACCGGCAAACCCCTCGCAGGCGGCGCCCAACAGGCTCTACCGGATGGACAAGNCCGGTTCNTACCGGGAAGTTCCCGNGGCGGCCGGNCTCGACGATCCGGGCTACGGCAGCGGGGTCGCNNNNGGCGACATCGACAACGATGGAGATCTCGACGTCTACGTNACCAATATNGGNAANGACGGNCTCTACNTCAACGANGGCGGCGCCTTCANCCGGNCNNCNAAAGGNTCNATCCCCNCCAGCGNNGACTGGAGCTCNTCNGCCTCNTTTCTCGANTACGATCGNGANGGNGANCTCGANCTNTTCGTCTGCCATTACCTGCNCGACGACCCCACNCGGATCTGCNNNANNAGCCNNCNGGANAANCGGGANTATTGCGGNCCNGANAANTTCCANGGNGTNNGNGANTCNCTCTACCGCAACGAGGGNNNCGGNCGCTTCACCGAGGTNACCNNNGAGGCGGGNATCTCCNGNNNCCTGCCCGGCTTCGGGGTGATCTGCTTCGACCTGACCGGGGANGGCTGGATTGACATCTACGTCGCCAACGANATGAAGCCCAACCAGCTCTGGGTCAATCAACGCGATGGGAGCTTCGCCGATGAGGCCCTCGCGCGCGGCCTGGCGCTCAACGGGGCCGGCAAAGCGGAGGCCGGGATGGGTGTCGCGCTCGGCGATACAGACGGGAACGGAAGCCTCGATCTCTTCATCACCCACCTTGTCGACCAGACCCACACTCTCTACTCCTCGGTCGGGAGCGGAGGCGGCGTGAGCTACCGAGACAGGTCCGGCTCCTCGGGCATTGGAGCCGGAACCCTCGCCATGACCGGCTGGGGCTGCGGCTTCCTGGACCTCGAAAACGACGGGGAGCTCGACCTCGCCATCGTCCATGGACGCGTCGCGCGCGGACCGGTAGCTCCCGCCGCCGACTGCGGTCCATTCTGGAACAGCTACGCCGAGGCGAACCAGCTCTATCTGAACCAGGGCNNNGGAAAATACNNCCTNGAAAAAANACGGGCNGGNACCTTTTCCTCCCGGGCTGAGGCCAGCCGTGGNCTGGCTTTCGCCGATATCGACTCTGATGGNGACACCGACCTCGTCCAGTCCAACATTGGCAACGTCCTGAGGGTATTTCGCAACGAGGCCCAGCGCAGCGGCAACCACTGGCTGCGCGTTCGCGCCCTCACCGGAGCCCGCGATGACCTCGGCGCCCTGGTNACGATCNCNGCCGGNAANCGNGTCCTGCGGCGGCCCGTGCTCTCATCCTCCAGCTTCGCCTGCGCCAGCGAGGCGACCGCTCACTTCGGGCTGGGAAGTTCGGATACCATCGATTCCCTCACCATTCGCTGGAGCGACGGCGCCAGCGAGAGCTTCAATGCCGGCGGCGTCGACCGGCTGCTGGTGCTGCGCCGGGGAGAGGGCNGCCNGGGGAACTGATCAGGGCTCATCGGCAAGAGCCGGATCGAGCTCNAGAGCTTTCCGGCGATCCGCCAGGGCCTTCTCCGGCGCGCCAAACGCCTCCCAGGCCCTGGCNCGCGCCAGCCAGGNCGGGGCCACGCCCGGAAAACGACTGATCAGGACTGAAAAGTCTTCGATGGCGCCTTCATAATCCTCNAGCTCGTGNTTTACCTTCGCNCGNTCCTGCAGGGCGTAAGAATATCCAGGCTGCAGCTCGAGCCCGCGGTCAAGGTCCGCAAGCGCCTCCCTGTACTCGCTTTTTGCGGCATGGTAGAGAACGGCCCGGGCAAAATAGGCACCCGCCAACTTCGGATTCAGTCTCAGGGCCTCATCCCAATCCCTGCGCGACCTCTCGGGATCGCCTGACTGGTTGTAGAAAATTCCGCGGTTGACGAGAACGGAAGCGTCGTAGGGATCGAGCGCTATGGCCGCGTCACAATCGGCGATCGCCTCTCTCATTTTTCCCAGCTGCGCGTAGATGCCCGCGCGGTTTACGTAGGCCTTGACATAATCGGGCTGGACCCCGAGCACGGCGCTGTAGGCTTCCGCGGCGCCGGAGAAATCTTTATTCCGGGCCCTTGCGACACCCAGCTGGTAGTGGGCATCGGCGTTCTTCGGGTCCATCCCGATGGCCCTGGAAAAATCTTCGGCCGCGGATTCCGGCCGCCCCAGGGCCAGGTAGGCCTTTCCCCTCTCGAAGCGGGCCTCCGCCAGGCGCTCGCCCCGCGAGATCACCCTGCTGAACAGCTCGACCGCCGGACGAATATCGCCCTCGGTCATCAACGCCCGAGCCTGGTCAAAAGAACCATCATCCACTGGCGCCGCGCCGTCATCCTGCCGCAGGCAGGCGGCAGGCAAAACGATAACCAGGAAGATGCCTGTATATTGAAGCAGTCTGTATTTCATCTCTTTCATCGAAACCCTGTTTTCCATCCCGGCCCATTCTACACGGGCAGAGAGCTTCCGGCTGAAAGAGAACTATACTCCCCCGGACGGGATCTATAGCCTCAGGTGGCGGGTTCGGCCGGTGAAGATCTCCGGTACTCGGCCTTGACCGCTCCAAGCAGGGAACCCGTAGGAGCGGCCTGGTCGAAGGTATAACCGAATAAATCGAGATCCCGCCGGTAATGATTCGCCACCAGCTCGGCGAGCTCATCATCGTAGTACTCCCGGTAGTCACTCCGGCCCTGGGATATCCGTTTCCTGGGTAATTCGGCTTTCGGAATCCCGATCTGTTCACAGACCTCTCCCCAGTCTTCCTCCAGGTTTTCAAAGCGGCCGATATAGTCAATGAGCAGGCTGCCATCGAGGTTGACCATGTAGTCGATCATGTTCTGGTTAAGCTGCTGGAACCAGTGCTCGTAGGGACGCTCCGGGTCGAGGCTCCAGCGCAGGAAATCGCCAAAATCCTCACATTGATTATTCTTCAGAAGCTCCGGCATCTCGCGCAGGGTGTGATGGTAGGAGCTCACCTGGATATCCCAGGGGTTGCGGACAAAGGCGAACTTGAAGAGTTCCTCGAACAGCTCCCTCGGCAGGATATCGAAGGCCGTGACCACCCGGCCATGCCGGGGTATCTTGCAGCCGATGCGGTTGTCGAAAAACCTGGAGATGTTGTAGCAGAGAAGCTGCGGGTAGGCGAGCGGATCGCGGCGGCGTAATTTCTTCAGGACGGCCTGGATGCTGGTTCCGGCGGTCTTCGCTATATGAACGAAGAGGAATTTGTAGCGATTGGAATACAGCATGGTCTCCTCCGGCTATCGAACTGTCCGGTCACCGCGACCGACCCCCTCAATACCTGCCCAGCTTTATATACAGGAGCGGGAATAAATGCCGAAGAAAAAGTGGATCCGGAATCCAGCCTCCGCGCAGGTTCTTTCCTTCAAGTCTTTGAATTTCTCGCCCGAGTTCTGTAAAAGCAGGTAGCGGAGCAAGTAGCTGACCGTAGAATACCCGAGGGGCCGCCTAACCCACAGGAAGGGAAGATGAGCGATTACAGAACTGAAAAAGACTCGATGGGCGATATGCAGGTGCCTGCCGACGCCCTCTGGGGCGCCTCGACACAGCGTGCCGTCATCAACTTCCCCGTCTCGGGCCGTCCCATAGCCCCGGAGCTCACCCGCGCGCTCGGCCTCGTCAAGCTGGCGGCGGCCAGGGTCAACAGGGAGCTAGGGGACCTNGATGNCGAGATCGCNNCNNCNGTAGANTCCGCCGCCCTCGAGGTNGCNGGCAANGAGCTCGANGAGCACTTCGTGGTCGACGTCTTCCAGACCGGCTCGGGCACATCCTCCAACATGAACGCCAACGAGGTCATCGCCAACCGCGCGATCCAGCTGCGCGGCGGAGAGATCGGAGACAAGTCCGTCCATCCCAACGATCACGTCAACCTCGGCCAGTCATCAAACGATGTCTTCCCCACCGCGATCCACGTGGCGGCCGCCGAGTCGGCGCAGCTGCGCCTCATCCCCGCGCTCAGCGGGCTCCAGGATGCGCTGCGAAAAAAATCCGGAGAGTTCTGGGACGTCCTGAAGATCGGCCGCACCCATCTCATGGACGCAACACCGATTCGACTCGGGCAGGAACTCAACGGATACGCCAGCCAGGTCGAGCACGGCATCGCCCATCTCCAGGACACCCTCGCTCACCTCCGGGAGCTCGCCATCGGAGGCACCGCGGTTGGAACGGGGATCAACACCCGGGCCTCCTTCGGCTCGATGGTAGCCGCGGAGCTCTCGAGCGAAACGGGCATCGACTTCACCGAGGCCGGAAATCACTTCGAGGCGCAGGCCGCCCAGGATGCGGCGGTAGCCGTCAGCGGAGCGCTCAAGACAATCGCCGTCTCCATGATGAAGATCGCCAATGACATCCGCCTGCTTGCCATGGGACCGCGCTGCGGTCTTGGAGAATTGAGGCTGCCCGCCACCCAGCCCGGCTCCAGCATCATGCCCGGGAAGGTCAATCCCGTCATGTGCGAGTCCGTCATCCAGGTCGGCGCGCAGGTGCAGGCGAATGATCTCGCGGTACAGCTTGGCGGCCAGTGGGGACAGCTCGAACTCAACACCATGCTTCCCCTCATGGCGCGCAACCTCCTCGAATCGATGCGTCTCCTGGCCAACGTCGCCGGGGTCTTCACCGAGAAGTGCATCGACGGCCTCGAGGCCGATGCGGAACGCTGTCGATCCCTGATCGAGGAGAGCCTGTCCATGGTGACCTCACTAAACCCGCTCATCGGCTACGACGAGGCCGCCAGGGTGGCCAAGGAGGCCTTCGAGACCGGCAAGACCGTCCGCGCGCTCCTCGAGGAAAAAGGCCTGGTATCCAAAGAGGACCTCGACAAGGCCCTCGACCCCGAATCCATGACCCGGCCCTCTGAATGAACCCGGAGCCGGGCCGGTTTGCCTTTGCATTAGCACCCGTCCCTTCATTTTAATAGGCGGTCCGCTTTTCATTGCGCCGAGCGCACAAGAGGCGATTGAATACAAAGATGCTATTTGGAACACAGACTATCAACGAGCAGGGACATCTGGAGGTCGGCGGCTGCGACACTGTCGAGCTGGCGAGGGCCCACGGAACACCCCTCTATGTGATGGACGAGGAGGCTCTTCGTCAACGCTGCATCGAGTACAGGGAAGCTTTCGAGGCACAGGCTGACAAACCGATCGTCGCCTTCGCTTCCAAGGCGTTTCTCTGCAAGGCCATGGCCCGGCTCGCGAGCGAAGCCGGCCTCCATCTCGACGTGGCATCACTTGGGGAGCTTCGCCTCGTTGCCGAGGCCGGCGTTCCCCTCGACAAGGTGACCCTGCACGGAAATTTCAAGAAAGACGAAGATCTCGAAGCCGCTCTCGAGCTCGGGATCGGGCTGGTCGCAATCGACTCGATCGATGAATACAGGAGGCTCTCGGAGCTGGCTGTAACGCGGGGCGTACGCCAACGATCGATTCTCAGGGTATCCCCGGGAATCGACGCCCACACCCTCGACGCGATCTCGACCGGCCGCAACGACACCAAGTTCGGAATCACGGTAGAGACCAGGGCGGCGCTCGAGGCACTCGAAGAATGTCTCTCCCTGCCGGGCATCGAACTCGTCGGAATCCATTCGCACATCGGCAGCCAGATCCTCGAGCTCGAACCCTTCCAGCTGCTGGCGGCCCGGTTGATGGACTTCCTGCTCAGCGCCAGGGAAAAAACCGGCTGGAGCGCGGAGCTGGTGGTGCTCGGCGGAGGCCTGGGGATTCAATACGAGGAGACCGACGACCCGCCCGCGCTGCAATCGCTCGCCGGGGCGATCATCGATGGAATCGCCCGGGAGGCCGATGAGCGGGGCCTCGAGACCCCCCGTATCGGGATCGAGCCGGGGAGATCCATCGTCGGTGAGCTGGGGTTGACCCTCTATGAGATCGGTCCCATCAAGACCGTGCCCTCGGCCGACGGCGGCACCCGCACCTACGTCTCCGTCGATGGCGGACTCTCGGACAATCCGAGACCCGTCATGTACGACGCGCCCTATCCCGTCCTGCTCGCCAACCGGGCTGGAGAGGATGCCTCCATGGAGGTCCGGATAGCCGGTCGGCACTGCGAGACCGACACGCTGATTCCGGCGGCCTTTCTTCCGGAGCCAAAATCCGGTGACCTGCTGGCCGTTCAATGCACGGGAGCTTACAATCACACCATGGCGAGCAACTACAACTTTTTCTACAGGCCTGCTGTCGTCTTCGCGAAGCAGGGAAAGGCTCGCGAGGTGGTGCGACGTGAAACCCAGGAAGATCTACTGGCGCGTGACCTCGACTGAGGAAGAAACGCGCCGCGTACCTAAGCAGCCGGGGCTGGGGAAGGTTCTCCTGCCGGCGGCGCTGCTCATCGCCCTCCTGCAGAGCGGCTGCGGAGGCCCCTATGTTTTCCAGCAGGGACTCGGACAGCTCGATATCTCGGTAAACCGGGTGCCGCTGGACGATGAGTCCCTGCAGGCGTCTCTCGATGAAGCCCAGCGCGGCCGGATGAGCTGGATACCCCGGGTCATCGAGTTCGCCAGGGACGAGCTGGGGCTTGAGCCGGGCGATTCCTATACCTCCTATTTCGATACGGGGGGCGGCCCCGTGAGCTACACAGTCGTCGCCAGCCATCCACTCGCCCTGATCCCCTACCAATGGTGCTTCCCGCTCATCGGCTGCGTTCCCTACAAGGGCTACTTCGATCCTGAAGATGCGCGAGCGGAGGCCCTCGCCCTCAGGAAGGCGGGCTGGGACGCCGAGGTCTTCCCCGTCGAGGCCTACAGTACCCTGGGCTGGTTCAGCGATCCGCTGCTGTCGGGGATGCTCTCCCTCTCCATGCCGGAGCTGGTTGAATTGCTCCTGCACGAGCTCACCCACCGAACTCTCTATATCCCCTCGCAAAGCCAGCTCAACGAGGGCTTCGCCACCCACATGGGACGCGAGGGCGCCCACCTGTTCTTCCAGCGTTACCCGGAAGCGGCCAGCCGGGATGAACTGGATGAATACCACCGGGCGATCGAGCGTGACAGCCAGTACAGCGAGCTCATCTCGAGGCTGAAGAATGACCTCGACTCTCTCTACAGGAGGCCGGCTCCACGCGAGCGCAAGCTGGCCCGTAAGAAGGAGCTCTTCTCCACCGCCACCAGCGCCGCCAGGGAGCTCTTCTCGGTCGACACCATCACCCTGTCCTCAAACGC
The DNA here is from genome assembly GCA_002695115.1 of Planctomycetota bacterium. Taxonomy (GTDB): domain Bacteria; phylum Planctomycetota; class UBA8108; order UBA8108; family UBA8108; genus UBA8108. The sequence continues at coordinate 26,578 of NZOA01000027.1, forward strand.
CAGGGTCGTCGCCAGCGAGACCTACAAGGCGCAGCTCGTCCAGCTCGCCCGGCTGCAGAAAAAAATGGGGGGTCATCCCAGGAAGCTCCTCGAGGCGCTGCGGGAGGCCAGGGACCGGGGAGATGGGGAACTGGAGAAGCTTCTTGAAGCGGGTTCGATATGAGCGCCGTCACATCCGTCCTGCGACTGCGCATCTCGAGCGTGCGCAACTCCATCCTCAACCTCAAGANAGACTCGATAGCTAAGAGCCTGGTCATCTTCTTCGGACTGGGCAACGTGATTGGCCTCGGCTACTGGATGAGCCTCAACAGCTTCCGGTTCATCTCCGACTTCAAGGTATTCGGCGATCTCAACGCCAAGATGGTCTCCTTGCTGCTGATGGCGCTGCTCGTCCTGGTAATCATCTCGACTGTGATCATCTCCTACGCGGCCCTTTTCCACGGCAAGGAGACAACCTTTCTCTTCCAGACCCCGTCACGCCCTCGCTCCATACTCCTGCTGAAGCTGGCGGAATCCATCGCCATCAGCTCCTGGGCGACCCTCTTCCTCTGCCTGCCCGTGATGGTGGCCTACGGAGTACATGAGGGCGCCCCTTCGCTTTACTACGCGGAGATGGCGCTGGTGATGCTCAGCTTCGTTCTCTTCGCCGGACTCCTGGGGGCGACGCTCACCGTATCCCTCGCCCCCCTCTTCAGGAGGCTCTCCGCGCGAACGTTGATCCTGGGGGCGCTGGCCGTCTTTGCGCTGCTGACCTGGCTGTTCCTGCGCTCCTTCGAATTCGGCACCATCGAAGGAGGCCGCAAGAGTCTCCTGGTACTCGACCGCTTCGCCTCGGGCTTCGAAGCCTTCCGCTCACCCTGGTCACCGAGCCGCTGGGCTAGCACAGCGATCAGCTCAGCGGTTCACGGAGCCCATCCCGAGGTCTTCCGCAACACGCTCACACTGCTGGCCAATACCCTCATCTTTCTGCCGCTGCTGTCGCTCTACGGCAATAGGTTCTACAATAGGGAATGGACCGCCCACCAGGGCTCCGGCTCCGGCACGCGGTCGACCTACAGCAGACCGGGCTCGGGCGGGTTCCCCGGCAATGGTCCCCTCAGAGCCCTGCTGCACAAAGACCTCCTGCTCTTCATCCGTAATCCCTCCCAGCTGGCCCAGGCCCTGCTCTTCCTGCTGCTGATGGCGATCTACTCGCTCAGCCTCCTGCAGGTACCGGAGTTCTTCAAGGACAGCGTCAACAACATCCGCCTCTATCGCTTCATCTACTTCGCCAACCAGGTCGCAGTCTGCATGATCATCTCCTCCTTCACCTCCCGCTTCATCTACCCTCTCTTCAGTCTTGAGGGCCGCGCCTTCTGGGTTATCGGGCTGGCGCCCATTCCCCGCCGACGCCTGATGACCCAGAAGGGAACCTTCTCCATGGCGATCATCCTGCCGCTGGGGCTCCTGACCATAACGGTGTCCAATATAGCCCTGCGGAGTCCCCCGGTATTTTTCCTCTCGGCCATTTACACGATGGTCCTCGCCACCTTCTGCCTGACCTCTCTGGCGGTAGGGCTCGGGGCTGCCTACCCTAGCTTCCAGGAGAGCAATCCGGCCCGGATCGCTGTCGGCCTGGGGGGAACTCTCAACTTCTTCGCCAGCGCCCTCACAATAGCCCTGCTAGTGGGCATCCAGTCACTGCCGGAGTTGATCCTGGCTGCCGCTCCAGCCCTCGAGCTCCACTCGTTTTCGATCAGGCTGGCCAGTTGCCTCCTCGCCGCCGGCTTTACCCTCGCCCTCTCCCGCAGCGTTTTGAGGATGGGAGAACGCAACCTGGAGCGCTGTGAGTTTTGAAATACCTCGAGATCTTTCTCTCAATACTGATCATCTCCTTCTGGATCCTCATGAACGCCCTGCTGGTCTCGCGCGAGGCGGAGCTCGACAAGCTCGGGCAATTCAAGAACGGCATCGAGGGCTACCTCGCAAGCGGGAGCTGGCGGGAGAGCTGGATGTCCATCCGCCACAAGGGCAAGCGTATCGGCTACACCGGCTATACCGTCGAGAAGCTCTACATCGATGGAGGCAACGAATATCACATCGGCATCGAGACGGTCTACAGGGGACGAGTGCCTGTCCCCAGCCTCCTGGCAAGGTTCCTGCCTGACAACCGGCAATTCGAAATCACCGGGCGTCTCGTCCTGGCTGAGAGCATGAAGCCGCTCAGCCTGAGGATGGACCTCTCGCTGGTCACCTTACGGGCCGGAGCAGAAGCGGCCAGGGCGAGCTTCCTTCTCGTCGGGCGCGCGGACGGGAACCATTTCGTGGTCGAGCTCTACCACGAGGAATACGAGCCTCCACTGCTGGCCGTCAAGCTGCCAGGTGACAAGCTCACCCTCTCCAACGGGCTGGCTCCAACCATCCCCATCGCCGACATGGAGCCGGGAAAATCCTACCGAGTACCGGTCTTCGATCCGCTCTCATCCCTGGGCTTCGGCTCCGAATCCGCGACCGTCCGGGTCCTGCGCAAAGAACCGCGAAAGATCGACGGCGTCTTCGTCGACACCTCGGTGGTAGAGACCCTGTACGGATCGAGGACCTCCACCTCCTGGGTTACCTCCGGCGGCGAGGTTGTACGACAGGAGCTCGGCCCTCCCCTTGACCTCGTGCTGGTAAAAACGGTCAACAGAAAACGCGCCGTGGCAGAATTGGAGAAAACCGCACCGGCGACTGGAACCACCCGGAAAACACTGGAAACACCCGATGATTGAAATACGAAACCTGGTGCGACGATACGGAGACAAGACAGCGGTCGATAAGCTCAACCTGAAAATTCCCGCCGGCGTCTTCTACACCTTCCTCGGGCCCAACGGCGCAGGAAAAACCACCACCATGAAAATCATGGCCGGGCTCCTGAAGCCCAACGAGGGCGAGGTATTCATCGATGGTATCGAGATCACTGAGAACCCGACGGAGGCGAAAAAAATAATTGGCTACATCCCCGACCACCCCTACCTCTACGAGAGAATCACCGGTTGGGAATTCCTGAGATTTACCGGCGGTCTCCACGACATGGAACCCGGCAAGCTCACCTCGCGCGCCGAGGAGTTGCTCGATTTTTTCTCCCTCGCAGGGGAAGCTCACCAGCTCATCGACACCTACTCCCACGGCATGCGGCAACGGCTCGCCTTCTGCTCCTGCTTCCTTCACGATCCCGGGGTGGCGATCATCGACGAACCCTGGGTCGGCCTTGACCCTCGCAATATTCGAAGCGCGATAGAGTTCCTGAGAAAGCGATGTGAGGCAGGCGTCACGATCTTCATGTCGACCCACTCCCTCGATATCGCCGAAAACATCGCCGAGCGCCTGGGAATCCTGCACCAGGGCAAACTACTCTACGATGGAACCCTCGAGGAGTTGCGCTCCGACAACGGTTCCGATCTCGAGGAAATCTTCCTCGAGATGACCGACTGAAGGCCCGTTATTGCCGGGCTGCGGTCATGACGGAGCCACCCGCAGCGTGTATCCTATGGTTTCGTTGTTCCGGATCCTTATTCCATCCAACCCGTCCCTCGAGAGAAAAGATGATCAAGCTGCTCCCCCTCCTGGCCCTGGTCTCCGTCTCCTGCACCGTCGCAGAGCGTACCGCCGGCGAGCCGCCGCCCCTTGCCGATTTCGATACGCTCTTTACCGGCAAGACCCTGCGCTTTGACTACAACCACACGGGCATAGCCACAGAGGAACACGTCAGCCTCGATGAGATCCGGTTGGAGGGCGACTGGCCCGGCAGCAGGACGGCGCTCGTGGATGACACCGGGCTTGGTAAGTACATCTTCGCGGTCAGAGATCTCGAGACGAAGAGGGTCATCTATTCACGAGGTTTCTGCAGCATCTACGGTGAATGGGAGACCATCGGCGAGGCGAAGAAGGGCATCTGGCGAACCTTCCACGAATCACAGCGCTTCCCCGAACCCCGCAAGAAGGTCCAGCTCGAGCTCACCAGGCGCTCAAACGATGGGGCCTTCAAGGAGATCTACTCCGGTGTGGTGGATCCATCGAGCCGGTTCGTCAACCGCTCGCCCCTCAACGCTCCGGGCGAGGTCATCAAAATTTTTGAGAACGGGCCCGCGAAGAACAAGGTCGACTTTCTCATCCTCGCCGACGGCTATACCGCCGAGGACAGGAAAAAATTCGAGGCCGATGTCCGGCGCCTGGTCGAGGCCATGTTCAAGGTGGAGCCCTTCGCCTCCAACCGCGGAAACTTCAACGTGAGGGCGCTTCACATCGACTCGGCGCGGGAGGGGATCACCAATCCCCGCGGCGGCAAGTGGAACGACACCCCGCTGGGACTGAGCTTCAACGCCTTCGACTCCGATCGCTACGTGCTCTCCTACAAGAACCACGCCATCAGGGAATCGGCCGCGCTGGCGCCCTATGACATGCTGCTCTTACTGGGCAATACCGCGAAATACGGCGGCGGCGGGATCTTCAATCTCTGGTCGACCTGTACCGCCGATTCATCCCAGGCCGCCTACGTCTTCGTCCACGAGCTCGGACACTCCTTCGCCGGGCTCGCCGACGAGTACTACACCTCCTCGGTCTCCTACGAAGACTTCAACCCGCCAGGCGTCGAGCCCTGGGAGCCGAACATCACGGCACTCCTGGATCCGAAAAATCTCAAGTGGAAGGACCTCGTGGAGGCGGGGACCCCCCTGCCGACGCCCTGGGGGCAGGAGGGTTACGACAAGGCCTCCTACGCCTACCAGAAAAAACGCAAGCAGCTCATCGACTCTAAGGCCTCCACCGAGGAGATGGAGAAGCTCTTCTCGAAGGTCAAGAAGAAGACCTCGCCCATGCTCGGCTCGGAAAAGTACGCCGGCAAGGTGGGCGCCTTCGAGGGGGGCGGGTACCGGGCCAAGGGGATCTACCGCCCGGAGACCGACTGCATCATGTTCACCCGCAACCCGAAGAGGTTCTGCCGGGTGTGCTCGCGGGGACTCGAGCGGGTCATCCGGATGTACACAGAGTGAAGGCGGGCGCTGGGACGGGCTTATCAGTCGCCGGGTGAAATCACCGACTCGATGGCCGCGAGCAACTCCTCCGGCTCATCGGTCCTGAGCTGCCCCATGTAGCCATCACCGATCTTGAACTGGACCAGGTCGAAGTCATCCGTGGTCCTCACAATGGCAGGCTCCAGGATATCGGCGACAGGGAATCTTCTTGCCTTGATCCCCATGACATACGATTCAACGACCTCGTCGGCCGACACCCGCACGGTCAGGCCATGGACAGGAAGCCAACATGCGTAAAGCGCAGAGACAAAGAGGAGCCAGGGCAGAAACGTTCCGGGTTCCGGGTCGTCGCCCAGCAGGCTCAACAAGTTCAACAACTCCAACATGATCCCCGCCGCGGCGAACAAACAGATCATGATCACATTGAGTTTATAATTGAACTGGTTGGGCCGGATCGTGTGTTCGTATAAGTAGATGGGGGCGCCCTCAGCTGATCTCCCAGTCGACCACCCCGCGCTGCTCTTCCGGAACGTTCGCAAAGGCCTCCTCGAGCGCCTCGGCGTCAAGCTCCGGCGGAGTCTTGACGATGAAGGTGACCCGGCCCTTGGTCAGGTTCTTGCGTTCGCGGATGACCGCGCAGCCGGCCTCCCCGAGAATCCCGCGGTAGGTTTCCGCCGCCGCGAGGATATCGGAATCCTTGAGCCCCTTGACCACGATCCGCCCGGCGTTCTGCGATTCGAGATACCAGATAAGGACCCAGCCGATCAGCGTGGCGAGGACCGCGGCCACGAATATCTTCAGACCGCAGCAGAGTCCGACGACCGTCACCAGGATGACCCGGCCGGTATCCTTCGCCTCCCCCACCACGGTGCGAAAACGCAGCAGGCCGCCGATCCCGAAGATCACGAGGGCCATGGAGGAGTTGGTCTGGACCAGCTGGGCGATGAGAGCGCCGACCATGGCGTACATCAGGAAGGTCTTGGGCTGCTCGAACTCGGTGATATTCGAGGCCTTGCGGCGGGTGGATGGATGGTAGGCGATGGCCGCCGCCAGAATGATGGAGATCAGCAGGATCAGGGTGACATGGGCAATGTAGGGAAGGTTCCCGAACTCTACCCAGCCCTCTCCAATCTCCTCCCAGGTCTGGGTGACCGATTCGACCTTACTGGTGGAACCGAACTCCTGCGCGACCGCCAGGGAGGGCATCACCCCCAGCGGCAGCACGATACCCGAGAGCAAGATCGCCATCATCGATCTCGAAAAACGACCGCGGCCATATCCGGTTTTATCCATCTCTTGCATGAGTGGGTTCCTCAATATTCGCTGTCTTCAATCCAGGAGACGTCGTCAAAGCCGACCTGCGTCGGGATTCCATCGAGCACCACGGTGAGTACGCGCTCAGACTTGTTGATCTTCCTGACCTTGCCCCTGCCGCGAAGCTTAGGAACGCAAACCTCGTCATCTTTCCGCAGCGAGCGGGCGAACTCTTCACGTTTCCTGCCCAGCGGCGTACCGATGAGAAGCAACTCCACCTCGGTGGCAAGCTCATCCACCATCGGCTTGTGAGTCTGCGGTACGTTCTTCAACTTGTCAACAATAGGCTTGAGGACCTTCCTGGCGCGGCGCATCACGCGGTCGATCTCGAGATCCGCTTCCCTCTCGAGAGCCTCCCTGCGGATGGAGATCTCCTCGAGCTTCCCGGCGTATTCAGCCTTGTCCACCTGGACCTCCTCTCGCACCCGCTTGGCCCTGCGGCGCTCCTTTTCGACCTTCCTGCGGGATTTTTCCATGCGCGAGATGATCTCCCTGGTCGGCTCCTCGACGCGGGCGATCTCCTCTTCCGCCGCCGCGATCACCTCCTCGCTCACGCCCAGTCGCCGGGCGATCGCCAGGGCGTTGGAATTACCCGGAATTCCCATCAGGAGGCGGTAGGTCGGCTTGAGGCTCCTGGTGTCGAATTCCATCGCCGCGTTCTCGACATCGTCGTGCAGGAACCCGTATTTCTTCATCGAGCCCAGGTGCGTCGTGATGATGGCCTTCCAGCCATTGGCGCGAAAATAATCCAGGATCGCCGTCCCGAGCGCCGCCCCTTCGAGGGGATCGGTGCCGGAGCCCAGCTCGTCGAGCAGGATCAGGGATCTGCCGGTGGCGCCCCTGAGAATCTCGACGAGCTGCTTCAGATGGCCTGAAAACGTGCTGAGGTTCTGCTCGAGGCTCTGCTCATCGCCGATATCGACAAACAGGTCATTGTAGACCGGGATCCTGGCCTTCGAGGCGGAGATGGGAACCCCGCTGAGCGCCAGGAGAACGTTGAGCCCGACGGTCTTGAGGGCGACTGTCTTTCCACCGGTATTCGGGCCGGTCACGACCAGGATCCCGGCGGGATCCCCGAGACGAATATCCAGGGGCACAACCTTGCCGAGGATCGAACCGAGCTCGATCTCCCGGAAATCACGGCCGGTATCGCGCGAGAGCCACATCAGGTAGGGGTGTCTCGCATCCGTCAGGTCGAGAATCTCATCGTCACCGATCTCAGGCGAGATCAACCGGAAGGAGGTCCCGTAGGTCGCCTTGGCGACGGTAAAGTCAACCTTCGCAAGTGCTCCCTGCAGCCTTCGCAGCGCCAGCCTCTCATCACGCACCTTCCGGGTCAGGTCCCAGAGAATCCTCAGCACCTCGTCCCTCTCCCTGTCGAGCAGGCCGAGAAGGCTGTCCCCATCCTGGACGATCTCCTCGGGCTCGATGTAGAGGGTCGAGCCGCTCTGCGACCTGTCCCTCACCGGCCCCTTCATCCAGGACCGGTACTCCACCTTCACCGGCAACAGGTAGCGGTCGTTTTTCAGCGTGACCCCTTCGCTCTGGAAACACTTCCTCAGGTCGGGACGCTTGAGCATCGCGGTGGCGCCGAGGCGAAGCTTCTCCTGGAGGGCGGAGATGTCCCGCCGCAGCCCGGCGAGCTTCTCCGAAGCCTCGCTGCGCACCCCCTCATGAAGATCTATGAGCTTCGGGATCTCCTCTCTCAGCTCCGGCAGATCCTCGATCCCCGTGCCGAGGGCCGAGAGCGCCGGGAACCTGTCCTTGTCGCCAGTGAAGGCCTCACGTACACCAAGCCCTGAGCGCAAGAGATCCACCACCCTGTAGAGATGCTCAGGCTCCAGCGGTTTTCCGCCCGAGTCGTCATCTTCGATGCCCGAGCAGACGTCGGAGAGTCCGGCCAGGGGCAGCCTCGTTGACTCGAGAAGCTCACTGAGCTCCCGGGTCTCCGCGTGCAGCCGGCGCAGCTCCTCCGCGTCAGGACAGGGCACGAGCTCCGCGGCTAGCCCGCGCCCGAGAACCGATTCGGCGTAGGCCGCAAGGATCTCCCGCATCCGCCCGTACTCGAGAATCTCGATGGCGTGTTCAAAAGGTGCCATCAATCAGCCGGCGGCCGCGCGAAGAGCATCGATGACCTCTTCCTCGCTGTCGGGGAAACGCCCCAGGGCCTTCTTGCTGAACACCAGCTCATCATCGAGCCTGATCTCGAAAACTCCTCCCCTGCCCTCGATGAGGGTCGGGACTGCCTCGAAAGATTTTTCTACTGCGGCCGCCAGACTGACGGCGCGGGGCTTGTAGTTTCACTGCACGCAGTATTCGATGCTTATCTTCATCACCGGCTCTCCTTACCTTGTAGCTGACGCGTGGATTATAGCAGCAGCGGCTCCCGGTTAGAACCGTGAGCGCCTGCAACAAATCCCCTGTCCGCTCCCCATCCCGAAGCCGGGCGTGATCTGCTATACTTCCCGACCATGCAAGCGGGCCTCTCCGTTATTGACTGGTCGCTCGTCGTGCTCTTCCTGCTGGGAGTAGGCGCCGTGGGCTTCCACGCCTCCGGCAACCAATCGACAACCCGGGATTATTTTCTCGGTGGCCGCTCGATCCCCTGGTGGGCGGCGAGCCTGTCGATCATCGCCACCGAGACCAGCGCCGTAACCTTCATCGGGATACCGGCCGCCGCCTTCGCGGGCGATTGGACCCTGCTGCAGCTTTTCACCGGATTCGCCATCGGCCGGGTATTCCTGGCGCTCGTTTTCGTCAAGGCCTTCTACAAACGCGAATACATCACCGTCTACGGATTGCTGGCCGAGCGCTTCGGTGAGAAGACCCGCCTGTTGTCGGCGCTGCTCTTTCTCGCCGGCAGGGTGGTGGGAAGCGCCGTGCGACTCTACGCCGGCTGCCTCGCCGTCAGGATCGCCCTCGGGACGGATTCGATCGAGACAGTGATCATCGCCCTGGGGCTCTTCGGCGCGGCCTTCACCCTGAAGGGAGGAATCAAGGCGGTCGTGTGGACGGATGTGATCCTCGGTATCACCCTGCTGGCGGGGTGCCTGGTCTCCTGCGCCTGGATCCTCGCCTCCCTCCCGACCGATGCCGCCGCGATCGCCGCCCTCGAGGGCCTCCCCGAAAAGCTGTCGCTGATACACCTGGACACCTCGCTCTCCGATGCAGACGGTCTCGGTCTCATCGCCGGACTTCTCGGCGGCATGGTGCTGACGCTCGCCACCCATGGGACGGACCAGGACATCGCCCAGCGCATGCTCACCTGCCGCGACGCGCGCGGCGGGCAGCTCTCGGTACTCGGGAGCGCTGTCCTCATCGTTCCGCTGATCGCCCTCTTCCTGGCGCTGGGAACCCTGCTGTGGGCATGGCACGAGACGGGAGCCGCCGGCTACATGGCCCCCGTAGACAACAACGAGATCTTCCCTCTATTCATCGTCACGGACCTTCCCCCGGGCCTCGCCGGGCTGGTCATGGCGGGGCTGCTGGCCGCGGCTCTCTCGAGCTTCACCTCGGTCCTCAACGCCCTCAGCGCGACAACAGTCTCCGACATCTACAGGCCCTTCGCCGAGCGAAGAGGCGATCACAGCGACGCCCACTATATGAAGATCTCGCGCGCGGCAACCCTGCTCTGGACCGTTCTCCTCATCGGACTCGCGATCGCCTTCGTCGGCAGCCAGGACAACATCGTCAGCCTGGCCCTCAAGGTACTCACCTATTTCTACGGCGGGCTGCTCGGCGCCTTCCTGGTGGCCATATTGACCAACCGGGGCAGCGGGCCCAGCGTGATGGCGGGAATGCTCGCCAGCGTACCGATCGTCCTGCTGCTCCAGCTGCGCCAGTTCACCGACCATCCCAAGACGGCTCCCGGCCTGCTCCGGGGCTGGCTGGAAGACCTTGGCCCTGGAACCCATGCAACCCTCCTCTGGGTGCCGGACATAGCCTGGCCGTGGTGGATCATCCTCGGCACGCTGACGAGCTTCCTCATCGGCTGCCTGGGAAAACCGCGCGAGCCTTCCGCCGAGGCCGGCGGCTCCTACTCCCCGGAGGCCGAGGCCGGCTGAGGGCGCCCAAGCTCCTGGAATCTCTCGATATCGAAGAACTTCCAGACACTTTGGATGTCGAGGTAGCGCTGCACCTCCTTGCCGTTGATGTCGAAATAGATGTAGGTCGGATAGGTACGAACATCCAGTTGCCGGGCCAGCCTGGCCTGGGGATCGAGCAGGATGACGAATTCTCCCTGCTGCTTCGACAACCAGGAATCCATCCGCGCCCTATTGCTCTCGGTACAGACAGTCACCAGCTGGATATCACTGTCACGTTTGGAGAGCGTGGTGAGCGCCGGGATCGCCTCGATCGATTCGATGTTGGCGCAATTCCAGAACGCCAGCACCGTTGGCTGCCGGTATGAAAAATACGGCCAGACCCACTGTCGCCCCTTCCTGTCCTCGAGATCGACACCGGGACTCTGACAACCCTGCAGGCAGAACAGAACCGGGAGGCACAACAGCCACCCAGTCACCACCGCGCGGATAGACAGAGTCCACGGTCTCCGGGTTCTCTTCATCTTCTTCTCCTCTTCGAATGCCGCTTGCGGCATTCTAACCGGTCGATGACTCATTTGCGACAAGAAGACTGCCGCCTAATTCTCCTCGCCCTCCAGGGGCACGGGAATGATCTCGGCGGTCTTCCTGCCGCTGTCGATGTCCCACATATATACTGTTCCCTCGTAGCCGCCCGCCGCCAGCCGTTTCCCGGAGGCATCGAATGCCAGCGAGTAGATCCAGCCCGGCCCCGAGGACAGGCTGGAGAGCCGCTTGCCCGTGTCCGCCTCATAGGTACGCAGCTCTCCCGCCGAACCCGCCAGCGCCAGTCTCTTGCCATCGGCACTGAAGGCGGCGGCGAAAACAGGGCCAGGCTGCATTTCGATTTTCCTGATTTCCCTCAACCCTTCGACATCGTAGATCCTCGGCTCCATCTTCTCGCCGGCGGCGAGCACCTGGGCGAAACCGGGCCTCTCAACCACCCTGGTGACAGCCCCATCGAAGGTCGCCAGGGTCTTGAGAAGCTTCCCATCCCCCGCCGCGAGCGCCCGGATGGTCCTGTCCCGGCCGCAGGAAAGGAGCTTCTTTCCGCCGCTGCAGAAGGTGACGCCGAGAACCCAGTCGGAATGCACCTCGGCTGAATACTGAAGCTCGAGCCCATCGGTGCCCAGCACATGCAGGGAACGGTCCGTTCCGCCAACAACCAGCCGGCCACCATCAGGCGAAAAATCCACGCTGTAGAGGACATCTCTGCCCATCCTCCGAAACCCTGTCATCCTGGCCTCCCGGGTATCCCACAGCTGGACCTCGCCAAATCGCGCCGGGGAGCCGGCGGCGACGGCGAGCAGCCTGCCATCGCCGGAGAGGGCCATCGCCTGGATCCTCTCCGCCTCCCCCGTGAAACGGCGGACAGGCTGAACCACCGGGGGTTTCTTCTTCTCCTTCCCGGCGGCCAGAAGAGCTTCGACACCATGGACAAGGACCTCCCTGTAGCCGCTGATGAAGAGATTCTCCCCGGCCCTGTCGAAGAGCACAGAGGTAATGACCGGCGGACGCGAATACACCTGGACAGCGGGAGGAAGCGAGTAGGGTCGCGGGGCGGCCGGCGGTTTACCCGCCTTCGCGCCACCTCTGATCCAGGCGCCGATGGTGAGAATGTCGCCTTCGCTCAGGGGCTCAGCCTTCCGCGGCGGCATCAGGAGCTTCTCTTTGCCGCTGATCATTCTGAACAGGAGACTCTTTCCGGGCTTGCCGGGCACTATGGTCCTGCCGCGCTCTGAGCCGGCGAGCAGTTGCTCTAGGCTCTCCATGCTGTATTTTCCCTTGGGCTTGCGACCGCCATGACAGCCCAGGCAGCTGCGCTTGAGGATGGGCACGATATGCTCATGGAAGGTAGCCTTCCCCGGTTCAACGACCTCCTTTTCTTCGAGAGCGAAGCCGACGACGCCCGGGAGGAAGAGCGCAAAGAGACAGATGGCGCCAACGGTCCGGCAGCCGCCGCGACCTCTCCCAACTCCTCTCACCGTATACCAGTTCATCCTTGAACCTCAGCCAGAACATTTAAAAACCGGGAGCCCGGGGGAAAGCCGCGCCCCCACGTGCCACTGCCGCAAGTGTAACCGATCATGATACCGGTCTGAATTCCGGATCGAAAAGCTCCGAAGCCGAAATGGGGCTTCAAGTTGTTCCCTCACGATGCCGATAAAAAAGCAGACCCCGATCATTGGATATTCCAAATGGATTCAAACGACTTTCTTCTTCTATCCCTCGCGGTAACCGGCATAGCGTTGCTGATCTCCATTTGCGTCAGCACCACGGGCAATTCCACCGACGACAAACACACCTCGGCAGGCTGGAAAAAATTCACGGTACGGCCCGGCGTCCTGAACGGTGGAGGAGACCAACGCGCCCTGGTGAGCGGCCTGGAGAATGGGAGCGGTGAGCTCGAGATCCTCTCGGGAAACATACACTCCTTTCCCATCAAGATCGGACACCACCGACGCGGGCTCCTGATGGTCATTGAAAAACCGAGGCGCTCTCTGAAATCCAGCATCAGGATAAGCCTCCTGGGGAAGCCCTGGGTGCAGATCCGTCCCGGCCGCAAGAAAGGAATCCCCAGGCTGGTGGGAGCGGGAACGAGAATGTCCGAGGAGATCCCGGATGCCGGCAGCATTCGGATCGAGGGGGACATCGCCTCACGCGAGTACGAGATCCGAGTGCGGGAGAAACTCGCCGCGGCCATTTTCCAGGACGAAGAACCCGGCGACGGGTTCAAAACCGATGGCAGCTACCGGGTCGCCCTCCCCGAGGGTCTTCCGGAGCTTCCCTTCCTGGCCCTGGTGGTGGGCATCGAGGTGGATATGGCCGTCTGCGGCAATCCCGCCAGGGCGCTCACTCTCGAGGCCTGAGAAGGCGACCGGCTCAATCGCCGGAGGGCTCTTCGCCCGTGGTTTCCTTGTTCAGGGCCCTGGACTGTTCCGTGGCCGTAGCCACCGCGCTGATCAGCATCGCCCTCAATCCCCTCTCCTCGAGCTCATGCACAGCGGCGATTGTCGTGCCGCCCGGGGTGGTCACCTGGTCCCTGAGGCTCGCCGGATGTTCGCCACTCTCCTTAACGAGCTGGGCGGCCCCTACCACCGTCTGGGTAGCGAGCTTCATGGCCACATCCCTGGGCAGACCCATCTTCACTCCGCCATCACAGAGCGCCTCGATGACCATGTAGATGTAGGCCGGGCCGCTGCCGCTGAGGCCTGTCACCGCGTCCATATGCTGCTCTTCCACTCGAACCACCTCTCCAACCGCTCCAAGTATCGTCTCGGAAACCTCGAGGTGCTCGGAGGTCGCCGAGCCGCAGGCACAGATCGCGCTGGCGGCGGCATCCACGGTAGCGGCGATATTGGGCATGCAGCGCACCACCGGGTTGTCCTTTCCAAGACGGTCACAGATATATCCCCCCTTCACACCGGCCACGATGGAGATGAACAGCTGGCCCGATTCCACCGAGTCGCTGAGCCCATCAAGGACATCGTTGAGGGTATAGGGCTTGACCGCGAGAATCACCACCTCGGCGCCGGCGAGAACCCCGGCGGCATCGGTCGCGGTATTCACTCCGAATTCCTCCTTCAGGGAGGCGAGCTTGCCCTCGTGAATATCGACCACCGTAAAGTTCTCGGGCGGAGTCAGGCCGGCCTTCAGGATGCCTCGCAGAAGGGCATGGCCCATATTGCCGCCACCGATAAGAACTACTTTCTTGTTCAACATCTTCCTGGATTTCCGCCTGTGATCAGTGGTGCGCCGACCATTTTGAAAGGAGATAGAGAATAGTGCCTCAGAATCTATCCATCTACACTCTACCATCGCCTCTGGAGAGCGCCGCCGAGACCGCCTGGCGCGTAAAATACCGCTGGGCGCCTCCTGCCGGGGTTTGAGCGTCATCGTGGCGCTTCCCAGCGGAGACCGGGGCTCATTTTATCGGATGCGAAGAGCGTCTGTGGCGCTTCCTCCCGAGCCTCCGCCGTCCTCAATCCTTGCACCGCGCATTCCCGGCTGAAACAATATCGCCACGGATTCAAGCTGCCAGCAAACGAGAGTGAAATGGAAAACGAAGACAGGATCGAGCTCTTCAGGAATATGGCTGAATCGGACCCTGAAAACGAGCTGGCCCACTTCAGCCTGGGAAAGCTCTACAAGGAGGCCGGCCGACTCGAGGAAGCCGAGGCCTCGCTGAAGCGCTGCCTCGAGCTCAACCACGACCACAGTGTCGCGCGGCAGTTCCTCGGCGAATCCCTGCTGGCGCTGGGAAAAAAGACCGAAGCCATCGAGCTGCTCGAGGCATCGATCCTCCTGGCCCACGATCGCGGTGAGTTCATGCCGCGGGATGCCATGTGCGACCTGCTCAAGGAATACGGAATCGAGCCGCCAGTCCTCACCTCCACCGAAGATACCGACGCCATAGAGGCCGGCGCGTTTGTCTGCAAGCGCTGCAGGAAGGCGCGGCCGGGGCTCGATGAACCTCCTTTTTCCGGAGAGCTCGGCGCCGCGGTCCAGAAGGACATCTGCGTGGATTGCTGGAAAGAGTGGATCGCCATGTCGATCAAGGTCATCAATGAATTTCGCCTGAACATGGCCACCCCCGAGGCGAACGAGATCTACGAGGCCAACCTCAGAGAATTCCTCGGCCTCTGAGAGCCGCCCGGGAGGAAACCCGCCAGCCCCCCTGCCCCTATTCGCCCGGGGGCCCGCAAGCTATCATGTCTTCCATGAAACTCTCTCACCGTCACATCCCGGTATGGACGATGCTGCCGGCAATCCTGGCGTGCTCGATGAGCTCGGGACGGGATCCGGACTTCTCCGGGGTGGACAAGCTCCTTGCCGGCGCTGTCAGGAGCGGAGCCTTCCCGGGCTGCGCGGCCGCGGTCGGCTCCAGCTCGGGGAGCTATTGGACCGGTGGTTTCGGAACCCTCGCCCTCGACGGCAAGACCGCCGGAAAGCTGTCCCTTCCGGCCGCGGCGGACCCCGGACCCGGGACTCTCTACGATCTCGCATCCCTGACCAAGGTCGTCGGAACGACCTCCGTGGTCGCCGCGCTCATCCAGAGAAGAAAGCTGTCGCTCAGAGACAAGGTCTCGAAATACCTCCCCGGCTTCGCCCCCGCCTCGCTGAAGAAGGAGGAGCGGGCCCTGAAGGAGAAGGTGACCGTTGAGCAACTCCTCCTTCACACCTCGGGTCTGCCGAGCTGGAGGCCCCTCTTTGAGAGCTGCTCGAGCTACAAGGCGCTGCTGAAGATCATCCTGGCGACTCCGCTCGAGACCGCGCCCGGCACCAGCTACCGCTACAGCGACCTCGGCTTCATCCTGCTTGGAGAGATCGCCGCGAAGGCCGGCGGAAAGCCCCTCGCAACACTCGAGAAAAAACTGGTCTTCGAGCCGCTGGGCATGAGAGAGACCCTGCGGAACCCAGCGGCCGCGCTGAAAAAGAAGATCGCCCCCACGGAGCTCGATGAGGAAACGAAAAAATACGTTCACGGGAAGGTCCACGACGAAAACGCGCGGGCGGGAGGCGGGATCACCGGCCACGCGGGGCTCTTCTCAACCACCGCGGATCTGGCGCTGCTCTGCCGTGAGCTGCTCCTCGCCCGCAAGGGAAAAAGCAAGAAGCTCAACAACGGGATCATCCGGAATTTCACAGGCCGCAAGGACTCTCCCAAGGGCTCCAGCAGGGCGCTCGGCTGGGATACCCCCTCCGAGAAGAGCTCGGCGGGAGACCTCGCCGGGAAAAAATCCTTCGGCCATACGGGCTTCACGGGAACATCGATCTGGATCGACCCTGAGCTGGATCTCTATATGATTCTCCTGAGCAATAGAGTGCATCCTTCCCGCAAGAACAGGAAGATCTCCGAGGTTCGCAGGGCCTTCGCGGATGCCGTGATCACCGCCGTCAAGAAGAGTGAAAAGAAGGTTCGCTGATGCCAGGGCTGGCCATCATTGGAAACTGCTGCGCGGATCTCTACATCCCGCCGCACGAGCCGCCCCCGGCGGGGGGAATCGAGAGGATTCCCCGGCCCAGGGTCGAGCTCGGAGGAAATGGAGCCAATACGGCTGTCACCGCGGCCCGGCTCGGCGTCTCCACCGCGCTCGTCGGCGTGCTTGGAGATGATATCTTCGGCCGTCACCTGCGGCAATCTCTCGAGGCCGACGGCATCGACCTCTCCCTGCTCGCCCTCAGGGAGGATTGCGGAGCCCCGGTAACCCTGGTGCTCAACGACCAGGACGGGGAGCGCAGCTTCGTCCACTACGGCGGCAGCAATGACGCCTGGGAAATGCCGGCGGCCGCCCTGGAGACCTCCTGGAAGGTTTTTCACATGGCGGCGCCGGAACTGCTCGGAGTTTTCTGGCCCGGCCCCTGCCTGGAGGCGGCCGCAGCGCTCAAGAAAACCGGCGCTGAGCTCAGCCTTGATGTCTTCGTCCCGCAGGACGCCCCGGGGCGCCTGGAAGATCCCGCCGAGGCCCACGCCCCCCTCCTGGGACTTGCCGATATGGTCTTTCCGAACGAGCACGAGGCGGCGGCCGTCACCGGCCGCGACAATATCGGCGATATGCTTGCCTGCCTGCGCGACATGGGCGTCGAGATCGCGGTGATCAAGAGGGGAGACCGCGGCGCGGCCGTGTCCTGGGACGGCCGGGTTGAAGATATTCCAGCCGCGCAGGTAAGGGCGGTCGACACCTGCGGAGCCGGGGACAACTTTGTCGGGGCCTTCCTCGCCGGCAGGATGAACGGACTGGATCCTCTCGAGTGTGCGAAGCTCGGCTGTGAGCTGGGGACCCTCTGCGTTCAGCAGACGGGCTCCGTTACCGCCAGCTCAAACGCGGCGAGACTCGAGGAAATCCTGGAGCGCCACGGGATCGGCTGAGACACCTCAGTTGCTGGCTCAAAGGTTTCCCAGGCTGTATACTGTTCCCCTCACTTCGCCTCTGAACGAACAAACCGGAACACGAAGGGTCATCGAGATGAACAGGATCTTCTTTTTCTCCAGCGCCAGTCTCCTCCTGGCAGCCTGGCTGTTAAACCCCGCCCTCGACTATGGAACGAGCTCCGTCGACGCAGCCGCCGCGAGCGCCAGGACGGCGGATGCCATCACCGCTGCCGTAAAAAAGGTGGCATCCAAGCTCTCCGTACGCCAGCGCGAGAAGGCCCTCTTCGACTTCAAGGACGAGGAACGCCTCAACTGGCATTTCATCCCCAGGCCGCGAAAGGGACTTGCCCTCAGCGAGATGAACGACGCGCAGAAGAAGCTCGTCCAGGACCTCCTCCTCGTCTCCCTGGGAGAAAAGGGGGCCAGGACCGTCGAAGAGGTCCGTTCCCTCGAGGGAATCCTGAGATCCATCGAGGGTCCCAATAGAAGATTCAGCCGTGACCCGGAGCACTACTACCTGAGCATCTTCGGCACCCCGGGCTCAAAAGAAAAATGGGGCTGGCGCTTTGAAGGCCACCACCTCTGCCTCAACTTCACCCTCCAGGGGAAGTCCGTCCTCTCAGCGACCCCCCTGTTCTACGGAGCCAATCCCGCCATGGTCGAAAACGGCTCCAGGAAAGGACTCAGAGTTCTGGGCAAGGTAGAGGACCTCGCCCAGCAGCTGATGCGGAGCCTCGACGAATCCCAGCTCAAGACCGCCCTTGGAAAAGGCAAACCCGAGGAGGTCAAAGCCACCCAGGCGGCAACCTACAATGCCCGCCTGCCCCTGGGACTTCCAGGCAGCAGCATGAACGAGGTCCAGGTAAAGGCGCTCACCCAGCTGGTACTCGAACACACGGGAAACCTGGAAAAAGACCTGCGCAAGGAGATGGAGATCTCGCTCACCAAGAATGTGGCCGATATCCAGCTGGCCTGGAGGGGGAAGCTCGGAGCCGGCGAGGGCCATTCCTTCATCGTTCACGGCCCGGACTTCATCATCAGCTATGCCAATTTCCAGAACAATGCCGCGCACATCCACAGCGCCCTGAGAGCGCGCAAGGGCGAGTTCGGAATCGACTCGGAGAAATAGCCGGCCGCGGAGGGCCCTCAGCTGTTCGCCGCGACCTCGGACTCGCCGGGAAGCCGGGCGACCTCGAGATCGCCCGGCAGGGCATCCATGAAGGAGCTTACCGAGAAGACCGCGTTGCCGGCGCCCGGCAGCCCGTAACCCGGCGGCGCCGGGAGGTTGTAGCGCAGCAGGGTCTCTCTCCAGAGCCGCAGCAGGCCGACGTGGTATTCCAGCGGGGCCGCCCCCTGGTCCCTGCCGAGGACGCTCAGGGGCTCGGGGCACCAGACCGTGAAGCGAGGGGTGATTCCCCGCGACATGAAGTAGTCGAGTCCTTCGCCGGTGGAGGCGAGCGCGTCCTCGATCCTCGAAAAACCGTGGGGAGCCGCCATCTCGACTCCGGCGACGAAATTCGGAATGACCTGGGCTGGGCCGAAGACCTCCGCCGCATCCACGATGCGCTTCATCCATTCGTCGCGGCCCACGTAGTCTTCCTTGCCCGGACAGATGATCGAAAAGAGGCGCCGATCCCAGACCTCGTAGTTTGGATGGTAGATCTGGACTCCCGCATCCCGAAACCGCCGGACATCATCGAGCGGGAGCGCCTGGACCACCATCTTGGAAATCCAGCGTCCCGGAAAACGGGAATTGATCGCCCGAGCATAGGCCTCGTAGAAGGTGGCCTCGTCCTGCCCCCTCAGATGGCGGGTGATGCTTCCCCCCGTGATGGTGTAGGCCCGGGTTCGTTTCTCGACATCCGTCTCATCGATGATCTCGAGGGCCTCCACCACCTCCTCGACCGCCTTCACCGTATCGTAGGGCCGGCCGGCCTCCTTCTGCTGGCGAACATTCTCGTTGATGTCGCAGAACTGGCACTCCTCCTTGAAGCCGAAATACTGGCATTTACGGAAGACCGTCAGGTAGACGAGGTAGCCCCACTCGATGGTCGGGGCAATCTCGGTGATGGTCCTGCCGCTTCGCAGATCGCGTCGGTAATACTCCGGGGTCTCCTGCAGATCGATATCACAGACCAGCTCCCCCCCCACCAGCAGCGCCAGCTTCCCCTCGACGATATCGACGCGGTAGGGTGAGTCGGGATAAATCCGGACACTCACGATCGTGCGCCTGAAATTCCGGGGACCGCCCACGAGAGAGAGCTCCTCCGGGACCCTCAGGTTTTCCCCCTGCTCGAGCTCGTTGATGGGCCGCAGGTCGAAGCTGAAGATGAAATAAGACTTGGGCTTGAATCCGCCACAGACCCTGAGGGCATCCTCGGAAAAGCTGACCCCCAGCCTGAGCAGATCTTCCTTGAAGATGGCCTCAGGCGGCACATCGGGATACTTTTCGATGAGGCTCTCAACCTCGGCGAGGCGGCTATTGTCGGTCATTTCTCTCATGGAAACTCCAGGGAGAGTTCACGCTCCCAACGGGGCCCCCCACCGGTTTTTGCTGCCGTCGGGGACCGCGCAAAGTATCATAGGATCACGGCAAAAGCATCTTCGGGTTCCGGCGAGTTGAAACCAAACCGGACGTTGCCCCGGCAGACCCTCGAGGCCGCCTGTGAAGTCATGAAACAATACCTCCTTCTCTTTCTGCCGGTACTCTGCGTGACAGCCTGCCCTGAGGGGCGGGCGGCCGTGGTCGAACTCGACCTCGAGAAGCTGACCCTTCGCTCGAGCCACATCTTCTGTGGTGAGGTGGTCGCGATACAGAGCCGCTGGGGTGACTTTCTCGGGCTCGGCAGGGCGATGATAACCGATGTTCGCATCAAGGTCTCGGAGACCTGGCGAGACTCGCCGGGAAAACGTCCGGGGCTCATCCGCGGAAGCCGGACCGGAGCGAAGACCCCGGGCGGCATCACCGAGATCACCATCCAATACCTCGGCGGCCGGATCGGCGAGCGTTGGCAGAAATGCGCCGACTCACCGCGCTTCCTGCGGGGAGAGAAGGTGCTGGTCTTCGCCAGGGAGTTCAACGGAGCGCTCTGGAGCACGGGCTGGTTCCAGGGAAAATACCGGTTGGAATCGAGTCCGCCGGCCACCGGCAATACCGGGAAGGTTCTCGTCATGGGCGCCAGACACCTGCCCGTTCGAAAAACCATGGAGCTTCAAGCGCTTCGGCGCAAGGTGAGGGAAATCCTCCAGGGAAAAAGAAACCCCGGCGGCGAAGACAGGAGCGGGAAATGACCGGTCGCTGGCGAACAGCCCCCTGCCTGGCGCTTCTCGTCCTGTTCCTGGCGGGAGTGCTCTCTACGCCGCAGGCACAGGGCTTTGACACCCTGGGCATGAGCTGGCGCACCGGCCGGATCAACTACAGGATCAATCCGAACTTCCCGGATGAGAGCCGCACCGGCACCCGCGCACAACAGCTCGAGCTGCTCACCTGTTCCGCCGACTGCTGGCGCGAGCAATCGGCGGCGGACCTGCGTTTCGTCTACCTTGGAACGACCACCGCCGGCGGGCTCGATGAGGATGACAACATCAACGCCGTCTCCTGGGCCAACCAGGATGGTGGAGACGCCCTCGCCATTACGCTCGTCAGCGGCATCGGCTCTCGGATCGAGAGCTTTGACATGGTCCTCTTCGCCAGGAGCCTCGGCACCGCCAATAATTGGAACGGCCCCCAGGACCCGCCCAGCGGCACCATGGACCTCAGGGGGATCGCCACCCATGAATTCGGGCATGCGCTCGGTCTCGACCACTCGGATGTCCGCACCGCCACCATGTACGCCGCCGCCCTGAACCGTGGCCAGCACCTGAGGACCCTGCACGCGGACGACATCGCCGGCGCCGAGTTCCTCTACGAGACCCGCGGCGGTGCCAATCCCGCCACCCGGATTATCGAGGTGGAGCCGGACTCCGGACCTTCCGCCGGAAGAAACGAGGTTCTCATCCGGGGCAGGAACTTCACCTGGGACCAGGACTCGACCCTCTATATCGGCGGCCGACGGCTGTCCGCCTCCGCCTGGACCATCGAAGACTGCTGCCTGATCCGGGTGCACCGCATGATCTCCGGCAGCGCGGGGCCCGTGGACATCCGCATCACCGGAGAGCTCGGAGAGGACGTACTGGAGGACGGCTATCGCTACCTGTCCCCGGCTCCGCGGCTCGCGTCCATCGAACCCGGCGAGGGCCCGGTCACCGGCGGAATCCAGGTGACCGTCATCGGCGAGAATTTCACCTCCGGCGCCGAGCTGCGAATCGGCGGTGTCCGCGTGGAGGATGCCGCGCGGATCGACTCCGGGATGATCCGGGGCACCCTCCCGCGCCGCCGCGGCGGCGGAACGTTTGACGTAACCGTGACCCAGGACGGGGCGGAAGCCCGCCTCCAGGACGCCTTCACCTACCACTCGAAGATCCTGCGCATCGCCGAGAGCGAGGGACCCGCCGGAGGCTCCCGCATCCCCGTCGACGTTCTCTGCACCTCGGATTCAGCGCTCTCGGGAGTGTCCTTCGCCCTCTCCTACGACAACAGCGAACTCACCGTCGACGGCATCAGCAACGAGGAGCTCCTCACGAGCGAGGCGAGCTTCGCCGCCGCCAATATCGACAACGACTCGGGCATCGCCACCTACGGAATCGTGATGTCCTTCACCGACGCCTCTCCCAGCATTCCGGCCGGAGAAGAGACTGTCATAGCGAGACTCCTGGTGTCTCTCTCACAGTCGCTCGATGACGGCGATCGCGTCGAGCTGAACCTCGCCGGAGGCATCGGCTCTCCCCCGGTCAACCTGGAATTCACCACGATCGGCGACGGCCGCGTGGTCGAGCCCCTGGCCCTCGGCGGGACCGTCATCGCCCGTCCCGCGCCGCTGTTCCTACGAGGCGATACCGATCAAAGTGGAACCATCCAGTTGACAGACGCGGTCTTCCTGCTGGATTATCTCTTTCGAGGCGGCAGGGTACCTTCCTGTGAAGATGCAGCGGATGCCAACGATGATGGCAGTATCGACATCTCCGATGGAATACTGATCCTGCGCTTCCTGTTTTCCGGCGGGAACAGGCCCCGAGCGCCATTCCCCAGGGCCGGAAGGGATCTGACCGAAGACAACCTCGGCTGCTGAGCGCCTGTAGACTTGAAACGACTCGCATTGCTTACCAGCGGAGGAGACTGCCCGGGGCTGAATCCCTGCATTCGCTCCGTCGTGCGAACAGCCCTCTCCGGAGGGATCGAGGCCATCGGAGTCCACAGGGGCTGGCGCGGCCTCATCGATAACGACATGGAGCCAATGGATGCGCGCAGCGTGGCCGGGATCGTCAATCTCGGAGGTACCGTTCTACGCTCGAGCCGCTGCCCGGAATTCAGGGAGACGACTGCCCGTGAGCAGGCCGTCGCCAACCTCGCGAAACGCGGGATCGATGGCCTGGTCGTGATAGGAGGCAACGGCTCGCTCCGGGGAGCCTGTGAGCTTTCGAAGCAGGCCAGCCTGCCGCTCATCGGCATACCGAAAACGATCGACAATGACGTAGGGGGGACCGACTACGCCCTCGGATTTGACACGGCGGTCAATACCGCGGTCGAGGCGATCGACAAGATTCGCGATACGGCGACCTCCCACGAGCGCCTCTTCCTGGTCGAGGTCATGGGCCGCGATCGCGGCTTCCTGGCCCTGGAGGTCGCGCTGGCCTGCGGAGCCGAGGGGGTCCTGGTGCCTGAGATGCCGACCGACATCGCCGCCCTCTGCGCCGGGCTCGAGCGCGGCCGTGAGGCCGGCAAGGTCTCCAGCATCGTCGTCGTCGCAGAAGGTGACGACGCGGGCAACGCCTATGAGATNGCGGATAAGATCACCGCCCAATCGAACTACGAGTTGCGTGTCGCGGTGCTCGGCTATATCCAGCGCGGCGGAACCCCGAGCGCCCTCGACAGGGTGCAGGGAGGTCTCTTCGGTAAGGCGGCGGTGGACGCGCTCGTGGCGGNCGAGACATCGAAGCTGGTGGCGAAGCGAAACGGCGAGACGACGCTGGTGGACCTGGAGCTGGCCTGGAAGGAGACCCGGGAGCTGCCCGCGCACCTGCTGGAGCTCGCCCGGGTGCTCGCCAGCTGAGGGGACTACTCTTTCTTCCCTCCCACCGAGAACAGCCGGCTCTCGGTGCGCACGTACATTCGTCCGGCGCTTACCGCGGGGGTCGAACGGCAGGTGTCGGCAAGCTCGTTTTTCCCCAGCACCTCGAACTTCTCAGAGGCCGACAGGACGACAACGGTACCCTTGTCGTCGGCGCAGAAGAGGCGCCCATCGACACAGACCGGCGAGCCGTGAAAATTACCGCCGCCGGCGGCCCTCTTCTGCCAGATGACCTCCCCTGTCTCCACCCTGGCGCAGGTGACGACCCCCAGGTCGCTCCACAGGAAGAGCCTGCCGTCGAAGACCAGCGGACTTGGAACGTGCGGCGCNGAACGCGAGATCCTGTAGACCTCCTTCACGCCGTGCTTTTTTCCGCTGGTCGAGGGACGGACCACGACAGCGTTCTTGCCGCCATTGAGAGCCCCGGAGTTGGCGACCACCAGGTCCTTCCAGACCACGGGCGAACCCACGGCTCTCTGGGGGAAGGTGCCGAAGACATCGATCATCCAGTTCTGCCTGCCGAGCTTCGGATCNACCCCGACGATTCCCTCGAAGCAGTGCACGAAGACAATCTCCGTCGGACGGCCCGGCGCGCTGAAGACACAGGGGGTCGAATAGCAGGCCCGCTTACCCGCGCGCGGAAGCTTCCAGCGCTCCTTGCCCGTGGCACGGTCGACCGCCAGCAGGAAGCTGCCCTTCTTGTGATCGTTGGAGATGACCACCAGGTCCTCGAATACGATCGGCGAGGTACCGCCGCCCTGGCCGTGAAGGTAGGGGCCGAGCTCGTAGCGCCAGCTCTCCCTGCCCTCGTGATCAATCGCTACCAGCCGGGATTCCTTCTTCGACTGCCAGAGGACGTAGACCCGCTCCCCGTCTGTCGCCGGGGTATTGGATGCGTAGGAGTTGTTCCGATGCTTGCGGTAGGTCGCGTAGGAAAAATTCTTCTTCCACCGCGTCTTGCCGTCCGCGGTGTTGATCGCCAGGAGGGTCCTCGTTCCGGCGTCATTGTCTGCCGCCGTCACGAAGACCAGCTCGTCCCAGACGACCGGGGAGGAATTTCCCTTGCCGGGCAGGTCGATCTTCCAGTTGAAGTCGCTCTCCTTCCACTGCGCCGGAACGGTCTTCGCATCGCTCACACCGGAACCGTTGGGGCCGCGAAAGCGCGTCCATTCATCGGCCGCGGCAGGCAGGCAGGCCAGCAGGAGACCGCAAGCAGCAAACGCGCATCGATAGTACCGGCCTGGTGGTTTCATATTTCGGTTGAGCGAATCAGGATTCGAATGGGAACTTATTTTCGCACGAGGGGAGCCCGCCGCAAAGTACTCCCCGCCGCGATGGTTTCCTAACCGCCTGGAGGAAGCGGAGGAGGCGAATCCGCCCCGGTTTTCTTCTGCCCAGAGCTCCCTCTCTCCTGCTGAGGCGCGGCGGGAGGGGCAGGAACTGGTTCGCTGAAAAAAGCGTTCGGATCGAAATAGCGTGACTCCACCTCGTACTTGAGGTCCGCCAGGTCGGGGTGTAGCAGCTGGAACTCGAGGTAATACCCCAGGCCGTGCGTCGAGCTCAGGGTGAGGCGGCCCCCGAACCCCCTGGTGGCCACCAGGTCGGGTGGGTAGAGATCCGTAAAAACCGGCTCGAAATCCAACGGGTCCCGGAAATACTCCGCGAACTCCGTGCCGGCAGGAAGGTGCTCGATCGTCTTGTCGTAGAGAACCATCGCCCGGGTAACGACGGAAATGTCCTTTTTCACCAGCTTGGGGGTCTCTGAAGTCATGCTGGCTTCGAGCTCATGGCACGGGCCCCTCTCGATGTTCCCCGCCACCACCCTCAGCCTCACGCCATCTAGATCCATCGTCGCCAGGCCCGATATCCAGTCGGAAACCAGGAAGCGCGACTGGCGATTGATCTTCGCCTTGCTGCGGGAGCGTCTCGACAGTCCCTCCGGAATATTGAAATGCAGTCCGAGATCCGGCGCTTTCCAGTAAGCCCTGGTTTTTTTCCAGGCCAGGTACAAGAGGCCGCACGCGGGACCAAGCAGGACGAGGAGCCCGAACGTGACCGCTTCGCTGCTCATAGTGAACATATAGTTCCTGAGAAAATGTTCCGCCAGGAAAAAAAAAACCAGCCCCCCCCCCCAGAGCGCCANGAGCTCGGGCTTGCTCCCGGCCGGAAGCATCAAAGAATGCAACCCGTGCGACAGCTCGTCGGGCGGATTGATCGTCTCGTCAATGTCTTCGCTCAGGTGGATGTTACCGAGCTCCANGGGNGCCTCGAACTTCTTCGCCAGATGGTCATCTCCGATGATGATCGNGACTCGCGCGTAAAGCCGGATCCAGTTCCCCTCGTAGGTGAAGAGCCGCCGGGGGCATTTGTAGCGTAGGGTGTGCAGCGGCTTGCTGACCTTGAAGCTCTCGCTCAGCAGCTCGACCTTTTTATTGATGGGGTTCGAATGGTCGACCTTGCAGAAGAGAACCAGCTTTACGTCGGCCCCCTGGCCGCCATGCCGCTTCAGGTCCGGGCGAAACCTGATGAGAGCCCGCCGGCCCTCGGCCGTCTTCTCTACCTCTATTTCCAGGCTGGCCTGGTTCTTCATGGCGTAAAGCTTACCAGCACAGGCTTGGGAGCAACGGGACAAAATGCCCACCCGTCATCCCCGGCCCTAAGGCCTCGCGCCATCCTGAACCCAACGGCGCAGGAGACCGATCGAGGCGGAATCGAGAGCCGGGGCATCGTCTTCGGGCGGCATCCTCGTGACCAGGCCGCTGTCTTCCACCGCGCTGATGAGGATGCTCGAGTCGACATCTCCCGGGATGACGGCCGGCCCGCTCTTGCCGCCCGTGAGAATTCCCCCGAGACTGTCGAGTCGAAGCTCCGACTCCGGCTCCTTCGCCCCGTGACAGGAGACGCAATTGTTTTCGAAGATCCCGCTTACCGATGTGTACGACACCCCGGTCGACTCCGCGCCGCAGGAACAGAGCAGGCAGAGCAGCGGCAGGAGCGGTAATGAGCGCACGGGGTCAATCTCCGAGGACCGATGAGATCGGGGTTCGCAGGTCACCCTCGATCTTCCGGGTGTTCCACTCGCTGGCGTAGCGCTTGAGGGCCGGATCAGCCGGGTAGCTCTCGCCCTCGGCGTAGGGATAGGACTTCATGCCGGCGAAGGGAAGCGGCGCCACACCGTCACCATGCCCGGTATAGAAGTCCATGTCCTTGCAATAGCCGCCACTCTTCCAGAAGAAGGTCCGGCGTCCACCGGGGGCCAGCTCGCCCAGGCGATCGGCCCTGAAGGAGAATTCAATCTCATCACCGGGCCCGAAGATCACGAACNGCCCGTCATCCTCTTCGAGCAGGGGGCGGACATCGCCGAAGCGGGTATAGCTGCCCGGCATGACCTTGTAATGAGTCCACTCGGCGAACTCCTTGTAGAGAAAGCCCTCGACCTCCTCCCCGGGAGCGGGATCGATCGGGAAGCCGCGGTAGTGCAGGTGGGCCCGGTCGGCCTTCAGCTGGCGCACCGTGACCTTCTCATCCCCGCCCCCCCTGAGGTCGACGTCCCGGGCCCTGGCGATAAAAACCTCGTCCCAGGCGATCTCAAGGTTGGTGTCGATCTTCAGCCGGCGGTCTCCCGGGCGCAGAAGGCCGCCGAGATCGACGCTCATCCAGCGCGGGTAGCCCGCCGGGAATCCCCACTCCTCGCGAAGGGTTTCCCATTTCCCATCGCGCTCGACGCGGAAGCTCGGGACCATGGGAACGAAACCCGCCTGCGAGGCGGAGAAGTTCGTCGTCGAATAGCCGTACTCGATATAGCCGTAGAGAAAAAGAACCGGCCGGCCGGGAGCATCGGAGCGAATGAGCTCATCGAGCGAGGCGGGAAAATCGAGCTCGACGGCCTGCGGCTTCTCGAGTACTCCCATGAACCTCCGGTCGGGCTTGAGCTCGGGAGCGTAGACCGCGTCGAGCTTCTGTACCCGCGAGGTCATATCCGCTCCATCCTGGTCAATGGCCTTCAGCGGGTGGAGCTTCTCCTCGAAGGAAAGGAGCCCGTAGCCCGGAGCCGGGCCGAGAATGGCGAACATCTCGTTGGGCAGAACCGTCGTACCCCCGGGATGATCGACGGCCACGAGCGCGGCGCTGTCGAGGTAGGTGCACTCCTCGAGGGGCTCGAGCACCCGCAGCTCGTAGGAGGCTCCCTCCTCCGCGTTCTCGCGCGCCTCGAGTCTCGGGATCCAGAGCAGCTCGGTCGGATCCGGGGCGCTGTAGCGCCCGGGAGCCTCGAAATACCCGAGCCCCCCCACCCCGAGGAAATCAGCGACGAACTCGAAAGAGTCTCCATTCCAGCTGAAGAGCACCGGGCAGGAGGTCGGCTTGCGCTCCTTCTCCTTGATCTCGTGAATCCTTCCGGACACCAGCCCGAGCTCGCTCTGGAGAATGCCATCGGGCCAGAGGATACGAACCGTGTCAGCGGCCGGAGCTCCGCCGAGCCCGCAGAAAAAACGCGCCGCCGAGCGCGCCGCGCCGCCGGTAGAGCCGTTGAGCTGCCGCCTCGCCACCCGGGTTCCGGAGCGCACCTCGACGCTCGCCCCCAGGGCTGCCGGATTGGACCGCTCGGCATCGGGCTTCACCTCCTCCCGAAGAGGGCCGGTGAGCTCGAGGCCAAGCCACGTACCGGGAACTTCGAGAGCATGGGCGGTAGCCGCCCCGGCCGTGTCCGCCACGACCAGCTCGACTCCCCCGTCGATTCCCATGCAGCCGGCCAGGACGCTCACCGCGCCCCCCCGGGTCTCGCGTCCGAGCTCAAATCGCTGAACCGCTTCACCGGGAGAGACCAGGGCGGCCCCCTTCGCATCGCCGGCGGACTTCGCGTCGATGACCAGGAGCTCGAGAGCCAGGTCTCCGTCAAAATCAAAGAGCGTCCCGCCGGTCCCGCCAAGCGCTCCGTAGCGGCTGGCGAAATCCCTGTCCGGGGTAAAACGCAACCGGCCATCGTTGCGCAGGAGACGGAGGTTGTCGCCGCAGAAGGCGACGAGGTCCTCATCGCCGTCTCCGTCGAGATCCCCCGAGGTGACGCTCACGATTCCCGCGGCGAAGAGTCCCGCGGCCTGCTTGACCTCCGAGAACTTCCAGGCGCGATGGTTCGTGAAAAACCTGGCGCCGCCGCTTTCGTCGAAAACGGCGAGGTCGAGGTCGACATCGCCATCGAGATCCACCACGGCGAGCTCTACCGCGGCGAAATCGAATTCTTCCAGCCCGCAGTCGGAGCTGATGTCGCTGAAGCCGCCAAGGCCGGCGGGATCATCGCGATCGTTGTTGAGCACCTGTACCCGGGAGGTGACCTTGCCATCGGCGCCCTTCCACTGGCGCAGGCAGATAATGTCGAGATCCCAATCGCTGTCGACATCGAGGGCGTAGAGGCGCAGGGGGAAGCCCCCGTCGCGCCCGGACTTCACCTTGACGCTGGCCTCCTCGAGGCCGCCCTTGCCATCGTTGAGCAGGAACCTGAGAGAGCCGGGAGCGGCGGCGACCAGGTCGAGATCGGTGTCTCCATCGAGGTCGGCGAGGCAGCAGAGATTCGCGTCGAAGGCCAACCTGCGGCCGAGGCTGTAATCTCCCGCCGCCGAGTAGTTGAAGATTGAGAGAGCCCCCTGGGCGCCATCGGCGGCCGCGCTGCCGCAGAGGATCAGCTCGAGCGATCCATCTCCATCGAGATCACCAACAGCCATTCCCGCCGCCCGGCTTCCGGACGGGGCCGGCACGGTCCGCGGAACGCCGCTGATCTCGCGCCCGGCGCCGATGGACGCCGCCGGGGCCTGCGCCGGGGACGAGGCGGTGTAGCCCGGGGGCAGGGAGTCCCTGATCGCGAGGCTGTACCTTCCCCCCTCGCCGTACTTATGTCCCACCAGGATTCCGGCACCGGCCTTCTTGAGACGCTTGAACTCGTTGAGCATGCCGATCCGCAGGTCTTTCTCTTCCCTGCGATGGAGGTTTGCCATGCGGTACCAGGCCGAGGCGAAGGAGGGCTGCAGCTGGAGCGCACGGCGGAGATGGCGCACCGCTCCTTCCTTGTCGTCGCGGTCGGCGAGGATGGTGCCGACATAGTAGTGCCCGTGCGGGTCGTCAGGATCGATCTCCACCACCTTCCTGAAGAGCTCGAGCGCCTCGTCGGTCCTCTGCAGGTGCTCGTACTGGATGCCGAGGACCAGCAGCGCATGCGAGTTGCGGGGATTCAGCTCCAGCACCTTCTTCATATTGGGTACGCACTTGCTCTCATCCTGGAGATTGAGACCGGCTATGCCGCGGTTGGCCCAGGCCGCCTCCCAGGCGGGAAAGCTCTCGCAGAGCCCGGAGAAGATCTTGTAGGCGCCTGAATAATCGTATTGTTCCAGCAGGCCGATCCCCCGGCCCATCCTGCGAAGGCCCTCAGCCGGATCGATCCGGGGGCCGGGATTGCAGCCCCACCCGGCGGCGACGATGAGGAGCAGGACCAGCGCCCCGGCCATCCCCCCGGGCCTCCCGCGTCGACCGGGCGCGAACACCGGGAACGTAGACTCTTCATACAGACGATGGGGAGTGCTCAATTTTCTTTACCACTGAGAAAGACTTTGCCGACGTTGGAGCTTGATTCTACAATTCCCGAGAGCCTGGTAAAGTACGGTATTTCTCCGTCCGGGCCTGAATTAAACGGCTTGCATTCTACTATCCGCAGATTACTGCGGGGCAAAATTCGTCGATGAACCGCCTTCTTCAGCCCCTTGGCGAAGTGCGAACGGCTCCCGGCGCAGTTGCGCTCCGTGGAGTACCCGTGTTACCTGATCCATCAAACGAAGACTGCGCCGCGGAGGTGCCTGAAGAGCTGCACTCGTTCTCCGAGGAAGGCCCGTTCAAAAACTGCACCATCTGCGAGAAGGATCTCGAACACCTGGGACTCTACGAGGTCCAGAAGGTCTACCGGGACAAGGAGGTGATCTTCGAAACGGCCATCTGCCAGGCCTGCGGCGAAGATCTCTCCAAGGAGATGTCCCGGGAATCGCTCGAGGCCATGAAGGGTTTCATGCTCTGCAACTTCAAGCCCACCGAGGAGCCCGACCACTGTCACTTCTGCGGTTTCCCCAGGGCCCTCTTCGAGAATTTCACGATCATAGGAGCCTGCCGGGAGCTGTCCCTCCTGCTGCCCATGATCATCATGTGCGAAAAATGCAGTGAAGACCTGCAGGGGCAGCTCTCCCGGAAGACCCGCGATGTCCAGGGCGATTTCATCCGCGACCACTTCCCGGGCGTGCCGGCGGATCTCGACCTGAGCCCCGCGGTGGGAACCCTGTTCTGAAGGACCCGCGCGAACCGGCCTCGAGCCGGATTCCCGCCCGGGGTTGGTTTTTTCCCGGGCCTGGGTTATCTTGCCCATCCACACGGAAAAGCATGGTGGAAGAGAAGAAGCATGTTTGCCTTACTGGAACCGACGGAGATCCTCGCCTGGCTTGAGCAATACCAGTACCTGGCCATGTTCGGCATACTCTTTCTCTGCGGAATCGGCCTCCCGATACCCGAGGAGGTGACCCTGATCAGCAGCGGGGTGGTGGTNGGCTTCGGCTCCGCCAATTTCTGGATCGCCTCTGCGGTCTGCATAGCAGCCATCCTCATCGGCGATTCGATCATCTTTTTCACAGGGAGAAAGCTGGGGCAGAGCTTTCCCGACAGCTGGTTCATCCGGGCGATCAACAATAAGAAGGTCCACCGGCACTTCGCCAAGCACGGAAACAAGGCCGTCTTCTTCGCCCGCTTCCTTGCCGGGGTGCGAATCGGAGTCTACGGCTACG
The DNA here is from genome assembly GCA_002695115.1 of Planctomycetota bacterium. Taxonomy (GTDB): domain Bacteria; phylum Planctomycetota; class UBA8108; order UBA8108; family UBA8108; genus UBA8108. The sequence continues at coordinate 57,814 of NZOA01000027.1, forward strand.
CCGGCCAGCACGGGATGCGCTGGGTGAANTTCATTTTTCTCGACCTCCTCGGAGCCCTCATCTCCGGCCCGACCTCGATCTACGCCGGCATGTGGTTTGCCCGGAAGCTGGCTCCCGGTGAGACTCCAAAGGATGCCCTTGAAAAAGCCATAGGTCTCTTTGAAGAATACAAGCCCATCGTGCTGCTGGTGATCGCCGTCCTGGCCGCCCTAGTGATTTCTTACGCCATCTACAAGACCCGGCGCTACCGCACGGAGATCAAGCGCGTCCTGGAAGAAAAAAAAGAAGAGAAGGAAGCTGCCCGAGCCGGGTCAGAGCCGCCGGACGAAGACGGCGAGCCCGTCGCGGCAAGCGACGAGTAGAGCGGCACCCGAGCGGCTTCTCAGCCGAGGGTAAAGCCCGGCGCGACCCTGGCGAGATAATCCAGGCTCCTCTGGATCCCATCCTCGGGGTCATCGAGGGGCTCGTACTCGATCAGGCAGACTCCATCGAACTTCATCCGCTCGAAGACGGGACCGTAATCGAGATCGTCGTCCCCGATGGCGCAGGCGACCCAGCCGCCCCCCCTCGGATGCCAGTCCTTGAGATGGCAGTAGTTGATGCGGTCGTTGAGAAGATCGAGACAGTACCTGTGATCGCCGGGCGAGACCGCCTTGATGTTCCCGGGATCGTAATTGAAGCCCACCCGGGACGGGAGATTCTCCAGAAGCCGGCCGAGGCACTCGCGGTCGGTGGTGACGCTGTTGATATGGACGGCGCTGCCATCGTCCCCGAACTCAAGGGCGCCGTGCGTCTCGATGGCGATCTCCATGCCGAGCTCGGAGCAGAGGCTCTCACAGCCCTCAAAGGCGCTGAAGAGCCTGCTCCAGATCTCTTCGGTCATATCAGCGGCCGGGGTGAAACCCGCGAACAGCCTTACGTGGGTCGCTCCACAGCTCCGGGCGGAACGAAGCTGCCCGAGCACCTTCGCCACCATCGCTTCGTGCTCACCCTCGGCGGCGAGGGTGAAGTCATTCTCGAGGCAGCAGAAGGGCGTGTTGATGCCGTAGCGTTCGCCGAGCGCCCTGAACTCCGCGACATCCGCCTCGCCCGGCTCCTCGGGAAGTCTACCGGGCTGCCCCCCCCCGATCCCGAACTCCAGGAACCTGAACCCGAACCCCTCGGAAATCCTGAAATGCTCCTCCATGGGAACATTCCGAAAACCCCATTCCCCGCAGCCGACAATCATGCCTGGAACTCCTGGTAAAAAAGCGACCGAACGAGGCGCCAGGGGTCCCGAAACCGGAGCGACCGAAGGCCTGACGCTCCGACAGGATATCATCGCTCACGGGCATCTCAAGGAAGGGAATACGGGAGCGCTCCGCCGGCTTTGTCGGTTTGTGTCGGATACCTCGAATGCGGCTTGTGAGGAATGTCGGAGACCTCTATAAAAAACCCTCGGGGTGGGAGTCTCGATGGAATAAACTGCTCGGCTCGGTGGATCCGCTCTGCTGGCCCCGCAACCGTAAACTAATCTTCTTTCGCTGTTTTTTCGTATGAACCCGCACGCAATTCTCTTTTTTTTCATCGGCCTCTGCCTGGCCTCCGCGATGGGTGTCGCGCTCCCGGCTGATCCCGCCGTGGGGCCCTCCTTCGGATTCCAGGGTCTGGAAATTTTCAAGGTCGAAGGCTCCGCCCTGGGACTCACGGTCACGGATCTCGACAACGATGGCCGCAAAGACCTCGTAGTCGCCAACAATACCGAGGGCACCATCCGGCTGCTCTACCAGGGTGGTGAAAAGAAAGACTCATCCGGGAAGAAACCGCCGCGGAACACCGTCGGCTCGGATTCCCGCTTCCGGGTCGAGAAATTCTATACCGACAAGAAGGTCAACTCCCTGGCCGTCGGAGATTTCAACGGCGATGGGAAACCCGACCTGGCCTATTACTGCGATCCCCCCGAGCTCGAGATTGTCTACCAGGGGAAATCCTGGGGGGCCGAGCGCAAGCGCTACCCCATACGGGACGGCTCCAGCTCTTCCTACGCCCTGCAGACAGCCGATCTCGACTCGAATGGGAAGCTCGATCTCGTTCTCCTGGGCAACCTCAAGACCTACCTCTTCTACCAGGGGAAAAGCGGTGGCCTCGGCCAGCCATCGATCCTGCAGAATGCCGGCGAAGGCATCACTGCGCTGGAGCTGCGGGATATCAACGCCGATGGAAAAGTCGACCTCGTGTACTTCAGCCCCTCGTCCGAAAAACCGGTATTGACGCGGCTCCAGGGAGACAGCGGGTTCGCCCCCCTCATCGCCAGCCGGTTGCTGGCCCTGCAGGCCTGGGCGATCCACACCGAGAACGGAAAGCCTCTGCTCTACACGATCCAGAGCAACACCCGCAGGCTCAAGGCGTACCGCTGGCAGGATCGGGATGTCGAGGGCGGCCTCGGAAATCCCAGCCTCGTGGCGCTGCGCAAGAGCGGCGACAGCTCAAAGCGCAAGAGGATCATCAGCGACGTCAACCGGGACGGAAGACCCGACCTGGTGGTCAGCTACCCGGAGACCGCCCAATTGGAGGTTACCTTCCAGGGCAGCGACGGCGCCTTCTCCAATTCGGCCTCCTACCCCACGCTCGCCGAGGTAAACAGCCTGGCGGGCATGGACATCGACGGAGACGGCCACGAGGAGATCGTCGTCACCAGCGCCAAGGAAAAAGCCATCGGGGTGAGCGCCTGGTCCGGNAAGCGCCTGGCGATCCCCGAGACCTGGGCGCTCCCCTCGGAGCCCGTGCTGCTCTCCGCTGCCCCCCTCGTTGAAAAGGGCGGCCAGCGAGCCTGGGTCGTACANAGNGAGAAGGGCGGAAAATACCGGCTACGGATACTCGCNCTGCAGCCCGGCGGCAAGCTCAGCGAGGAGGCAAGCCTGGAGCTCCCCTCCAAGGGCTCTCCCCCCAACGCCCTCCGGCTCTTCGACGGCAACGCCGACGGCGCCACCGACATGATGGTCTTCATCCCCTACCAGGATCCCTCCTTCTTTCTCCACAAGCGGCAGAAGACCCCGGAAGGGAAACACCGGTCGACCTTCGAAAACCTCAGCCAGAAGCCCGACTTCGGCCAGGGACAGCTGGCNAAGCTCCAACCCGCCGCCCTGACCCTGCTCACTGGCGTGAAACGCTCGAAGNTGATGGTNACCTCGGGCAGCTACGTCCGGNTCCTCGAGCTCGATGGAGCGAACCGGCTCAANGTGCTGGACCAGCACAGCGGCCGCAGCTCCGAATCCAAGCTGAAGGCCGGAACGGCTCTCGATCTCGATGGAGATGGGACGGATGAGATCNTTCTCATCGACTCCTCCGTCAACTCGATCGAGATTCTCCGNAAGNCCGCTGACGGCNNCTACTCCATCACCGACCAGGTGAAGCTTCCCAAGCTCCAGTTCGTCCGGCTCGATGCTCGCGACCTCGATGGTGACAAGCGTGAGGACCTCGTTCTCTACGGAAAAACCCAGACGGCTGTCTTCTATTCNAAAAAATTGCAACCCGGCTTCGTCGAGCAGTTCAACTACACGGTCGACGACAAGGATCTCGGGCGGCCCCAGGATCTCTCGATCGGCGACCTCGACGCCAACGGCAAAGCCGACGTAGTCATCTCCACCGCGCCGCGCTACAATCTTCTCTTTCTCACCAATTCCGGGGGAAAGGGGAAAGAGGCGGCGGCGAACAGCAGGAACGCTCTCGAGCAGGCTCTGAGCTTCAGAGTGTTCGAGGAAAAATCCTACAGTCGCCGGGCTACCANTCTCGGACCGAAGCAGATGATCATCGAAGATATCGATGGCGACAANGCGGCGGACCTGCTGCTGCTGATCCACGACAGGATCCTGCTCTACCTCCAGGGAGGGGTCCTGTGAGAGGCTCTCGAAAATGAACGCACTGAAAATACTGACCATCTCATTCATCTTCCTGCCGGTCATCGCGGCCGCGGAGGACTCCTCGAAATCAGGCTGGGAAAAGATCCAGCTGAGGGGCGGGAATACCCTGCAGGGAAAGGTCATCAAGAAGACCGACACGGACATCTTCCTCGACGTCGGCTATACGATACTTCGCATCCCGCGCGCCTCGATTGACCTCATCACGGCGATCGTGGAGAGCAACGACCCCGCCGGCGCCAAGGCGGCAAACAAATCCGGTCCTGAGGCCGACTCGATCTTCTTCACCTCCCGACGCGACGCNGGGACCATCGAAGAAAAAGCCCAGGAGGTCGCCGAGGGCGTCGTCCAGGTGCTCTGTCTCAGCAAGTCCGGGTCGGGCTTCATCATCAACCGGAAGGAAGGCTACGTGGTCACCAACTACCACGTCATCGAGCAGGAGCGCGACATCTCGCTGATGATCTACGTGAAGGAGAAAAAGGGGCTTAGAAAGGAGAAGGTCAGNGATGTCCGGATCGTCGCCTTCAACCCGTTCTTCGACCTGGCCCTGCTGAAGATCGAGAACCCGCAAAAGGTACCTCTGCGGGAGACCTATCTCGGCGACTACGACCGCGTGAAAATCGGCGACCCGGTCTTCGCCATCGGCAACCCCCTGGGCCTCGACCGAACGGTGTCAGACGGCATCGTCAGCAACCGCAGCCGCGCCCTCGGCGGCAAGCTGTCGATCCAGACCACCGCGGCCATCAACCCGGGCAATAGCGGAGGCCCTCTCTTCAACAACCGCGGGGAGGTGATCGGCGTCACCAGCTCGAAGATCATGGGCGGCGAGTCCCTCGGCTTCGCCATCCCGATTCACTACGTAAAGGATTTTCTCAGAAACAGGGCGGCCTTCGCCTTCGACAANGACAACCCCAATACGGGTTTCCGCTATCTGAAGCCGCCCCCAAAGAGACTGAAGGACAAGAAATAAGGGGATCGCGGAGCGTGGGGCTCCGGGAACCCNANCGAATTCATCAGCGTATTTCCAGANAGAAAGGAACTCAAACATGCTGAAACGTATCTTACTCCCCCTCGTTGTCGNGATCGTCGGACTCAGCGNCTGGGCGATAGCCCAGGACAAGCAGACCATCGTCGCCGGCCCATCCATCCTCAAGGCCCTGCCGAAGGACGCGACCCTCGTGCTGCACGCACCGAGCATCGCCGGCATCGTCAAGGACTTCAAGAGCTCCCCTATCTACAAGCTCAAGGACAAGCANGAGTTTACCGAGCTCATCACGCAATTCGAACAGACGATCGAAGAAGGGCGCCAGGACATCATCGCGGAGACTCAGGTCGATCCCCTCGAGATGCTCAGCTCCGTCAAGGGCGAGGCTATCTTGGCGGTCGGCGACGTCTCAAAGACCATCAGGGACCTCGGAGAGGCGCTCCTGAACATGGAGGAGCCCGAGATTGACAGCGAATCTATCCCTGTCATCCTCGGTGTAGACGCCCTCGGGGGACGCCAGGAGTTCAAGAAGAACCTCCTGTCCATCATGGCGCTGGCGGTTCGCGAGGGCGCGGGGGTCAAGACCGAAGATTTCCACGGTGGCAAGATCACCACATTGAGTCCGCCCGAGGAGGCCGAGGACGGACCTGAGCATATCTACGTCGGCGAAAAAGGCTCGAAGTTCTTCGTCAGCCTCAGCCGGAAATTCCTCGAGCAGACCATCGCCAGGCTCTCGGAAGAGAATCCGGAGGACTCCCTTCTCAACAATCCCGCCTACAAGGAAACCCAGGCCCGCCTCGGCAAGGGAAACCACGTTAACTTCTTCATGAACATGAAGCCTGTTCTCAAGGCCGTCAACGGCGCCATGGAGGGCAATCCCTTTGTCTTCCTCTGGCAGACCATCGAAGATGTGTTCTTCGGAAAAAGCCTCAACAACTTCGGTNTTGGANNCGCNCTGGAAGAAGATGGGNTCCGTNGCAGNACCTTTGTCCACAACGATGGNGCCTCTGACGGCCTGCTCAGCTGGNTCAAGAGCGAACCCTTCGCCGCCGCGCCGCCTTCCATCGTCCCGGGAGACACGGGAACCTACAGCGTCTCGGGCCTCAACGCCAAGGCCATCACCAAGTCCGTAAACAAGCTGCTCAACCTCGCCCAGTCCTTCATGGCCCTCCAAGGACAGGAGGCCAACATAAAAGAGATGTTCCTGGAAACGATGGGCTTCAAGATCTCGGACCTGCTCGGCAGCATTGGAAACCGTGTCCACACCTTCGGCTCGGGCAGGGCCGCCGGAATCGAAAACCCCCTCGGCGACTCTACGGTCGTTCTAGAGCTCTCCAATGACGCTCCCTGGAAGAAGCTCGTCGATAAGGCCATCGAGTTGACCGGCGGAGCTCTCGAGCCCCAGAAGTACATGGGCCGCGACGTCTTCATCATGGGCGACGGATTCTCNGGCCCCGCGCCGGGCGTCTGCATCACCGACAAGATGGTCATCTTCAGCACCGAGGGCGAAAACGTCCAGAAGGTGATCCGCAGGATCGGCAAGGATGCTCCCGGGCTGGCCGCGAACGAAGAGTTCAAGAAGACTCTTGGCACGCTTCCCGCCCAGGTCACCGGCATTACCTACCAGAGCTCCTCGGTAGCCTCCGGTTACATGGAGATGATCGAGCAGGCTCTGCAGTTCTCGCCCGCCGGTGAAGCTGTTCCGCCCGAGGCCATGAGGGTCCTCGGAGCGCTGCTGAACCTCATGGGGGCCTCCTCCAGCTATACGACCTGGACGGAAAAGGGACTGTATNCTGAAAGCGTGACCCGCTTCAAAAAGTAGGTAGCGAGTACCATCGGCCGACCTGGTGCGTATAATCAGCCGACATGAATGCTGAAGAAATACAACCAGGTCGGGGCCTCGTGGCCGCNCCCCAGGCGGAGGCGGCCTACGAGGGCGCTCGTGTCCTCACCGCCGGGGGCAACGCGGCCGACGCGCTGGTCGCCGCGGCGTTTGTCCAGGGTGTGGTGGACCCTCACCGCTGCGGAATCGGCGGNTTCGGCTGCGCCACCCTCTTTTTTCACGAGGCCGCGGGGGGGCCAGGCCGCTCCCTCTGCGTCGACTTCCATGGACGGGCGGGAAGCCTGGCAAGGCCGGATGTGTGGGCCGATCTCTTCGAGGGCGAGACGCCGGATGGATTCGGCTACCTGGTAAAAAACAAGGTCAACGACGTCGGCTACCAGGCGATCACCGTTCCCGGGATGGTCGCGGGTGTGGCCGAGATNCANTCCCGCTTCGGCAGGATGCCCTGGGGAGAGCTCATCGAGCGNGCCATCCCCTACGCCGAGAATGGATTCCGGGTCACGCCGGAGCTGGCGAATTTCTGGATCCGGCCCGGCCTCCACGGCAGGGTCTCCACCCGCGACCGGCTGGGTCATACCGAGGCGGGCAGGGAGATCTGTTTCAAGGAAGACGGAGAGGGCTACCAGGCCGGCGAGGTCTTTCGCCAGCCCAGGCTCGCGGAAACCTACAGGCGGCTGGCGAATGAAGGCCCGGAGAGCTACTACCGCGGCGCGCTGGCCCGGGAGATCGCGGAAGACTGGCAGGCCAACGGCGCGCTGGTAACCCTCGATGATCTGCAGAGCTACGCGCCGACGATTCGCGAGCCCCTCAGCGGAAGCTTCCGCGGCTACGAGGTCCTCTCCACCCCGCTTCCGGGAGGCGGAGTGGCCCTCCTGCAGACCCTGGCGCTCATGGAGCGCCGGCTCGCCGGCTCCGTGCCCCTGCACAACAGCCCGGCCTATATCGAAGACTACGCGGACATTCTCAAGAGGGTGTGGAGCGATCGCCTGGCGAACCAGGGCGATACCTCCTTCGGCACACCGACGGATGAGACCTTCCTCACGAAGGAATACCTCGATACCCTGGCCGAAAGGGAATCTCCCCAGGGCGGAGCGGACTGTCCGGACACCACGCAATTGACCATCGTCGATCACGATGGTAACTCCATCTCCTTCTCGCACTCCCTGGGCTACAACTCCGGGGTCTTCTCTCCGGGGCTGGGAATCCTGTTCAACAATTGCATGAGCGCCTTCGATCCCCGCCCCGGCAACGCGAACTCCATCGCGGCGGGAAAAGCCAGGAGCACGGCGGTGGCCGAGACCATCGTCCTGGAGGAAGGCAAGCCGAAGCTCGTCCTCGGCTCCCCCGGAGCGGCCCGCATCACCGCGGGCATCTCACAGGTGATCCTCAACGTCACCGTCTTTGGAATGAACGTGGCGGAGGCCGTGGTTCATCCGCGCTTCGACGCCTATTCCGACAATACCCTGCTGCTGGAATCGAGGTTCCCGGCGAAGGTCGTGGCGGCCCTGGCCGGGGGCGGCTGGGAAATCATCCACAGCCCCAATCCCTTCGGTGTCGTCGGGCGGGTCTACGCCGCCGAGATCTCCTCCCGGGATCCGCTGGAGGTCATCGCCGGCGTCGACCCGGGAGCCTCCGGCGCCGCCTACCGGGAAGTCCCGGAAGAGTAGATGGGCGCGGCGCGGCGTACCCCAGCAGCTCCCAGGGATATCGNCATCGTGGGAGCNGGCCCCATCGGGCTCGAGGCGGCCCTCTACGCCGCAGCCCTNGGCCACCGNCCGATGGTCTACGANCGCCTGGAGGCCGGCGCCAATATCAGGCGTTGGGGTTTCCTCGAGCTCTTCTCCCCCTGGACGCTCAATACCTCCCCGCTAGGGCTTGCCGCCCTGGAGGAGCAGGGCCTGGAGACTCCGCCGGGAGATGCCTGCCCGGGAGGTGAAGAATACTGCGACCGCTACCTGGGACCGGTGGCCGCATCGCTGGGTGACAGGATCAGGACCGGCCGCGAGGTCCTCGCCATATCAAGAGCCGGCCTGCTCAAGACCGAGGAGATCGGCAGCCCCGAGCGGGCCAACCGACGCTTCCAGCTGCTGGTTGCGGACCGGGGAGGGAAAATGAAAACCACGCAGAGCGATGTGGTGATCGATGCTTCCGGGGTATACCGAAACCATGGAAACCTGGGAGATGGCGGCATNCCGGCACNGGGCGAGGAAGCTCTCCGTGAAAAAATCACCTACCACATCCCTGACCTTCTCGGCGCCGACAGGCCCCTCTACGAGGGGCGAACCACCCTCCTGGTGGGCGCCGGCTATTCCGCCGCCACTGTGCTCGAATCCTTTACGAAACTCATGGAGACAGAGCCGCGAACGCGCCTGATCTGGGCGCGGCGGGACAGCCGTCTGGAACCCATCGAGCTTTATGAGAACGACCCCCTGCCCCAGAGAGACCGGCTGGCGAAGGCGGCCAACAGGTTCGCCTGCGACGCGCCGGAGGGTTGCGAGNCGCTCAGCGGCTTCGTCACCTCGAGCCTGGAGAGGGTGGATGAGCGCGTGGCGGTCCGGCTCACCGGCGCCTCGCGAACAAGGACGGTAGAGGTTGACCGGATCATCTCGATGACAGGCTACCGCCCGGACACGGGCTTCCACCGCGAGCTGCAGGTGCACCTCTGCTACGCGACCGAGGGACCGATGAAGCTCGCCGCCGCCCTGCTCGGCGGCGGCTCCGGAGGCGACTGCCTCGAGCGCGCAGAGCTCGCCGGCGACACCCTGCTGAATCCGGAGCCCGGGTATTATATCGCCGGGCATAAGAGCTACGGCCGGCGAAGCGACTTTCTCCTGCAGNCAGGCATCGAGCANGTGCGTGACATTTTCAGGCTCATCGAGGCGGACGAGAACCTCGATCTTTACGAGGAAACCGAATCGCCATGAGCGGACACGACAGAGAAATCCGGGAGTTGCCTCCCTCGCAGGAACTCGAGAGCCTCGATGAGTTGTGGTTCCAGGTCGGCGGAACACTCTGCAACCTCTCCTGCAACCACTGCTTCATCAGCTGCCATCCGGGCAACGACACCTTCGGTTTCCTCGGCATCGAAACCGTGAGGAAATACCTGCGTGAGTCAGAGAAGCTGGGAGTACGGGAGTACTACTTCACCGGAGGAGAGCCCTTCCTCAACCGTGACATGCTNCGNATCCTCGAGGAGACCCTCGCCATCGGCCCGGCGACGGTGCTGACCAACGGCACGGTNTTCACCCCCTCCTCCATCAAGACGCTGCGNGAGATCTCACAGAACTCCCCCTACAGCCTCGAGCTGCGCGTCAGCATCGACGGCTACAATCCGCAGACCAACGACCCGATCAGGGGGGAGGGAACCTTCGAGCAGGCCATGGCGGGAGTGCGAATGCTCGTGGAGGCCGGCTTCCTGCCGATCATCACCATCGCCCAGACCTGGCCCCAGCAGGAAGGCCCGGCGGTCTTCGAATCCTTCGTGGCGACCCTGAAAGAGGCTGGGTATTCGAGGCCGCGAATCAAGATCCTGCCGACTCTCCACCTCGGGATGGAGGCCGAGCGTACCAGGCCTTACTCCCGGTCCGAGAGAATCAGCCCGGGGATGATGGAAAATTACGATAGCAGCCAGCTGCTCTGCAGCCGGGGAAGAACGGTAACCGACCGCGGCGTCGCCGTCTGCCCGCTCCTCATCGAGGCTCCCGAGGCCCACCTCGGCCACAGCCTGGCCGAGGCGGCGGTCCCCTTCCGCCTGGCCCATGGGGCCTGCCATACCTGCTATGTGCACGGGGCGATCTGCTCGAATATCGGCGGCTGGGGGGTGGATTGAATGCCCAACCCAACCGAAAGAGCGGCCCTCTTCGGAGGCATCTACTCCAACCACCTGGCTCTCACCGCGGCGCTGGCCGGCATCAAGGCCAGAAACATCGACTCGATCTACTGCCTCGGCGACCTCGGCGCCTTCGGTCCCCACCCTGACAGGGTCTATCCCCTGCTCAGAGACAACTCGGTGAAAACCCTGGCCGGAAATTATGACGACTCCCTGGCCCGCGATCTGCCCGACTGCCAATGCGGCTATACCGACCCGCGTGACAACCACTTCGCAAGGCTCAGCTACCAATACACCTATCGCAACACCTCCGAGGAAAACAGGGCCTGGCTGCGTACCCTGCCTGGGGAGATCCGCTTCGAGCTCGACGGCCGCAGGGTGCTGCTCTGCCATGGCTCCCCCCGCCGCCAGAACGAGTTCCTGTGGAACTCAACGACCCCCTCCCACTTCCTCGAGAAACTCTGCGACGATTACGAGGCGGATGTGATCGCCGTCACCCATACCGGCATCAAGTGGGAGCGGGAGCTCCCCTCCGGAAGGCTCTTCGTCAATGTCGGGGTCCTCGGCCGCCCCGAGAACGATGGAACTCGGCAGGTCTGGTACACGGTGCTCACGGCCGGAGAAAACCGCGTCGAGGCGGAGTTCGTATCCGTCCAATACGATGCCGGAACCCTCGCCCGGCAGATGCGCCAGGAGGGCCTGCCCGAGGAGTTCGCGCAGACCATCGAGGATGGCTGGTGGACCACCTGCCTCGAGATCCTTCCCGCCAGAGAACGCCAGGCGGGAAGATACTGAGTCCCGTTTTCGACCTATTCCCCGTAGTCGTCGGCCGTGAAGGAGATGACCACCAGCAGGCTGGAATCCGTCATTTCCGAGACGTTGACGCCGACAAGATCCCATTGGTCAAAGCGGCTGACCAGCTCGTTGAGATCCTTCTTCAGGTTCTCCCTGGTGGAATTGATCGTCTCGATCCTGTGAGCCAGCCGGGGGCGCCTGTACTCGAGATTCTCGAGAATCGAGTTGAGCGCCTGCAGCCGCGCGGTATAGCGATCCTCGATCTCCTGGAATTCGAATCCGAGAACGTTCTGCTCGCCTGCTGAATCAAGGAGGGCGTCCTTGCGCAAGCGGATCTCCTCAGCCATCTCGGCGATGAGGCCGTCCCTGGCCTTCAGTAGAATCTCCAGAGCATCCCTGCGGCGAAGATTGCGCCGTCTCTCTCTGACACTGCTTTCGAGGTTTGAAGTTTCCTTCTGCATGAGGCCTTAGCGCTCCAATCCTGTCCCCCCGACGAGAAGCCACCTTAGACCCGTCGACAGGTCATCTGCCGATATGAAAGGCTGGCCATACTACCACACAAAGCGGCGGAAAGAACAAAAGGAAAGCGCCAGCCTGGTCCTCCGCGGACCTCGAGGTCCGCATGGGGATCAACCTGGCGCTTGCGATCGATATTCGGTTAAGGCCGTCAGGCCGGCATCACCACTGAAAAGAGATACCGAAGATCAGGGCGGCGTTGGAAAAAATCGCGCGATCCTCTCCAGCCGCTGCGTTATTGGAGAGCGCTATTGTCCTCTCCGGCACGATGTCATAGGTCAACTCGCCGAAAACCAGGAGGTTCTCCGACACCGGAAGTCGTAAACCGATCGAGGGACGGAACATGATCTGGTAGAGATCTTCAAGCTTGGTCGGCCCTGGTGGTTGTCCTGGAGCGGGCGGTAAGTTGCGGAAATCCTCGTTGGTTTGGAAATCTACGACGGTCATTCCCACTCCCATTCCCAGGCGAAGCAGCAAGCCTTCAGCATCTTCGGTCATGGGAATGTCGTAATCGAGAGTCCCAAGGACTGAAAGACGGTCATATGCATCAGCTGCGAAGATCGCCTCCCCGAAACCCGGTGTAAATTCAGGCGTCGACTCCCTACTTTCCACTGTGTGGTCTGTCCAATCGAATGACAAACCCATATAGATATTTTTCGAGACCTCGAGTTGGAACTTACCGCCACCCACCGCTCCAATATTCGTATGGGGATCATGGCCGGGATCAAAAAGATCAAAGGGGAAAGTCGCCCCCAGGCGAAGCTCCATCTGTGCCCGCTGGTGAAGCATCTCTTTGTCCTGGACGCTCTCAACCGTAATTTCTTCCCTGGTCGGCACATCCCCGCCGAAATCATCCGTGAAACCCTTTGAGGGAATCGGCTCGGGGGCGCCCTGGCAACCCACCATCGACAGGGTCAGGGCCAGAATCCAACCGAAGGCGCGTATCGCGTCACGAGAAACCAACATTCCTACAACCTCCTGATTTTTCCTGTCTCAATCCGCCATCTTTCAGGCTGCTGAGACTCGTTTACTTCATTTCCATTTGATTAGCCGATTGATGAATATATCGGCTGAAGTCCCCTCACCAACTGACCAAAAACCCATATTGAGCAATGGCAATACAGTGGAAAATCTACATTCAGGGATGCCCGTTTCAGCGCAATAAACCGGAATAAACGAGATGAGCCAACCGGCTTCCTCGCTGGTTTGATTTACGTAAAAGTCTATTCCAGAATAAATTACACTGCCTGGCGACTTATTGGGAACTCCTCAGGATCCCCCTGAGCGCCTGGGAAAGGCAATGAAATTGAACGTAAGGACTCCACCAAAAGTATCACCGTCATCGTGGATTATCAAGCGGATTTGAACATTAGTAGCTATTGGCACTTAAGTACGTTTATCGGACTCCATCGTCATAGTTCGCCCCTCTCGCCCCTNATGGATTTTTTGCGGGATGAAACTATCGGAACCAATCGATCTGGAATGAAAAAGTCTGCGAGATAGAATGTCGTGTAGCAGGTGCCCTCCCGTAACACCATTGCAGAGGTAACTGATGCCCCGCCAGATCCGCTGTCGATGCGGCCAGCAAATCCAGATCCGCAATAGTGAGTGGATCTACGTCGCCGCCGGGCTCGGCATCGTAGGCCTGCTGGTCAACATCGTGGTGATCATCTACCTCTACACCCGCCTGAACGAAGTGGAATCGCACCTCGCTCTTTCCGCTCCGCAGCCGCGGCAAATGGCCGCCTCCTCCGGCCCTGAACCGGGAGACCCGGAGCGCGCCCGCGCCGCCTCTCCCCCCGCGGCGACCCCATCCACTTCACCCGGTGTACCGCGAGCCCGCACGGGAAAAGACCGCCCTTCGGTTTCCACCGGCAGTCCCGTGGCGGAGCCTTCCGGAACCTTACCCGGGAAACCCGGCCCCCCGACGGCAGGCGGTAAGCCCGCCGAAGAAAGCGCGGAGCAGACAGCCATCGCCCGGGTGCCCGGCAACCGCCAGCTCGAAGAAAAACCCCTGGGAAAATCTCTTGAAGAAGCTGAGCTGTGGAAGGAATTCTTCCGGGCGATCGAGGACCGCTTCAGGCCTCCGGCGAGCGAAGCCGGAGATGCCGCGAGCTCCGAGAAGAGACCTGGAGGACTCGCTCCGCGGTCGGTGGTCGAGGCTCCCGCGCTGGCGCGGCTCCTCTTTCTCTCCAGGGGCAGCACCCTGCCGGTTCTCACCGCGGCCCATCTGCTCGACCCGGACCCGCGCGTGCACGCGCACGCCATCCACCTCCTCCTGAGCCGGCCCCAGCCCGGTGCGACGGAATCCAATACCATCCGCACCCTGCTCTGCGCCTCGGCGAAAAGGATCCTCGATAACCGAAGGGGAAGGGAACTTCTCGAGCGCTTTCAACTCGATGAGAAAAAAGCTCTCCTGCCCGAGACAAAGACGGAGTTCGATGAAAGCTGGAGCACGGCGATCACCCTCGCGGAAGGCTCCAGGCCGAGCTGGCCCGATCTCGACACCCTCGAAGAACTGCTCGCCGGCCTCGAACGCGACGGCATAGACCTCGTGCTGGCTGTGGATACCACGCGCAGCATGGAGGCCGGGTTGAGCGACCTGAAAAGAGCCTGCAGTTGGCTCCTGCCCGCCATGCAATGGGGAGCCGAAGGGGTGCGGATTGGACTGCTGACCTACAAGGACAAGGTCAGCGAGACCCATCCTCTCTCTGAGAGCCCGGTCGAGGACCTGCTGCCGCGCATCCTGGAGTTGAAGGCTGTGGGCGGAGGGGACGTACCCGAAGGGATCGATTCGGCACTCAGGGCGGCCCTGGAGCTTGGCCGCTTCGCCTGGCGCCCCTCAGCCGCGAAGAGAATCGTGGTGATCGGAGACGCCCCTGCGTACTATTCCGATCTTCCCGCCATCGAAAGCCTGGTAAGCGCCTGCCATGAACAGGCCGGGTTTATCGTGCACATGATCGGAATCCACCCGAAAGAAGGCGAAAGGGTCCCCTTCTTCGAGAGGATCGCCGCTCGCGGCGGCGGCAGAAGCCCCACCTGCCCGCCGGCCGAGCTTGGCCAGGAGCTCCTGCTGGGAGCCTTCCGAGCGGAAGATACCGCCCTCCCTGAAGACCTGGCCGGACTTCTACGTACGGTTTTCTCGGCAATTCCCTGAGGCCGGACGGTAGACCGCCTCCGGGGAACCAGCCGCGGCTCGAACCACGGCGGAACTATATCCCGGAAAGCTCAGACACTCTCGTCGAAGCGGCGCAGGACGCCGACCACCACTCCCCGGACATCCGCATGCGGTACCATCATGCTCTCCAGGCCGCCATTGGTAGACTGAAGCCTGATCTGGCCCTCTTCCCGGTAGAACTTCTTGATGCAGGCCTTGCCTCCATTGAGCACCGCGACGACAACCTCGCCGTCATCAACGCTTTCGCGCTTCTCGGCGATGATCAGGTCTCCATCGGTGAGATGGTCCTGCTTGAGCTCATTGCCGCGCACTCTCAGAGCGAAGAAATTGCGCCCATAGGGAAGCATCTCTGAAATATTGAGATCCTCCCTCTCCTCGGTCGCCTCGATCGGGAGGCCTTCACGGAAGTTACCCATCAGCGGCATGGAGTAGCGAGCCTTGCGCTCCTCCACCGAGGTGATCAGCTCGATGGAACGAGCCCGGAACTTTTCACGTTTCAGGGCGCCTTTGCGCTCGAGCTGGTTGATGTGCTCGTAGACGGTGATCTTGGTGACCCCGAAGTTCGAAGCAATCTCTTCGAGGGTCGGGGAGATTCCCCGCTCATCTCGAAACTGCTGTATGAACTCCATGATTCGAAGCTGCTTCTCGGTAAAATACATTTCTCTCTCCTCGCTTGGTCTTTCCCTGGTTGCAGGAAATAACTTCGTTAACTTGACAGGCGAATCGAATCGTCGATTCGATCCCGCGTTTCTTCCGGTTCACAACAGGAACCGCGAAAAACCAACCATGAAGAAGCGGGGTTGTTTCACCCCGTCCAACCTGGCCGCCTTCACCGGCAGCTCCCGGACATTCAGACAACAGGAAGTTTCAGACTGGGGATACCGATTCAATTCCTCACTGAAAGTGAGTATCCCACTTCCCTATTTCTCTATACTGAAAAGGCTTATATCTTTAACAGGTGAAACGGCCCGAAACTTTCGCATACCGGGAATACGTTTCTGAAAAGATAACACTGAGGCCCCAACCCCAGGCTCGCCACCAGTCTTCAGACTCGACTGGTCCATTGAGGGCGATTGTACCACCCGGGTAATGAGATGGTGGGCAGGAATTCGCCTACTATCCCCCTGCCCTCCTCCTTCCATTGCGCAACCCCCTGATTTTGCAAGGTTTCTCGGAAATTGAGCACTTGAAACTTTTCCCGTACAGGACCAAACTTTCCATCCCCCAAACGAGTCAATAACAGAGAACAGGGAGTCAGGATTCATGGCAAAGAAGAGTTCGGTGGGAATCGGCCTGGTGGGCCTGGGATTCATGGGGNTGACCCATCTGCGCGCCGCCAAGGGGCTCAGGGGGGGCAGGGTGGTCGCTATCGCCACCAGNGACCCAAGAAAGGCCCGCGGAGATTTTTCCAGCGTCGGGGGCAACTTCGGAGATGAAGGCGGCCTCGAGAACATGACGGGAATAGAGGTCCATCCAACCCTTGATACCCTGCTAGAGGACGACAACGTCGATCTTGTAGATCTCTGCCTGCCCTCCTACCTGCATGCTCCAGCGGCCATCCGCTGCCTGGAAGCCGGCAAGGCGGTCCTGGTCGAAAAACCAATCGCCCTCGATCCCGCGGATGCCCGCAAGATGCTGCGNGNNGCGAAAAAAGCCCGCAAGCCTCTCATGGTAGCCCAGGTGCTGAGATTCATGCCGGAGTTCAGCCTCCTGGGCGATGCGGTAAAAAGCGAACGCTGGGGCAAGCTCCTCTCCCTGCANATGAGGCGCATCATCGCNATGCCCGAATGGGGTGATTCCAGCTGGTTCGCGGACCCGGCCAAGTCAGGCGGAATGGTAATTGACCTCCACATCCACGACACCGACTTCATCGTCCACCTCTTCGGCAAACCAGNCGCCGTCTCCTCCAACGGCCTGGTGGACAAAAAAGGAGTGAACTTCATCAGAACGGCCTACCACGGCAAGGCGAAGGGNCCGCTGCTGAGCGCCGAGGCCGGCTGGCTGAACGCNCCCGGNCTNCCCTTNGAGCACGGCTACGATGCCTTTTTCGAAAAAGGAACCNTGCACTTCAACTCNTCCACCGCCCCGGAGCCCCTGCTCTACACCACNGCCGGCAGGGCNGNCCGCAAGCTNGNCNTCAAGCCGGTNGACGGCTTCGCCAGGGAATTGCAGNCCGCGGTTCACTCGGTGAAGTCGGGGAAGGTTGATCCGCTCCTCGATGCTGCCGGCGCGGCCGACTCGCTCGCCGTCTGCAGGGCCGAGGAGCGCTCCGTGCGCTCCGGCGGCCGAAAGGTCAGGATCGTCTCCTGAGGGCTCCTCCCCACGGGAGGCGAGAGCAGGAAGTACTGCGAAAAAAGCCCGCCTCCTGTACAATTTCCATAGTNCGCGGGTCAACGCGGCGNCGCGGTTCTCGACTTTATTTGAATTGAAAATAGCGGATACCAAGATGTCTTTCCCCGGCCGTTCGATCCTGATCTNCACATTACTCTTCCTCTTCGGCTCCTCGATTGCTTTCGCCCAATCNCGCGATTTCGCGTTCCTCGGGGTGTTCACCGAGNNGATCGACAAGACGAAGNCCGACAGCGGCCTGCGCATCATCTACGTCTACCCCGGCTCGGCNGGCGATGACNTGGGCCTGNAGGAGGGCGATCAGATCATCGCCCTGAACGACTTCCTGATTCCCAACCGTGACCGCTTCGTCAAGGAGCTCCGCAAGGANAACATCGGNGCCACCATCCGTTTCCTGCTCAATCGCGACGGCAAGAAGNTCAAGGTCAAGGGCAAGATCAAGAGCTACAAGAAGACGATGGGCATGATCCAGGATCGCCTCAGGGAAAAGTATGTCGGAAAACCCCTCGGCGCGCTGCCCGCG
Source organism: Planctomycetota bacterium (assembly GCA_002695115.1). Classification (GTDB taxonomy): domain Bacteria; phylum Planctomycetota; class UBA8108; order UBA8108; family UBA8108; genus UBA8108. The sequence goes on from NZOA01000027.1 coordinate 75,728, forward strand.
ACCCTCTGGTGGAATTCCANGACCTCCGGGTTCGAGCCCTCCAAGGATCCGCTCGGCCCGTTCAAGAGCAAGATCGGCCTGCTGGTAGCCTACGACGACTGCCCCGGCTGCCAGAAGAACCGGGTCGAGTTCCTCTCCCAGCTCTTTACCCGTACAAAAGCCGCCGGGGACACCCTGCCGCTGGCCTTCGCGGGCATCTACCAGAGCGACTCCCAGCTGACCAAGGGAGGCAGCAAGGAATGCCTCACCCAGGCCGTCAAGCTCTACACAGCCAGGAAGCCCCCCTTCCCCGCGGGCATCGCCCACTTCCCGGGTGGAGCCCCCGCCCCGAAGGAGCGGGAGAAGAATCTCTTCCTGCACAACCACGGGGTGGTCATCACCGACCCCGACGGCAAGATAGCCTACCTCCAGGTCACCGGGTACCCCGACCAGCTGGCGATCCAGAAGACCATCGGCGAGCTCTTCGTGAAGCACTTCCAGCCGCCGCGCATTCCCGCTGAGAAACCCAAGAAGGCCGGAAGCGGCGGTTGATCCACCTGGCGCGCCGCTACAGGTAAATCCCATGCAAGACTCCGGCGCCGCCAGGACTGAATCCTCCCCNCTGCTGAAGCTTCTTCTTCTTATTGCCGTTCTCTGCATCACNGCCTGCATCCTCATCTTCAGCCTCCTTGCCGACCGGACCCCGGTCCTCGATCTCCAGGTACTGCAAGCCCAGAGAACGCTGTGGAGCGAACAGGGACCTGGAGATTACGACCTTTCCCTCAGCATCCATGTAGACCGCCAGCAGGAGTCCCTGGCCACGGTAAGCGTTCGCAACGGCAAGGTGGTCTCGCAGACCTACAACGGGCTTCCCCGCCCGGCAAAAGACGACTCCTATACGATCGAAGGGCTCTTCAGGACCATGGAGCGCGAGCTCCTGCTCGCAGAGGAAACGAAGAGTAAAGGCGGCACGGTCCTCAAGGCGGCATTCGACGGCCCCCTGGGCATTCCCCTGGTATTCAAGCGGCTGACCACACGGCAGGGCTCGAGGTCCTGCATCATCAGCCTCAGGCAGCTGAGCTCGCCGGAATCCGGCAGCCTCCTTTCAGCCGGGCAACCCTGAAAACCGGAGCACCTCGATGAGTGNAAACGGAAAAGAAGTTATCCTCGCNATCGACCAGGGNACAACGGGAAGCAAGGCCCTGCTCCTGGACAGCGACCTGTCCGTCTTAGCCGAGGCCTCGAGGGAATTCCCCCAGCACTTTCCCGAACCGGGCCAGGTGGAACACGATCTGGATGAAATCTTTCAGAGCGTCCGGGACTCGGTAACCGCCGCCCTGGAGACAGCCGGTGTCAAGGCTTCATCCATCGCCGCCGTGGGAATCACCAACCAGCGGGAGACCACGGCGATATGGAGAGCCGAAGACGGCCGTCCAATTCACCGCGCCATCGTCTGGCAGGACAGGAGAACCGCGGCGAAATGCCGGGAGCTGAAGGAGGCCGGACACGAAGATCTNTTCCGGGAAAAAACCGGCCTGGTGCTCGATCCTTATTTCTCCGGCACCAAGATCGCCTGGCTCCTCGAGGAGATCGAGGGCGCCCGCGCAATGGCGGAGGCCGGCGAGCTGCGCTTCGGCACGATTGACACCTTCCTGTGCTGGAAGCTCTCGGGGGGAGCTGCCCACGTTACCGACATCTCCAACGCATCGAGGACCCTGCTCATGGATCTCGAGAGCCCTGACTGGGACGAAGACCTGCTCGACATATTGGGAGTCCCCGCCACGCTCCTGCCCGGGATCAGGGACAACGACTCCGTCTTCGCCCAGACCAGCGGACTCGACTTCCTACCCGATGGAATCCCGGTGGCNGCCCTGATCGGGGACCAGCAATCCGCTCTCTTCGGGCAGACCTGCTTCGCTGCGGGAGAGGCGAAGTGTACCTACGGAACGGGCGGCTTCCTCATGCTCAATACGGGCGAAAACATCGTCCGCTCAGAAAGCGGCCTGCTGTCAACGGCCGCCTGGCGGACAGGGGGAAAAACCACCTACGCCCTCGAGGGCTCCGCCTTCATCGCCGGGGCCATCGTCCAGTGGCTACGCGATGGCCTGGGACTCATCGCCGATTCATCTGAGGTCGAGGAGATGGCGCGGTCGGTCGAAGATTCCGGCGGCGTGGTCTTCGTTCCCGCCCTCGCNGGGCTCGGAGCGCCGCATTGGGACCCGGACGCCCGCGGNATGGTCGCCGGGCTCACCAGGGGCTCGACGGCCGCCCACATCGCGCGCGCGGCTCTCGAAGGGATCGCCTTCCAGATCAACGACATTCTCACNGCGATGCGGGAGGACCTGCGGCGGGACGAAGCCGACCCAGGGGACAGCATCATCGAGCTCAAGGTCGACGGCGGAGCGTCAAACAACGACCTGCTGATGCAATTCCAGGCCGATCTGCTCGGCTGCGAGGCCGTACGCCCGGCGATCACCTCGACGACCGCGCTCGGGGCGGCCNTGCAGGCNGGTCTCACGGTGGGAATTTTCGATTCGACCCGCCAGATTCGCAAGACCTGGCGGGAAGACCGCAGGTTCAGCCCCGCTATGGATGCCGCGGAGGTCGCCGAGAACACGGCGCGCTGGGAAGCCGCCGTTCGCCAGGCACGCACCAGCTGAAGGCCTGCCCGGCTCTCGTTCCCACTCCCCCGCCATCCCCAGAATTCTCAGAACTCCTCGTCGATGTCGTGGCCCCCATGAGCCACGGCAGATGCGAAGAAGGTAATCGCGAAGCCNGCCAGGATGGAGGTCCAGAAGTGCTGCGGAATGGTCAGGTAGTCCACCTTGTTTACGAAGCCCAGGTATTCAAATACGGGCTTCCAATCCCGCTCAGCATCCGCCCAGGGGCTCCACTGCANCAGGAAGAGCANAAAACTGAAGAGCGACAGGAAGTAGAACAGNAATTTCANCATGACTCGAGCATCCAACCGATGCGAAACAAGGAACAGANAANCGGCACCCGGGTGCCNCAAGACATACTTCCACAGCCGATCCGCCGGGTCAAGCGCTGCCTCGAACTCTTCGCCAGAGAGCGGCTCAGGAGGAAGCCCGGGGATGCCCTGCTCCAGGATCCGTCCAGGGAGCGCAGAGCGCACTTGAAACCGAGGCCGGATCCTCGGCCTCGAGAAGCGCGGTGATAACGGCCGTTCCAGCGGCCCCGGCCGCCCTGATGGAAGCTGCCGCCCCGGGGGTAACGCCTCCGAGAGCGTAAACCGGCCCAGCGAGCAGGGAGCAGGCGCGCTCCAGCTCCTCCAGGCCCAGGGCCTCGAAACGGCCCTCCTTCGAGAGCGGCTGGAAGACCGGCGAGAGGCTGACGTAATCCGCTCCGAGAGCGAAGGCGCCGGCCGCCTCTGCGGCTGAATGCGCCGAATAGCCGACCAGGNCNTCCTTTCCCAGGATTTCCCGCGCCTGCCCCACGCAGGCCGGCTCCCCCCCGCCGACGTGAACTCCCCGGACGTCCAGGCGCTCCGCCAGGGACAGGCGGGAGGAAAAATCCTCTCCCGCATGAGCGCTCACCACCAGGCTGAGCCCGGAAGCGCTTCTCTCCATGATGTTGCGCCCGAGCGCCTCGAGGCGCTCGGCGCTCCAGGTTGGTTCCCTCAGCTGGACCATTCTCAGCCCCCCCTCACAGGCGTACCGGATGCCTTCGAGCACCCGCTCCTCGCCGAGCCGGTCGGCATCGGTGATGAGATAGAGCGNCGGTAGGGTCGCGCTCACGGCAGCTTGCGCGCCCTGTAGAGGAACCAGTGGTCCGCGAGAACAAGGGCGGCCATGGCCTCGACGATGGGAACGGCCCTTGGNAGCACGCAGGGATCGTGGCGACCCCGGGCCCGCANCGTCGTCTCCTCGCCGGATGTCGAGACCGTCTCCTGCTCCTTGTTGATCGTCGCCGTCGGCTTGAACGCGATACGGCACAGAAGNTCCTCTCCATTGGANATNCCNCCCTGCACCCCGCCGGAGTTNTTGCTGCGCGTGCGGATGTCATCACCATCCTTGTAGAAGGCATCATTGTGGACNGANCCCGTCAGCAGGGTTCCNCCGAATCCCGAGCCGATCTCGAATCCCTTGGTGGCCGGCAGCGAGAGCATCGCCTTGGCGAGGTCCGCCTCGAGACGGTCGAAGACCGGCTCTCCGAGTCCCACCGGAAGCCCCCGGGCCACCAGCTCGATGAGACCTCCGGCGGAATCGCCCTCCTTACGCAGCTGCTTGATCCGTTCGATCATTTTCTCCGCAGCGGCCGCATCGGGGCAGCGCACCGGATTGCTCTCTACNGCATCCCTGCCGACGGNGGAGGAATCGATGTCCGCCTCAATGTCATGGATGCGCCTGACGTAGGCGACGAGTTCGACCCCGGCGGCATCGGCGAGAATCCGCCGGGCGATGGCCCCGGCGGCCACCCGTCCAATCGTCTCCCGGGCGCTGGAGCGTCCGCCTCCGCGATGGTCTCGATGACCGTACTTNACCTGGTAGGTATAGTCCGCGTGCGAGGGACGATAGACGTCCTTGAGATGATCATAGGCCTCCGGCCGTGCATCCTTATTGCGAACCAGGAGCAGGATGGGAGCCCCGGTCGAGAGCCCCTCGAATACGCCCGAGAGCACCTCCAGCCGGTCGTCTTCCGAGCGGGGAGTGGTGATGTCGCTCTGTCCCGGGCGACGCCTGTCCANNTCGGCCTGGATCTCTTCCTGGTCTATGGGCACCCCGGCCGGGCAGCCGTCGATGCTGACCCCTACGGCGGGACCATGCGATTCTCCCCAGGTGGAGATCTGAAAGAGCTTTCCGAAGGTATTCCCCATGGGNCGAAANCAATTCTCCCTGTAANCGGACGATGAGATTGTACAGATTGTTCNCCGGGGAAGCGAGACCCCGGAATTTACNCAGCTTGCCCGAGGCCGAGCGGGGCCTTAAAATTCATCCTGNGGTCCTTTTCCGTAATTTCCCNGATTTTTTCATANAATCCCGACTGAGATCTCCAAATGCNGACCGNGACCTTTCGACANGCGCTGGCCGCCCTGGCTCTCCTGGCGGNCNTCCTNCAGGGTCGCCTGGCGGCGGAGCCCGGTGACCTCGTCGCCGACTTTGTCACCTTCGAGGTCATCGCNCCCCAGGACATCACCTACGATGAGACCGGGGACTGCTTCTGGATAACGGCCTTTCTCGACAACAGGATCTTCAAATACAGCGCCGACCTCGAACAGCTGCTCGACACCATCCCCTCTCCCTTCAACACATTCGAGTTCACCACCGGGATCGCCTGGAATTCGATCGATGACACCCTGCTGGTTACCAATGCCGCCGGCGGGCAGGTTGTCGAGATCGACAAGCAGGGAGCCCCCACCGGCCGCAGGATCACCATCCCGTTCCTCGACAATCCACGCACATCGGGGCAAACGATGCGAGGCATCGCCTTTGACCCCGGCGGCGACGACCGCGCCGGCTCGCTCTACGTCGTCGAGACCCTCGGAACCCTGATCTACGAGGTGAGCCTCGCCGGCGAGCTGCTGCGCAGCTTCTCCCATCCCGAGGACCCTGATGGATTCCCCGGCCGCGGCCGGCACGCCCAGGCCGCCGGCATCGACCTGGTCCATGAAGATGGCGGGCTGACAGGCTTCTGGATAACGGGAATCCGGGANGAAGAGAACCGCCTGTTCAAGCTCGANGCGGNTGGNTCCTACACCGGGATGTCCTTTTCCCTCGACGCCGCCGGAGGAACCGTCAGCGGAATCATCCGTCACCCCTTCCCGACACCGGAAAATGCCGGCGGACTGGACTCGTTCATCTGTGTCGTCGANTCCAATGCCAGGCTGGCCGTGCTCGAGGCGGGAGAGCCTGAAGACCGCGAGATCTTCGCCCTGGATTGCGAAACATCAGAGAGAACCGTGATGCTGAACTGGTCCTCGCGCGATGACTACGACCTCATCGANATCGTCGAGGGCTGCGAGGTCCACGCCGCTCTGCCGGGAGACGCAACCAGCTGGGAGGCCGAGCTGGATCCCCCGGGGCTCTACGAATTGAGCGTGCGGGCGACGAAGAATGGCCGGGAGAGCGTCATCGGCCCCTGCCAGGNGCTCACCGGGCCGGGCCAGATCCTGCGGAGCAGNGAGGTGGGNGGCCNGCTCCCCATCGACCTGGCCTCCAACGGCGACGGCCTGCTCGTNGTCACCGATGGCAGAGAGAGAGCNCTTATCGTTTTCGANAGCGACCTCTCCGGCGATCCGNTCGAGACCATCGCCCTGGACGAGAGCTTCGCGGCCGAGGAGAACGAGGAGGGAGAAAAGGAGTACATCTCCGGCATAGCCCGCGGCCCGGCTCCCGATACCTTCTTCGTCTACAATACGACCCGGCACGTCATCGCCCTGGTGAATCTCACCGGAGAACTCCTCGAGACCTTCGAGGTGTCCCTGCCGAACCTGAATGAAGACTTCGATCCNGACGATCCGGAATCGGANGAGGANCTCGGNGTCGTGATGGGAATGGTCTTCGACCCCGGCGCCGACGAGGGAAGGGGAGCTCTCTGGNTTACCGAGGTGGTCGAGGACATCGTCTACCAGATCGACCTCGAAGGACGGATCCTGAGGCGGCTGGCGAATCCCTACACGAGGGTTCAGAGCCCCCCGATCGAGGACGTCTTCAATACCTACAGTGGAGGGATCTCCAGGGTTCCCGGCCGCGATGATCTGCTCTGGCTCAGCGGAGGCACCTACCGCGACTTCAGCCAGCGATGGATCGCCCTGGTAGACACCGAGAGCGGGGAGATCGTTCCCGGCTCCCAGATCACCACCGCTGCGGTACGCCGGGAGAGCAGGGCCGGCAGCGTCGGGATCGAACATGTCCTGCTCGACGGCCAGTCGCGCTTCTTCGTTCTCGGCCTTGGCCAGCGAGACGCCCTGCTGACCGAGCTCCGCCACGACCCTCCACCCATCGCCGCCCCGGGATACCTCGAATGCAGGCAGCCCGGGGTGGAGGACCGGGTTCTCATCGAGTTCATCAACAATGGGCCCTACGACCTCATCGAGATCTTCCGTGATTGCGAGCCGCTGGCGACCCTCGCCGGAGATGCCACCGGCTTCCTCGACGAGAACGTGTCGCCGGGACTCCATGAATACGGAATCCGGGGCATCCTCAACGGCATCCCCAGCGAGACCATCAGCAGCTCCGTGCGCACGGGAACCGGCGCGGTACTGCAGAGAGCCATGAGCTGGCCGGCTCGCTCACCCCAGCAATTTACCCGNGATCCCTTCGACGGCTCCTTCTACGCATGCGTCAACTGGTACGGCGACGAACGCAAGGTCTATCACTACGATGCGGGATTCAGATTCCTGGCTGAGAGAAACTCGATCGTCGAGGAGGGACACCAGATCGCGACCATCGCCATGCGGGCGCCCTCGAGAACCGAGCGCCAGCTCTATTACATCACCTGGCTCCAGCCGGTCCCGCTCGGAGAGGTCGATACACAGCGCTTCTTCCTTGTCAGCGAGACCCTCTCGGGAGAACCCTACGATCATGTGGAAATCATTCCCCCCCGTCCGGACAACGGCTTCATCATCTATCCCGCGGGACTCACCTGGGATCCCCTCAGCGACTCCTTCTTCTTCCTCGAACGCAACAGCAGGACCTTCCTGAGGATCGATACCGATGGCAACGAGCTGGGCAGGTTCCCGCATCCTTCGCCGCCCTACCAGAACTTCGTATTCAACCTCGGACTGAGCATCGACGCCGAGAACAGAACGCTCCTCCTGACCACGGCAGGATACGGAGACCACGGGATCACCAAGGTTCTCGAGATGGACTTCGAAGGAGTCCTGAGTGGCCTCGAGCTGCCGCTGACGGGACTCGGCAACGAGATCAGGGATATTGAACTGAACGGGAGGGAGCTGATCGCCATAGGCTCGGGCTCGTTCTCCGAGTTGCTGAGGATCAAGTTCACCGACGAGCTGCCCGGGCCCTTCCTCAGGGGCGATGCCGACTCCAGCGGTGAGGTCAACCTCACCGATGCCATCTACCTGCTCAGCTACCTCTTCCAGGGCGCCGACATCCCGGTCTGTCCCGACGGCGGAGATTTTGACGACAACGGCCGGATCAACCTGACGGATGCTATCGTGACCCTCAACTACCTTTTCCGCGGCGGTGGACCTCCCGCCGCTCCGTTTCCCCTGCCCGGGCAGGATCCGACGGCAGATGGCCTGCAGTGCAGGTGAGTGCGGAGACCGGTTGACTCGACGAGGCACAGGCCGCATGCTCTTCACCCGGTATCCCGGCGTTTACTTTCCGCCGCCGCAACAATGCTCCTGGAAGAAAAGAATCAGGCCCCATGGCATTCAGGTGGTTCGGAAATAAAAAAGACGCGGAGGCTGAGAAAGATGGGGGGCCTTCCCTGCCGCGGCATATAGGTGAGCTCTGGCAGGCGATCCAGGAGACCGCCGAAAAGGAGGATGCCTCGTGGGCTGAACGCAACGTGATCAGCTACTACCACGAGGGAGCCGAAGCCCAGAAAGACATCCTGCGCTGGCTGGCGATCTATCAAAGAAGCATCGATCCGGACTACGAATTCAGCTTTCCGGCGCATCACCCGCGCTACAAGGGCTATTGCCTCCTGCAGCGTCACTGGCCCTCCGGAAGCCGCTGGGAGGCTTTTGACGACTCGACCTGGGAGCGGGTACCGATCGAGGCCCAGCCGGGCCGCCCGGAACTCGAGCAGGCGATCGATGCGCTCGAGGGCTGAGCGAACGGCGGGACAGCCTGCCTCTCACCTCAGGCGGGAAGGCCCCCTGCCCTGCTGGCGTTCGAGCGCCTCCTCCACAAGACGGGCCTCCACGGGCCCCAATCCCCCCTTCGCTCCATGCGCCCTCAAGGCCTCGGCTGAAGCATCTGAGCGAATCAACCCGAGCGCCGCGATCGAAGCCTTCCGGAGCTTGTCATCCTCAGCTCCAAGCAGCCCCGCGAGCACCGGAACCGAGGACCGCTCCGCTATGCGGCCGAGAGCCTCGGCCGCCTCCCTGCGAAGAGCCCCTTCGTAGGTTCCGGCGCAGAGCTCCTGGCAGAGCTCCGTCGCCGCCCGCGAACGGGTTCTCCCCAGCGCTCGCAGGGCGGCCCTCGCAAGCTCCCCCCTGCGCTCTTCCTTCTCGACAATAGCCTTCAGCTGCCGGGCGCAATCCTGGTCCTCTATTCTCGAAAGCCTGGTCGCCGCCTGGGCGGCATCTTCATTGCCAAGACGGAAAATATTCGCCAGTGCCGCGCAGGCCTGGGGACTTCCAAGGCGTTCGAGAGCGGCAAGAACAGCGGCCCGGACCTCGCTGTCCGCCGAGAGCCTGTAGGCATCCTCGAGCAGGATCGCTCCGGAGCTTCGCGCACCGGCGCCGGCATCCTCTCCTATCGCCTCGACAAGGGCCCGCAAGCCGGCAGGCTGCTTCTTCTCCAATTCCAGCCCCAGGGCATCGATCGCCAGGCTCCGCGCCACNCCCTCCCCCTCCAATCCTGGAGCTCCCCCCGGGGGAGTTCCTGTGGCCAGCCAGCCCGCAAGGCAACCGAGAGAGAGGGCTGCGAGCACGTACAGGTATTGATGGTTTTTTTTCACGGCGCCCTGTCCTCGTGGGAGCGGGTTCTGATCGTTTCACCCGGCAGGTACAGTATCCAATCCGCTCACGCCTGGAAAGCCTCTGCGCAGGACCATCCCCTGCATTTTCCCGTGCATCTTCAGCAACGATCAAGAAAATGGGAGGCTCTTCAGATAGCTTCGTTTTCGCAATCAATACAGGCATAGATTCCCATGGAAGCTGACCGTACGACTTCGGCAAGGGACTCCGTAGAGAGCCTCCGGGCGTTCCTGAGTGAATACTACGGTCGGGTTCTGCAGGGTACGGGAGACCTTGAAAAGAACGCCTGCTGCGTCGCCTCGAGCATCAGCCGTTACTCCGAGATTGCCGAGCTCATTCCCTCAGAGGTGAAAGACCGCAACTACGGTTGCGGCTGCTGCATACCCGCCGACGACCTCGAAGGACTCACCGTTCTCGACCTCGGCTCCGGCACAGGGCTCGACTGTTTCATCCTCAGCCACCTGGCCGGCGAAGGAGGCAGCGTCCACGGAATCGACATGACCGACGAGCAACTCGAGATCGCCCGCCGTAATATCCCCGGGGTCATGGCCGCCTTTGGATACTCCGGAAACAACGTCTTCTTCCACAAGGATTTCATGGAGACGCTCGGATCCATCGAAGACTCGACCATCGACCTGGTCGTTTCCGACTGCGCCATCAATCTCTCCCCGAGAAAGGACAGTGTCTTCAGCTCGATTTACCGTGTCCTGAAGCCCGGCGGCGAATTCTACATTTCCGACATCGTCGCCGACCGCCGCCTGCCTGAAAGCATCCGCGAAGACAAGAAGCTGCTTGCCGAATGTCTCGGCGGAGCACTCTACGAATACGACCTTCTCGATACCATCACCGCGGCCGGCTTCAGGGATCCCCGCGGCGTATCCCGCAGCCTGGTGGAAGAAAACGTCGGTGGACAACCGAACCGCTTTTTCTCAATGACGCTGAGGGGTTTCAAATTCGAGGAGCCCCTCGATCTGCGCTGTGAGGATTTCGCCCAGCACGCGACCTACCGCGGCAATTGCCCCGGCTCCGAGGAGAGCTTTCTCCTCGACCTCAACCACCTGTTCGAAAAAGACAGTGCCCGAAGCGTCTGCCGCAATACCGCGAGGATGCTTTCGGAGACCCGGCTGTCGCGGTATTTCGAGGTGAGCGGTGAGCTCGAGCATCGCGGCATCTTCGACTGCTCTTCCCCTTCACCCGGCGAGGCCCCCAGCTGCTGCTGAGAGCCCCCGACTCTTCACCCCGGCGGTGGCCCAGTCCAGACACCCGTCTCCCGGCCCCGCCCCGCTCCGGTATTGCAGGGCAACCCGGCCCCGAGTGAGCAGCGGTCACGGACAACTCACCACCCCATCCCGGCAAGCTCCATCGCGAACTCCATTGGACGCTCCCCCCACTGCACGGATTTCAACCGGCTGAAAAGTCTTCGCTGATTAGAACTTGTCATGTTCCTAAAAATATGATTTATAAATTACAAATCAAGTTTAAGTGTCTTTCGCAGTGGCGCTGTGCTTCTGCCGAACCGGTTGGAAAAGTCGGAAAGAAGTGACCGATGAAGTCAGAGAGAAAGAGAATGTCCGTTGAAGGGATCATCGCCTCGCCCTGGTTCTTGTTTGTTTTCCTTGGAGTCATGACCGTCCTCCTCAGCATCGTGGGCTAACCGGACTGGCCCCTGCCTGAGGCGGTCCGACCGGAAGTGGAAGAGAACCCGGGACAGCTGACCGCGAGTCCCCCGGCCCCCTGAACGGGGCGCGGAAGAAAGTTATTTACCCTGCCGAGGAGTCGTTGATTTCGAGTTTGCTTACCAGGCAATGTCCTTCGAAATCGTTGCGGCGTTCAGGAAACTCCTCGGCAGGGTTTTTTCGTGTCCCACTCATCCCACACCGCCTCATAATAATTGCCAAAATCTCACATTTTGGTAATTGACAAAAACGCAATTCGGTTTTAAGCTATTCATCAATCAAGTGGATGGCACCATCAGGGATGTNTAGGAGGTTCAGTAGATGCGGCTTTTGAGTCAGAGCTCAGAATCGGGACTTTGGGCGGGTTTTCAACGCACCGGCGCGATTTCATCTCCCGATAACAGCCTTCGAATCGCTGCTGATACAGATTCCTCTTTACCGGGTTCTGGCGAGTGCCAAATCCCTCTCGCTGATTGGATTCTCAACCGATATCAGGATGTATCACCTGCCGAATCTCCGCGGACAAAGCGATTGCGAAAGACTCGCATTGCGAAACCCCTGGAGAGTTTTTTGACAACGGCAATACAACTNTAGGAGCACGGAGATGGCCGAAAATAAAGAAGGCTCGAACCTTTACGGGGAGCCGGATGACTACGAAAACGAATACGACGAGGAAATGGACGGCGAAGAGGAGCTCTTTGACAGGCCCAATTGGCTCACCGAGATGCCCTATTGGGCGGTCTCGGCCATCCTCCACATCATCCTGATCCTCATCATCGGTGGCCTCGTCATGAGCCGGACCTCGCTCAAGGCGGAGAAGAACATCGACATGATCGCCAAGCTGAAGAAGAAGCCNCCGAAATACGATCCGAAGAAAAAACGCGACCTGAAGAGAACCCCGAAGATCCTCAATCCGAAGATCATCAAAGAGCCCGTCATCAAGCGTAAGATCGATGAGGTCACCACCGATATCCCCAAGGGAACGGACCTCAACAACCTCTCCAACGTCAACCAGAACTCAACGATGGTAAATGACGCCATCGGAGTCGGCGGCGGAGCGGCCGGAGCCTACGGCCACCGCTACGGCAAGGGTTCGCTCATTCGCGAAGGCGGCAGCGAGGGTACCGAATCGGCGGTTCTAGCCGCCCTCGAGTGGCTCTACCGCCACCAGGATGCCGATGGCGGCTGGAAGGCCGCGGGCTTCAACAACGCCAGTGTCCGGGAGAGACGCGGCCCCAGCGCCAACAGGGATGCCAAGCGCTACCCGAAGGATACCGGCTGGGAAGAGAACGATATCGGGGTCACGGCGCTGGCGATCCTCGCCTTCACCGGCTTCGGCCACACCCACATGGACGGCGAGTACGAGCACTTCGTCGACTGCCTGAAGAAGGCCGTCAAATACATGCTCAAGTCGCAGACGATGCGCACCGGCGACCCTGCCAAGGATGGCCGCTACGGCAGCGGTAATTCCGAGCAGTGGATCTACAACCACTCGATCGCCACCATGGCCATGGCCGAGCTGCTCCTGATGTCCAACGACTTCAAGCTCAAGCGCTCCGCCAAGGAAGCCACCAAGCTCTGCCTGAGGGCCCAGAACGACGGAAGAGGCTGGCGCTACGGAATCAAGCCCGGAGACAACGACACATCGGTAACGGGCTGGATGGTCCTGGCCCTGAAAACCGCCAAACAATGCCGCCTGGGAGTGCCGAAGCAGGAGTTCCAGAACGCCTTCGGGGGCGCCCTGAAGTGGTTCGAATACGCCACGGCCTCCAACGGCAAGACCGGCTACAACGTACCCGGGGATGAAGGCTCCCGCCTCGCCAAGGGGCACCCGGATCCCTACCCCTTCTCCAAGGATCTTTCCTGCATGTCGGCGGTCGGCGTGCTCTGCCGTCTCTTCGCCGGCCAGAGCCGCAAAGATGCCTCCATCCGCTCGGGTGTCGATATCCTGAACCAGCAGCCGCCCATGTGGCGCGAGCAGAAAGGCCGCTCGCTCTCCAGCATCAACATCTACTACTGGTACTACGCCACCTACGCCATGTTCCAATTCGGCGGCAAGCCATGGCAGGTGTGGAACCAGAAGATGCAGCGGGCCCTGGTCGATACCCAGAGAGCCGAGTACAAGGACGATTCCCCCGAGGTGGACGGCAGCTGGGATCCCATTGGTGAATGGGGCATCTCAGGCGGCCGGGTCTATTCCACCGCCCTGGGGGCCATGACCCTCGAGGTCTACTACCGCTTCGAACGCCAGCAGGAAGGCATCGGCCTCTAGGCGTCCGAAGCGCCGGACAAGCCGGCAATTCCCACCCACCCGGGACCCGTTCCCCCGGACAAACCGCGGCAACGAAAAGAGCGGTTGCGTAGACACTCTGCCTGCCTGGCAGCGGTCACGGAATCGGTACGCAACCTTCGTAGAGTTTTTTGAAATCGACAACCGAATCCAGGAGCGCAGGGTATGGTTCAGAAAGACAATCACGAAGACCGTTTTGAGGAAGATAATGCGAACGAAGAGGAAGTTTTCTCCAGGCCCGACTGGGCGAGAGAGATGCCCTATTGGACAATCTCGGCCGTTCTCCATATTTTCGTAATCCTCATCATTGGAGGTTTCATCCTCAGCCGGAAGGTCATCGAGGCGGATAAGAACATCGACCTGGTGACCAGGCTGAAGGACAATCCGCCAAAATATGATCCGGAGAAAACGCGCGCACTGGAGAGAAAGCCCGAAATCCTCAAGCAGCAAATCATCAAAGATCCCGTCATCACCCGCCTGCCCGAGGAAATCACCACCGAGATTCCCAAGGGAACAGACCTCAACAACCTCTCCAACGTCAACCATGACTCATCGATGGTAAATGACATGATCGGAGTCGGTGGCGGAGCGGCCGGACCTCGCGGCCAGCGCATCGGACAGTGGAGAGCNAGAGAAAATCCAGGGGGAGAGCCGGCGAGTGAATCGGCGGTTCTCGCGGCCCTCGAGTGGCTCTGGCGCCACCAGGATGCCGATGGTGGCTGGAAGGCCGCAGGCTTCAACAACGACAGTGTCCGGGAGAGACGCGGCCCCAGCGCGAACAGGGATGCCAGACGCTACCCGAAGGACACCGGCTGGGAAGAGAACGATGTCGGCGTCACGGCATTGGCGATCCTCGCCTTCACCGGCTACGGCCACACTCATATGAGCGGCAAGCACGAGCACTTCGTCGACTGCCTGAAGAAGGCCTCCAGGTACATGCTCAAGCAGCAGACGATGCGCACCGGCGACCCCGCCAGGAATGGACGCTACGGCGGCGGCGACTCCGAACAGTGGATCTACAGCCACGCGATNGCCACCATGGCCATGGCCGAGCTGCTCATGATGTCCAACGACTTCCAGCTCAAGCGCTCCGTCAGGGAAGCCACCAAGCTCTGCCTGAGGGCCCAGAACGACGGGCGAGGCTGGCGCTACGGGATCAAGCCCGGCGACAACGACACCTCGGTGACGGGCTGGATGGTCCTGGCGCTGAAGACAGCTAAGCAATGCCGCCTGGGACTTCCGAAAGAGGTGTTCCGGAGTTCCTTCGAGGGCGCCCTGAAGTGGTTCGATTACGCCACGGCCTCCAACGGCAAGACCGGCTACAACGTGCCCGGAGATGAGGGCTCCCGGCTGGCGACGGGGCATCCGGATCCCTACCCCTTCTCCAAGGACCTCTCCTGCATGACCGCAGTCGGCGTACTCTGCCGCCTCTTCGCCGGCGAGAGCCGCAAGGACGCCTCCATTCGCTCGGGCGTTGATATCCTCTCGCAGCAACCACCGATGTGGCGCGAACAGAAAGGCCGCTCGCTCTCCAGCATCAACATCTACTACTGGTACTACGCCACCTACGCCATGTTCCAATACGGCGGCAAGCCCTGGCAGGCGTGGAACCGGAAGATGCAGCGGGCCCTGGTCGATACCCAGAGGGCCGAGTACAAGGACGATTCCCCCGAGGTGGACGGCAGCTGGGATCCCATTGGTGAATGGGGCATCTCAGGCGGCCGGGTCTACTCCACCGCCCTGGGGGCCATGACCCTCGAGGTCTACTACCGCTTCGAGCGCCAGCAGGAAGGCATCGGCCTATAGATCACGCGAAGCTCCCGCAGATCCGCCTGGCCAGGACCGGGGGGACCACCGGCTCAGAAGGAGGCCAGGTGGGCCACCAGCTTCCACATACCCAGGACCTGCTTCTTCGGATAGACCTCGGCGGTGTAGTTCAGGTTGAGCGGCTGCAAACGCACCTTGCCGCCGGGGTCGAAAAAAACCTGCCGGAAGGTGACCTCTCCATCCCCTTCGACGGGAGACCGGCGCCTGACCAGGGCGAAATCACGGCTGCGCAGGGGCTCCCCGGAAAATACGGCCAGATCCCCTTCCGCGAAGCTCGGCCTGACAGGCGCCTCCATGCTGTCGCCGACCACGTGAATCCCGAAAGCTCCATCGTCCTGCACCGAGGGGAGGAAGAGAAACTCTTCGGGCTCCCCCACAGGCTTTCCCGCATCGTCAAAATCATCCGGATAGCCGTCGGCAACGGTGCCGAGGATAGGAATTCCCTGGCGGGCGTCCGCCTCGCCACCGGGAGCCTGCCCGCGCTGGGCTTCGGCCAGGGCCTGGTTGAGGCGCGCCAGCTGTGCCTCGAGGGCCTGGATGCGCCCCTCCTGGAAAGCCAGGAAATGGTTCGCCGGCAGCCGCAGCAGCTTGGCGATCTTCTCAGCCAGGCCGGGCTCCAGCCCTCTTTTTCCATCCTCGATATCCCGGACCTGGTATTTCTGAACCCCGAGCTTCAGGGCGACATCCTCTACGGAGAGATGCCGGTTCCTGCGCTGGCTGCGAATCTCCTTGCCCAGCGAGCCGGGAAGCCTCGGCTCGATGACGCCACCGGAGGGCTCCTCCCCCCCAGTGAAGAAATACGAGGGCTCCACACCGAGGGCCTCGGCTATGCGAGCGAGGACCCTGGTATCGATACGGCGCTGCCCCTTCTCCAGCCGCGACATCTGCGACTGCGAGAGCCCGATCTTCTCGGCCAGATCCTTGGCCGACATCTGGATCCGCTCGCGTAGGATCTTCACCTCGAGACCGATGTCGAGCATGCGCCTCCCGCTCCCTTGGGTAAAATGAACCAGCCCCTGCTACATCTTACCAAAAACGCAATTTCTTGCAATCTACCCAAGTCTCAGCAGTGTTACCGGAAGCTCAGACCTGAAAAATCTCAGGATCCGGCTAAAAGCCATTGGATGAACAGCATCACACTGTTGAAAAGGGCATGAAAGAGGATTGCGAAATAGATACTGCGGGTCCTGTAATAAATATAGCCCAGGGCCAGGCCGACGAAAAACAGCGGCAGAAGAGCGAACAGGTTGAGGTGGATGGCCGCAAATACCGCGCTCGAGAAGACCAGGGCGGGAACGGTTCCCCACCGGCTTCTGAACAGGCCGAAAAAAAATCCCCGGAAGATCAGCTCTTCCCACAGGGGCGCCAGCACCACGGCAGTGAAAACCAGCAGGGAGAGCTCCAGGATGTTCCCCTCGGCAATGGCGTCATTAAACATCTTCACGACCTCCTGGGGAATGAGCTCGTACCCCCGGGAATCGAGAAAATATTCCCAGAGAAACGAGGAAAGCAGCAGGGGTGAAAAGAAGAGGACAAAGAAGAGAACAACCGGCGGGAGGTTCGCCCAGGGTGCCCCGCAGAGTCCCAGGGTCGCGGCCGGCTGACGCAAGAAGCCCACCACGATCTGCCAGATGACAAAAACGACCAGGCCGCCGCCGAGCAGGCTGGAAACAGTTATGTGGATGGCCATCCAGGGCAATTGTTCGAATCTGCCCTTGAGCAGTTCCTCGACGGCCATCGAGAATACGAAAATAATTCCGGGAAAGAGGAAGAAGGCCATCACTGCGACGATTGCCAGCGATTCACTCCAGAGAGGAACCTCGGTGGCCGGCGCCGGGTGAAATCGAATCGCCGATCGGCTCGAATGCAAGAACTTCAAGCCGACAAGCGACAAGACGCTGAAGGCGCCCAGCAGAGCCAGTTCAAGGATGCTCACATGCTCATCCTGCATGGCTTCCAGACCTTCAGGATGACCCTGTGCCGTCGACCATGCCCTCGCTGGGGCTCGATGCGTTGGCGTAGAGCTTCCGCTCGATACGGCCGGCCTGGTACGCCTCACGGCCCGCCAGGAGGGCGTTCTTCATCGCCCGCGCCATGCGCACAGGATCCCGGGCGAGCGCGATGCCGCTGTTGAGAAGGACTCCTTCAACTCCGAGTTCCATGGCAATCGCGACATCCGAGGCCGTCCCGACACCGGCATCGACGATGACGGGCGTGTCGATCGTATCGAGAATGATACGGATATTGTTGGGGTTGAGGATCCCCTGCCCCGAGCCGATCGGAGAGCCGGCCGGCATGACGCTGGCCGCCCCCGCCTCAGCGAGATGCCGGGCAAGGATCGGATCATCCGAGGTATAGGTGAGAACCGTGAAGCCCTCGGCGACCAGGGTGGCTGTCGCCTCGAGGGTAGCCACGGGATCGGGAAGAAGGGTCTTCTCATCGCCGAGCACCTCGAGCTTGATGAGATCGGTTTCCAGTAGCTCACGTCCCAGCCGGGCGTAGCGGCAGGCCTCCTCCGCGCTGTAGCAGCCGGCCGTATTCGGCAGGAGCGTGTACCTGTCGCGATCGAGGTGGCTGACGAGGCTCTTCTCGGGATCATCGAGGTTCGCGCGGCGAATCGCCACGGTGACCACCTCGCAGCCGGAAGCCTCGAGACACTCGTTCATCTCTTCATTGCTGGAATACTTCCCGGTACCTACGAAGAGGCGCGAGGTAAACCTGTACTGTCCGAGAACAAGGGCATCGTCCCTGGAATCGTCCGGCGCATCGGCAGACCCTTCCCGCTGCTCGATGTCCCGTATTTCAACGCCTTGCGACATGGGTATCAACCTCCACCGACAAAAGTCACGACCTCCACCTCGTCTCCATCAGAGAGGAGAGCCTCCTGGTGCGTACGCTTGGGAACGATACTGCGGTTGACCTCGACCGCCACGCCCTCACCAGGCAACCGAAGAGCCTCGAGCATCTGCTCAATGGTCGTTCCGGTAGCGAAGGAATGGGTCTCACCGTTAATCGTAACTTGCAGCATCCTGCCAGGCAGCGGGCCGCAGGCGCCAGCCTGACCCGGTCCTCGTTCGAGACTGTCCATAAAGGCGGAATAGCCACGAGAAGAGTAGCACAGGAACGCTCCGGGGAGAAACCAATTGCTCCCTCCCCAGGTGCGCTGAAGCCGCGATGGATTGGCCCCCGTGCGAAACGCGGGGATTACTCGTCGGCCGTGGCGGCCGTCCCGGTATCGACCTCGATTCCCAGCTTCTCGAGATAGAACAGGGCGTTGGACCTGTACTGCCGTCCGCCACGGGTGAGATACTCGCGGAAGTGCTTTACGGCATCGTCCTTGCGGCCCTGGAGATCGTAGATCGCCCCGAGGAAGTAGTAGGACTCCGGATTGTCCGGTTCAGCCACGAGGGCCTTGCGAAAGGCGGCCTCGGCTCCAGGCAGATCTTTCTTCAACGCCAGGACATAGCCAAGGGCTGCGTTGATGCCGCTGTAGCGCTGCGCATCGGTCAGCTCAGCTGCCGTTCGAAAATTGACCTCGGCTCGATCGATCTCCCCCATCTTGAGATAGATGCGCCCTATATGGTAGCGATACTTGGGGATATCAGGACGCAGCTTGATCGCCTTCTTGAGGTTGCCTACGGCCTGGTTGAAGTCGCCTTTTTCGAAATGAACGCTGGCGATCTCGTAATGATAGTCATCTCTCTTGGGATACTCCTCAACCCTCGCCTGGAGGAACTCCAGGCGGCTGTCGAGGTACGAGTGGGTGGTTTCCTCAGAAAGCGAATACTGCTCCCGTTCATCGACAATCGATTCACAGGCGCAAAGCAGTAAACAAACAATCGAAACCAGCGCGAGCGACCCCCAGCGAGGGGTCGTTTTGGTATTTTCAGACATGTCCTTTTTCCTCCGAGACGGGACTTGTATACCTTTCATCGGTATTCCCGGGAAAAAACTTGCCCGTGATACCACCCCGGTACCGATAATCCGCCCCAGCTCGCCAGTTCACCCCGTCGGCCACCGCAGACCGCCGCCACTGGGGATTATCAGAAGATGACCCCGCCCCGGCCCCCCGGCATGGCGCTCTTCTCGAGGTAGCTCTTGACCATCCTGAGGACCTCCAGGTAGCTCTCCAGCTTCTCACTGAGCTTCCGGCAGGTCTCCCGGGAGGAAGGGTCAAAGGCAGCGGCCGTCCTGGCCGCTCGATTGTAGGCGTTGCGACCCTCGGCCACGTAGTACTCCAGCGGCTCCGAGAAGCTGACGATGATCCCTCCCACCCGCGACACCATCGCGGTGGGCGCCCGGCGGCTCTCGCTGCGAACCAGGGTCGGGAAGAAGCTGCACATGAAGAGAACGAAGTCGCCGATGTAGAGGTTCACCTCGAAGTTCCGCTCCGGTCCCTCCTTGCCCGCGGCGCAATCGATCATTCCCGGGAGGGCCCGCAGCGGCTTTCCTCCCAGGCTTCGCAGGCGATAGATATGATCGACATGGACAAAGCCGGGCAGCATCTCTTCAGAGAGATGGCTGGCGATCTCCGGGGAGTAGAGATCGCTTCGACGGCGAAAGGCATCATTCACCGCATTGCTGAAGAGTTCACGGATAGGATGGTCTGGAGGAATCACCGGCGACATAGCTCACCTGCTGGTCTCATACCTCGGAAGCATTCTCCACCAGTAATTCTACAACCCATCCAGCCCACACCCCATTCAAAGATACCGTGAGTCATTTAAACTCCTCTCAGGGTTCTACGAGATCGACCTTCCCGCCTTCATCCAGCCCGGCCAGCTTTCGCTGCCCCAGCAGGACCCGCCCCAGCACGGACACCCTGCCCTCCCACTCGGGAAGAGGCCGTCCGGCGATGAAGAGGCTGCCGCCCCCGGAGTGCAGGGGATGGGCGACGATCGTACCCCGCAGTATCCGCCTGCCGGAGAGCTCCGGCGCCAGGACACAGCCTGCAGCCGGCTCGGAGTTCGAAGCCGCCGGCTCCAGGAGTATCCCGACAGGCTCATCGAGTCTCCGCAGCTTCAGCCCGGAGCACGCCCCTCGGCCTACCAGGTAGAGAAGAGCCGACACGTGGTTCGGAGCCGAAGAGAGAAACAGTTCGAGATAGATCTTCTCTCCATCCCCCACCAGGAGGCAGAGCCGCGGCGGCCTCTGGCGGGCAAGGCGGAAGGGGGAAGACCGCTCAAAAGGCGGCGATCGGGAGCTGGGAGGCTCGGCTCGGAGGGAATCGAGCCGCAGCGCTCCCCTGCCGATGAATGACGGCGCCTGTCCGTCCCCGGTGCCGTCGGCGCCCCGTGGAGCGAGCTGAAACCGCTGATTTCCAGCGAGTTTTTCCCTGAGCTCGCGCGCCTGCTCCCCCTGGCACAATGCGAGACAGGCGAACCATTTCCGGCGAAGAGCCACCTGTGGAATCCGCCCCCCGACCGCCTCGGAGGCCTGCTCGATGACGAGCTCCTCCAGCTTCTTCCTCCCCGGGCCGTCGAGGCTCTTCCCCCCCGCTCCATCCCGCCCGAGCCAAGCCTTGACGACTCCGGCGGCGCCAAGGCGGGCGAGCCAGGGGGCACCCTCGCTGCCTGCAAGGGCTGTCACCTCCGTAAGGCAACGCAAACCCGGCAGGTCGCGAATCGCCCTGCTCGCTCCCATCGAGACCAGGAAGTTGCCGTCGTCGAGAAGGGAACACAACCCCCCGGCCCATTCACCATCAGCACCGGCGGAGCAGAGCCTGAGAGCCTCGGTAAGCACCCAGCGTACGCGCTCATCCTTCTCGCTGGCGAGAGCGGCGCCCACATTGGAGGCCTGGGCGGCGGCGGGATATCTTGCCAGGGCGCGCCCGGCGGCGAGACGTTCGCCGGGCGCGGGAGATGAGAGCGCAGCGCCGAGGACAGCCTGGTCCCCCTCCAGGCTCCCGAGATTCGCGAGGGCGATGGCTCGCGATTCAGCATCCCCGTCGGCGGTGGCGATGCGCCGGAGAGCGTTCCGCGCCGCGACAGTTCTCAGACGGCCAAGCGCCGAGACCAGCGCCAGGCGCACAGCGGGGTCCTCCTCCACCCGAAGTCTTTCCAGCAGAACCCCCCCGGTCCCCGGCGGCCGTTTTCTTCCCAGGAAGCCGGCCGCCATCCTGCGGAGCTCGGTGCTGGGATCGCCGATGGCCGAGGCCGCGAGCTCGAGCGACGCGGCCTCCTCCCTGCCCGGCCAGGTGGCCCACTCCGCCTTCTCGATTGCATCCACGAGGGCGATATTCACCCGCGGCGGCTTCCTCGTCGAGGAGCAGGCCCACAGGAGCGGCGACAGGAGCACCGCTCCCATCGCTGCTATCCTGAAAATACGCACACAGGCCGGCACGTCTTCATTCCCCCGGCGGAGTTTCCGCCTCGCCTCGCTTCAGAACCTCTATCTCCTCCACAGGGTAAAACTTACCCTGCCCTATGCCGGGGCACTCGGCCGCGATCTCATCCCAGGCTCTCTCGCTCTTGAGATTGCTTCGCCAGAACGGAAAGGTCCTGCACTGCCCCGGCCTGGCGGAATAAACGGTACAGCCCTGGTCGAAAAATACGCAGTCACCGCCGGATTTTTCGACCAGGGAATAACGCCTGCCGACCTTGCGCAGGTAGCGCCCGGCGAACTTGTCGAGAGAGAGCCCGAGGTGTTTCGCCAGGCTCTCGATCTCTTCGCGGTCGACCCAGACGTAGCCGGGAGCGCCCACACAGCAATCCCCACAGCGCGTGCAGGTAAAGCTCAAACCTTCCCGGTACCACGGTTTTACCACCATAAAGAAGAGGTGTAGCCTTCCCCGCGGCGNCTGTCAATGCCTCAGCCGCGCCAGGGAAAAATCACCTCTGTGAGCGAGACCCTTCCATCGTCCGGCTGTTTTTATCTATAATTCGACTTATGGACCGATGGATAGCCTGCCTCATCGCTGTTTTCGCCCTCCTGCTCCTCTCAGGATGCGTGCAGCGCGTCCTGCGGATCGAATCCGACCCACCGGGAGCCTCCGTCTACGTCAACGGGNAGGCCGCGGGNAAAACCCCGCTCGAGCACCCCTTCGATTTTTACGGGGAATTNGAGATCGTGCTGCGCCACNCGGATCATCAATCGAAGCGAATTGTNCACGAGGCCTCCCCNCCCTGGTACGCGTACTTTCCGATGGACATGATCGTGGAGTTTCTCCTTCCCATTTTTCCGCTCCATGACGTACACCGGATCGAGGCTTCCCTGCAGNAAACCGGAAAAATAGATGACGCCCTGCGCAAAGAGCTCGATACCAGGNTCAGGAGCGAGACCCGNGAGGGTGNCNGCGGCACCAAGAAAGAGTGAAAGAGATTAGGGNCCCGCTGGCGNCGGACTCTNCGCAGAGGGTATCCCCCAGCCAATAGATGTTCAGAAAGATCATCCAGCCCCCGGNCTGGTACANGNACAAGAAGGTCACGGTGGTCGGCCTCGGAGCCTTTGGCGGCGGCGCNGGTGTGACCCGCTTCCTCCACTCTCTCGGCGCGCGCCTCACGGTAACCGACATCAAGCCGGCGGCTGAGCTGGCGAANGAGACGGCCGCCCTGGCTGACCGCGAGATCCGGTGGGTCCTGGGAGAGCACAGGGATGAGGATCTCCTGGAGGCGGACCTCGTGGTGCTGAACCCGGCAATCCCCAGGGNNGCCCCCCTGGTGGAGCGCTGCCGGAAGGCCGGGGTCCCCCTGGAAACCGAGATGAATCTGTTCTTCAAGCATTGCCGGGGAAAGATCTGCGCCATCACCGGTTCGAACGGAAAGACCACCACCACCAGCCTCGTGGCCGAGATGGCCCGGCGCCGCTGGCCGGAGATACTCATCGGCGGCAACATCGGTCGCTCCCTCCTGCCGAAGGTGAAAGAGATCGCCGAAGAGGACTGGGTCATCATCGAACTGTCGAGCTTCCAGCTCGCCGATCTCGCCTCCCTGGATCAACGCCCCGCGATCTCGGTCATCACCAACCTCTCGGAAAACCACCTTGACTGGCACGGCAGCTACNACNNCTACCTCGAGGCCAANCGNGAGATCCTGCTGCCGGGNCCCNCGCCCGACCTCGCTGTTCTGAACCTCTTTGACCCGGTCCTGCAGGAATGGGCNGCGGAAACCTCCCGCCNGCTGGNGACCGTATCGCCNCCTGGAGGNGAAAGNGATGGAGTGACCGTGGANCTCGNATCCGGCAGCATCAGCGCCAGCGGCNCAGGCGGGNAGGTGNNGCTGTTCACCCGTGAGGAGCTCCAGCTTCGCGGAGACTTCAACCTGCTCAACGCGGCGACCGCGGCGGCGGCCTCCGCGGCGATGGGGATCGAGCCAGCGGAAATACTGGAGGCCGTCCGTTCCTTCAAGGGAGTCAAGCATCGCCTCGAACTGGTTGGAACCTTCGAGGAGGTCGAGTATTTCAATGACTCGATCGCCACGACCCAGGAATCGACCATCGCCGCCCTGGAAGACCTGGGCCCCGATGTCATCCTGATCTGCGGAGGCAAGAGCAAGGGATGCGGATTTGATGCGCTGGCGGAAACCGCCATTCGAAAAAGCCGGCACGTGGTGCTGNTGGGAGAAACAGCCGCGGAAATCGAGGCGGCGATCGAGGCCCGCCGGACCGGGAACCCCGGGATGAGCAGGGCGGCCGATCTCAGCGCCGCGGTCGAAAGAGCCGCTCAATTGGCACGGCCGGGAGACTGTGTCCTGCTCTCTCCCGCCTGCCCCAGCTATGACCAGTTTCGAAATTTCGAGGAACGCGGCGAAAAATTCCGTCATCTCATCCGAGAGAGATTTGCTGAATAAATGCTCCGAGATGCTGAATCCCCGCTTCAGAGCAGTTAATATGTAGTTTCACGGTGGAGTTTGAACTGCCAGGAGACGACATGAACCTTTTCAAATACTCGACAGGCGCCTCGCTTGCGCTGCTCATCGCCCTCGCGACGGTGCTTTTCTCCATGAGCCCCGAGCCGGCCGGCAGCGGCAGCCTGGCAAGCGCCCAGGAGGAAAAACACGGCGGTGACATCATCTTCGAGGTGAAGAAGAACAAGCTGAAGCTCGAGCACTCGATCTTCAGCCACCAGCTTCATCTCGATGCCGGCTCGACCTGCAAAGATTGTCACAACGACAAGGTCTTCAAGCGTGAGCGCAAGCTCGGCAATAATAAGTTCACCATGAAGGACATCATGGAGGGCAAGGCCTGTGGAGCCTGTCACAACGGCCGCACCCTGGTGAAGGGCAAGGCCGTCTTCCATCCCAAGAACAACTGCAAAAAATGCCACACGGCGAAATTCCGCAAGAAACGCCGCTGAGCGCCGCCGAATGAAGCCAGCTGAAAACCGTACAGGATCTGTGCGCCCGTTCCGCTTCCGGCACCTCCATCCCCCCGCCCGATACCTGTCGTCTCCCGCATTATCCCTTACAGAGAAACTACTTGGATAAATGATCCGGTTCCGGCACGAGTATTGAATAGTCTTTTACCGAAAGCGAATAACGAACTTCATTCGCCACGAAAAAAGACCTGAACAGTACAAAGAGGAGCGAGACGGCGAAAGCCCCGCATTTCATGCTCACCAGGCCGCCCCCCTGGCCTGCTGCGCGACCCGATACGACCCGACCCATCGACCGACAACCCTCCGGTCCTCCCCGCGCCGCCTCGCTCCTCCCTCCCCTTACTCCTCGACCAGAGAAAACAGCGATGGCTAGAGAAACCCTCCCCAGCGGACCAAGCAGGGTCTTCATCATCGGCTTCGAGAACTTTTCCTTCTACTATCTCCCCAGGAGAGCCCGGATCGTCTCCCGGCGCCAGGCCCCGAACCTCGACTCCAGCCGGGGCCCGAACGACATCGCAGCGGCAGGCGAGGAGCCCGTTCCTCCCCCCCGCGCCTAGGCGCCTCTTCCCCTCAGTCGCCGCCGGCTCCGGCCGGATCCTGNCCCCGCGCTCCTCCATTGGTGGANCTCGCGGACGAAGACCGGATACCGTATTTGCGAAGGCGGCGGTAGAGCGCCTTGCGGGTAATGCTCAACCACTCGGCGGCGCGCGACTTGTTGCCGCCAAAGCGTTTCAGGGCGTCCTCTATAGCCTCGCGCTCGNCCTCACCGACAATCCTCTCGAGGGAATTGCTCGAATCCCCCTCGCACAGGAGCGCCCGGGCGCGACCAATGAGCTCGGGAGCGAAATCATCGAGGGAGATCTCCCGGACTCCCAGGGTGGCCAGNCGNCGCATCTCATTCTCCAGTTCACGCACATTGCCGGGCCAATGATACCGGGCCAGCCTCTCGATGGTTCCCTCGGCGAATTTCGGANCCNGCAGCTCCCCGTCATGGCGGCGGAAGAGAATGCCGGCAAGCGCGGGAATATCCTCCCAGCGCTCCCTGAGCGGGGGAAGCTCGAGCTGGAGCCCCTTGATCCTGTAGTAGAGGTCCTGGCGGAAGCTGCCCTTCCTGACCAGCCGCTCCAGGTCCACCTGGGCGGCGGCGATCACCCGTATATCCACCACCAGGGTTTGCTTGCTTCCCAGCGGGCGCACCCTGCCATCCTCGAGCACGCGCAGCAGGCGGGTCTGCATGTCGAGGCTCATGTCCTCGACGTTGTCGATGAAGAAGGTGCCTCCATCGGCCTGGGAAAGCAGCCCCTCCCTCTCCACATCGGCCCCGGTAAAGGCTCCCTTGTCATGCCCCATGAGCTCGCTTTCGATAAGGGTATCGGGAATCGTTCCACAGCCGAGGGTAATGAAGGGCTCGTCAACCCGCGCCGAGGCCTGGTGGATAGCGCTCGCCAGGAGTGTCTTGCCGGTGCCCGACTCTCCGTAGATCAGAATGGGAATACTCGAGTTGTTGACCCCCCTGATCGTGTCAAAAAGATCCAGCATGTCCGGATTCGCCGAGTCGAAGCCAAAGAACTCATCCAGCTNGCGGGCGAATTCCCTCCGGGTTTTCACGACGGCTTCAGCTCCCCCGGGAGCGCCGGGCGCCGGCCCGGCCCCGGGCTGGTCGCCGACCGCCCCATGGGCGCGAAGACTGCGGAGACTGGAGGACTGCTCGCGAAGAGCGACCGCGATACTGCAGAGAGAGGCCCACCCGGGGAGGACATCCTCCTGCACTGCGGGAGCCTCGAGAGTGATAAAGCGGTGATCAATATAGACGCCGCCGATAATCTCATCCCCCGAGAGAAGCGGACAGATGCGGATGGAGAGCGGCGATTTCAGTCCCTCTTTCGAATCCTCGGTTCGGTAGCGCCTGTCGGTCCGGGCATCATCCACAGCCCATCCCTCGCCCACGTCCAGCATCCTGCTGATGGCGAAGTGGCTCATCCTCTTCAGCGGCTCCGGGATATCCTCGCTGTCCCTGTTGCGGGCGGCGAGAACATGAAATCCACCGGGCTTGCCGAGCAGGAACAGGAAGGCCCGCTCCGCGTTGGTGTCGGCGATCACCGAGTCGAGAATGTCCACGAGCATTCCGCGCCTCGGCTCGCCGGCGCTGAGCCCCGCGAGAGCTCTCAGGAGACGATNGTCGGATTTACCTTCTTCCCTGGACATATCGTCATCCTACCACCCACGGGGCCGCCGGGGACGATCTTCCCCTCGGNAGGCTCGAACCCGGGCCGTGCCCCGGCACGAGAAGCCCTCAGCCACCGATGATCTTCCTCGAGAGCACCTCGGCAAAACCCATATTCCCGACTCTCAGCAGCGTGATGCGTCTGCCGGAGTCCTGGACTTCCACCTTCGCGGCCCCATCGAGAGGCCTTCCATCAGCCACCAGCCGCATACCGCGCTTGGGCAGGTCCTCGGCCTCGAAGAGCAGGGAACGATCGAGTGGAACGGCGAGCGAGAACCTGACAGAGCTGAAGGGAACGGCCTGGTGAGGGTAGAGTGGCGTGACCACCATGGCCGCCAGGTCTGGATGCACAGCGGGTCCCCCAGCGGCGAGATTGTAAGCCGTAGAACCAGCGGCGGTCGCCACCACGAAACCATCCCCGGCGAATTTATTAAAGAGCACCCCGTCGAGAAAGACGCTGAAGCGAACGCTCTGGCGCGTCTGCCTCTCCAGGAGCACGTCATTGAAGGCGAACAGCTCCCGCTTCCCGCCATCTTCGAGCTGGGCGTTAACCTTCAGAGCCGGATGCTTGTCGGCCTTGTAATTGCCCGAGGAGAGCACCTCCACCACGTCATCGAGACAGGACTGGGGGTTCATGTGAAACCCGACCGTACCGAAATTCACCCCGAAGATGGGCTGGGAAGGGAAATCATGGCGATGGAGACACTCCATGAGAAAGCCATCGCCGCCAAGCACCACCAGGAGCTGGGCGCCGTCTTCAGGGGTCCCGGGTTCATCGACGAGTTCATAGCCATTCTCCCGGAGCTCCTTCTCGAGCCGCCGAACGCTCTCGGAGCACTCGGGCGCATCGGTATTGGCCAGGCAGCAGATTCGCGAAAGCTCCGGGATCGTCATGAGGTCACCCTGGCGCTTTCCCTGGCGGCAAAAAAGAGCCACTCCGAGAGCTCGTCCTTTTGACGGCCGTCGAGAACCTTGTAGCTCCTGCCCGCCGCCTCGGCGCTCTCCCGGCGATCCCGATCGCTTCGAAAGCGCTTGTAGCTGATCTCCCGGAAGCCGCTGTCGAAATCGTAGGCTCGCGAGCCCGTGAAGCGAGCGAGGATGACTCCAATCTCCTCCCTGGTGAGCAAGCCCTCCTCGTTGTAGCTGATCACCACGTTCGCGGCCTTCGTCGACAGCACCAGGTCGAGCATCGCCGAGAAGACATCCCCCACAGCGCCGGCTCCATTGGCGGCCTTGGTCCTCCGGCGGCCCTTGCGTACGCAATAGGCCGACTTGAGATGGCCGTAAGGCCTGAGCCCGGTCTTTCCGTAGAGGGATGCCTCAAACTCTCCCAGGTCATCGTAGAGATGGTGTTCGGCCAGGATGTCCAGCACATGGTAATTCGCCGCGTACTGGCGCTGGTTGTAGGGCGGATCAAGGTAGAGAACATCCCCCTTCAACCGGCCGACAAGGGAGTTGGCATCCTCATTATAGGCCCGGTTCCTCTGCGAGCTCTCGATGACCTCCGGCAAGCTCACTCGAAGCGATTTCATGGCGGAGGGCTGCCAGCTCTTGAGGTAGGCGCCGTAGGTCCCTGATATATTCGCCACCCGGTCGGCCGCATCGATCAGGGCGCTCAGCAGCAGGTAGAATTCCCCCCTGGTGAAGAGCTCCTCTCGGTACCCATCACGCAAGAAGCCGAGGATTCCATCGATCCGCCGGCCATTGTCATCGGTAAAATAAAGCCTGTCGGCCTCACCGCCCGGACAGTAGTTTCGATAGACCAGGCCCTCTGAGGGCTCGACGCAGGTGTTGAGATAATGCACGGCGCGGGCCAGGGGAAGCCTCTTCGAGGCTCTCCGCGGGTCCTCCGCGGTGGCGGGATCCAGGATGTCACCCTGGACGTGCATCCCTGCGACAAATTTTTCCGACTTCAGCACATCGCGGTGGCGGCTGGTGAATTTCCTGTAGGAAGGCNGCCGGCTGACCTCCACCGATGCGACAGCCTGCGCGTAGCACGAAGGCAGGAGGTCATTGGAGAGAACCTTGTACCCCAGGCGCTTGAAATGCTTACCAACGCTGGAGGTGCCCGAGAAGATGTCGATGAGGGTCCCACCCTCGATACCCCGATCGAAAAGCAGACCTTCTATCTCACCAAGGAGTTTTGTCTTATTGCCGATGAGACGCATTTTTCGCCGATGGCTGGTGGCGGAGAATAAACGNCGATTAAATTCGATACCCGGGAATATCACAAGCGGCAAACCCATCCCCGCGACGCTGAACGATCCACCCCGGGCCAGAAAAAACGGGCTCGCGCCTTCAAAAACGCGAGCCCGGATTTCAACTGGATAATACCACGGGACCGGCGGTCGGCCGGCGCCGCGCAAATTACGAAATCAGTACATGCCGCCGCCCATGCCGCCGCCACCACCTGGAGCCGCTTCCTTGCTGTCATCAGCTATCTCGCTGATGATCGCCTCGGTGGTAAGCAGGAGGCCGGCGATACTCGCGGCGTTCTCCAGAGCGGAGCGCGTCACCTTGGCGGGATCGATAACACCCGCCTCGACCAGGTCGACGTGCTCGTTGGTGAGCGCGTTGAAGCCCTGGTTGCCCTCGGCTTTCTTCACCTGCTCGGCGATCACGGCACCGTCAAGTCCGGCATTCTCGGCGATCTGGCGAATGGGTGCCTCGATGGCGCGGCGCACGATATCCACACCGATGGACTCTTCGGTGTCACCATCGCACTCCAGGTCATCGAGTACGCTCGCACAGCGCAATAGGGCGACTCCGCCACCGGGGACGATTCCGTCCTCGGTCGCCGCGCGAACGGCATGGAGCGCATCCTCAACTCGCGCCTTCTTCTCCTTCATCTCGATCTCGGTGGCGGCCCCGACGTTAATCTGGGCTACACCGCCGACCAGCTTCGCCAGGCGCTCCTGGAGCTTTTCCTTGTCGTAGTCGGAGGAGGAGTTCTCGAGCTCTTTCTTGATCTGGCCGATACGGCCCTTGATGGCGTCGGCGGTTCCGGCGCCCTCTATGATCGTGCACTGGTCCTTCTCGATCACCACCTTCTTGGCGCGACCGAGATCGGTGACCTGGATATTGCTGAGATCGACGCCAAGGTCCTCGAAGATAGCCCTGCCGCCGGTGAGGGTGGCAAGGTCTTCGAGCATGGCCTTACGGCGATCGCCAAAGCCGGGCGCCTTGACGGCACAGCAGGAGAAGGTCCCGCGCAGCTTGTTGATGACCAGCGTCGCCAGGGCCTCGCCCTCGACATCCTCGGCGATGATGACGATCG
>NZOA01000001.1 GCA_002695115.1 Planctomycetota bacterium
GATGCCGTAGACCTCGTTGGGAATGGCGCAGATACCCAGCTCTCCGATACGGACGGCCTGCAGCACGAGCTCGCTGCGAGGATTGTCATGAATCCACCGCGCCTGCTCGGCGTAGACCTCGGGCTGGTTCCGCGGACGCCTCTGTCCCCGCCGCTCGTTGAGGGAGCGGGCCCATTCGAGGCGCCCTGCAGAGGGAAGGCGGCGGCCGAGGGGCAGGAGCAACTCAGACATGGCCAGGGTAGCATCCGAGCGGTGTTCGATGCGTTGCCAGGCATCGATGGCCAGCTTGCCGAGGGCGCTGGCATACTGCTGGCGGTTGCGGCCGCCTCGATGCGGTTTACCATAGTCCATCCAGTGCAGGTCGCCGCTGGTGCCCTGGGACATGATACCCACCATCCCGCCGCCGAGTTCCTTTTCCAGGTAGCTGGAAAACTCGCCGTAATAATCGGCTGAAAAACCCGCCCCGGCCCCGTAGTAGTGCATCGAGTAATTGGCCAGGATGCAGATGGGCTCGTTCTTCTGCGATACGAAGCTGAGGATGGACAGGTGGGGATCGATGGGTCCCGACGGGCCGGTATAGGCCGGATTCAGATAGCCGGGGTGCATCATGGCTCCGATGGTCCGCTTGCCGAAGGGATCATTGCCAAGGCTGTCGGAGCGCCGAATCCAGCGGCGGCAATTGGTGTACTCATGCGCATCGACGACCGCCCAGCCCACCCGGGCCGGCCGCAACCGCGCGTGCGCCGCGACAATGCCATCGGCCACCCTTGGAATCATGGAGCGGGTGTAGTCGGTATCCTTTCTCGATCCCAGGCAGAAACTCATGGCGGAGGGCGCCGAATGGGTGTGGGTGGCGGAAATCAGGATGCGGTTGGCGGACAGGCCGATCTTCTCCTTTACCTTCGCCTTGATCTCATCGCAGACCTTGCGCGAGACCATACAGGAATCCACCACGGCGATCGCCAGCATCTCGGAAGCATCGGCAACGGCAAGGCAGCGAGCGAAGAGTGGATCGTCAACCCGGTTGGAGCTGGCCTCGATAAAACCGCCATTCCGGATAGCCGGCAGCTTCAGCGGCGAGATATCAACCGCGACCGCCCCCGCACGCAGGACCTGCTCCCCGGCAGGAAGTCCCGGACCGGGAACACAGAGCGTGACGACAAGGGTAAGGACCGGGATAAGAGAAAATCGATACATCATGGCGTCTTGGAGAAGTGGAGAGGCGAGCCAACGACCTTCCATGATAACCGCGCGCCCACTGTAGAGACCGCAGAGAACGGCTATTATTTTCGGGACGCGGACTGCTTTCCGGAGGCAAGCTTGCGGAACTCGTCCATGCGCTCCGTCCAGGCCCGCTCGAGTTCTTTCGCCTTCTCCGGATTGCTGGAGGCCAGGTTGTTCAGTTCGGTGCGGTCCTCACCCAGGTTGTAGAGCTCCCAGGGATCTCCCTTTGCCGCCACCAGCTTCCAGTCCCCCACCCGGATGGCGCGATGGCCTCCGTGGAACCACCACAGGTACTCCCGCTTCAACGGACCGTCGCGTGAGAAGGTCGGCAACAGGCTATGGCCGGGAGCCTTCGGGGCATCGGCCGGCAATCGTTTCACGCCGGCGAGCTCCAGGATCGTGGGAACCACGTCGATCACGTGGGCTGGAGCCCGTCTCAGCTCTCCCCGGTCCTTGATGCCCTTCGGCCAGTGGGCGATGAAGGGCGTCGCGCAGCCGCCCTCGTGGACCCAGGTCTTGTGCCGGCGAAAGGGGGTATTGCAGACCGTCGACCAGCCGGGACCGAGGCACAGGTAGGATGGGCCAGAGCCCGGCGGCGCAGTGGGGTCGTGGCCATCGGTTCGCACCATGATCTCGGCACTCGAGCCGTTGTCTGAAAGAAAGAAAATGAGGGTATTGTCAAAGGCGTCCATTTTTCGAAGTTGCACCAGCACACGGCCGATCGCCTCGTCCATGCGGTCAATCATGGCGGCATGGATCGCCATCTTGGTCGATTGGAACTCTCTCTGCTCATCGGTCAGGTCCCGCCAGGGCAGGGGCCGGTTCACCTCGCCGGGACCTAGCTTCTTCAGGGCATCGGGGAAGTGATAAGGCGGTCCGAGGTCGCGCTCCACCTCAGAGAGCTTCCCGGTGACGATACCGATCTTCCGGATGCGCTCCCAGCGCGCGTCGCGAACCTTTTTCCACGACCTTCGATAGCGCTCCCGGTAGCGCGCGATGTCCTCGGGCAGGGCGTGCAGGGGAAAATGCGGCGCGGTGAAGGCGAGATAGTGGAAGAACGGTTTCGCGGAATGTTTCTCAGCGTGTTCCCTGAGGCACTTCACCGCGTGGTCGGCGATGGCGTCGGTGGCGTAGTAGCCGGTATCCTTCTTCACCTCGGGAAGCTTCCTGTCATCCTCCCAGTGGACCTTCGGATAGAAAAACCGTCCCTGGTCCTTGAGATAGTAGGAGCGGTCGAAGCCGCCGGCGATCGGCATGCCATCGATATGCCACTTGCCCGAGTGATAGGACCGGTAGCCGGCGGGCTCGAGCATGGCGGGCAGAAGCTTGGCCCACCTCGGCCGCGCCCCCGCGCCCCCGCTGCGTACTCCCTTCGGCAGGCCCGGAACCGCGTCCCGCCGAATCTGCTGGGCGAAGTACCCCGTCAGGAGAGCTCCTCTCGTCGGCCAGCAGCGCGCGGTATTGTAGAACTGCGTGAAACGCAGGCCATCGCGCGCCAGGCCGTCGAGGTTGGGGGTCTCGATCTCGCCGCCGTAGCAACCGAGATCCGAGAAGCCGAGGTCGTCAGCCATGATCAGGAGAATGTTGGGACGAACCGGCCCGGAATCCTCTGCCCGGACGCCGGCTGCAAGCGCCAGCAGGATCAGCAGTGGAAGAAAGGAAACCCGGTTTGATGTGCCGCTTCGTTTCATTTCAAACTCGCTTTTCTCAGGCAACGCCGCGCGCAGCTCAGCTTGCCGGACTAACGTAGCGGCCGAGGAAGAGGATGCTACCCGTCGCCTTGTCACGGATGAGGAAAAGAAACGGATGATCCGCCCGGAAGCTCGGTCCCCGGCGAATCGACCGCAGCCCGACAACAGCGCCAGTGGCGGCGGCCGCCTCGGTACCTTCCTCGTTCACCTCGACGAAGGCCTTGTGAAACACGGCGCTCAGGTAGAGCTTCGTGGTGCCATCCATCCTCGAAAAATCAGCGTCACTGAAAGCCTTCTTCATCCCGAGATTCTGCAGCTTGCCGGAAAGATCGAAGCGGGAGGTCAGCTTGAACCTGGGAAACAGGGTATCGACCTTCACCCGGCGCAGCTTGCCGAGCCAGCCCGACAATTTCTCGGCGGCCAGGTGCTTCTCGAGAGCGGCCAGTCCATCCACCTTGCGGGGCAACAGCACGACCATGGCGACCTTCTCTCCCTTGTAGGGCATCTCGAGGACTTGGACCTCGTCGTCCTGGAAATAGCCAAAGTTGCCCTTCTGGAACATCATCGGGGTCTTCCGGCTCTTGCCGGCCGCCAGCCTGAAGGGCATCTCGCGGGTTCTCTTGACGTTGAACTGGGTCGCCCAGTTTCCTTTGAAGTAGATGGCGTTGGTCAGGACCATACGGGTCATGGAATCGATGGAGCCTTCAGGGAGCAGGTCCTTGATCTTCCGTCGAGTCTCTCCCTCGACCCAGCGGTTGATGACCCCGCGGGCCTCCTCGGGGGAGCGGTAGTCAAGCGGCCGGCTGGCCGAGCCGTACTCCGCCTCGATCATCTCGAGATAGCTCTTCAGGAAGGGATAGTCTTTCTGCGGCCAGAGGGCGTTGGCTATGGACATTTCCACGCCGCCCTTGCCGCCCGCCGCTCGCAGACTCCGCTGGAGCTCCCCAAAGGCGATGTGCAACCGCTCACGCCCGAGGGGGCCTCCCTCCTTGTCAGGCTTCAGGGTAAACTCGAGAGCCCCGGCCATCTGGCTGGCCGTTTCGCCCCGGGCGCCGCCCCAGGTCATCGCCATGGCGGTCGAGATACTGTAGGGCGAGAAGAACAGGTTGCCGGACCCGTCGTTCAGATCCTTGTAGAGCTTGAGGGCGAACCTGGTATTATCCGCCGCGAGATCTTCGACATCGGAAGCAGGACAGGCTCCGGCAGCCATAACCAGGATCGTAAAGAGGACCAGGGTTTTCTTCATCCAGTACGGGCTTTCAGTTCTCATGGCTTATCTCTTTCCTTATTTGGGGTTTTTTAGATTACAGAACCGTTGACCCAAGCTGGGAATATCTGTTACCGGAAAAAAACGGTTTTTCAGATTTATCTCAGGAGGAACATCCAGGCCCATCACCTCCGTTGCCCTCGATGCCCTGCAACACGGTGCGCACGGTTACGCCGGCGTTTACGGCAGCGACGAGGTCGGTGGCTGCGGTGAGCGACTCCTGCGGGATGCCTGAGGCGAGCGCCTTCTGCGTACGGGCGCCGGTACAGTAGGCGCAGCCGCAGGTGATGGTAACGGCAAGGCCGATGAGGTGCTTTTCGCGGTCACTGAGATGCTCGGTAGCCCCGGCCTTCTCGAGGGCCTGCATAACGTGAAGTTCTTTAGGATTCATGCGGTTTTCGTTCCTGTTCTTGTATTTGTACGATCAGGGAAAAAGGGCCAATCCTGTTTATCATAGCCTATATGGCAAGTCCGCAACCCCGCCAGCAAACAGTTTTTCAGACTTCCGTTAAGCCCGCCGAAGTCTTAGCATAAACTCACCATGAAAATACCAGCAACAGTTCTCCTGCTTCTCATCCTCTGCCCCATCACCCTCCCCTCCTTCGCAGGCGACTGGCCGCAATGGCGCGGACCCAACCGCGACGGCGTCTCGACCGAAAAAGGGCTCCTCGATAAGTGGCCCGAAGGCGGACCGAAGCTCGTATGGAAAGCCAAAGGCCTCGGCGTCGGGTTCTCCAGCGTCAGCGTGAGGGATGGCCTGATCTACACCATGGGAGATGGCAAGGAAGCCAGCCATGTATTCTGCCTCGATGCCAAGAATGGAAAGATCCTCTGGACCTCCAAGCCCGTCGGCAAAACCGGCGGCAACTACAAGGGTACACGCTGCACTCCGACGCTCGATGGAGATCGCCTCTACGCCCTCGGGCAATTCGGCGACCTCGTTTGCCTCGAGGCGAGCAACGGCGCCGAGGTCTGGCGCCGCAGCCTGACCGAGGATTTCGGCGGACGCTCCGGTGGCTGGAACTATACCGAGAGCCCGCTGGTCGATGGCGACAAGGTCATGGTCACCCCCGGCGGAAAAAAAGGGACCGTGGTCGCCCTGAGCACGAAAAACGGCAAGCTTGCCTGGCAGAGCAAGGACTTCACCGATGGCGCCCAGTACAGCTCGCTCATCGTCAGGGACTTCGGCGGCCGGCGACAGTACATCCAGCTCACCGGCTCCAGCGTTGCCGGGCTGGATGCGAAAACCGGAGAAACCCTGTGGAAGGCCCCCCGCAAGGGCAGGACCGCGACCATCACCACACCGGTATTCCACGAGGGACACCTCTTTGTCAGCAGCGCCTACGGTGTCGGCTGCAACGGCTTCAAGGTCACCCGCAACAAGGCCGGCTTCAGCGCCAAGCAGATCTACGCCAACAAGAGCATCTCCAACCATCACGGCGGCTGCATCCGCGTGGGCAACTACGTCTACGGCTCAAGCGGCGGCACCCTCGCCTGTCTCGAGCTGAAAACCGGCAAGGAGATGTGGCGCAAGAGAAGCGCCGGCAAGGGCTCCATCGTGGTCGTGGACGGGAAGATCATCCTGCGGGCCGAGAGCGGTCCCATCGCCCTCGTCGAGCTCAACCCGAAGGCCTATAAGGAGATCAGCAGGTTTGACCAGCCTGACCGGTCCAGGGCCAAGGCCTGGCCCCACCCCGTGGTCTCCAACGGCATCCTCTACATCCGGGACCAGGGCATCCTGCTGGCCTACGACCTGCGGAAATAATCAACGCATCCGCCGCGGAGGCATCACGTGATGATGTCGTTGATCACCTTGCCGTGTACGTCGGTGAGGCGGAAATCGCGCCCGTTGTAGCGGTAGGTCAGCCGCTTGTGATCGATACCGAGCTGGCGCAGCATGGTGGCGTGCAGGTCGTGGACCTCGACGATATCCTCGGCCGCGTGATAGCCAAGGTCGTCGGTGGCACCGTAGGTTATCCCCGGCTTGATGCCGCCGCCTGCCATGAACATGGAGAAGCCCATCATATGATGGTCACGCCCGTCACCCTGG
The DNA here is from genome assembly GCA_002695115.1 of Planctomycetota bacterium. Lineage (GTDB taxonomy): Bacteria > Planctomycetota > UBA8108 > UBA8108 > UBA8108 > UBA8108. The sequence continues at coordinate 6,233 of NZOA01000001.1, forward strand.
GCCATCGGCGTGCGGCCGAACTCGCCGCCCCAGACCACCAGGGTGCTGTCGAGAAGACCGCGTCGCTTGAGATCCTTGATGAGGGCCGTGGTGCCCCGGTCGACCAGGTTCATCGTCTTGGCGATCCCCTTCTTAATGCCGCCGTGATGGTCCCAGCCGCGATGGTAGACCTGCACGAAGCGCACCCCACGCTCGACGAGGCGCCGGGCCAGCAGGCAGTTGCCGGCAAAGGATCCGTCGAGGTCCTTGATGCCGTAGAGCTCGAGCGTCTCCTTGTTCTCGTCGTTGATCCGGGTCAACTCCGGGACGCTCATCTGCATCTTGAAGGCGAGCTCGTACTGGCTGATGCGGGCGGCGATACCCGGGTCCCGCAGCGTCTTTGCCCTCCCCCGGTTGAGCGCGCCGATGGTGTCGATCACCTCACGCTGAGAGCCAGCTGAGACCCCCGGCGGGTTGCGGACGTAGAGGACCGGGTCGCCCGATGAATAGAACTGCATCCCCTGGTGTTCGCCCGGCAGGAAACCGCTGTGCCACTGGCGCGAGGCGATCGGCTGGCTCTGGCCCCCGCCGGTGGAGGTCATCACGACGAAGCCCGGCAGGTTCTCGGCCTCGCTGCCGAGGCCGTAGAGCAGCCAACTGCCCATCGCCGGGCGGCCGCTGATCGTCGTACCGGTGTTCATGAAGGTATGGGCTGGGTCGTGGTTGATCGCCTTGGTCTTCAGGGAGCGGATAATGCAGATGTCATCGGCCAATTCCGGAAGGTGCTTGAAGGCTGTGCTGAGCTGCTGCCCGGACTTTCCGTAGCGCTTGAATGGATATTGCGGCGCCATGCACTTGAGCGCCTTGTTCTGCAGTTGGGCGATCGGCTGGCCCTTGGTAATGGAAGCCGGCATCGGTTTGCCGCCAAGCTCGGCCAGCTTCGGCTTGTAGTCAAAAGTTTCGAGATGCGATGGCCCGCCTGCCATGTAGAGGAAGATGACCTGCTTCGCCCTGGGTGGAAAATGCAGCGGCCGCAGGAGGCCCGGCCTGGCAGGATCGGCATCGGCGCCACGAAGGCCCCCAGGCGAGAGAAGCGAGGCGAGCGCCGCCCCGCCGAGCACGTTGGCCCCATGGCCGAGAAAGGCCCGGCGGCAGAGTTCCGTCTGATCAAGCAGGTTGTTCTGCATGGTGCTTCCAGTTCAATTGCGGGTGATGGTCTCGTGGAGATTCAGGATGGCGCGGGTCACCGACATCCAGGCCGCCAGCTCGACGGCGGGAAGCTCTACGGCGGCCGCGTACTCGCCGACCGCGACCAGCTTGCCGGCGGCGTCCTTGTCTGCACTGAACCCGGCGAACTGTTTCTGGTAGAGCCTGCCAAGCGTCTCGAGCTCCCAGGCCTCGGCTTCCCGGCACAGGATGCGGCGATAGGCCCAATTGATCCTCTCCGCCAGTGACTCCCCGCCCTCGCTCATCAGCTTCTGGGCGAATACGCGGGCCGCCTCGACATAGATCGGATCGTTGAGCAATACGAGAGCCTGCTGGGGAGTGTTCGAACGCGGCCGCTCGGCGACGCACTCCTCGCGGCTGGGAGCATCGAAGGCTCGCAGGCTCGGGTGCCAGAAACTCCGGCGCCAGTAGGTGTAGACCCCGCGGCGGTAGAGACCATCGCCCTTGTCCTGCTGGTATTTCGCCTGGTGGTAGAGCTTGAACCAGTAGTTGGCCGGCTGGTAGGGCTTGACGCTGCGGCCGTACATTTTCTCCGAGAGCAGGCCGCTGGCCGCCAGCGCCTGGTCACGAATCTGCTCGGCCTCGAGCCGAAAGCTGTTCTGCCAGGCCAGGAGATCATTCTCCGGATCAGCTCCGGGCTCCCTGCGGGAAGGAGTCGACGCACGGCGATAGGCCTCGCTCATCGCCATCAGCTTGACCATATGCCTGACGTCCCAGCCGCTGTCGATGAACTCCACCGCCAGCCAGTCCAGGAGGTCCATGTGCGTTGGCCAGGCACTGCGGGCGCCGGCATCATCCAACGTAGAGCTGATGCCCCTGCCAAAGAGCAGCTTCCAGAGCCTGTTGACGAAGACCCGGGCAGTGAGGGGATTGTCGCGAGCGACCATCCAGGTAGCCAGGTCGAGCCGGGTCGCCCTACGCTTGCCCACCTCGAGCTTGCCGAAATAGACCGGGATCGCCGGGACGGCCTCGGGACCGGAATCATCGAGCCAGTTGCCGCGGGGAAGGAAACGCGTGATGCGGGGCTTGCCCGGCTCGGTAACAATGGTCGACGCCATAGGAGGAGAGCGCCTGAGCGCCTCGAGTTTTTTCTCCAACGCGACGATGCGTCCCCCCACCTCACCGGTATCCTTGACGACTTTACCCGACAGGATCCCTCTAAGCTCCCGCAACTCCTTCTCAATCGGCAGCACCCTGAGGATGTGCTCCATGGTTGGCAGCTTGACCTCGCGCGGCTGGGCGACGCCGCGCTCCTTCAGGTCGGCGAAAAACGCCGCGAAGTTGTAGAAATCCCTGCTCGTGATGGGGTCGTATTTGTGGTCGTGGCATTCGGCGCAGCCGGTGGTCATACCAAGGAAGATGGCGCCGGTGTTGCGAACCCGGTCAGCCGCGTACTTGGCCATGTATTCCTTTGCCTGGGCGCCGCCCTCGCTGGTGGTCTGGTTGAGACGGTTGAAGCCCGAGGCGATCCTCCACTCGGCCACCTGGGCCGAGCTGCCGTTGGAATCCTTCATCAGGTCGCCGGCGAGTTGCTCACGCACAAAACTGTCGAAGGGCTTGTTGTTGTTGAAGGCGGCGATCACGTAGTCGCGGTAGAGCCAGATGTTCTGGTCCGAGTCCTTCTGGTAGCCGACCGAGTCGGCATAGCGAACGAGGTCGAGCCAGTAGAGCGCCATC